>CP073041.1:3631206-4236408 GCA_025370055.1 Woronichinia naegeliana WA131 | reverse complement strand
TCAACAGAATTATTGCGATTAAAAGCAGAGTTAGAAAAGCAGGGCTGTTTTGTCGTTTATTTTGCGGCAGATGAAGGAGATATTGATAAAGAAGATGCCCAATACACAGATATTTTAATTGCTTGTACTCGTCATTTATTGGAGCAGTTAAAAAATGCTAATCCTCAACCTTTATTAACTTGGTTATCTGATAGGCAGAAAGATTTACAAGAGTTAGCGTTTACAGAAATTCGCTTTGATGATCTGAAGTTAGAGACGGCGATCGGACTATTTGGTAAATTATCTTCAACGATTCGAGCAATTCCCAATGAACGAACGAAAATTCGCGCTAAATTAGACCCTCATACGGTTACTTTGCTGAGTGCCTTAAATGAATTTATTGGGGATGGAAAGCGGTATTTACCAACCGATCAATCGCAATTAGTGGTGATTGTGGATAATTTAGACCGCATTGTGCCAATGAATCGAACGAATAATCGCACAAACCATGAGGAGATTTTTATTGATCGAGCTAATCAATTAAAGGGATTAGATTGTCACGTTATTTATACCATTCCTATTTCAATGGTCTATTCTTCTCGTGTTTCAGATTTGCGAGATATTTATGATAATGATCCCTTAGTTTTGCCGATGATTATGGTGGAAATGCCTGATAATCAAAAGATTTGTGATGAAGGGATGAAACAGCTTAAAGAATTGATTGCTCGTCGTGTGCGGAAGTATGCACCAACCCAACCTTTAGAAACTAATGTTTTTCAAAGCATGGAAGTTTTAGAGAAACTATGTTTAATGAGTGGGGGACATATTCGTAATCTGATGTTATTGATTCGTTCGGCGTTTGATCATATTGAAAATCTACCGATTACCAAACAAGCAGCAAAGCTTTCTATTACTCAAGCGAGGGAGATTTATCATCGCACAGTAGAAGATGATCAATGGAATTTATTAGTAGAGGTTTATAAAACTGGACAGTGCGAAGTTTATGGATGCCAGATAAGGTAATAACTATGCGGCCAAAGTAAGCATATCAGGGCTTGGGGAAGAGGCAAGTTTAGCGGCAAGGAATTTAGGCAAAAGCAGACTGAGTGGACTTTGAGGAAAAATCATTTGGGCTTGATGTTGGAGGGCTAGTTGAGCGATCCGTTCACTAGGGTAGCCATGGGATGGTAGTCATCCGTGTCAACTTAAAGGAATGGGTTCCCAAATTTGTTGATTGAGAGCGGCCTTTTCTCGATGTCGCTTTCTCTCAGCTTTGACCAAACCAAATAACTTAGCACGTTCAGCCAGATAGGTTACTGTATCAGGCTTTTCTACTCTATACTGAACACGGTCACAAGTTGCGAATTTTAAAAATAAGAGATAATATAGTAAAAATAGAAAAAGTAGTCAAGAGGCTGAGAAATGATTAAGTTAGAATTTACGGAAGAAGACAAAAGACTGTTGTCTTACGGTCGGTTTAATCACCCGCATCCTAGAGTACAGCTAAAGATGGAAGTTTTATGGTTAAAAAGTCAGGGATTATCTCATCAAAAAATTGCTCAATTCGCAGGAGTTTCAGTAAATACGGTGACAAGCTATATCCGTGATTATCAAGAGGGCGGGATAGAAAAACTAAAAGAAATAAAATTTAATCGCCCGAAAAGCGAGTTAACAGAGCATCAAGGGAAAATTGAGGCATATTTTGAGTCAAATCCACCAGCAAGAATAAATGAAGCAGTAAAAAGAATAGAAGAATTAACGGGAATAAAAAGAAGTCCAACGCAAGTCAGAAAATTTTTAAAGTCAATAGGAATGAGGTGTCTAAAGGTGGGAACAATTCCATCAAAAGCAGATGTAGAAGCTCAGGATAGCTATAGAGAAAAAGAGCTAGAACCAAGGCTAGAAGAGGCAAAAGCAGGAAAAAGGGCAGTTTTCTTTGTAGATGCCTCTCATTTTGTAATGGGAGCATTTGTAAATTTTATATGGTGCTTCAAAAGGATTTTTATTAAGTCACCATCAGGGAGAAAACGTTTTAATGTGTTAGGAGCATTAAATGCAATTACCCATGAAGTAATTATGGTAACGAACAGTTCTTATATTACGGGAACTCAGGTTTGTGAACTCCTAGAAAAGATAGCAGAATTAGGACTATTAATACCGATTACGTTGGTATTAGACAATGCTCGTTATCAAAAATGCCGAATTGTGCAGGAGTTGGCAGAATCATTAGGAATAGAGTTACTGTACTTACCTCCTTATTCTCCTAACTTGAATTTAATTGAAAGACTGTGGAAGTTTGTGAAGAAGAAGTGTTTATACGCAAAATATTATGAAGATTTTACGCAGTTTTCTGCAGCAATTTCAGGATGTCTTGAAGATGCTAACGTAAAATATAAGGAGGAGCTTGATTCTTTGCTCACCTTACGATTTCAACGCTTTGATAAATCTCAGATTATGAACGTTTGAAGTATAGCAATAGCCTTCGCTACATAGTATAGACTCCGAAACACCATCTCTACTGAGATTTTTTCTTTCGGTTGATTTAGAGCAATCGCCACTTCCCCTACCAATTGATTTAAGACCGTATAGCCCACATTCCGCAGGTAAGTCAAGAGACAAAGTAGTACTTTTGACATGAAGAGCCAAGAAAGGAAAGAATATGTTTGTGTTTGGAGGTCAAATTAACGATAGTTTGAATGCCGTCAATCTCTAACCAACGGATAAACAGAAAAGACTGAAAGACCCAAAGCAGAGTGGGAATGGCGGTCGGTTTACCCTTTTGATTAGGAATAGTCTGATGGGCAAGAGCCAAAGCCTGTCGTAAGCGACGTTGTGCCAAAGTATAAACCAATAAAGAGACAACCATAATCATCATCAAAGCCATAATGCGTTGAGGATTCTTGAGAAAAAGAGCAGAGGCAAAAAAGAAAGGGTCTTTGAGAAAGCGAAAGCCGCGCTCGGTGTTTTGTTGAGCCTTATATTCAGCCAACATCTGGTCGGGACTCAAAACCTGAGAATCAAGAACATTAGTAGCTAAAATAAAACGTCCAGCCCGTTTAGATGCGGCTTCCAAGCAAGAGGAATCAAGGCTTAATTGCCCAGTTAAGCGGTAATGAAAACCGAGAGGGGTAGCCCCTTGTTTCGGTCTTCCTCCCTTGGCATAGTAAGGAATAGTCTGAACCTCAACTTGACTGAGTTGATGATAAGTCAAGGTTTTTGGCCAGAGTTGAGCCTCAGTAAGAGCATCGGCCTCACAAGCAAAATTCTGTCCACAAAGTTTCTGCCATTCTTTTTTGACAACTTTATCGGCTTTCTCAATTTTTTGACTTATAGCTTTATTATCGGACTGGAGACGTTGAGCACTTTCGACCACAAGCCATCGTTGCTGTTCACCCCCATATTCCGAAGCCCTCACTTGCCAACGATAACCGTCCTGTTCACCCTGCTGCCATTGGTCTTCTGATATATTTGCCAAAGTCTCAGTGGCTTCTTTCAGAGGGACACGACTTAACCATTGAATTGACCTCGCCATGCCCACATTTTCCGCCGTATAAAAAGCTCCATCAATCGCCGATAAACCTTCCATATTCAACGTTTCTTGACAGTCTTTGATTATCTGGGGAAACACCTTTTTGTCCGATTCATTGCCATCTCCTAATTGGGGCTTGCTGAAAAAGTCAAAAAACGAAAGAAATGTGGGTTAGGGAAGTATGGACTGAAAAAGCATAGATAACTTATCCTTATGGAAACAAATCAAAATACAGATTTTGTTTAATCTATTGTTCCTTTCTGTCTAAAAAGGTCAACACAAATCACTCCTCACAAAAGAGAGGAAAATTAACACCATTTTTCACAAGAAAAACGACTCTACAACTTTTTACTTTTTGTCTTCTGAAGTAGAGTAGAAAGATTCATTACCAAAAAGTTCATCGCAATTACCGTTTCCGAGGTCTCAGGTAGTTTGGCCATCACTCGACCAAGACTAAATTTCCTCTTTCCCTGTCCGAATTTACCCTCAATGGCATTACGCACTCTTTCATCTGAGCGTGCCTCTTTCTTTTTTTCTTTGCTCACCTCTTTCGGCGGTCTTCCCAATCGGGGACCACTCATTCTTATATCCCTTTCTTTACAATAAGCTCGATTCGCTTTTGTTCGATAGATTTTATCCACATGAACCGATTCCGGATAACATCCTGTTTCCCTTTTATATTCTTCTATTCGCGCTTGTAAATCTCCCGATTCGTTGTAATTATCCCAACTTAATTTGTCTAAGAAGACAAAGCCATTCACATTACTTGCCGATATTTTAGCTCCAAACTCTACTGCTTTTCCCGCTTTTCCACGCACTATTGGACGCACGTGAGGTTGGCTTACACTCACAATTCTGTTTTCTACTTTATTTGTCTTTTTTTCATACATTTCTAACTGTTGCTCATACACTTTTCCTATCGTTACAAGCTCTTCTTGCTCTTTTTTCGTTAGTTTTTCTAACTTTGCTCCCTCTTCTATCATTTTTTCTATATCAGACAAGTTTCTTTTTATATATCCTAGTTGTTTTTTTGTTCCTTTTCTTCTTTCTTTTTTTGACACACGACGTTTTTTTGCTATGGCTAAGTACTCTTTTCTTGCCACTTCCCTATAAGTCCTCGGCTTTTCTTTCCTTTTCTCTTTTATTTCTTCATACAGCTTATCTATTATTTTTTCTGTTTTTTCTCTGGCATCATTCAATATTCCTATATCCGTTGGATATTTTATATCTGCTGGTGTACAAGTCGCATCTAACAATAACTTTCCTTCATTTTCTTTTTTTTCTGACGCTACACCCGTCGCTTTTTTTTCTATTTCTTTATTAATTTTATTTATTAATTCCATTCCTATTTTTTTACGAAAATGAACCATCATTGACGCATTAAATGCTTCTTTGCTACTATAGCTTTCCATTCCTATAAAGTACTGTAAATAAGGGTTCTCTTTTATTTGTTCTACTGTTTCTCTGTCACTTTTTCCTGAAATTTCTTTGATAATTAATGCTCCTAATGCCATTCTAAATGATTTGGCTGGGGCTCCTTTTTTTTCTGTGAAGTTTTTTGCATATTCTTCCTCATATTCTTCCCAAAGAATCATTTTTGACATTTCTATCCAACGATTTTCTTCGTCTAACTGCCCGCCGAACAGATTTTTCAAGTTTTCTGGTGTTTCAATTGAGTACTGTTGCTTTCGGTACATCTGCTTTCTCTCTTCTTAATGCAATGGTTTTGAGGCATTCTACCCTATTTTCGTGCATTCTAGCGGTTCTTAATTCGCCTACTATTTTTCTCCGTAAAGGTCTCAGCTTTTTTCAGCAAGCCCTATGTAGCGAAGGCTATTGCTAGAGGAGAAAAGCCTGATACAGTAACCTATCTGGCTGAACGTGCTAAGTTATTTGGTTTGGTCAAAGCTGAGAGAAAGCGACATCGAGAAAAGGCCGCTCTCAATCAACAAATTTGGGAACCCATTCCTTTAAGTTGACACGGATGGATTGAGATAAGCACATCGTAGCCGAAGAATACGAGAAACATTATGAAGATGCCAACGTGCTCCCGACAATTTAACCCTAGCTCCCACCTGTTTAATCTTAGACTCCACATCACCAGAACCAATCACAATACCAAGCTGTTGATAGTATTGGTAATCAGGGATACGCTGATAATGCTTCGTCAAATAGGCTTGAAAATTCTTTGCCCTCTTGCTTTTGACTCCATCAAACGCATCTATTGCCCTGACTTTTCCCGTTAAGTCCAAAATCCAGCAATGCAAACTTCTAGAGGCTTTATCTGGCAAGGGTTTGAGTAATGATTCTCTTGACAGGAAAAAAATATTCTGAAGCCATCATCCCGCTTATCGTTCAAATTTCAAAAACAAAGGATGAAGGGAGTATGAGACTGTAAAATGGAGAAAATCTTAAAGGGCAGGTCAAAAAATGTTGGAATGGTGGACAAAAAACTTTGCCAGTTGTGAATTGGGAGACGAGAGGCTAAACAATCGTGCCTTCTCGATTGGGAAAAAGTTAAGTGAGGGGTTTGGAAAAGCCTTATCAGAAGTGTTTAAGGGAGGAAACGAGTTAAAGAGGGCCTATGAATTTTTGGGAATCCGAAAACAGACTTTGTCAAGATAATAGAGCCGCACTGTGAAATGACAACTGCCGCCGTAGAAGAATATAAGATAATGCTATCAGTCGGAGATACGACCTTCTTAGATTATCGCAATATCAAGGAAAAAAGGGAAGGGTATGGGCCGACTGGAAAAGGAGGGAATGGATTAATACTGCATAGTGCTTTAGCAATTGAGCCAGAAAAAGGACAAGTATTAGGTTTATTATGGCAAAAACTGTGGAATAGGGAGGTAAAAGAAAAGCCCCCAACAGATGAAACGGCGAAGCAGAAAAAAGAAAGACAGAAAGAACAAAGAAAAGCAGCTCGTCAAAGACCATTTGAGGAAAAAGAATCCTACAAATGGGTAGAGGCTCTAAACACCTGTGAGAAACAGGTAGAAAGTTCAACGAGGGTAATTCATGTATTTGACAGAGAAGGAGATGTTTCAGAAGTCTTTGACTCAGTGCGTCAACTCAAGCATACAGGAGTGCTGGTCAGAGCGTCTCATAATCGTAGTTTAGACAAAAATAGTGAACGACTTTGGCAACATTTGGAATCAGAACCGATTCGTTTTCATCAAGAAATCGAGATTCCGAGTACAGGAAAAAGAAAAGCACGGAAGGTTAAGCTTGCCGTCCGATTTTGCTCAGTTAATCTACGAACTCCCTATCGTTTTGATAATCGTGACCCGTTGAATGTCTATGCTGTTTATGCGACAGAAATCGATTGTCCCGAAGGCGAAACTCCTTTATCTTGGATGCTTCTGACTACAGAAGTTGTTGAGACTATTGAGATGGCTGTCACTATTCTTCGTTGGTACACCTACCGATGGCGGGTTGAAGAATTTCATAAAGTCCTTAAGTCTGGTTGTCAGAGTGAGCGTTATCGACTTGCCTCTGATGGAATGAAAACTCTTTTGGGTTTTTTAAGTGTCATTGCTGTTGAACTTTTACACGTTACTTAGGGCTTGCTGAAAAAGTCAAAAAACGAAAGAAATGTGGGTTAGGGAAGTATGGACTGAAAAAGCATAGATAACTTATCCTTATGGAAACAAATCAAAATACAGATTTTGTTTAATCTATTGTTCCTTTCTGTCTAAAAAGGTCAACACAAATCACTCCTCACAAAAGAGAGGAAAATTAACACCATTTTTCACAAGAAAAACGACTCTACAACTTTTTACTTTTTGTCTTCTGAAGTAGAGTAGAAAGATTCATTACCAAAAAGTTCATCGCAATTACCGTTTCCGAGGTCTCAGGTAGTTTGGCCATCACTCGACCAAGACTAAATTTCCTCTTTCCCTGTCCGAATTTACCCTCAATGGCATTACGCACTCTTTCATCTGAGCGTGCCTTTTTCTTTTTTTCTTTGCTCACCTCTTTCGGCGGTCTTCCCAATCGGGGACCACTCATTCTTATATCCCTTTCTTTACAATAAGCTCGATTCGCTTTTGTTCGATAGATTTTATCCACATGAACCGATTCCGGATAACATCCTGTTTCCCTTTTATATTCTTCTATTCGCGCTTGTAAATCTCCCGATTCGTTGTAATTATCCCAACTTAATTTGTCTAAGAAGACAAAGCCATTCACATTACTTGCCGATATTTTAGCTCCAAACTCTACTGCTTTTCCCGCTTTTCCACGCACTATTGGACGCACGTGAGGTTGGCTTACACTCACAATTCTGTTTTCTACTTTATTTGTCTTTTTTTCATACATTTCTAACTGTTGCTCATACACTTTTCCTATCGTTACAAGCTCTTCTTGCTCTTTTTTCGTTAGTTTTTCTAACTTTGCTCCCTCTTCTATCATTTTTTCTATATGAGACAAGTTTCTTTTTATATATCCTAGTTGTTTTTTTGTTCCTTTTCTTCTTTCTTTTTTTGACACACGACGTTTTTTTGCTATGGCTAAGTACTCTTTTCTTGCCACTTCCCTATAAGTCCTCGGCTTTTCTTTCCTTTTCTCTTTTATTTCTTCATACAGCTTATCTATTATTTTTTCTGTTTTTTCTCTGGCATCATTCAATATTCCTATATCCGTTGGATATTTTATATCTGCTGGTGTACAAGTCGCATCTAACAATAACTTTCCTTCATTTTCTTTTTTTTCTGACGCTACACCCGTCGCTTTTTTTTCTATTTCTTTATTAATTTTATTTATTTATTTATTAATTCCATTCCTATTTTTTTACGAAAATGAACCATCATTGACGCATTAAATGCTTCTTTGCTACTATAGCTTTCCATTCCTATAAAGTACTGTAAATAAGGGTTCTCTTTTATTTGTTCTACTGTTTCTCTGTCACTTTTTCCTGAAATTTCTTTGATAATTAATGCTCCTAATGCCATTCTAAATGATTTGGCTGGGGCTCCTTTTTTTTCTGTGAAGTTTTTTGCATATTCTTCCTCATATTCTTCCCAAAGAATCATTTTTGACATTTCTATCCAACGATTTTCTTCGTCTAACTGCCCGCCGAACAGATTTTTCAAGTTTTCTGGTGTTTCAATTGAGTACTGTTGCTTTCGGTACATCTGCTTTCTCTCTTCTTAATGCAATGGTTTTGAGGCATTCTACCCTATTTTCGTGCATTCTAGCGGTTCTTAATTCGCCTACTATTTTTCTCCGTAAAGGTTTCAGCTTTTTTCAGCAAGCCCTACTTATCTTCATCGTACCCAGCCCGATGCTCTCGCGATTGAAATTCTTAATCCTCTTCAACTTCAGGTGTTAAAAGCAGCCGCCTCTCAAAAACTTCCCCCTATTTTGACTGTTGCTTGGGCTGTCGAGTCTGTTGCTTTTCTTGGTGGTTATCTTGAACATCGTCGTAAAACTCCTCTCGGTATCCAAGTCCTTTGGCGCGGTTGGTTGAAGTTGCATGACCTTTGCCAAGGCTGGCAGCTTGCAATCCGCACTTAACGGGAAAAGTCAGATCTATTGCCTTGTTCACAAAACCCCGCCACAGTAAATGCTCCACTGCTTCTAGCCGTTTGAGAGAGCCACCCACTTTGAACAGATTCTCCTTGAGATGATACCAATCCAACACCTCTCGTCGTATCAGCCACGATTGAGTGGCGAAACTCTCTACCGCATTCCAGATTCCGGGATGACCATCTCCCAAAAAGGTCACTATTGGAGACAAAGGTTGAACATTGCTCCAATTCTTTAAGCCCTCTGGGTCTTGGAAAAAGGCTTCACAGACATTGCCATGAAGACTCACCAGTTTATAATCTCGCCACTGTCCCCCTTCCTTCTCCTCGCCCCGCAGACAAATCTTTCCCCCATCTATACTGACCCCCGCACTCTCTGACTGAGCTTGAGCTAAGGGGGTGCGACCTTTAGTTGATAAAAGCTGTTGTAATCAGGGTTCTACAGGGAACCCATATTGATCAAGTTTTGCCCAAAATTGACTCCATCGTTCCTTGGTCAATACCAAAGCTCGTAGGCTCAAAATAATTCCTGCTCCTTTTTCCTTCCATCGCATCCCTGAACAACATAATCGTTGTTTGACCAACGTCTTACAAGCTGCTTCCGTAACACCTGAACCAATCGGATACTTTTTCTCTAAGTATTCAGCATAATCCATTTGATGCTGATGATTCTCGTAATAAGTAATCGCCGCTTGTAGTTTCTCGGTAAGATTCTTAGAATGACTTTTTTCTTCTTTGACTTCTTTCATCAGATTTAGCAGTTCTCCTGCTTTTCCTTTTTCATGCTTGAGTTCTCGACAATTTTCAGTCAACCATTCTTTTTGTTTTGACACGGTATTCGGATGCAACGCTTCTGCCAAGGCACCTAAGTAACCAGAGGCATGATAGAAATCTAATATCTGTTCTTCCGTTTGCTTTTCTAAAAACTTCCAATTTGATTCTGCCCCGTCTGCTATCCCGACCAATGTTGCCTCTGGATAACGTTTTTTCGCTCGCTCAATTTCTCTTTCTAATCTTTCTAGAAAACTCTTTTTTCCATACTCTGGTGCCGCACCTAGATAGATTGTATGTTGACGTTCGCCTTCACTATCGTATAGGGAAACGGTTCCCACCATTGCTTCACGGTAGCCATCCTCACACATCAGCATACAGGTTCCATCTAATCCTATTCCCACTGTTGCAATTTGGCTATCCTCCTTGGGCGGGGCATAACTCCACGCTTCTTCTTTTGCCTGTACCACACTTCCTACTGCTTCACTCAATCTTTGGATATAGGATAGCGCTACTTTTCTACCATGATTTTCTAATAAATCATTTTTCACCTCTTTGCCTGCCATCCCTGACATTTTTGAGGATACCTGTTTTGCCAATAATGGCGTTGATGTTATGATTATCCTTGCTTCTCTTTCTAAGGGGCAATACGTTTTTCCTCAAAGGTGAACGCTGATATACATGACGATTCACTATAACCTCACCATAAGGTGTTTGATATTCTTTCGGTTGCTCTCCCTTACTCTTCCAGATTTCTTCACCGATTTTTAAGGGTGAACCATCTGTATCTAAATATTTCAAGGCTTCTTTGCTGGCGATGCAACCTACTTCGTTTAAGCCTTTTTGAATATTTATTTCTGTATCCAACATTGAACGACTGAGTTCTAATGTTAGTTCTATTTTTATCTTTGAACCCTCTACATTAATTAGTTTTGCTGTCATCATTGTTTCCTCTTTGTCACTTTTCATCCCATGTTAACACTTTTCTTTTCCTTCATCAACTAAAGGTCACACCCGCCCAGAGAGTTAAATCGCGATCATAGGTAGTCCCCATAGACTTCTCCCCATCAGAATTTGGTTAAAAGATTTGCCAATCTTGATCTTAGCAACCCCACAAATATTAATTCCGTCATAACTTGGCTCAGAGATGATACTAGGGACGGATCAAAAGTTGTCCCACACAAGCCAATTCCCCCGGACGAAGCGTTAAAGAGGCGATCGCCACATCGGTTCCTAAATCAATGGGATAATCCTGAATGGCATCCGTAAGGGGAGGAAAACCTTCTAAACGAATCTCCTTAAGCAGTAAGCTTTGAGCATTGATCAGAATTAAACGGGCACAAAGTTTAAAAATTTGTTGTTGACGATCAGGAAAAAGGATAGTTCCCTCTAAACTAAAAGAATCCATTCCTAGCGTGATCGCTCGCCATTTCACTACAAAGGAAGCCAGAAAATTCTGGGGATTGGCAACACCCTGACGTTCTAATAAAGCAATCAATAATTCTGTCAAAGCATTGGCTAAAATAGTTGAAGAAAGCGAGTCCTGTAGATCGGTTTCCGTAAGCTGAACTTCTCCACTGACTTGAATGGGTTCCAATAGCTGCAATGGTTTACCCTTAACCACCTGACCAATATTAATGCGAATATTTTCCCCTTGCAATAACACCTGACCCAAACGCAAACCTTGATAAATAGCCCGACGAGTCTGGAGAGAAACCTCTGGGACATAACCTCGTAAAATCTGCCGATCCTGTCCCTGAATCTGAATTTCTAGCTCTTCAGCCTGTTCTACTTGGGAACGCAACCAAAGCCGTAACGCAGGGGAGAGGATTTTACTAATCAGGTTAGAAGGGCTAAGGGCCATAGAATAGTGGGTAGGATTAAATGACAGAAATTTTGTAACACCAAGTTTACAAGAGTTTATCGATAACTGAGTGACGCTACGACCGAGAGAAGATCAAACATGGCTGAACGGGTACAGAAAATTTTATCGCAGTGGGGAATTGCCTCCCGTCGTCATGCCGAGGAATTAATCCTGGCGGGTCGAGTGAAATTGAATGGCAAATTGGTCAAACTGGGAGATGAGGCCGATCCTTACCGCGATCGCCTAGAAGTGGATGGCAAACGGGTTGAATCGGCCACCAAACCGCCGTTAATTTACCTGCTTCTTAATAAACCGAAAGGAGTACTATCCACCTGCGATGATCCTCAAGCACGAAAAACAGTGTTAGATCTACTCCCTAGCCATTTACGAGACGGTCAAGGTTTACATCCAGTAGGACGCTTGGATCGTAACTCTACGGGGGCTTTGCTCCTAACCAATGATGGTGAATTAACCCAACGTCTCACCCATCCCCGTTATCATCTGCCAAAAACCTATGATGTTGTGATTGCTGGCCATCTGACAGAACAACAGCTAGAAGAATGGCGAAAAGGATTAATGCTGGATGATAGTTTAACTCTGCCGGCCCAGGTGGAAATCCTAGATTGGGATCGTTCTCAAACCCAGCTTGAAGTTAAACTGACCGAAGGGCGCAACCGTCAAATCCGACGCATCGTCGAGGAAATTTTTGAGTTAGAGATCCTCAAGCTCCATCGTCGGGCGATCGGTGAAATTAAGCTTAATTCATCCCAAGAACGATTAGCCAGTGGTCACTATCGTCGTTTGCAACCATCCGAAATTCGCTTTTTGAAACGTCATGTCAATCTAGAACAGGGATTTCAAAAGCCGACGCTCAATCGTAGAAAACGTTAACCCTGAGAATCATCGCCGCTAGAAAAATTTAGATTTTGTTAAGAATTGGCATTGGACGCAGCCCCGATTTCCTTTAAGATAGTGTAAGTTAAGAAAAGTAAAGATTTCTCACAATTGCTTCAAACTTCTGCTCCCCTATCGGAAAGTGGTCTTTTGAGAAAGGGTGAGGAGTCACAAATCTCGTACTTATATATTATTCGGAGATCGGTGCCATGACCATAGCAGTCGGACGCGCCCCAGCAGAACAGGGTTGGTTTGATGCCCTCGATGACTGGCTTAAGCGCGATCGCTTCGTATTTATTGGTTGGTCTGGGTTACTTCTATTTCCCTGTGCCTTCCTTGCCCTCGGTGGTTGGTTAACGGGAACCACCTTTGTTACCTCTTGGTACACTCATGGGTTAGCCAGTTCCTACCTCGAAGGTGCTAACTTCTTAACCGTTGCTGTTTCTTCTCCCGCCGACGCTTTCGGTCACTCCATTCTCTTTTTATGGGGCCCTGAAGCCCAAGGTAATTTTACTCGTTGGTGTCAAATCGGTGGTCTGTGGCCCTTTGTGGCTCTGCACGGTGCTTTTGGCTTGATCGGCTTTATGCTGCGTCAGTTTGAAATTTCCCGTCTAGTCGGTATCCGTCCTTATAACGCGATCGCCTTCTCTGGCCCCATTGCCGTCTTTGTCAGCGTCTTTTTAATGTACCCCTTGGGACAATCTAGCTGGTTTTTTGCCCCTAGTTTTGGCGTAGCTGGAATTTTCCGCTTCATTCTCTTCCTACAAGGTTTCCACAACTGGACTCTCAACCCCTTCCACATGATGGGTGTTGCTGGTATTTTGGGTGGTGCTTTACTTTGCGCGATTCACGGTGCGACAGTAGAAAACACCTTGTTTGAAGATAGTGATCAAGCCAATACCTTCCGCGCTTTTGAACCGACTCAAGCCGAAGAAACCTACTCGATGGTAACAGCTAACCGTTTCTGGTCACAGATTTTCGGGATCGCTTTCTCCAACAAACGCTGGTTACACTTCTTCATGCTCTTTGTGCCGGTAACGGGCCTGTGGATGAGTGCCGTGGGTATCGTCGGTTTAGCTTTAAACCTGCGTGCCTATGACTTTGTTTCCCAAGAACTACGGGCGGCTGAAGACCCAGAGTTTGAAACGTTCTACACTAAGAACATCCTATTAAATGAGGGGATGCGAGCTTGGATGGCTCCGCAGGATCAACCCCACGAAAACTTTATTTTCCCTGAGGAAGTTTTACCTCGTGGTAATGCTCTCTAAGTTAATCGGCTGATTTTAGATTTTAAGGGTAGTTAATCGCTGCCCTTTTTTGTTGATTTATTCATTTAAAATGAGACTATACCTTGCTGTAACTTTTTCGTTGATTATGTCCGATGTTATCGCGGAAGTCTTATCATACTTTTTCCAAAGAACAGGTAGAAAAACTCTATCGTATAATTTTAGTATTATGAGTTCTGTATTGAATTTTTCAAATCGGGATAAATAAACTAGTCAAAGAGGAAATAAGCTTGCAAACTATAAACTTTAATCGTTATCACAACATTGTTATTTTAACCGGAGCCGGAATATCTGTTGCTTCTGGAATTCGTCCCTTTCGTGGTGAAAATGGTTTGTGGAATGAAATCGATCCGTTAGAATATGTAGAATTCTCCTTGCTGGAAACCAATCCATCCGCTATCTGGCAATTTAATAACGATCTAACCCACATTCCGTACATAGGGCTTGCTGAAAAAGTCAAAAAACGAAAGAAATGTGGGTTAGGGAAGTATGGACTGAAAAAGCATAGATAACTTATCCTTATGGAAACAAATCAAAATACAGATTTTGTTTAATCTATTGTTCCTTTCTGTCTAAAAAGGTCAACACAAATCACTCCTCACAAAAGAGAGGAAAATTAACACCATTTTTCACAAGAAAAACGACTCTACAACTTTTTACTTTTTGTCTTCTGAAGTAGAGTAGAAAGATTCATTACCAAAAAGTTCATCGCAATTACCGTTTCCGAGGTCTCAGGTAGTTTGGCCATCACTCGACCAAGACTAAATTTCCTCTTTCCCTGTCCGAATTTACCCTCAATGGCATTACGCACTCTTTCATCTGAGCGTGCCTCTTTCTTTTTTTCTTTGCTCACCTCTTTCGGCGGTCTTCCCAATCGGGGACCACTCATTCTTATATCCCTTTCTTTACAATAAGCTCGATTCGCTTTTGTTCGATAGATTTTATCCACATGAACCGATTCCGGATAACATCCTGTTTCCCTTTTATATTCTTCTATTCGCGCTTGTAAATCTCCCGATTCGTTGTAATTATCCCAACTTAATTTGTCTAAGAAGACAAAGCCATTCACATTACTTGCCGATATTTTAGCTCCAAACTCTACTGCTTTTCCCGCTTTTCCACGCACTATTGGACGCACGTGAGGTTGGCTTACACTCACAATTCTGTTTTCTACTTTATTTGTCTTTTTTTCATACATTTCTAACTGTTGCTCATACACTTTTCCTATCGTTACAAGCTCTTCTTGCTCTTTTTTCGTTAGTTTTTCTAACTTTGCTCCCTCTTCTATCATTTTTTCTATATCAGACAAGTTTCTTTTTATATATCCTAGTTGTTTTTTTGTTCCTTTTCTTCTTTCTTTTTTTGACACACGACGTTTTTTTGCTATGGCTAAGTACTCTTTTCTTGCCACTTCCCTATAAGTCCTCGGCTTTTCTTTCCTTTTCTCTTTTATTTCTTCATACAGCTTATCTATTATTTTTTCTGTTTTTTCTCTGGCATCATTCAATATTCCTATATCCGTTGGATATTTTATATCTGCTGGTGTACAAGTCGCATCTAACAATAACTTTCCTTCATTTTCTTTTTTTTCTGACGCTACACCCGTCGCTTTTTTTTCTATTTCTTTATTAATTTTATTTATTAATTCCATTCCTATTTTTTTACGAAAATGAACCATCATTGACGCATTAAATGCTTCTTTGCTACTATAGCTTTCCATTCCTATAAAGTACTGTAAATAAGGGTTCTCTTTTATTTGTTCTACTGTTTCTCTGTCACTTTTTCCTGAAATTTCTTTGATAATTAATGCTCCTAATGCCATTCTAAATGATTTGGCTGGGGCTCCTTTTTTTTCTGTGAAGTTTTTTGCATATTCTTCCTCATATTCTTCCCAGGGAATCATTTTTGACATTTCTATCCAACGATTTTCTTCGTCTAACTGCCCGCCGAACAGATTTTTCAAGTTTTCTGGTGTTTCAATTGAGTACTGTTGCTTTCGGTACATCTGCTTTCTCTCTTCTTAATGCAATGGTTTTGAGGCATTCTACCCTATTTTCGTGCATTCTAGCGGTTCTTAATTCGCCTACTATTTTTCTCCGTAAAGGTTTCAGCTTTTTTCAGCAAGCCCTACATAAAAAAAGAACAAAGAAAATAAGAAAAGTCATTATGACAAAAGATAATACTGACAAGTAGTAGCCCCAAAAAAGCGCAAAATCCTCTCTCGCTCAAGCGTTAGATTGATTATTTGGGGACAATTATCCAGTACAACCCAATGAACTCCTCTCAACATCTGAAAAATCCAACGCAGTGTCGGACGCTGAGTCGGCTTTCCCAACTGATTAGGCACAGTCTCCTCCTGCTCTGCCAGAGCCAGTCTCAGTTTACGTTGTCCCAAGCTGTACACCAGTAAACACAACACCATGATGAAACTCAATGCCATAATCCGCTCAGGGGTTTTGAGAAAAACACTGGACGCCAAAAACAGAGGGTCTTTAAGGAAGCGAAAACCTCGCTCTACCCCTTGCTGTTGCTTGTAGTGGACAAGCAGTTGCTCATCGCTCAAAGAGTCTCCATCTAGCTGATTCGTCGCCAAGACAAAACGTCCTGCTGCCCGCTCTGAAGCTTGAACTTTCGCACTATTGAGGCTGAAAGTGGCTTGGGCATGATAGCTACGACGAATGGGCTGTTCATGGGGACGGGGTTTACCTCGATGACCGTAATGACATTTTTCGACGACAGTTAGGTCTTGAAGAAGATGCCATTCTAAACTCTTCTCCCATCGGCTCAGGGCGGTTAAAGCATCCTCCCGACAAGCAAATTCCTGACGCTGTAATTGTTCTAATTGTCTTTGAGCTTGAGCCGTTGCTTTCTCTGTCTTCTTCGTCAGTTGTTTGAGGTCTAAAGCTTTTTTTTGCTCGCTATCTACCACTATCCAACGTTGTTTGACTCCCCCATATTCACTTTCTAAGGAGGTAAGACGATAGCCCTCTAAATCAGTTGTGATGAATTGCTCCGAGGCTAATTGACTGACCGCATCCTGCACTTCTCTAATCGTTTTCGGCACAGAACATAACCAGTATATGCCGGTTAACTTTTGCAAGTTATCGGCACTGTATAAGGCTGAATCTGCTATATACAAACCATCGAATTGCCACTGCTCATTGAACTTTTTCAAGAGTTTAGCAAACTCTTTTTTATCACTTTGATTGCCATCTCCTAATTCGAGAAAAGCGGGAATGTCGCCATCCCCCCAACAGACTAGATTCAAGACAAATTGTTTCAAGTCTGGTCGCTTATCCTTTGAATAGCCATGAGTGATATGGATTATTTGGCTTTCTTTGTCTTCTCTCTCCACCGATAATTTATATTCCCCTTGTACCGATAATGAACTGGAGTCTAAATGGGAACTTTTCATCACTATTTTGAAGATTTCTACGGCTTTTAGACAAATTCCGAGAAACAAACGGCTGATGCCGGCCATAAAGATTAAATCTAAGACTCTCCCTAAACGGTCATCATTCAGGTCGCTGGCTTTTATTCCTTTTCCTAAAAGATGTTCTACTGGTTTATCTTCAAAAAAACGACTGAACAAATATAAAGGAGAGTTGATAAAGCCTAAGCCATTGAGAATCATCGCTTTCACTACCAGACCCGCACTGATTTTAGCACGGTCATTTTCTCCTAGTTGTTCATTGATATAATCCACTAGACCTAGTTCATCAACTATCGCCGCGATTATTCCTAAATGGTCGAGATTTTTAACGTTTAATTGGGTCATTTTCTCTTGGGTTTATTAGCTTTTTTATTTTAACTATTCTGTAGCCATTTTTGAATCTATTTTTATTTTTTCAAAACTAGTACGGAATACGGGCTCTAACACAGAAGTCGAAGAAATTAGCATAGATGGTGGGAAGGTACGACTCAGAACTCCCAAGGGAGAACCCTTAATTTGGCGTGATTATAAAGGAGTCAGTTTTCATCAATTGGGGGTAGCTGCCTTTTTTCAAGATAACTCGGCTTTATTAGATTTGGTTAATTCTCAAATTTTGGCTAAGCCTTTAATTTGTTTGGGAGATGGACATGATGGTATCTGGAACTTATTTCGTGAGATAGGACAGAAACATGAGCGAATTGAAATTTTGGACTGGTATCACTTAATTGAAAACCTCTATAAAGTTGGGGGGTCATTCCAGCGAATTGAGGAGGTCAAGTCTTTTCTTTGGACGGGTGAAGTGGATGCCGCTATCTCCTGTTTTGAGGGATGGTCAGAGCCTCAAGCTGAGAATTTTATCATTTATTTAAACAAGCATAAACATCGGATTGTCAATTATGGTTATTTGCAGGCAGAGGGCATTTCCATTGGCTCTGGCTCTGTCGAATCTCAAGTTAAACAAATTGGTCATCGTCTTAAAATTACTGGTGCGAGTTGGAATTCTGACAATGTACCACAAGTCCTTCGTCATCGCTGTTCCTATTTAAATGATTACCTTTTTTGACTCTTTCATTTACCTCGTTAAGTATTTCTACTTATTGCAAAGGTGAGATGCTCCCTGAATAAATACAAGGGAGAATTAATAAATCCTAAGCCATTGAGAATCATGGCTTTAACCACCAGACCCGCACTGATTTTCGCACGGTCATTTTCTTGTAACTGTTCATTGATATAATCCACTAGACCTAGTTCATCAACTACGGCCGCGATTATTCCTAAATGGTCGAGATTTTTAACGTTTAATTGGGTCATTTTCTCCTCGGTTTGTTAGCTTTTTTATTTTAACTATTCTGTTGCTATTTTTGAATCTATTTTTATTTTTTCAAAATTAGTACGGGATATGGGATCTAAGAAAGAAAATAGCAATAGCTCAACCCAATATTGCCCATCTAAAACTAGTCGAATTTGAAGCTCAATTATCTGCCAACCAAAAATTTACCTTAATTAGGGCTTGCTGAAAAAAGCTGAAACCTTTACGGAGAAAAATAGTAGGCGAATTAAGAACCGCTAGAATGCACGAAAATAGGGTAGAATGCCTCAAAACCATTGCATTAAGAAGAGAGAAAGCAGATGTACCGAAAGCAACAGTACTCAATTGAAACACCAGAAAACTTGAAAAATCTGTTCGGCGGGCAGTTAGACGAAGAAAATCGTTGGATAGAAATGTCAAAAATGATTCTTTGGGAAGAATATGAGGAAGAATATGCAAAAAACTTCACAGAAAAAAAAGGAGCCCCAGCCAAATCATTTAGAATGGCATTAGGAGCATTAATTATCAAAGAAATTTCAGGAAAAAGTGACAGAGAAACAGTAGAACAAATAAAAGAGAACCCTTATTTACAGTACTTTATAGGAATGGAAAGCTATAGTAGCAAAGAAGCATTTAATGCGTCAATGATGGTTCATTTTCGTAAAAAAATAGGAATGGAATTAATAAATAAAATTAATAAAGAAATAGAAAAAAAAGCGACGGGTGTAGCGTCAGAAAAAAAAGAAAATGAAGGAAAGTTATTGTTAGATGCGACTTGTACACCAGCAGATATAAAATATCCAACGGATATAGGAATATTGAATGATGCCAGAGAAAAAACAGAAAAAATAATAGATAAGCTGTATGAAGAAATAAAAGAGAAAAGGAAAGAAAAGCCGAGGACTTATAGGGAAGTGGCAAGAAAAGAGTACTTAGCCATAGCAAAAAAACGTCGTGTGTCAAAAAAAGAAAGAAGAAAAGGAACAAAAAAACAACTAGGATATATAAAAAGAAACTTGTCTGATATAGAAAAAATGATAGAAGAGGGAGCAAAGTTAGAAAAACTAACGAAAAAAGAGCAAGAAGAGCTTGTAACGATAGGAAAAGTGTATGAGCAACAGTTAGAAATGTATGAAAAAAAGACAAATAAAGTAGAAAACAGAATTGTGAGTGTAAGCCAACCTCACGTGCGTCCAATAGTGCGTGGAAAAGCGGGAAAAGCAGTAGAGTTTGGAGCTAAAATATCGGCAAGTAATGTGAATGGCTTTGTCTTCTTAGACAAATTAAGTTGGGATAATTACAACGAATCGGGAGATTTACAAGCGCGAATAGAAGAATATAAAAGGGAAACAGGATGTTATCCGGAATCGGTTCATGTGGATAAAATCTATCGAACAAAAGCGAATCGAGCTTATTGTAAAGAAAGGGATATAAGAATGAGTGGTCCCCGATTGGGAAGACCGCCGAAAGAGGTGAGCAAAGAAAAAAAGAAAGAGGCACGCTCAGATGAAAGAGTGCGTAATGCCATTGAGGGTAAATTCGGACAGGGAAAGAGGAAATTTAGTCTTGGTCGAGTGATGGCCAAACTACCTGAGACCTCGGAAACGGTAATTGCGATGAACTTTTTGGTAATGAATCTTTCTACTCTACTTCAGAAGACAAAAAGTAAAAAGTTGTAGAGTCGTTTTTCTTGTGAAAAATGGTGTTAATTTTCCTCTCTTTTGTGAGGAGTGATTTGTGTTGACCTTTTTAGACAGAAAGGAACAATAGATTAAACAAAATCTGTATTTTGATTTGTTTCCATAAGGATAAGTTATCTATGCTTTTTCAGTCCATACTTCCCTAACCCACATTTCTTTCGTTTTTTGACTTTTTCAGCAAGCCCTAATTACTCAAAATTGTGATGGACTACATCAACATGCCGGTAGCAAAAACGTGATTGAAATTCATGGTAATGTAGAACGAACTCGATGTAACAATCCAGCTTGTAGCTTGAAGCCCTACATAGATAAAGAGCCTCATCAAGATCTGCCTATGTGCTCGCTCTGTGGTTCCCTATTGCGCCCAGATACAGTATTATTTGGTGAACATCTACCCATTCAAGAAGAGTGGCTCGTTAAAAAAGCCTTACGGAATTGTGATCTTTTTATTGCGATCGGCACTTCTGGAACAGTATCCCCCGTCTCTAATTATGTTCGTTCAGCAGATTATGCTGGAGCTAGAACTATACTGATTAATTTAGAGCCAATGGAACCTAAAAACCCTTATTTTCATGAAGAATATCTGGGATTAGCCGAGGAAATTTTACCTTTAATGTTTGATATTAAATGACATTTTTCAGAACAAATAGCAAGAACAAAGTGATATTTTAATTTTCATATTTTGTGATCTATATTGATGCTTCCATTATTTTTATCTTCACTATTTTAGAGAGAAAACTCAAACTTCTGAAGTTATTTTTTAAAAATTAGGCTAGAATAAAACAGCTTGTCTTTATAGACGAATGCACTGTTACTTTCTAAATGCCCATGCTATTGACGACTCATAATCCTACTCAAAAAATGCCTATTACCCCGATCTTTAATCCAACGGGGGATGATTCAGTGGCAAACCGAACTATTTGGTTTGGTAATACCACAAATTTGATGCAACTCAATGATGGTGCGACCCGTTTGGCTTAAACCCATACACAGAAAGCGTTTAAACGCAATCTGAAACAGGGGAACAGCCAGCAAGGTTCACAAACTACCGAGTAATTTAGGTAGAAATAACCGAACCTTGACAACTCAATCAACCTGCTGGTGGATTAGAAACCAAGACCTAAGCCTCACAGGCAACAAAACAGGTCAGGGGAACTAAGGAGCCCAGCCCACTGAGGTATACAGTGTGACTCCACTCCTACAGGCGCAAAAGGATGACCACCCAAGGGTCTGAAGCTAGGAGAAAAGCCAGAATCGGTTAGCTGTTAGACCGAGAAATGGCAGGGAATGATACATGGTTAACGAAAGTGAACTGCTTCCGAGTCGTAAGTTGCAATGGCGAAAACATAACAGATGATACGCCAAGCCAAAAGGCATGATTCTAGGATTAGACTGCGTCGTTGTCTAATTAAACATACCCAAATAGAATCCGACTTAAGGGCAGAACCTAAATATCATATAAGGTCGATTGGGAACGGGATAACCCTCTAACGTCTCTTAGAAAGGTCGATTTTCTAAGTAGTTAGTCCGCGCAAGACGTTAAAGGGAGGGATTCTCCAAGAAGCAAAGGCTTTCTTGTAACGAGAAAGATAAGCTGACGTGGAGAGGCTTCTAAAGAGTAAATTATTGGAGTAAGTAGAAATGACTAATGCCATTAGTAGTAGTACTAAGAGGAAAGTAAAGTACCCTGAATCTACACATTGGTCAGAAATCAACTGGCGCAAGGTGGAAAGGAAGGTATACAAACTACAGAAACGTATTTACAAAGCCACTCAAGAAGGAAACCACAGAACAGCTAAATCTCTACAAAAAACCCTGCTCAATTCTTGGTCAGCCAAAGCTCTCGCCGTCAAAAAGGTAACACAAGAGAATAGAGGGAAGAAAACGGCAGGAGTAGATGGAATAAAACAACTAACTCCGAGCCAACGCCTAAAACTGGTCAACGAACTCAAATTAAAAAGTAAGTCAAAACCAGTTAAAAGGGTTTGGATACCTAAGCCAAACAAGGACGAAAAACGACCTCTAGGAATACCCACAATAGAGGAGAGAGCAAGGCAAGCACTTGTAAAAATGGCACTAGAGCCTGAATGGGAATCTAAATTCGAGCCAAACAGCTTCGGCTTTAGACCAGCAAAAAGTACCCACGACGCTTGTGGCATGGTGTTTAGCGCACTATCCAAAAGTGAAGAAAAATGGGTGCTAGATGCCGACATTAGTGGATGTTTCGACAACATCGACCATCAGTACTTACTTGACAAGGTGAACGCCACCCCAAAAATCAGAAGACAGATAAAAGCATGGCTAAAATCTGGAGCAATAGATTTTTATGGGATAAAGGACAATAAAGGATTCTCCCCTACATCCAAAGGCACACCGCAAGGTGGAATAATATCACCCCTGTTAGCAAACATAGCCTTACACGGACTGGAAACAGACCTCAAGGAATGGCTATGGAGCGAAAAGAAATACAGGAAGAAATATTACAACATCTGCACAAACTCTATGCACAGTCTAAGTCAGCAACAAACCAAAGCTACACTAACAGTAGTAAGATACGCTGATGATTTCGTGGTAATACACGAAGACAAGGACATCATAGAAGAATGTCAAGAGGTTATCCAGAAATTTCTGACCCCCATTGGTCTTACACTCAGAGAAGACAAAACCAGTATCAAAAGCAGCAGAGAAGGATTCGACTTTCTCGGATTCAACTTCAAGCAATACAAAACTGGATTATACAGAAGCAACAAGCTATCCAATGGCAAGCCAACAGGATACACAACGCTCATCAAACCTTCTCGTAAGGCAATCAAGGAACACTATGGAAGACTAGCGGAGATCATCGACCATTGCAAGTCAGCCCCACAAGAAGTCCTTATCAAAAGACTAAACCCAATCATCAAAGGATGGGCGAACTATTACCGATTCGCCAATTCCAAAGAAACATTTGGGAAATTAGACCATCTACTATTCTGGAAACTCAGAAAATGGGCTAGAAGAAGACATCCTCAAAAACCAAGAGGATGGGTGGATAATAAGTATTTCCACACGATGGATACTAATAAGGACAGAAAATGGGAATTTTCTGACAACAATACCACCCTACACGCTCATTCGGACACCAAAATCGAAAGGCACATAAGGGTAAAAGGTCACGCAAGTATCTATGATGGAAACGAGGCATATTGGGCAAACAGGGTGAAACACCATCCAACCATACGCCCAAGAGTACTGAAACTAATGAGCAGACAAAAAGGAGTGTGTCCATACTGTCACAATCCATTCAGGATTGACGACAAATGGGAGATAGACCACATTGTCCCCACTTATAAAGGCGGCAAGGATTATTATTATAATCTCCAGCTACTCCATCTGGATTGCCATGACAAGAAAACAAGGATTGATATGAAGGAAGAAACCTGTAGGGAAAACAAAGTTCAACGGTAAACCATCTGGCAAACCGAAAGGGATTAGAAGTCAGGAGCGTAGTGAGGTGAAAGTCTCATGCTACGTTCTGAAGCCGAGTGCAAGTGGTGACACATGTGCTTAGGGCAACTTCGTTACAATTGGGCAGTTGGTTTATATCAGCAAATGCGTGAAAACTTCTGGATTCCGCAGCGTTTAGATATTACCCAGGATGTTACCGATTATTGGAATTTAACCGATGATGAACGCTACGCTTTTGATGGAATTTTATCTTATTTAACTTTTCTCGATTCCGTCCAAACGTGTAACATTCCTCATCTTAAAAATTCGATTACGGCTCCTGAAATTAGTCTTTGTATGGCAGAACAAATTTCCCAGGAAGGAATGCACAACCAGAGTTATCAGTACATGATTGAGAGCATTATTCCTTCTGAAAAAAGAACTGCTGTTTATGATTTTTGGCGTACAGATAAGGTCTTAAAAGATCGTTGTCAATTTATTGCGGGACTGTATCAAAAGTATGTAGATAATTCGACTCAAGAAAATTACTTTATTGCCCTTTTGGCAGATTATTTACTAGAAGGTTTGTATTTTTACAATGGGTTAAATTAAGGCCCCCTAGCATCGTGAGATGTCAGTGAAAACTCGCCAAATTGCTGGAACCCCCTAAAGCCTTTATGCCAAAGCGAAGTTAGAAATGACAAACGTAATGGAGCGAGAGCAGAAAAAAATTAAGGGATTGATCGAAAGCCGTAAGGGATTTGATCTTAATAATGGGCGATCAGCAGCCAAGCCCCCATATTGGGAGAAGGTTCAACGAACAGAGGGTGAGTATCTTTAGGTTTTCAAAGATAATGGTATGTTCTAGCCCCTACTGAAAAGATGGGTATTCGCGTTATTTACTTTTACAACTTAGCTTCACGGATGTTAATGCCTGGTTCAGCCGACATTTTCAAAATGATTAACCGTTAATTCGTAGCGGCTTTTGGAAGTAATTCCAATTGAAAAACCCCTTTAATTCAGGGAATATCTCACAGAGACAATCCTGAGCCAAGTGGACAAGACGAACTCTCTCATGTCATAATTCATCTCGTAGATGAAGAGGAAATGATATGGAAGCGAAACATCCAATGTTGCCGTATAGAATCTTTGATGATGGTTCTATGTTGAAAACCAGAGGTTCTGGGTTTAAGCAAATGACAAAAGGCACAAGTGGCTATAGTCAATTTTCTTGCTATGGAAAAGTTTGGTTGGCTCATAGAGTAATTTGGGAAGCATTCAACGGCGAAATTCCAGACGGATTTCAAATTAATCACATTGATGGAAACAAAGCAAATAACCAGCTAACTAATTTAGAATTGGTAACTCCATCAGAGAACATCCGCCATGCGATCCAAATAGGTTTAAAGCCTCCATCAAAAGCGGAGGATAATGGGATGGCTAAACTTACAAATGCCCAATATTTAATGTTAATTCAAGACATTATTGATGGACTTGACAACACGGAGATTGGACTTAAGTATGGATTGCATAGCCGTTACGTTTCTTTGATTCGCCATAGAAAGCGACTAACTTCTATTTGGAACCAGTATGAGTCTCTGAATGGTATTACCAAAACTGTAAATAGTCGAGGATTGAATAGTAAAATCCCTATCGAGAAAAGAATTGAAGTTATTAAAAAACTTTCTACTTGCTCGAATAAGGAATTAGCGATTCAACTCGGTATAGATCCTTCTCAAATCAGTAATGTTCGATATAAGAAGGCTTGGTTAGATGCTTGGGATGTCGTCGAGTCTGAAGGTGCAACGACCAGCCGAGAGGCGTAGGGCTAAGTAGTCCGAAATGGGGGGCTTCCCAATGGGGAAGGTGATATGGTCTGTTCTAGTAGGTGACTATTAGCTGTTCTGTGAAGGACGGGCAGGGACTAACGAACCTTGCTGAACATATAAAGGATGAATTAAGTCACGTTCGACTTTACCAAAAACTATTGCCTGAAGCCATGCAAATTTTTCCTTATTCTGTTGATCAAGTTTATGAAATGTTTGCGGGAGCCGTAGAGCAAGAATGTCGTTGGACAAATCATATTGTTGGCAATAACATTTTGGGGATCACCGAAAACAGCACAGAGCAATACACTAAGTATTTAGCCAATATGCGCCTGCGAGCGATCGGGTTAGAACCTTTATTTAAAGACTCTAAATATGATAAGAGTCCCTATACTCATTTAGAGCGTTTTTCTGATACCAAAAAAGAAGGTCATACCAAGGCTAATTTCTTTGAGGCCACTGTTACCAGCTATGTTATGTCTTCTGGCGTATCAGGCTGGGACGATATCTAACAAGATCTAACACTAAAGTTCTGAGATATTTTTGATGTTGTGGAAAGTCTCTGCAACATCATTTTTATCTTTATGTCAGCCTATGGAAGTTAAGTGTTGAGAAAGCGCGATCGCCGGTGGATTAGGTATTTTTAGCACGATAAGATTCTAACCAACGAATGACCGTCTCTCCTAAACTGACATCCTGGAGTCGATCAATTTCTCGCACTCCCGTTGGACTGGTGACATTCACTTCCGTCAGATAACCCCCAATTACATCAATGCCGACAAAATAAAGACCATCTGCTTGTAACTTGGGACTTAAACGCTGACAAATTTCCTGTTCCCTGGGTGTAATTTCCGTTTTAGCAACCCTTCCACCAACAGCCATATTACCGCGAAATTCTTTACCCGTCGGAATGCGATTGACGGCTCCGATCGCTTCCCCATTAAGTAAAATAATACGTTTATCCCCCTCCTTCGCTTCTGGTAAAAAACGCTGCACCATCACAGGTTCCAGCCCCTGTTGAGTACTGATTTCAATCATCGAATTAAAATTGCGATCGCCGGGTTCTAAAAATAAAATTCCTTCCCCTGCTTTTCCTCCCAAGGGTTTCAGGACAGCCGAACCATGCTCTTCTACAAATTCCCGAATAACTGCTTTGTCTTGACTGACAATGGTTGCGGGCATTACCTCATGGAATTGCAGAGTGTACATTTTTTCATTCGCTTCCCGTAATCCCTGGGGAGAATTAATCAGCAGGGTTTTTTGGGGATCAATTAAATCCAAAATATAGGTGGCATAGAGATAACGAATGGTGACAGGGGGATCTTTTCGCATCCAGACTCCATCCATTGTTTCTAGACAGAAAAAACCCGTTTCTTGAATCTCATACCATCGAGCCTCTGCCACCCAACGCCCCTCAATGAGGGATACCGGATTAAGTTTAAGCTGTTGTAAGGTTGCCCAGGCTTTACCATTGACCACGCTTAACTGATTCATTTCTGTGATCCAGACCTCATGGCCAAGACGCTGGGCGGCTTCCATAATGGCGACAGTGGTGTCATGGCCTGGGTCGAGACGGGCCAAGGGGTCAATGATAAAGGCAAATTTCACGGCAATTATCCTGCTAAAAAAAGGGTAAAACGTACAGAAAAGCAATTAAGCAACTAACAGGGCATCTAATTTACCCTGAGCATTGAGTGCGTAGAGATTATCACAGCCTCCAATGTGCTGATTATTGATAAAAATCTGAGGCAGACTAGAACGACCATTGGCGCGATCGCTCATGGCACTACGAGCGGCAGAGTCCCCATCAATACAGTATTCCGTAAAATCTACGTCTTTTTGCTTGAGCAGGGATTTTGCACGAATACAGAACGGACAAGTTCTCCAGGTATAGATTTCAACGTTAGCGGCCATAATTTTCGGTGATTCGACAATATGTAAAGATTTGTATCCTGATTATTGTAATTCAGAAGTCAACTCTAGGATGATCTAAGCTTTTGAAAATAGGCTCCTCGCTTAACCCTTGACAGGCCTTAGATCTTAGAAAATGCACCAGAATGCCAGGAATACGATAGAATCGGAAAGGTGAATTTTGAAGAACTTATGATCAAGTTGCGCTTAAAACGTTTCGGTAAAAAAAGAGAAGTGAGTTATCGTATTGTGGCTATGCACAGTACTAGTCGCCGTGATGGTCGTCCCTTGGAAGAGTTAGGATTTTATAATCCCCGTACTGATGAAACTCGCCTTGATGTACCTGCAATTATCCAGCGTCTCAAGCAAGGTGCTCAGCCCACTGATACAGTGCGCTCCTTACTAGAGAAAGCTCAAGTATTTGAACAACTCAAAGCATAAATGTAATGGTTCTTGCTGTCTCTCCTCAAATTCATAGTCCCGACTACATGGGATTGGTCTCTTTTTTAATAACCCCTTTTTTATCGGCTTCTGATTCTCTGCGCGTTGACTGTGAACAAGCGAACCGTAAACAACGGGTTTGGATTCGAGTGGCCATAGAAGGTGAAGATAAGGGTCGTATCTTTGGGCGTGGTGGCCGCAATCTGAATGCTATCTGCACTGTTCTAGAGGTGGCAGCGGCAACGGTGGGTCAAACGGTTTATCTGGATGTCTATGAGAGCGATCGCGATCAAAGCAGTTCCTATCTGACCAGAAAAAGACGACCCTACGGCAACGGGCATGAAGCAGAAAAGTTTCAGCGTCGTCGCTCCCGTCCCCGCTATTCTACTGATTAGAAATCTCCTCTTTAGGTTTTTGGCGGTTAGCAATTGCTGGAAATTAATTAAAAGCCTCTATGCCCGACTTCAGTTAAGGAGATCGGGTTGTTTTTTGTGGCAATGATTCGGGCCATGATTCGGAAGTTGATCTGCGCTAGAATACATAACTAGACTAAAAAAACAGACAACATTTTGCCAAAATCGCGTTTGTCTTTAGCCCTAACCTGACTAGCAAAGTAACAATGGAAATTAAAGCGGTTCAAACTGCCTACTACGGAGATATGTCTTTCCGTACTCCACCTCCCGATCTAGAGTCCCTGTTACTCAAAGAACGGATTGTTTATTTGGGAATGCCGCTGTTTTCTTCCGATGAGCATAAACAGCAAGTCGGGCTGGATGTGACGCAATTAATCATTGCCCAACTCCTCTTCTTGCAATTTGATGACCCCGATAAACCGATCTTTTTCTATATTAATTCAACGGGAACTTCCTGGTACACAGGGGATGCGATCGGGTTTGAAACAGAAGCTTTTGCGATTTGCGACACGATTAATTACATTAAACCCCCCGTCCATACTATTTGTATTGGTCAAGCGATGGGAACGGCTGCTATGATCCTCGCTGCCGGAACGAAGGGCTTTCGAGCTAGTTTACCCCATGCCACCATTGTCCTGAATCAAAATCGTACGGGAGCAAGAGGGCAGGCCACAGATATCCAAATTCGGGCCAAGGAGGTACTAGACAATAAACGTACCATGCTAGAAATTCTTTCCCAAACGACGGGTCAAACCGTTGAGAAATTGGCCAAAGACTTGGATCGTACTTTTTATCTCACCCCAGAACAGGCTAAAGAGTACGGATTAATTGATAAGGTCTTAGAAAATTCCAAGCAATTGCCCCAACCGCTTGCGGCTCTACGCTAAGTTTTTACACTCCTGCCTTGTTGTCCTCTGTCCTTTTGAATATTTTTGACCTTTTGACCTATGCCTATTGGTGTTCCCAGTGTTCCCTATCGTCTGCCCGGTAGTCAGTATGAGCGTTGGATCGATATCTATACTCGTCTAAGCCAGGAACGAATTATTTTTCTGGGTCAAGAAGTGAATGACTCGATCGCCAACCGCATTGTCGCTTTTTTACTCTATCTTGACTCCGATGATCCCAGTAAACCGATCTATCTGTATATCAATTCTCCGGGGGGATCGGTAACGGCAGGCATGGCCATCTACGACACCATGCAATACATTAAGTCGGAAGTGGTGACAATCTGTGTGGGTTTAGCGGCATCAATGGGATCGTTTTTATTAGCCGCCGGTACGCCGGGTAAAAGATTAGCCTTGCCCCATGCCCGTATCATGATTCACCAACCGATGGGGGGTACCGGTCGTCGTCAAGCAACGGATATTCAAATTGAGGCCCAGGAAATTCTGCGGATTCGTCAGCAACTCAATGAAATGTTGGCCCTTCGCACTGGCCAAACCATCGAGAAAATTGCCAAGGATACGGACCGGGATTATTTTATGTCCGCAGCCGAAGCGAAGGAATACGGACTCATTGATAAGGTGATTGAACCGAGTAGTCTGTCAACAGTTGCGTTGTAGTTTAAAGCGTTTGAGGAAAAGCGATCGCCCCTGGTCTAGCGAAGATTTCGTTAAGCGGCGATCACTCTCTGTTGTTTTGGAGAAAAAATGGGTTGGCTAAGGAAAAATGCCTAGGGAGATCGTCAAAGTAATGCTAAGATAGGTCAAAAATTTCCTGCTTTCAGAAAATTCCTGATCTTAGTCGTCCAGAGATTAAATCCTCTCTCGGTGTCCTCAATTCCCTAGCCTGATAATACTGTGTTTTCAAACCCGACTCCTCCAGACCATCAACGGCCTCCTCTGATGAATAATTTACAATCTGTTAGTCGCCAAGCTTATCAGCAGGTTCAGCGTCAAGCCGAACGGTTTCCCTATCAGTTTTGGGCGATTGTGCTGATTTTGGTGTCAGGAGGGATTGGCTTTACGGCAACGAACATGCTGTTTAAGTTGCCCAAGAGTCCCCAGTGTTCTCGTATTTTCTGGCCGATCGCCTCCGCCTCTATGCGCTTATATTGTGCTCAGTTATCTGCGGATGATAGAACGGTGGATAGTCTATTACAGGCGATCAAATTGGTAGCAAGCTTGCCCAAGGATCACCCTCTCTATGGCGAAGCAAACCGTAGCATTGAAGAATGGGCCAATGAAATTGTGAGTTTAGCGGATGAATCTTTCCAAGATGGCAAGTTAGATGAAGCGATCGCCACGGTAAAACGCATTCCCAATCAGGTACAGGCCTATAAATTAGTTGAAGAGCGTATTAGCAGTTGGCAAGAGACCTGGAAAAAAGGAGAAGCTATTTTTGCTGAGGTTGAGGATAACCTGCGGAAGGCACGCTGGAATGATGCTTTTCGGGCGGCGGTAAAATTATTGAATCTGGATAATCGTTACTGGGGAACGACGAGATACGATCAAAGCGTTAAAAATATTCAGTTAGCCCAGGAAGAAAGCAGTAAATTAGACACGGCTTATCGGATTTTGCGTCGGGGTGGCATTGACAATTGGCTGAAAGCGATCGCCGAAGCTCAAAAAATTCCCAAGGAAAGTTATGCCTATCAGGAATCTTTGGGTTTAATAAATAAAGCCAAGGAAAAATTACAGAACTTTATTCAAAATCTAATTGATGACAAGGATTGGCAAACCCTGTCCAGCACCGTTGATCGTATTCCAGAAAATATTTTTCCGGCGGAAGATACTAACGAATGGCAGTTACTAGGAACGGCTGGCAGTGATGCTCAATCCGGCACGTTAGAGGGCATTCAATCGGCCATTTCAACGGCGGAAAGAATAGCAGATCAAACTCGTCCCCTTTACACGGTGGCGCAAGAATTAATCCAAGGTTGGCGCACGGAGGAAACGGCTTTAACCCAATTGGCTAAGGCTCGACAAATGGCTGAATCGGGTACGGTCGCAGATTTAACGACCGCGATCGCCGAGGCCAAACTGGTTCCCGATAGCAATCCCCGTTATCAAGATGCTCTACGGGATATCAATAACTGGATAAAGCAAATTCAAATCTATGAAGATAAACCAGTACTTGCTAAGGCAAAAGAATTAGCTGACTCTGGTAATGTTGGCGATCTGCAACAGGCCATCGATCAAGCTTCTAGTATTAGCCGCGATCGCGCTCTTTATTCCGAAGCCCGTCAAGAAATGCGAGAATGGCAGACAATGGTAGAACGCCAAGAGGATCAACCCTTGCTCGATCAAGCAAAAGCGATCGCTGCCAATCAAGACTATGCCTCAGCGATTAGTACGGCATCTCAAGTTCGCTCTGGACGAGTTCTGTATCCTGAAGCGCGTAAAAATATCAATCTTTGGCAGCAGGAAATTCAATCTCAGAAAACCCTGCAACGGGCAAACGCACTGGCCGAGGCTCGAACACCAGAATCTCTCTCCAATGCCATTCGTTTAATTCTCCAAATTCCCCTCTCAACGGAAGCAGGCAGTCAGCGGATTCAATCGATTAATACATGGAGCTATCAACTCCTATCCCTAGCCCAGGAAAAAGCCAGTGAGGCTTCTTTATCAGAAGCGATTCGCCTAGCACGAGTAATTCCCAAGGAAAGTGCCGCCTATAACACGGCCAGAGACTTGATTAAGGATTGGAAACAGGCCTTAACACCTGTTCCGACCAGTGTTCCTGTCACACCCAATACTCCAGAGTTGGAGAGTCCTCCCCTGCCTACCGATCTGAACCCGACAACGACGACCAATCCCTAAGTTTTTAGGGGTATCTATGACTTTTATCGCTAACTTTTTAAGTTCTTTAATGATCGCCCTGGGCTTTGCGGCGATCGCGGTTTTTGCCGTTCAAAATATTACCCCTGTCTCCCTCCGCTTATTTGTTTTTGAGTCCATACAATTACCCGTTGGTATTCTCCTCGCCTTTTGTATTGGTTTTGGACTCATTTTAGGTGCTTTCTTACCGTTACTCTGGCAACGTCCGGCAAAACGACGTACAAGAATAGAAGATATGGACGAATTTGATTTTGAGGAATAACGATGGAACGGACATAGCCCAAAATAGTTCTCTGTTGATGCCTTCTGTTTTTAGTTCACACTTTTTGATTTTATCCATTCTTTCTTTTTACACTGTTTTGCTGTCCATTTTTTCTAAGTATTTTTCCCTATTTTTTTTCGCTAATCATTAATTGGACTGATGGGTTTATTCTATGAGTGGCTTGATTTTAATCGAATCTTATTCTGTTCTTAACACTTTGTGTCAACCTATCCCAGTATGATCTAATTGCTTGAGGTTTAAGTTTAGAGCCTCAAGACTAAACTGCTACTCAAAAAGTAGCTTAAAATCCCTATATTTTGTAGCGATGTTAAAACCGATTGATTCTATTCTTATTTTTGAAAGTCACCCTGAAAAAATACTTAAGACGGGAGAAGTTATTTTTGAAGCCGGTGATCGCGGTGAATTTATGTATGGTTTGATTGAGGGAGAAGTCGAAATGTATTTGGAAGGCAAATTGCTAGAAACTTTGCAGGCAGGAGATGCTTTTGGAGTTGGAGCGTTAGTTCATGAAGACCACCGACGCTTCTGTACGGCGATCGCAAAAACTGAAGTTCGCCTTGCGGCCATGGAAAAAGAACATTTCTTTTTTGCAGTGCAACAAACCCCGATGTTTGCCTTGGAACTTTTGCGAAGTTATTCAGAACGATTACGGAAAGTTAAAGCTCAATTACAAAAAGCAATGACTTAGTTCTTTCCATGTCGTTAGATTTTTTTTTAGTCTGTGGACTAGGCAATTTAGGGCAACAGTGTGTGGTGGCTCTGAGTTCCTTTAATGTCAAAATTATCGCGATTGAAAAACAAACGCCTAATGCCTACGAAATCCCTAAAGTTCCCTCTCTTTTGGAACAATTAATTATCGGCAATTGTAGCCATTTACCCGTTCTGGAAAGTGCCAATATTGCCCAATGTCGAACCGCTTTATTAGTCACCAGTGATGAGGAAGTTAATATTGAAACCGCCCTCATGATTCGAGAATTAAATCCCACCACTCGTTTAGTTGTACGATCAGGACAAACTCACCTCAATCAGTTATTAGGAGAACAACTGGGCAATTTTATTGCTTATGATCCCCTAGATTTACCTGCTAATGCTTTCGCGCTGGCTGCGTTAGGGAATGAAACCCTCGGTTTTTTTGAGTTGGAAAAGCAATGGTTACGAGTTATTCGCATTCCCATTTTTCCCAATCATCCTGGGTTAAATCAGTCTCGACTTCAGGATTTAAATCGCCGCGATCGCCGTATTTTGAGTGTTGAAAGAGGGGAAATTTCAGAGGATTGGGGTTTTCATCAATGGGACGGGGAAGAAGTTGTTAGAATTAACGATGTTATTATTGCCATCGAAGCGGTAGATAATCTTTTCTCTAATTTACAATATTCCCCCAAGAAAACCTTAAATAATTTTACCCTAAGCAAACAATCTCTCTGGCTAGAAACCCAACTAGAACATTGGCAACAATTCAAATCAGCAGTGCAATCCCGTCCTGTAATCCTATTTGCCGGATTGGTAATTTTGGGTTTGTTAATATTAGGAACCCTGTTATTTTATTTGACCATTCCTCAGATCGGAATTTTAGGCGCATTATATCGAACTTTCGTGTTACTTTTAGGTGGTTATGGAGATCTATTTGCTGAACTTCAAGAAGTCAAAAACTACCGTTGGCTGTTGGAACCTTTAGCATTATTGTTAACGTTAGCGGGCATTGCTTTTGTCGGCATTCTCTATGCCTTATTAACAGAAAGTCTTTTAGCTACGAAATTTATTTTTGCCCGTAAACGTTTGACTTTACCCAAACAAAACCATATTGTTCTCTTGGGTTTAGGACGCATTGGTCAACGGGTTGCTCGTCTCTTAAAAACCTGGAAGCAACCCCTTATCGGTATCACCCTTAAATTTGATTTTGATTTCCGCCTTTTACCCGATATTCCCATTGTTAATCAATCCCTAGAAGAAAATTTTGCTAAAGTAAATTTAGCCACAGCCAATAGTGTCGTCGTGGTAACTGATGACGATATGTTAAATCTAGAAGTTGCTTTGACAACCCATAAAATTAATCCCAGAGCAAACTTAGTTATTCGGACTTCTCGCCAGGGATTAAGCCATAGTTTAATGGGATTATTGCCTAAAGCTCAGGTATTAGAAACCTATCGATTAGCCGCAGAAGTTTTTGTTGGGGCTGCCTTTGGAGAAAATATTCTCAATCTTTTTCGGCTTCACTATCAAACTATTCTGGTGACGGAATATTATATTGAAAATCAGGATACATTGGTCGGTTTATTACTAGCAGAAGTTGCCTACGGTTATAGTATTGTCCCTTTATTGTACCAGTCGAGTAATCACCCTTCTTTATTATTTCCTTCTGATGATGTCTTACTCAGAGAAGGCGATCGCCTAGTCGTATTAGCGACCATTGAAAGCTTAAGAAAAATCGAGGTGCGTGATTTAAAACCTAAAACCTGGCGAATACGAATAGAAAAGATTATCAATCAGGATTTTATTTTTGATGGAGCTAATACCATCAGCCGCATTTCAGGTTGTTCTCTTCAACAGGCGAGGGAATTACTCGATGATCTTCCTAATACGTTAATAACACCTCTTTATCGTCCCCAGGCCCAACGCTTACTTCGCGCCTTAAAGAAAATGCAAATCGTAGCTCTATTAGTCAAAACCCAAGGAAGTCATCTTGATAGTTAGACTGGAAATTAAACAGAAGTAAATCAAATCTTATCTTTTTCTTAACCTTTGCTATTTGCTCATGGGGTTATAATCGTATGCAAATATTAGTAAATTAGTCTGCAAAATAAAACAATCTTGTTTTTGTACCAATAAAAATATTTGATCAATAGACTAAATAAACTAATGTGCAGTGACAATTTTGGATGATGTTCTCATCCCTATGGAGTCCCATTAAAGCAAAAAATTGCCTTAATTAAGAAACTTACCTTTCTGGTAATTATTTCTTGTTACTTATTTAATTGAGGAGTCCTCATGTCTAATCAACACCCAACTGAACCCGATCCGATAGAAAAATTTCTGTATCCTCACCATTCCTATGAGGGAGCATTTACCCCAGAAAACTTAGTTTTTAATGCCAATCTTCAAGAATTTGCCCAACGCATTATTTATCTCTGTGGTCTAGAAACCAATGGCAAAATCACACCAGAAGAAGCTTATCAAGAAATTCGTCAACTTTGGAAACAATTGAAAATTTCTCGACAAGAGTTGCGAGGAAAAGATAACGAATCTTAACCGAAAGACCTAAGTCATTAGTCATTGGTTAACAGAAATGTTGAATTCCGTAACAAAACTTTACCTTTGAATAAGAATTCACATAGCAGTTCTATTTTCCATCTTTGTACAATTATCCTCTTCTTAGCAGAGATGTCTAGACTTTATCAAGCGATTAAACATCTGTAACCCGCCAACTGAGTTTCAGATTAAACCAGAAGTTCCATACAGTTACTAGGGCGATCGCCAGAAAATTAGCTAGATAATGATTTAAGCCAAATAAGTTAACCAATAGGTTAAGAAAAATGACATTAAGGAACAAACCCACTAAGCAAATAAGATTAAATTTAAGAAAACGTTTGATCCTTTGACGTTTGCCAGGTTGACGCTGGGCTACATCTCGAAAAGTCCAAAGATCATTCCACAAAAAATTATTTAAAATTGCCAATTCTGCGGCGATAATCTTGCTACGAGTTAGGGGGAAACCGAGGGTACTGGGATCATGGAGTAAATAAAGAAAACCCATATCAACCACAACTCCCGTTAAACCGACTAAACAAAATTGAACAAAGCGAGATGATAGGGACAGGCGTAATCGAATTAAATGCTGTAAATATTCCCAGTACTGCTGACTAGTAACTTTGCTCTCTCCACTCTGCCGTTCTCGAAAAACATAACCCACTTCTCCAATCCAACGGATTTTTCCCCTGGCAACCACTTCCACTAAAATTTTGTAACCCACCGGACTTAAGGTTTTACCGGCGATCGCCTGGCGTTTGACCATAAAATAGCCACTCATGGGATCGGAAAGACGACTAATCACTTCCGGCAAAATCAGTAAGCCGAGCATTTGCGCTCCCCTAGAGAGAATACGGCGAATCATACTCCATTCACTGACCCCTCCCCCTTCCACATGACGACTAGCCAGAGCCAGATCAGCCCCCTGTTCCATTTCTTGCAGTAATTGCAATAACACTTCGGGCGGATGCTGAAGATCGGCATCAATTACGCCTAAAATTTCACCTCTGGCTGCTTGCCAACCCCGAATCACCGCCGTAGAAAGACCCTTTTCTTCAGTACGGCGCATAACCCGCAATTGGGGGTAAGACTCCAGCAATGCTAGGGCAATTTTCCACGTATAATCAGGACTATCATCATCGACTACAATCAACTCATAATTCTCTCCCAATACAGGGTCAAGCAGCCGAGTTAGTACCGCTACAATTTCTGTAATATTGCCACTCTCGTTATAGGTCGGCAAAATTAGCGATAATTTTAGAGCAGACTGATTACTAGAAGACGAATCGGACGTTTGTTCTGAAATACAAAGAGAAGCGTTAGTAACTGTCGTCAGGGATGGAACCATGCAGGGGTAAAGTGCTCGATCAATTCGGGGGAGCGGCTAATGTTATCTAGCGATATTGTAATCTGGCTCAAGGAAAGAACAGAATTAAGTTTATTGAATGAGGAGATTTTAACGGCGATCGCGCCCCATCTACAATCTCTCACCCTGGCAGATCAGCAAACGGTGGTGGAAGCGGGAACTAAACCCCAGGGACTTTATGTTCTTTATCAAGGACATCTGGAGGGAACAACCCAAAATTTAGGTTTGCTACCAGGGGAAGTGATTAATCTAGGAGCCTTAATTCTCGATCAACCGGTGCGGCGATCCGTGGTGACAGCCGGACAATGTGAATTTTTGTTTTTGGAAGCCAATACTTTTCGAGAGTTTGTTCGTCAATATCCCCAAATTACCCAAGCTTTTTCCCAATATCTGGCTGCGGAAGTTCAGGAATTATCGGCTCAGTTATTCTTTGAACAGCAGCGTCATGCGGTTTTACGCTCTTATATTGTGCCGAAAGCCCGTCGGGCCATTATGGGGAAAAGTCGTTATGCGGTTAAATTGCGATCGCAGCTTAGAGAAGCCTTTGAAACAGACGAAGCTGTGTTGATTTTTGGAGAACCTGGTCTAGAAAAAGATAATATGGCCGCCCTAATTCACTTTGGTTCTGATCAATATCGTAAAGAACCAATGATTAAGGTCAATTGTGCCAATTTAAAAGGGAGTGGAGCCGAGCTATTTGGTCGGGCCAACGGCAAAATGGGTTTGTTAGCAGCCCTGGGTAAAGGCACATTACTGTTAAATAATATTCAAGAGTTACCCCAGGAATTATTACCTAAAATAGCCCAATTAATTCAACAAAAAACCTACCATCCGGTTAGTCGTGATGAGGAAGAAATTGTACCTGAACAAGTTAGCCAAGCTCGCATTATTGCCATCTCAGAAACCATCGTTCCTTCTCTTAATACTCTTTTTCCTAAAAATATTAAAGTTCCACCCCTACGAGTCAGAAAAGCTGATATTGATGACTATGTAAACTACTACATTAGTCTAGCCTGTAAAGCCAAGGGTATAGACGTTGTACCCATCACCCCTGAAGCCCTACGAAAACTACAGGCCTACGATTTTCCCAATAATTTACGGGAACTTTCTAACCTAGTTGAACGGGCTGTTACTCAACTTCAGGGCTATACAAAAATTACCGAGGAAATCATTTGGCCCTCCCAGAGCAAGAAAAAACAATTTCGCTTGAATTTACTCAATACCTATTCCCAATTACGTCAATTTCTTCGCAGTTCTTGGTGGCCAGACAGGATTAACTATGGCATTACCACCTGGGCCTTTGCGGCGATCGTGATCATTTTATTTGTTGGCCCCCAGACTCGTGATCAAAATTTTGCCCTGAATCTTTTTTGGGCTTGGTGGTGGCCCCTGGTTTTGATTAGTTTTCCCTTTGTTGGACGACTTTGGTGTGCCGTTTGTCCCTTTATGATCTACGGTGAAATTACTCAAAAACTGTCCCTCTGGCTCTTTCCTCGCACTTTAAAGAAATGGCCGAAGCAAACGCTAGAAAAATGGGGAGGATGGTTTTTATTTGGACTTTTTGCTTTAATTTTACTTTGGGAAGAACTCTGGCATTTACAAAATACGGCCTATCTTTCCGCCTGTTTGTTATTGTTAATTACTGCCGGAGCAATGGTTTGTTCTGCTATTTTTGAACGTCGTCTTTGGTGTCGTTACCTTTGTCCCATTGGCGGCATGAATGGTCTGTTTGCCAAACTGGCGATGACTGAATTACGGGCCCAACAGGGAACTTGTTCCGCCGAATGCAATACCTATCAATGTTATAAGGGTGGCCCCCAAAAGGGAGAAGGGCAAGCAACGGCAGGTTGTCCTCTGTATTCCCATCCTGCCCAATTGGAAGATAATCGGGATTGTGTTCTCTGCATGACCTGTTTAAAAGCCTGTCCCCATCGCTCTGTGGAATTTAATCTCCGTCCACCGGCGATCGAGCTTTGGACAACCCATGTTCCCCGTGCCTACGAAGTTGCTCTGTTATTTCTTTTGCTCAATAGTATATTTTTAAGACGACTGCCAGAAATCAATCTAGAATGGGGTTTACATTTGAATCTTGAACCCTTTGCATTTCATTTTTTAGCCGCATTTCTCACCTTAAGTTTACCGATTCTTATTCCCTTACTCAGCCATCAATTTATCCCCAAAAAAGGCATTCTCAGCCATATCTCTTTTGTGGAATTAGCCTATGGTTATCTGCCTCTAGTTTTAGCGGGTAATCTGGCCCATTATCTGCGTTTGGGAATGGGAGAAGCAGGGACAATTATGCCTCTTTTTATGGCAACTTTCGGTTTGTCGGGTCAACAGTTACCAGTCCTCATCGCTCATCCTGCGGTTATTGCTTTTTTACAAGGATGCTTATTAATTGTTGGGTCGTTAGCTGCCATGTTAATTACTCAAAAAATTGGTCGCCAATCCCTGAAGATTCTTTGGCCTCAACATCTAGCTATTATTGTTTTGGCTATATTAATGAGTCAGATTATCGTTGGCTATTAACTGTGACCGTTGCAATCTTCTCCCCAACGGAAAAGGATAGCTCCCCAATTAAGTCCGGCTCCAAATCCAGAAGCAGCAATCAAATCTCCGGTTTGAATTTTTCCGGCTCGGACTGCTTCATCTAGGGCGATGGGAATGGAAGCCGCCGAGGTGTTGCCATACTGGGCCAGATTACTAATAATTTTTTCTGAAGGAAGTTGTAGGCGATCACCGACTGCATCCATAATTCGCTGGTTGGCTTGGTGCAAAATTAGCCAATCGATCGCCGTTATCTCCAATTGCGCCTTGAACAAAACCTTCTCGATCACTTCAGGAACCCGTGCCACCGCAAAGCGATAGACCTCTCGACCGTTCATACTAATCGGCTGGTAATTCCCTTGGCTAATGGTTTTTTCCTCAGTCAGCGATCGCGGTTGTCCTTGATAACCCAAATTGAGCGAATGATTGAGATTCCCATCGGTATAAATTTCAAAGGCTAAAAGATGATCTCGATCAGACTGACCCTGAAGCACCACTGCCCCTGCACCATCTCCAAACAAGACACAAGTTGATCGATCTGACCAATCCACCCAACGGGAAAGCACATCACCACCAATCAGCAACACCCGTTGATAGACTCCAGTGCGAAGAAACTGGGCCGCAGTCACCATGCCAAACACAAACCCCGAACAGGCAGCCGTTAGATCAAAGGCAACGGCTTGGGACGCGCCTAATAAGGCTTGAACTTTGCCAGCACTCCCAAATAAATCGTCAGGAGTAGAAGTGGCCAAAATAATTAAATCAATCTCGTTTGCGCCTATACCCGCCATTTCTAAAGCCCTACGACCAGCCTGAGCTGCTAAATCCGCCAAGGACTCATCAGGAGAACAGATATGACGCTGACGCATTCCCGTGCGGGTTTGAATCCATTCATCCGAGGTTTCCACCATCTCACTGAGATCCTCATTGCTCAAAAGCTGGGCTGAGGTAGCCGAGCCACTGCCAATGATGGTGATTCCCGTTTTAAGGCTGTCCAATCCCTTACTCCCGATTAATACCTGTGTTAATGCTGCCCGAATTGAGCGAGTGATGTCATTCTGCTTTGAAGATTAACGTTCACTATTGAGTAATGAACTGGTTTCAGCACTGTCTATGCCATCTGTCCAGGATTGAATGCGTTCCGAAACCCGATTATCATAAGCCTCTTTTGCTAAACGGATTGCATTAAAAATTGAGGGTGCGCGGGAACTACCATGACTAATGATGCAAATGCCATCTACCCCAAACAGCAAGGCTCCACCATGTTCTGCATGATCAATACGTTGTTTAATCCGTTTGAGATTGGGTTTGAGTAGTAGCGTTCCCAATTGACCGCGCCATCCCTGGGGTAATTCTTCTTTTAAAATATTCAGTACAATACCCCCAACTGCCTCGGCAAACTTGAGTACAACATTGCCCACAAAGCCATCGCAGACAATGACATCAAAATTGCCAGAGAGGACATCCCGACCTTCTGCATTACCGATAAAAAGCAGGTGAGGATTGTCTTGCAATCGTTGATAAGCCTGAAGAGCTAATTCATTCCCTTTGGTGGCTTCTTCTCCAATATTGAGCAGTCCCACTTTGGGTTCTTCCGTTCCCATGACGTACTTGCTATAGATGCTTCCCATCAGGGCAAATTGTTCCAAATATTTGGGCTTGCAGTCCACATTGGCCCCCACATCTAGAACGATTACCGATTTATCGGCCAGTAAGGTGGGAAAAACGGTTCCGATCGCCGGACGATCAATTCCCTTTAAACGTCCTAACCGTAACAAAGCCGCCGCCATTGCTGCACCGGAATGGCCTGCCGACACCACCGCATCAGCCCGTTTTTGTTTGACCAATTCCATGGCCACATTAATAGAGGCTTTGGGTTTACGACGGACGGCAGTAACCGCTTCCTCTTCCATCGATATGGCCGCTTCAGCCTCCACAATTTCTAGATTTTGGGAATGGGAGCCATGCTGTTGGAGATAGTCCGTGATTTGAGCGCGATCGCCCACCAGTAGAATCTCGACATCCAGTTCCTCGGAGGCGCGTATGGCTCCAGCAATAATTTCATCGGGAGCGTGATCGCCGCCCATAGCGTCTAGTGCAATTCTTGCCCGCGTTGCTGCCATTGGTCTAAAAGTGATAGAAACCTAGAAAATTCTAGCAGAACCTCCGTCAAATCTAAAGTTTTAATTAAAAATCTGATTTGGCTAAGGCTGCTATTGTTACAAACTAGTTTACCAAAAAGCTTGCTCATCCTACCGACGATCTGGCTCTGTCCAGGTTTAGCTCCATAGCCTATCCTCACTAATCCAATGGTCGCGTTAGACTGAAATCAGTCTGAATGTCCTTCGTCTTTTCCCAATATGCTCAAGTATGGCTAGATTTGATTCCTATAACCTCCGTCTGCAACTCAGTCGAATGTTTGACCAGGGTCAGTCCTTTTTTTGTGCCTTCAAGGTTCAGGACTGGTTGCGGGAACGACAGCATGATCCCAATGACTACGAAATTATCTTTCACCAAAAACCCGCGCCTCCTGCGATGGGACTGAAAATGATGGTGGAAATTGAACTGCGCCGTCGTGATGGTCAACCGGTCTCTCCTGAACTGCTAGAAGAAATTAACTATTTTGCTTAAAATGCTCCGCAGCCAAGCAGAGCCAGCCGCGTAAGGACTCAGCAATTCTCAATTTTGGCACAGCAAGCGGGTAGCAGTGTAAAGCGGAACACTTTGATTTGGATCTTGACTAATGAAAATGGCTGTAAGGCTTACTCTGTAGGAGCAAAGCTAAAACCCTTTCCGGGTAAGCTGGCCTGCCTTAAGTTGATGGGTGCGACCTTCATATGATACCTTCTCGACTCTGGAAAATTCTTGCCTAGCAAAGCTTTCATCGAATCCACTCAAAAATCATGTTGTGAATTAGCAACAACCAGAATCCTTACGCAGCAATAGTTTATCAATCAGAGGTCGCACCCAAGTTGATATCCCATTATTTTAGTTTTTTCTTGAGTATAAGAAGTTACTAATGTTATCTGTTCTCTTTTTAAAGATTCTAGAGAGATCATTTCTCCCTTTTCATTAGAAAATTCAACTAAAAACACTCCTGATTCAGAAATATCTACTACAGTTCCAGCTTGTCCTTTATTCTGACTTTTCCCGTTAAGTGCGGATTGCAAGCTGCCAGCCTTGGCAAAGGTCATGCAACTTCAACCAACCGCGCCAAAGGACTTGGATACCGAGAGGAGTTTTACGACGATGTTCAAGATAACCACCAAGAAAAGCAACAGACTCGACAGCCCAAGCAACAGTCAAAATAGGGGGAAGTTTTTGAGAGGCGGCTGCTTTTAACACCTGAAGTTGAAGAGGATTAAGAATTTCAATCGCGAGAGCATCGGGCTGGGTACGATGAAGATAAGTAACGTGTAAAAGTTCAACAGCAATGACACTTAAAAAACCCAAAAGAGTTTTCATTCCATCAGAGGCAAGTCGATAACGCTCACTCTGACAACCAGACTTAAGGACTTTATGAAATTCTTCAACCCGCCATCGGTAGGTGTACCAACGAAGAATAGTGACAGCCATCTCAATAGTCTCAACAACTTCTGTAGTCAGAAGCATCCAAGATAAAGGAGTTTCGCCTTCGGGACAATCGATTTCTGTCGCATAAACAGCATAGACATTCAACGGGTCACGATTATCAAAACGATAGGGAGTTCGTAGATTAACTGAGCAAAATCGGACGGCAAGCTTAACCTTCCGTGCTTTTCTTTTTCCTGTACTCGGAATCTCGATTTCTTGATGAAAACGAATCGGTTCTGATTCCAAATGTTGCCAAAGTCGTTCACTATTTTTGTCTAAACTACGATTATGAGACGCTCTGACCAGCACTCCTGTATGCTTGAGTTGACGCACTGAGTCAAAGACTTCTGAAACATCTCCTTCTCTGTCAAATACATGAATTACCCTCGTTGAACTTTCTACCTGTTTCTCACAGGTGTTTAGAGCCTCTACCCATTTGTAGGATTCTTTTTCCTCAAATGGTCTTTGACGAGCTGCTTTTCTTTGTTCTTTCTGTCTTTCTTTTTTCTGCTTCGCCGTTTCATCTGTTGGGGGCTTTTCTTTTACCTCCCTATTCCACAGTTTTTGCCATAATAAACCTAATACTTGTCCTTTTTCTGGCTCAATTGCTAAAGCACTATGCAGTATTAATCCATTCCCTCCTTTTCCAGTCGGCCCATACCCTTCCCTTTTTTCCTTGATATTGCGATAATCTAAGAAGGTCGTATCTCCGACTGATAGCATTATCTTATATTCTTCTACGGCGGCAGTTGTCATTTCACAGTGCGGCTCTATTATCTTGACAAAGTCTGTTTTCGGATTCCCAAAAATTCATAGGACCTCTTTAACTCGTTTCCTCCCTTAAACACTTCTGATAAGGCTTTTCCAAACCCCTCACTTAACTTTTTCCCAATCGAGAAGGCACGATTGTTTAGCCTCTCGTCTCCCAATTCACAACTGGCAAAGTTTTTTGTCCACCATTCCAACATTTTTTGACCTGCCCTTTAAGATTTTCTCCATTTTACAGTCTCATACTCCCTTCATCCTTTGTTTTTGAAATTTGAACGATAAGCGGGATGATGGCTTCAGAATATTTTTTTCCTGTCAAGAGAATCATTACTCAAACCCTTGCCAGATAAAGCCTCTAGAAGTTTGCATTGCTGGATTTTGGACTTAACGGGAAAAGTCAGGTCCTTTATTTAACCCTAATTTTGGTAAATCTTGAGTTAAAGCAACAATATTAATTTCGTTAATGGTGTTATTCATTGTTTGACGACCTAATCTATTCTAAACGATAATTCGCCATAGCATATTTTATTCATTGATATAACATATAATGAGACCAGTTAATTTACATTAGGAGACAGAAAAATGACCGATCCCGTCACCATATTCACCGCCAGCGCGATAGCCGATTTAGCGTTTCGAGAATTTATTAAATCGGGAGCGGGTGAAGTAGCTAAGAAGTTTTCCGCAGAGGCGATCGCTAAAATGAACGCATTGCGTAAAATGATTGTTCATAAATTACGGGGCAAAGATGAAAAGTTAGATACAGCACTAACGGGCGCGGAAAAAGGTGATCTTACTGCGATCGCAACGGTCGGTGAACATTTAGAATCTGCCATGCAGGATGAGGCTTTTGCCCAACAAGTGCAATCATTAGCCCAGCAAATTCAGCAAGATATTGATATTCAGCAGGGTGCAGGGGGAGAAGTTTGGAATGTGATTGGTAAAGCAGAGAAGAATGTATTTACGGATAATAAAGCACCGATTATTAAAGATAGCAGTGGTACTGTAAACATTAACTACGGCATACCACCTCAATCATAAGTAGGATAGGCATACTCCGACAAGCTCAGTACAAATCCTGCCTGTCTATCGGCTGCCACAGGCTACCATAGGCTACCACAGGCTAGAAGCCTGTTCTACAATTAAATATAAAATGTGGGATGGGCATCCTGCCTGTCCATAGGCTACGCTTTTAGGTTTGAGCCCCCTTGTATCTTAAAGGAAGAGTGGTAGACCGATTCCCCCTTGGTTATAAAAGCCGAGATTTAGTCTAGGTCGCCACTCATCAATCCTTCAAAAACTCGAAAAATCGAGAGGGTCTCGAACCCGTAGTGAACAAGGTCGAGTAATGAAGATAAAAACTCAAAGTAAAGGGGTAAAAGCATGGAAACTCAAGTAGCAAGCCAATGGGTTGGTATAGATGTCAGCAAAGCCAAGTTGGACATAGCTTTACGTCCAGCGAATAAGGTTTTGCAAGTAACCAATCAAGAGTCAGGCTGGCAGGAATTAAGCGAACAACTCAAAAAATACAAAATTGAGTTAATCATCATCGAATCAACAGGAGGAATGGAAAGAGGAGTGGCTCACAAGCTGCAAAAAGAGGAATTCAAGGTAGCAGTGATTAATCCCAAAAGAGCCAGAGATTTTGCCAAGGCATCAGGTCGTCTAGCGAAAACGGACAAAATAGATGCCGAGGTATTAGCCCATTTTGGAGAAGCCTTGCAACCAAGCCCAAAACCGTTAGCATCAGAATCTCAAGTAGCTTTATCCGATTTGGTCAATCGTCGTAGTCAGTTAGTGGAAATGCTAAACAGTGAACAAAAACGAGCGCACAGTGTTCGTAGTAGCACGGCGAAAGCTGACATTGAGACTAATATTCAATGGCTCAAACAAAGGATAAAAGGAATGGATGAGCAGATAGACCAACTGCGGCAAGACAACGAAGAGAGTAAAAAGCAGTATGAGCTATTAACCAGTGTACCTGGAGTGGGCAGAGTAACGGCCGTGACCTTGCTATCAATGTTGCCAGAATTAGGAGAGCTACCATTGAAGAAACTGTCGAGTCTAGTGGGAATTGCTCCCATGAACTGTGACAGTGGGCAAATGCGAGGAAAACGACGTATTATCGGTGGACGAGCAAGGGTGCGTGCCGTGCTGTATATGTCAGCCCTAGTGGCAATACAACACAATCCGGTAATTAAGGCGTTTTATCAAAAATTGCTCCAGGCAGGTAAGGCCAAAAAAGTAGCTTTAATTGCCTGCGCTCATAAGCTATTGGGATTTCTTCATGCTATAGTCAAGAGTCAAAAACCTTGGCGATGTCCTGAAAATATAGAGACAAAGGAGGAAAAACTGCAAGCGTGCTAATTCTCTGATATTGGTTGAAAGAGTTAACATAACTCATTCTCTGACGAGTTGTATGAGGATGAGTTGTTTGTTTTGACTAATTTGGGCTTGCTGAAAAAGTCAAAAAACGAAAGAAATGTGGGTTAGGGAAGTATGGACTGAAAAAGCATAGATAACTTATCCTTATGGAAACAAATCAAAATACAGATTTTGTTTAATCTATTGTTCCTTTCTGTCTAAAAAGGTCAACACAAATCACTCCTCACAAAAGAGAGGAAAATTAACACCATTTTTCACAAGAAAAACGACTCTACAACTTTTTACTTTTTGTCTTCTGAAGTAGAGTAGAAAGATTCATTACCAAAAAGTTCATCGCAATTACCGTTTCCGAGGTCTCAGGTAGTTTGGCCATCACTCGACCAAGACTAAATTTCCTCTTTCCCTGTCCGAATTTACCCTCAATGGCATTACGCACTCTTTCATCTGAGCGTGCCTCTTTCTTTTTTTCTTTGCTCACCTCTTTCGGCGGTCTTCCCAATCGGGGACCACTCATTCTTATATCCCTTTCTTTACAATAAGCTCGATTCGCTTTTGTTCGATAGATTTTATCCACATAAACCGATTCCGGATAACATCCTGTTTCCCTTTTATATTCTTCTATTCGCGCTTGTAAATCTCCCGATTCGTTGTAATTATCCCAACTTAATTTGTCTAAGAAGACAAAGCCATTCACATTACTTGCCGATATTTTAGCTCCAAACTCTACTGCTTTTCCCGCTTTTCCACGCACTATTGGACGCACGTGAGGTTGGCTTACACTCACAATTCTGTTTTCTACTTTATTTGTCTTTTTTTCATACATTTCTAACTGTTGCTCATACACTTTTCCTATCGTTACAAGCTCTTCTTGCTCTTTTTTCGTTAGTTTTTCTAACTTTGCTCCCTCTTCTATCATTTTTTCTATATGAGACAAGTTTCTTTTTATATATCCTAGTTGTTTTTTTGTTCCTTTTCTTCTTTCTTTTTTTGACACACGACGTTTTTTTGCTATGGCTAAGTACTCTTTTCTTGCCACTTCCCTATAAGTCCTCGGCTTTTCTTTCCTTTTCTCTTTTATTTCTTCATACAGCTTATCTATTATTTTTTCTGTTTTTTCTCTGGCATCATTCAATATTCCTATATCCGTTGGATATTTTATATCTGCTGGTGTACAAGTCGCATCTAACAATAACTTTCCTTCATTTTCTTTTTTTTCTGACGCTACACCCGTCGCTTTTTTTCTATTTCTTTATTAATTTTATTTATTAATTCCATTCCTATTTTTTTACGAAAATGAACCATCATTGACGCATTAAATGCTTCTTTGCTACTATAGCTTTCCATTCCTATAAAGTACTGTAAATAAGGGTTCTCTTTTATTTGTTCTACTGTTTCTCTGTCACTTTTTCCTGAAATTTCTTTGATAATTAATGCTCCTAATGCCATTCTAAATGATTTGGCTGGGGCTCCTTTTTTTTCTGTGAAGTTTTTTGCATATTCTTCCTCATATTCTTCCCAAAGAATCATTTTTGACATTTCTATCCAACGATTTTCTTCGTCTAACTGCCCGCCGAACAGATTTTTCAAGTTTTCTGGTGTTTCAATTGAGTACTGTTGCTTTCGGTACATCTGCTTTCTCTCTTCTTAATGCAATGGTTTTGAGGCATTCTACCCTATTTTCGTGCATTCTAGCGGTTCTTAATTCGCCTACTATTTTTCTCCGTAAAGGTTTCAGCTTTTTTCAGCAAGCCCTAATTTTATTTGATAGCGATCCTATCAAGGCCTTGACAAACAAGATAATCGCTAAATCCCCCTTAAAAAGGGGGACTTCAAACCTTTAATTTGTCTTCCCCCTTTCAAAGCTGTTTGTTGCGCGAATCTCCTAACCCAAAAACTCAAAGCCATACACAGTAAGCGTTTCATGTCCTCACCCCTTTTTAAGGGGGGCTGGGGGGGATCCACAGGCTAGAAGCCTGTTCCACTTAACTTAGGAGAAAAAAATGTCAAACGAAACACAAGGTTCTGAGTCTTGGAATGTGACAGGTAAAGCCGAGCAGAATCTCTTTACCGATAACAAAGCTCCCATCGTCAAAGATAATTTTGGCACGGTCAATATTAACTATGGCCAGTTGGGAAAAAATTCCCTAGAAGGAAATCCTTTTGTACCACCGCAACCCCGCGAGGGAGGATTGATTGGTCGGGAAATCGAGTTAGACAGACTGCATAAGTTATTGCAAACGAAGAAGAATGTCTGTGTGGTGTCGGGCATGGGAGGAGTGGGTAAAACGGAATTAGTGCGGAACTATGCCACAAGTGATGATTGCCAGGCACATTTTTCGGGAGGAGTATTTTATCTGGATGCACGGAGTCGTGAGAATATTGCGGCTGAGATTGTGGCCGTGACTAAGCATCATTTTCAGCGTGAGATAGAGGATAGTTTATCGGATACCCAGAAAGTAACTCAGTGTTGGCAAGAATGGAAAAACCAGACCGAAGCGGTGTTATTAATTCTCGATGATGTGTCGGTACTGGTATCGTGTGATCAAAGCTAGAAAAAGTTATGGTGTAAGAGTTTGAGAAAATAGAAAATAACTTACGACTGGACATATTCCCGTTTTTGTTATACTATTATTATTGTCATTATATTAAAGAAAGGGAAAACGGAAAGCAATGTCAACATTGAATAAAAGCTCAATTGACCTCCTAAGTGATATTGGCTTACCTCAAGAGAAAGAGGAAGCCTTATTTCAGAAAAACTGCCCTCATTGCTATAGTGAAAAAGTAAAAATACATTCTCATTACCAAACGAAAGGTAACGGGGAACGTAAAATGTTCATCTGTCAAGAATGTGGTTCTTGTTTTGCTGAGACTTATGGTAGCGTAATCGCTGGCTTAGAAACCCCATTAAGTGAAATTGTAAAAGTATTAAAAGCCAGAATGGAAGGAATAGGATTAAATGCAGCAGCCCGAGTATTCGGCTACGCAAAAACAACAATATTGAATTGGGAAAAGAAATTATCAGGATTACAAGAGACATTATTTTTATACGCCTTAGTGAATGAATTTGTTAAATTAGTAATAGAAGGGGATGAACTATACACAAAAGTTGGAAAAAATAAAGAAGCAAGTGCCTCTGAGGGGTGGACAATCGTGCTCATGGACAGGGCTAGCCGCTTTATTTGGCATTTAAAATGTGGTAAAAAAGAGCAGAAATTATTTCTAGAAGCAATGATGACGGTAGCGGAATTATTTGAAAGGAGTGCAGAATCTCTCCAGTTATTTACAGATGGAGAAAAGCGATATAGTCAACTGCTATTTAATATTTGTCACGAAGTATTAAGGACTGGGAAGCGAGGTCGTCCCACCAAAGTATTACCGAAGGGTATGGTGGTAAGATTAAAAAATAAGAGTAGTAAACGTCGAGATTCTGAGGGTAAACTAGAGAAAGTAGAAACTCCGAAAACTGAACATCCTGAGACAACAGAAAAACCAGAAGACAAGGATGTTCATGCCAACCACGTTGAGGCATTTAATAGTTCTCTACGACGCTATTTAGCCGCCTTTCGTCGTCGAACAAATACTTATGCTAAATCTGTTGTGGGATTACAGCGAGTGCTAGATATTTTCTGGATGGTTCATAACTTTGTTCGCAGCCATTTTACGACGAAAAAAGTTCCTGCGGTAGCTCTCGGTATAATTCAAAAAGGGTTAACTTGGGAGGACTTACTCCAAATTCGCCTGATTTGTTGAACCTCTTGTATTGCAACGTTTATAGCTTCTAGCTAGACGATACCAGTGCCGATGTGTCTGGTTTAGCGAAAAATTTTAAGCAATATTTACCGCCTGCGGATTTAGGGAAGTTGCGGTTACTGCTCACTTCACGCGATACACCTGATCAACGCATTGCCGAAGAATTGCCTCTAGAAGTATTGTTACCTGGAGCGGCAGTGGCATTATTAGCTTCGATTATTGGCCAAGAAAGGGTGGCAAGAGAAACATCAGCCGCAGAAAAACTTTGTGAGGAGTTGGGCTATTTGCCCTTGGCGTTGGAATTGGTGGGTTATTATTTGGAGGATGAGGATTATCAATCTCTCTCTTTGTCGGCGATGCTGGCTAAGTTAAAGGAAAAGGTTAAACATCCTGCTTTGTCACCCGAAGAAGTGCCGATGGCGATCAAAGCGACCAGGGGAGTTCAAGCGGCTTTTGATTTGAGTTGGGATGAGTTGACACCAGAAGCAAAATATCTCGCTTGTGTGTTGGGAGCATTTGCATCGGCGGCGATTCATTGGGTTTTTATGAGGGGTGCGACCTTTAGTTGATAAAAGCTGTTGTAATCAGGGTTCTACAGGGAACCCATATTGATCAAGTTTTGCCCAAAATTGACTCCATCGTTCCTTGGTCAATACCAAAGCTCGTAGGCTCAAAATAATTCCTGCTCCTTTTTCCTTCCATCGCATCCCTGAACAACATAATCGTTGTTTGACCAACGTCTTACAAGCTGCTTCCGTAACACCTGAACCAATCGGATACTTTTTCTCTAAGTATTCAGCATAATCCATTTGATGCTGATGATTCTCGTAATAAGTAATCGCCGCTTGTAGTTTCTCGGTAAGATTCTTAGAATGACTTTTTTCTTCTTTGACTTCTTTCATCAGATTTAGCAGTTCTCCTGCTTTTCCTTTTTCATGCTTGAGTTCTCGACAATTTTCAGTCAACCATTCTTTTTGTTTTGACACGGTATTCGGATGCAACGCTTCTGCCAAGGCACCTAAGTAACCAGAGGCATGATAGAAATCTAATATCTGTTCTTCCGTTTGCTTTTCTAAAAACTTCCAATTTGATTCTGCCCCGTCTGCTATCCCGACCAATGTTGCCTCTGGATAACGGTTTTTCGCTCGCTCAATTTCTCTTTCTAATCTTTCTAGAAAACTCTTTTTTCCATACTCTGGTGCCGCACCTAGATAGATTGTAGGTTGACGTTCGCCTTCACTATCGTATAGGGAAACGGTTCCCACCATTGCTTCACGGTAGCCATCCTCACACATCAGCATACAGGTTCCATCTAATCCTATTCCCACTGTTGCAATTTGGCTATCCTCCTTGGGCGGGGCATAACTCCACGCTTCTTCTTTTGCCTGTACCACACTTCCTACTGCTTCACTCAATCTTTGGATATAGGATAGCGCTACTTTTCTACCATGATTTTCTAATAAATCATTTTTCACCTCTTTGCCTGCCATCCCTGACATTTTTGAGGATACCTGTTTTGCCAATAATGGCGTTGATGTTATGATTATCCTTGCTTCTCTTTCTAAGGGGCAATACGTTTTTCCTCAAAGGTGAACGCTGATATACATGACGATTCACTATAACCTCACCATAAGGTGTTTGATATTCTTTCGGTTGCTCTCCCTTACTCTTCCAGATTTCTTCACCGATTTTTAAGGGTGAACCATCTGTATCTAAATATTTCAAGGCTTCTTTGCTGGCGATGCAACCTACTTCGTTTAAGCCTTTTTGAATATTTATTTCTGTATCCAACATTGAACGACTGAGTTCTAATGTTAGTTCTATTTTTATCTTTGAACCCTCTACATTAATTAGTTTTGCTGTCATCATTGTTTCCTCTTTGTCACTTTTCATCTCATGTTAACACTTTTCTTTTCCTTCATCAACTAAAGGTCACACCCATGCTGAATACTTAGAGAAAAAGTATCCGATTGGTTCAGGTGTTACGGAAGCAGCTTGTAAGACGTTGGTCAAACAACGATTATGTTGTTCAGGGATGCGATGGAAGGAAAAAGGAGCAGGAATTATTTTGAGCCTACGAGCTTTGGTATTGACCAAGGAACGATGGAGTCAATTTTGGGCAAAACTTGATCAATATGGGTTCCCTGTAGAACCCTGATTACAACAGCTTTTATCAACTAAAGGTCGCACCCTTTTCCATATGTGTTGCTAATCTTGCTACTGTCCAACGCCCAAATTTATAACAAAAATTTTTTTTCGAGGTTCCCTGCGGAATGTGGGTTAATACCCAAGGTTAAGGGATATCCAGCCAACTGACCACAATACGAGCAATCTGGTGGTAATCCAGCTCAAATTCTGAGAAAAAGCGTTGTAAGCGTTTGTAATGAGAATCCACCAATGCCCGACCTTCAAAACCCAAAGGCCAATTCTTTAAGGTTAACCGTTTTCACTTTGAGGAGAGCGAGTCAGTACAAGGCGAGGAAGGAGAGTCTGGCACCATGCCATCCCAAATGGGGTTTTAGGGCTTGTTTCAAGGCGTTATACTGGTTTATGGGGTTTATTGGATTACGTTCATCTTCTATAAAACCCCTTGCTCGCATACTTTTCAAGCCTTTTGTTCTGTACTTAGTTTTGGGGCAATCATGGGCGTACTATTGTGCCTAAAAGCCTGAAGACTCGTAAAATGAACTTGTTAATCCTGTTGAATTTTACCCCGTATTGCGCGAACTAAAACCTGCAACCCTTGCTACAATGCAAATTTAGAATTGCTGATGCCTACTTCATATCCGCGATCGCCTGTCGGGCCATAGAAGCAATGCCTTGATCCGTTGCCTTGGGTAATTGATAATATTTACCGCCCGCTTTTTGGGCCAACTCTTTACCAAAACCAGTGGAGACAAACTTTTTCTCCGTATCAATGACTAATAATTGCATTCCCACATGACGGATTTTAGCGGCAATATCTAATAATTCGGCCTTAATATCAGGCTTTTCTCCTTCGGTTTGGGGTTCTCCTAAAGAACGCGATAAAGGAATATTTCCCCGACCATCGGTAATGGCAATAATCACCACCTGACCAATATCTCCCGACATTTTGGCATTCATACCCACATGAACCGCCTGGGTTAAACCGTGCGAGAGCGGTGAGCCTCCCCCACAGGGTAAGGTTTCCAAACGCTTTTTGGCCATGGCAATGGAACGAGTAGGCGGTAATAAAACATCAGCCTTTTCGCCTCGGAAGGGAATTAAGGCCACCTGATCGCGGTTTTCATAAGCCTCTGTTAATAATTGCATGACTGCACCCTTGGCCGCCTGCATCCGATTAAGAGCCATTGATCCCGACGCATCCACTACAAAAACAATTAAGGCTCCGGCTTTGCGGGCTAACCGTTTGGCTCGAATATCCCCCTGTTCCACAATCAAATTACGACCGGGATGACGTAGGCGACGATTTTTTTGGTAGGGAGAAGCGGCTCGCAGGGTAGCATCTACTGCAATACGTCGTACTTTGCCCTTGGGAATAATGGGTTTGAGATAACGTCCCCGATCTTCCGAGAAAATAATAGTACGGCTGCCCGATTTTCCCTGCCGTTGGGCCATCTGGGCAAAATACAAGACACTGGGATCGAGACTGACTCCTTCTACATCAAAGATAAATTCTTCGGGAATGCCTGGTGGTTCTTGAGCAGGTTCGTCGAGATTTTCGTCTTCCTCTTCGTCCTGTTCTTGTTCTGACTCATCTTGGGGCTGTTCCGGTGGCGGTGGGGGAGGAGGGGCCTGTTGTTCCGGTGGCGGTGGCATCTCATCCATTAAAATACTACGTGGTACAATAGTCAATTCTACGGCCTGTTTTAAATCATCGGCGGTAATCACGTTACGTCCATCTAAAGCTGCGATCGCCTTGGCAACCCGCATAGCATAGAGTTCTCCCCGATGTCCCTGGAGCCGTCCCCGAATTGCTTCTTCGACAATATAAGCAATTTGATCGTGGGTAATAGTAACTTCTTTTAACCATTCCCTCGCCAAAATAATATTGGTTTTTAAGTCATCTAAATCGGCATCATATTGTTGAATAAAACTTTGGGGGGAAAGGGAATAATCTAATACCTGTTCTACAGCATGTACTCGTTGATCTAATCCCAACACGCCATCAGCAGAAAGGGCGATCGCAATTCGGTCTAATAAATGACGACGTAGTGGCCCTTCTTCGGGGTTATAGGTAGCAATTAATAAGGGTTTGCAAGGATGTTGAAAACTGATACCTTCCCGTTCAATTTGATTGCGCCCATCGCTCAGAACACTGAGTAATTGGTTAGCAATTTGTTCGTCTAATAAGTTAATTTCATCAATGTATAAAACGCCTCGATGGGCTTGAGCTAATAGCCCTGGTTGAAATATGGCTTGTCCTTGTTTAATGGATTCTTCCACATCAACGGAACCCAATAAACGGTCTTCGGTTACACCCAGGGGAATTTGCACAAAGGGCGCAGGAATTACCGCCGTCGGTATCTGGTCAAAATCTTGAGAGCCGTACTGTTCAATGGTGTCATCATCCCAGGCACAGCGATCGCTCGGATCACAGTTAAAACGATTATCTTTAATAATTTCAATGGGCGGTAACAAAGTATGAATGGCCCTCGCCATCACAGATTTCGCTGTACCACGCCGTCCTGCCAAAACAATACCGCCCAAACTGGGATCGATCGCCCCTAACAGTAGAGCCAATTTAATCGCATCCTGTCCAACGATCGCCGTCAGGGGAAAGTTAATAGTCATGGCAGGCGTTAGCAGAGTGGACATAGGGGCAGAGCAAGAAATGGTTTTGACTGTTATCCATCTTATCATTTAGTGTTTGCCAGAAATTAGGTAATGATTTGATCGTGGTGGTGACTGTAACGGCTTTGTCAAAAGGGTTTACCAATTATTGTTATGCGATCGCACTTTTTCTTGTTGTATAATTTGTATTGTTGCTTCTGGAATACTGTCCTATGCCTACCGTCACTGATTCGGAACTAAAGGAAATAAAAGACCTGATGACATCAGGGTTTAAGGAAATTAACTCAGAGATAACAGGGATAAAAATCGGCATTGAGAAACTGTCGGGACAAATTACGACCCTAGATGAGAGGGTGTCTGGACTGGATAAACGCCTAGATATTTTGGAAGGTTGGGTTAATGGTTTAACAGGGTGCGACCTTTAGTTGATAAAAGCTGTTGTAATCAGGGTTCTACAGGGAACCCATATTGATCAAGTTTTGCCCAAAATTGACTCCATCGTTCCTTGGTCAATACCAAAGCTCGTAGGCTCAAAATAATTCCTGCTCCTTTTTCCTTCCATCGCATCCCTGAACAACATAATCGTTGTTTGACCAACGTCTTACAAGCTGCTTCCGTAACACCTGAACCAATCGGATACTTTTTCTCTAAGTATTCAGCATAATCCATTTGATGCTGATGATTCTCGTAATAAGTAATCGCCGCTTGTAGTTTCTCGGTAAGATTCTTAGAATGACTTTTTTCTTCTTTGACTTCTTTCATCAGATTTAGCAGTTCTCCTGCTTTTCCTTTTTCATGCTTGAGTTCTCGACAATTTTCAGTCAACCATTCTTTTTGTTTTGACACGGTATTCGGATGCAACGCTTCTGCCAAGGCACCTAAGTAACCAGAGGCATGATAGAAATCTAATATCTGTTCTTCCGTTTGCTTTTCTAAAAACTTCCAATTTGATTCTGCCCCGTCTGCTATCCCGACCAATGTTGCCTCTGGATAACGGTTTTTCGCTCGCTCAATTTCTCTTTCCAATCTTTCTAGAAAACTCTTTTTTCCATACTCTGGTGCCGCACCTAGATAGATTGTAGGTTGACGTTCGCCTTCACTATCGTATAGGGAAACGGTTCCCACCATTGCTTCACGGTAGCCATCCTCACACATCAGCATACAGGTTCCATCTAATCCTATTCCCACTGTTGCAATTTGGCTATCCTCCTTGGGCAGGGCATAACTCCACGCTTCTTCTTTTGCCTGTACCACACTTCCTACTGCTTCACTCAATCTTTGGATATAGGATAGCGCTACTTTTCTACCATGATTTTCTAATAAATCATTTTTCACCTCTTTGCCTGCCATCCCTGACATTTTTGAGGATACCTGTTTTGCCAATAATGGCGTTGATGTTATGATTATCCTTGCTTCCCTTTCTAAGGGGCAATACGTTTTTCCTCCTACTGAACGCTGGTATACATGACGATTCACTATAACCTCACCATAAGGTGTTTGATATTCTTTCGGTTGCTCTCCCTTACTTTTCCAGATTTCTTCACCAATTTTTAAGGGTGAACCATCTGTATCTAAATATTTCAAGGCTTCTTTGCTGGCGATACAGCCTACTTCGTTTAAGCCTTTTTGAATATTTATTTCTGTATCCAACATTGAACGACTGAGTTCTAATGTTAGTTCTATTTTTATCTTTGAACCCTCAATTAGTTTTGCTGTCATCATTGTTTCCTATTTGTCACTTTTCATCTCATGTTAACACTTTTCTTTCCCTTCATCAAATAAAGGTTATACCCTTTGGAAATTAGTATTTTTCCAGAGTTTTGTCTCTATAGAATCGAACAAGTTCTTGAAGATTGGTTGCCGGGAAATAGCATCAGGTAAAACCTTATCTTTAATTTAATCACCAATACCAACAACATATTTTTAAATTGCTAATGAATACTCCAATCTGGCTCAACGATCAATTAATTACTCAAAAAGCTGAAGAATTTGCCAATAATCTTAAACAGGCAATTCAAAAAGTGAAGAATGAGGAGGATATTAAAATTGCAACAGAGTTACAAATTCAACAGGTAGCAAAGGACGTTGATATTGAGTTAGAGGCTAAATATGAATTTACGGTCGCCAAAACAAAAGGCCGTATCGATTCAGCCTATGACCGTGTTTTTATCGAATATAAAAATCCTAATAGCAAAGGCGATCGCCTATCTGCACGTTTAGAAGATACTGGCAACCAGAAAGTCATCGAACAAATAAAAAGCCGTTTTAGTCCTCTACAAAAAGATTTAGGTCATCCCCCTGAATCGCTATTTGGGGTTGGTTTTGATGGTCATTACTTTATTTTTGTCCGTTACCGACAAAAGCAATGGGATGTACAAGAACCCATCGCCATGAATAAATACTCAGTCACAAGGTTTCTTAGAGTTCTTTTTAACTTAGGAATTTCAGGAAAACCCTTTGTTCCAGACTATTTAGCTCAGGATTTTGGAGCCGAGGGAAGCGTTGCCCAGGCGGGAATTAAAACTCTCTATCAAGCCATTTTTATAACAGATAATCTTAAAGCCCAAGCCTTCTTCCGACAATGGAAAATTCTTTTTGGTCAGGTCTGCGGTTATGACGTTAATATTCCCTCAGAAAAAATTACTCAGTTAGCAGAATTCTATGGAATTACGGAAGATAAAAAAGCCTTAAAAGCACCAGAATTACTATTTGCTGTCCATAGCTATTACGCCTTATTAATTAAACTTATTGCTGCCGAGATTGTCGTTTTGTCCCAAAGCTTTGCGACCTCACCCCATAAAAAAATGCTAAGAGCCGCAACCTCTCAAAAACTTAAACAAGAGTTAGAAAAACTTGAGACTGGTAGTATTTTTAAAGACTTGGGAATTATCAATTTCTTAGAAGGGGATTTATTTGCTTGGTACTTGCCTGCTTGGAATGAAGATATCGAGATATTAATTCGAGCGATGGTCAATAAATTAGATGAATATAACCCTGCCACTCTTTCAGAAGACCCTGCCAGCAGTCGAGATTTATTAAAAAAACTTTATCAACAACTTTTCCCCAAATCTCTGCGCCATGATCTCGGAGAATACTATACTCCCGATTGGTTGGCAGAACATACTCTCAATCGTTTGCAATATGATGGCAACCCCGATCGCCGCTTATTAGACCCATCCTGTGGTTCTGGAACCTTTTTAGTGATGGCAATCACTCGTATCCGTGCCTGGTATGAAGAAAATCGAGAAAACTGTCCTTTTGAAGAAGGAGAATTATGTCAAAAAATATTGAGTAATGTGATTGGTTTTGATCTCAATCCTTTAGCAGTTATGGCAGCCAGAACTAACTATTTAGTCGCTATCCGAGATTTAATTCGTTATGTGGATAGAGTTGAAATTCCTGTCTATCTATGCGATTCAATTATGACCCCTTCTAACTATGGTAGTGGCCGCTTATTAACAGAAACAGGTTTAGCTGTTGGGGAAATTGGTTCAACTCAAGAGTTAAAAACCTCTGTAGCTAATTTTTATATTCCCACAGAAATTACAGGTAGTCTAGAATTAATTAGTCAATATGTTGAGATTTTAGAATTTTGTGTAAAAAATGATTATTCACCAACTGAATTTATTCAACGCTGTCAAGATGAGAGATTACCAGTGGCTTTATCATCAAATAAAGAAGCGTCGTCCCAAGAACAGCAATTAACCCATTCCGTTCAACCTATTCACGAAGCCTTATATCGGGAATTATTGAGATTAGATCAGGAAAATCAAAATGGTATTTGGGCTAGAATTATTAAGAATGCTTTTGCTCCTTTATTCATTGGCAAAGTAGATTTTATTATTGGTAATCCGCCCTGGGTAAATTGGGAAAGTTTACCTGCCAATTATCGAGATAGTATGAAACCCCTTTGGCAAGCTTACGGTCTTTTTTCCCTATCTGGGGCAAAGGGAAGACTGGGTGGGGGCAAAAAAGATTTATCTATGTTGTTTGTTTATAGTTGTATTGATAACTATTTATCTGACTCAGGCTATTTAGGTTTTGTCATTACTCAATCAATTTTTAAGAGTCAGGGGGCAGGCGATGGTTTTCGTCAATTTGAATTTACAAATAATAAAAATAAAATTATTATTCAACCCTTAATCGTTGATGATTTGAGTAAAATTCAAGTATTTGATGGAGCCACAAATCGCACGGCTGTCTTTATTTGCCAAAAAACAAATCAATCTTTTAATTATCCTATTCCCTACAAAATTTGGCAAGGAACTTCTCGTATTAATCAGGATATAAGTTTAGCTCAGGTCAATGCTCTAACAAGTTATCAACAATTTGGAGCCCTTCCTGTTCAACCTAAAAAGATAAATTCTCCCTGGCTAACGGCTCCTGAGGCAACTTTGTCAGGATTGCAAAAAATTCTTGGAAAAAGCAATTATCAAGCCTATGCAGGTTGCTGTACCTGGCTTAACGGTGTATATTGGATTAACATTATTGAGAAACTGCGTAATGGTGATTTACGCATTGAAAATCTTTATAATATTGGTGATATTAAAGTTGAACAAGTAGAAACTGTTATTGAATCCAAGTTAGTCTATCCACTACTCCGAGGAAGAGATGTTATCCGTTGGCAAGCTGAACCTTCTATTTATTTAGTTATGCCCCAGGATACAACAAGTCGTATGGGGATTGCTGAAACAGAGATGAAGCGTTATTATCCCAAAACTTTTGCTTATTTTAAGCAATTTGAACAAGCTTTAAGAAAACGTTCGGGCTACCGTCGTTATTTTCAAGCAAATGATCCCTTTTATTCTCTTTATAATGTCAATGCTCAGACAATTTCTCCTTATAAAGTAGTTTGGCGTGAACAGTCTGCCGATTTTCAAGCTTCGGTGGTTATTTCAGAAACGACTCATCCTCCCATTCCAGACCATAAATTAATGCTAGTATCTTGTTCCTCCGCCAGGGAAGCATATTATTTATCGGCACTATTAAATTCTGCACCTTGCAAACTGCTTGTTTTTTCCTATGCTATTTCAACTTCGACATCAACTCATGTATTAGATAATATTGCTATCCCCAAATTTTTAGAAAATGATTCATCTCATTTAGAATTAGCAACTTTGTCAGAACAATGTCATGATTTAAAACAGAAAAATCAACTTGATCAGATTGTTGTTTTAGAGGCTCAAGTTGATTTACTGGCGGCTAAATTGTGGAAGTTAAATAAGCTGGAATTAAAAACGATGCAAACGGCTTTAAATAATTCTCAGAAAAAGAAAAAAGTTTAAAAAATAGCGAAGATTCAGAGATTAAAATTGTTGAGAACAACGGGTGCGACCTTTAGTTGATAAAAGCTGTTGTAATCAGGGTTCTACAGGGAACCCATATTGATCAAGTTTTGCCCAAAATTGACTCCATCGTTCCTTGGTCAATACCAAAGCTCGTAGGCTCAAAATAATTCCTGCTCCTTTTTCCTTCCATCGCATCCCTGAACAACATAATCGTTGTTTGACCAACGTCTTACAAGCTGCTTCCGTAACACCTGAACCAATCGGATACTTTTTCTCTATGTATTCAGCATAATCCATTTGATGCTGATGATTCTCGTAATAAGTAATCGCCGCTTGTAGTTTCTCGGTAAGATTCTTAGAATGACTTTTTTCTTCTTTGACTTCTTTCATCAGATTTAGCAGTTCTCCTGCTTTTCCTTTTTCATGCTTGAGTTCTCGACAATTTTCAGTCAACCATTCTTTTTGTTTTGACACGGTATTCGGATGCAACGCTTCTGCCAAGGCACCTAAGTAACCAGAGGCATGATAGAAATCTAATATCTGTTCTTCCGTTTGCTTTTCTAAAAACTTCCAATTTGATTCTGCCCCGTCTGCTATCCCGACCAATGTTGCCTCTGGATAACGGTTTTTCGCTCGCTCAATTTCTCTTTCTAATCTTTCTAGAAAACTCTTTTTTCCATACTCTGGTGCCGCACCTAGATAGATTGTAGGTTGACGTTCGCCTTCACTATCGTATAGGGAAACGTTTCCCACCATTGCTTCACGGTAGCCATCCTCACACATCAGCATACAGGTTCCATCTAATCCTATTCCCACTGTTGCAATTTGGCTATCCTCCTTGGGCGGGGCATAACTCCACGCTTCTTCTTTTGCCTGTACCACACTTCCTACTGCTTCACTCAATCTTTGGATATAGGATAGCGCTACTTTTCTACCATGATTTTCTAATAAATCATTTTTCGCCTCTTTGCCTGCCATCCCTGACATTTTTGAGGATACCTGTTTTGCCAATAATGGCGTTGATGTTATGATTATCCTTGCTTCTCTTTCTAAGGGGCAATACGTTTTTCCTCAAAGGTGAACGCTGATATACATGACGATTCACTATAACCTCACCATAAGGTGTTTGATATTCTTTCGGTTGCTCTCCCTTACTCTTCCAGATTTCTTCACCGATTTTTAAGGGTGAACCATCTGTATCTAAATATTTCAAGGCTTCTTTGCTGGCGATGCAACCTACTTCGTTTAAGCCTTTTTGAATATTTATTTCTGTATCCAACATTGAACGACTTAGTTCTAATGTTAGTTCTATTTTTATCTTTGAACCCTCTACATTAATTAGTTTTGCTGTCATCATTGTTTCCTCTTTGTCACTTTTCATCTCATGTTAACACTTTTCTTTTCCTTCATCAACTAAAGGTCACACCCAGAACAACTAGCAATCTTGCCGAAAAAATTAATCTCCGCGATCGCCGTTCATTTCAAAATTAGATTGGTACAATGAAAGAATCGTCGATATTGAGAAAAGTAAGCGGAACTTGCTTAGATTACTCGCTTAGCTTAAAGGTCAAGAAATGTTAACGCTTTCCTCTCCTCGCTCCAAAGACATTAAAGTCAACTGATATAATCAACTTTTTACGCAAAGAATCAGGATCAATCTCCCATGACAGACTGGCAAGTCATTGACGGCAACATTACCGCTCCTAAAGGGTTTAAGGCATCTGGGATTACAGCTGGTTTAAAACCATCCGGTGCCCCCGATTTAGCTCTGATTTATTCTGACACGGAGGCGATCGCGGCGGGAGTCTTTACCACCAGTCAAGTACGAGCAGCCTGTGTCGATTACTGTCGTCAACGCTTACAGTCCAAAGCCAGTGCCAGGGCCGTTCTGGTCAATGCGGGTCAGGCCAATGCAGGAACAGGCAAACAAGGATGGGATGATGCCGTTGAATGTGCCGAATTAGTGGGAGAAGCTCTGAATTTATCCTCGGAATCCGTACTCTTAGCCTCAACCGGCGTGATCGGGCAACGCATCAAAATGGATATTCTGCGGCAGGGCATTCCCCAATTAGTGTCGGAATTGTCGGAAACCGGAGGAGATGCAGCGTCTAAGTCCATTATTACCACCGATTTAGTCCCCAAAGCGATCGCCCTGGAAACCCAAATTGATGGCCGTCCTGTCAGAATTGGCGGTATTTCCAAAGGATCGGGAATGATTCACCCCAATATGGCTACTATGTTAGCCTTCATTACTTGTGATGCTGCGGTGTCCACCTCACTCTGGCAACAAATGCTCAGTCGGGCTGCGGATAAAACCTTTAATCAAATTACCGTTGACGGCGACACTAGTACCAATGACAGCTTAATTGCCCTGGCGAATGGCCAATCCCGCACTCCCGCCATTACCGAAGCCAGTGCCAATGCCCAAAAACTTGAAGCCATGCTCACCGCCGTTTGTGAATATTTAGCTAAGGCGATCGCCCGTGATGGAGAAGGGGCCACCTGTTTAATCGAAGTTCAGGTCAGTGGTGCATCCGATAATGAAGCCGCCCGTAAAATTGCCCGCACCATTGCCGGATCATCCCTTGTAAAATCTGCCATCTTTGGTCGTGATCCCAACTGGGGAAGGATTGCCGGGGCTGCCGGTCGAGCAGGTGTAACCTTTAATCAAGAGGATCTACAGATTAAATTAGGCAATTTTTTGTTAATGGAAAACGGGCAACCCTTACCCTTTGATCGGGCGGCTGCGAGTCAATATCTCAAAGCGGCTACCGAAGGAGCTTACCTCAAGGAGGATACTGTCCTGATTGGCGTTTGTGTGGGCAATGGCTCAGGTATCGGAACCGCTTGGGGTTGTGATCTTAGCTACGACTATGTTCGTATTAATGCCGAATATACAACCTAATAGATCGTAAAAATTAATCCCCTTGCAAATTGGTTTATAGGGTTTCTTGAATTACCTTCATTTTCTATGAAACCCCTTTCTTTTATACTTTTCAAGCCTTTTGTTCTGTACTTAGCTGGTAGAGGGTTATGAGTGTACCGATTTTATCAGTGGTTATACCGACTCGTGAAGGTTTTGAAGCCCATTGGTTACAGGAACTTCTCAAGGTTAAAGGTGATATAGAAGTTATTTTAGTTTATCCTCCTAACTGCCCAAAAGTTGCAATCGCTGACCCTCGATTTAGACAAATTTATGCCCCTTTTCGAGGAGAAATTATCCAAAGAATCACAGGACTTTTAAATGTAACAGGAATCTATACTTTAAGCTGTAATTGTGATGAATATATTAATCCGAACATAGTAGAAATTACACAACATTATTTTAATCGATTTCCCGATAGTTGGGTCATGCGTGTAAGAATACAATGCTTTAAATACGGTGACAAACCTCAACTTGAAAAACCCTGGATTAATCCGCCAGCAATAGAACTCCTTAAGGTTTATGGAAAATCAAGTCTAGATAAGAAAGATTATCGGGACGAAGAAGATTTATTAGAACTACCTATTGCACCTCTCAATAAAAAAATTGACTTACTAATCCTACTGCGTGGGAGAACAGATCAGAATGGATTACACCCAGAAAATTTTGATAAAAAGGTTTGGAAAACTGCAATGGTTCAGGTAACAATTCAAGATATTATTGATACAATGAATATACCTGGCCCCTTTAAATATATTCCTTTTTGGTGTCTTGATCGCCTGTTAGGACTGGCAATTCAAGCTAGATTTTTTGAGCCGGATAAAGTTATTGGTCATTGGATGCCTTTACCTGAAATGATCCGGATAGAAGATAATCCTCCCCAGTACCCAAGACATAACCGTTTTTATCTTGTTGCTGAAATTTTATTACTCAGAAAATTTTCCCAATATGGCTACATTTGGAATTTGATACTAGATCATCTTCATTTACTCCCCCGAAGTATTGCTAAGAATTTAATGATTCAGCAACAAATGAGGCAAGACAAACAGAAATGAGGCCGTGTTCTGAATCTGTAGATAGATCGCTCTCTAATGGGCAAACTGGCTACGATTCAGAAACTCGATCCACAGGCTTACAACATCACCCCTTTTTTGTAGGGCTTAGATTCCCAAGCACAGATCTATCTGGCATACTATCCCTTGATTTATCACCCTTTTGCGGTTAACATCTCTCAAGGTCATACTGCCATTTTTGGTGATAATTTTTTGGCACACTACGAAGTTGATCCGTCGCGATCGCTTCTCTACACCTTATCCTGAGCGGGTGTTATTGAGGTAGCAAAAAAATTATCAGCCTTAAATGAGCATCCTATGTTAGGAGTCATGATGTCCAAATTTCACGGATTAGTCCTTACCTTTCTCGCGCTACTGCTTTATGCTCTGCCAGCCCAGGCCGGTAAATTGGTCTATTGGCGATTTGAATCAGCCCAAAATCGTTTGGTTTTTACGACCGATGATCGGGTTCAACCCACTGCCCAATTGATCCCTAACCCCACAAGGGTCGTGGTCGATCTCCCTGGCATCACCCTGGGAAGATCAACCGTCAATCAACCCATTGGTGGTGTCGTCAGTAATGTTCGCGTGGCCCAATTTGATGCCTTTACAACTCGTTTAGTCATTGAGTTAGCCCCTGGCTATACCGTCGATCCGCAACAGGTCAAAGTGCGAGGCATCACTCCTACTCAATGGACAATCGAGTTACCCACACCTCAGCGATTACCTGAATCTACCTCACCACCTGCTTATCCCCAACCCCCAGCCTCCAATCCCAATCCTTGGCCTCGCCCCCAGTCCACGGCTCCGTCCTATCCAGCCAATCCCCGACCCCAATCCAGTTCCTATAATCCTGCAACTAATAGTTCGGGAAACAACGAATATGTTCAGCCCACCCAGAACGGCATTTTTGTTCGCCTAGACCGCAATGGCAGCAATAGCAGTATTACTACCAATCGCAGTGAAGATGGCCAGACAGTCAGTTTCATTCTACCGGGGGCAACTTTCCCAAAGCCTTTAGCGGGTCAGACCTTTGCCATGAATCAATATGGTGTCAGTGATATTCAATTCATTGTCTCGTCTGAAAATAGCCCGCAAATTAACCTAACCATTAACCGTGATAGTCCTCCTTGGCAAGCCTATTATAGTCGTCTAGGCGGCATTGTCTTATTACCGAGAGGTGGGATGAAAGCGGCTCAGGACTTTTCTCCACCACCCTCCACTGGCATTCCTCTTTCGACCCTTTCAAGCCTTAGTCCCAATCCTCTGCCGACCATTTCTAATCCCAACATTGCGACCATTAGCGGTTTAGAACTGACCAGGGATAATCGACAGCTAATTATTCTTGCCGATCGCCCTATTCAAGCCAGGGGAAACCTCAATCGTCTATCGGGAGACTACGAAATTCGTGTTGATGATGCCCGACTGATCGATAACCTAAAGGGGCCCCAACTGGGTCGCACTAGTCCCATTTACCAACTGCGAATTCGTCAGGAAGGGACTAACAGCGTCTCCATTCTGGTACAGCCTTCCATTGGCACTCGTTTTGGGCGCATTATTCAAGGTAGCGATGGGCGAGTGGCGCTGGAAATATCGCCGAGGGGGGGCGGCAGTTCTCGACCGCTCTATGGGGGAAGGACTCAAGTTTACAATCCTTCCAGTGGTAATACGCCGATTCCGATCAATGTTCCCCCCAATAATTCCTTTCCACTGCCAAGTAACAATTTCCCACCACCGAGTAATAATTATCCTCGTCCCAATAGAGGTAGTCGTTTAGTTTTTATTGATCCAGGCCATGGCGGTAAAGATCCAGGGGCGATCGGCTTAAATGGGATTCAGGAAAAAGATATTATTTTGGCTATTTCCCAATATGTGGCCAATTATCTAGAACAGCAGGGCATTCGGGTGATGTTAGCCCGTACCAGTGACTATTTTGTCAGTTTACGGGGACGGACGGATATGGCCAATCGGGCCAATGCCAATCTATTTGTCAGTATTCATGCCAATTCGATGGGGGCTGGTCGTCCTGATATTAGTGGTTTAGAGGTTTATTATTTCGGCGATCGCGGTTTAGCCGATACCATCCATCGTAGTATTTTAAGAAGTGTCAGTATTCCAGATCGCGGCGTAAGACGGGCTAGATTTTATGTATTACGCCATAGTAAAATGCCTTCCACCCTAGTTGAAGTAGGCTTTGTGACGGGTTATGATGATGCGGCTAAATTGATTAATCCCACCTATCAACAACAGATGGCCCAGGCGATCGCCAGAGGAATCGTCGAATATATGCAACAAAATTAAAGCAAATTACTTCTAACAACTCCTAGTATGCTTGGGAAATATGACTGGAAATCATTTTCAATCGTATTTACTTCTCTGAATATTCATGTTTCAATAATCAACATCTTTTTAGATATTGCTTGATATGAGAAAAGCTCAACTAAGCCGTATTGGCGTTTTTGATAGTGGTGTGGGTGGTTTAACCGTTTTAAGAGAGCTTTATCGACAACTTCCCAAGGAACCGATTCTTTATTTCGGGGATACAGCCCGATTACCCTATGGAACACGAACTCCCCAGGAAATTATCCAGTATGTTAGGGAAATCCTGACTTGGATGGGAGAGGAACAGATCAAAATGGTGATTATGGCCTGTAATACCAGTTCTGCCCTTGCCCTAGACATTGTTCGTGAAGAATTTAATATCCCCATTTTAGGGGTCATTCTACCTGGTGCCAGAGCCGCCGTTCGCAAAGGTAAACGTATTGGTGTCATTTCTACCCCCGCCACTGCTGCCAGTAATGCCTACCGTAATGCCATTCAAGAAGTTGATCCCACTGCCGAAGTTTGGCAAATGCCTTGTCCAGAGTTTGTCCCGTTAATTGAGCAAAATCGCATTAGTGATCCCTACACCAAACAGGTTGCCCAACGCTACCTAAAACCGCTTTTAGATGCGAATATTGACACACTGGTATTCGGATGTACTCACTATCAACACTTGACCCCTGTTTTTAGGGACATTTTACCGGCCTCGATTCAGTTAATTGATCCCGCCAGCTATGTGGTTAAGGCTGCTCGCAAAGAGTTAGAAGTCTTAGGTTTAAGCAATCTTCAGCGATCATTAGCAACCCGTTTTACCGTTAGTGGTTGTCCCGATACCTTTGCCGAAGTGTCCCAGCAATGGCTAGGGTTTCGTCCCTTGGTTGAAAAAATTCACCTTGCCCCCGTGCTCACTCGATCAATTCCGCTTGAAATACTAGATGTGGCCGAATCTTAACAGGTCTTTTTCTAACCTTAACTCTCTGCGCCCATAGATTGACCAATAACATTCTGGAGATTCCCTTGCCAGAGTGTCCCCATCTTTGTTACAATGGCAATTCTGGTTCTAAGATCACTGTCTATTTTTCGTTATAATTCCTTCCGAGAGCAATCGTGGCCAACACCAAGTCTGCGCTAAAGCGTATTGAAATTTCCGAACGCAACCGACTTCGCAATAAGTCCTATAAGTCGGCAATCAGAACCCTCATGAAAAAAACATTTCTGGCGGTTGATAGCTATAAGGCAAGTCCGAATGAAGAAGCCCTGGAGCAGGTTCAGAAAAACCTGTCTTCTGCCTACAGCAAGATTGATAAAGCTGTTAAACGGAATGTCTTGCACGGCAATAATGGTGCTCGTAAAAAAGCCCGTTTAGCCAAAGCTCTCAAACAAGCAACGACGGTTGCTTCCTAGGTCTCGTTTTAGATCAACAGGTTAACCTGGTCTTATCGCTTCCATAAAACCATTGCAATTTGATACAACTCAAGGGTTGGGTGAGATGTCGATTCCGTTAATCGATACGCATGTCCACATTAATTTCGAGGTCTTCCAGCCTGAACTTCAATCCTTACAAACCCGTTGGCAAGAGGCGGGGGTTGTTCACTTGGTTCACTCCTGTGTGGAACCAGGGGAGTTTCAGCAAATTCAGTCCATAGCGGATCGTTTTTCTGAACTCTCTTTTGCTGTTGGCTTGCATCCCCTAGATGCTCATCGATGGACGGATACAATGGCAGATCAAATTCAGAAGGCGGCTCAGTCTGATCGGCGGGTTGTGGCCATTGGTGAAACAGGCTTAGATTTTTTTAAAGCAGATAATCAGGCTTGGCAAGCGCAGGTCTTTCAAGCCCAACTGGAAATCGCCTATCAACTCGATAAACCAGTGATTATTCATTGCCGTGATGCGGCAGAAAGCCTACGGGATTTAATCTTGACTTTTCAAAAAACGAATGGCCCCGTTCGCGGTGTAATGCACTGCTGGAGCGGTAGTCCCGTCGAAACCCAGTGGTTTTTAGATTTAGGCTTTTATATTAGTTTTAGTGGTATTGTGACTTTTAAAAAAGCTGAACAAATCCATGCCAGTGCCAAAATAGTACCAGAGGATCGTCTTTTAATTGAAACCGATTGTCCTTTTCTCGCTCCTGTTCCCCAAAGAGGTAAGCGCAATGAACCTGCCTATGTTCGTTATGTGGCCGAGGCGATCGCCGCTTTGCGAGAAGTCCCTTTAGAAAAGCTTGCTCATCAAACGACCCGTAATGCTTGTGAACTCTTTCAGTTAACGCTGAACACCGATTTTTGAATCCTGGCATCCTCACTCCTTAATCCCGACCTCTGTAAGATTTTAAACAGAATTATGACTAACCTTGCTAACAGTCTTTTACCCGATCTGATTGAGATTCAGCATTCCAGTTTTCGCTGGTTTCTTGAAGAAGGATTAATTGAAGAACTCAATAGTTTTTCTCCGATTACCGACTATACTGGTAAGCTAGAACTTCATTTTCTGGGCAAAGACTATAAGCTTAAGGAGCCGAAGTACGCGGTCGATGAGGCAAAACGACGGGATGCCAGTTATTCCGTGCAGATGTACGTTCCGACCCGCCTAATTAATAAAGAAACGGGGGAAATTAAGGAACAGGAAGTTTTTATTGGCGATCTTCCCCTAATGACGGAACGGGGAACTTTTATTATTAATGGAGCCGAACGGGTTATCGTTAACCAAATTGTTCGTTCTCCTGGCGTTTATTACAAAAAAGAATTAGATAAAAATGGTCGTCGTACCTATTCCGCCTCTTTAATTCCGAACCGAGGAGCCTGGTTAAAATTTGAGACCGATAAAAATGGCTTAGTTTGGGTTCGCATTGACAAGACCCGTAAATTATCGGCCCAGGTGTTGCTCAAGGCGATCGGTTTAAGTGATAACGAAATCCTAGATTCCCTGCGTCACCCAGAGTTTTATCAAAAGACTCTGGACAAAGAAGGCAATCCCAGTGAAGAAGAGGCCTTGATCGAACTTTATAAAAAGTTGCGGCCAGGGGAGCCACCGACCGTTAATGGGGGACAGCAGTTACTAGATTCTCGTTTCTTTGACCCCAAACGCTATGATCTTGGTCGGGTTGGTCGGTATAAACTCAACAAAAAATTACGGCTCAATGAACCGGATGTGACCCGTGTACTCACTCCCAAAGATATTTTGGCGGCGATCGATTATCTGGTTAATCTAGAGTTCGATATTGGTACCACCGATGACATTGATCACTTAGGCAATCGTCGAGTTCGTTCCGTTGGGGAATTATTGCAAAACCAAATTCGCGTCGGCTTAAACCGTTTAGAACGTATCATTCGCGAACGGATGACCGTTACTGAGTCCGATATGCTGACTCCGGCCTCCTTAGTTAATCCCAAGCCGTTAGTAGCTGCCATTAAGGAATTTTTTGGGTCTTCCCAACTCTCCCAGTTTATGGATCAAACTAATCCCCTTGCAGAGTTAACCCACAAACGACGGATTTCTGCTCTAGGGCCAGGCGGTTTAACCAGGGAACGAGCCGGCTTTGCGGTACGGGATATTCACCCTTCCCATCATGGTCGTATTTGTCCGGTAGAAACGCCTGAAGGCCCTAATGCCGGTTTAATTGGTTCCCTGGCGACCTGTGCGCGGGTCAATTCCTATGGTTTTATTGAAACACCTTACTATAAAGTCCAAAATGGACGGGTCTTGCGAGATACGGCTCCCCTCTACTTAACGGCAGATGAGGAAGACGATATGCGGGTAGCTCCTGGGGATATCTCCACCGATCTCGATGGTAAAATTCTGGGGGAAAGTGTGCCCATTCGCTACCGTCAGGAGTTTTCCACCACCAGCCCAGAACAGGTAGATTATGTAGCTGTTTCCCCTGTTCAGATTGTTTCTGTTGCTACCTCCATGATTCCTTTCCTGGAACATGACGATGCTAACCGCGCCTTGATGGGCTCTAATATGCAGCGGCAGGCTGTTCCCCTTTTGCGTCCAGAACGTCCCTTAGTGGGAACCGGATTGGAGGCCCAGGCGGCTCGTGACTCTGGCATGGTCATTGTTTCGCGGACACACGGTGTTGTCACCTATGTGGATGCTAATAAGATCCGCGTTAAGGTGGCGGATCAGGAACGGCATATTGAGTACGAACTGCAAAAGTATCAACGGTCTAACCAGGACACCTGTTTAAATCAACGTCCCCTGGTTTATGTCGGCGAAGATGTAGTACCAGGTCAAATTTTAGCGGATGGTTCAGCCACAGAAGGGGGAGAATTAGCCCTCGGCCAAAATATTCTGGTGGCCTATATGCCCTGGGAAGGTTACAACTATGAGGATGCTATTCTCATTAGTCAACGTCTCGTTTATGACGATACCTATACCAGTATCCACGTTGAAAAATTTGAAATTGAAGCTCGTCAAACCAAATTAGGGCCTGAAGAAATTACCCGTGAAATTCCGAACGTAGGGGAAGATTCCCTGCGTAACTTGGATGAACATGGCATTATCCGCATTGGGGCCTGGGTAGAGTCAGGCGATATTCTGGTGGGGAAAGTCACACCAAAGGGGGAAGCCGATCAACCACCGGAAGAAAAACTGCTGCGAGCCATTTTCGGGGAAAAAGCACGGGATGTACGGGATAATTCCCTACGAGTTCCCAACGGTGAAAAGGGTCGGGTTGTGGATGTGCGAGTCTTTACCCGTGAGAAAGGGGATGAATTGCCGCCGGGAGCCAATATGGTCGTTCGGGTTTATGTGGCTCAAAAACGGAAGATCCAAGTGGGCGATAAAATGGCCGGTCGTCACGGTAATAAGGGGATTATTTCCCGTATTTTGCCCCTAGAGGATATGCCCTATCTTCCTGATGGTCGGGCGGTGGATATTGTCCTTAATCCCCTGGGAGTTCCCTCCCGAATGAATGTGGGTCAAGTCTTTGAATGTTTGCTGGGCTGGGCTGGGGAAAATCTGGGTCTGCGCTTTAAGGTGACTCCCTTTGATGAAATGTATGGGGCTGAGGCATCCCGTGAAACGGTACATGGTTTGCTCAATGATGCTTCCCAGAAACCCAATAAAAACTGGGTCTTCAATCCTGAGCATCCTGGTAAAATTCAGGTCTTTGATGGTCGCACGGGAGAGCCGTTTGATCGTCCTGTGACGGTGGGTCAAGCCTATATGTTGAAATTGGTTCACTTGGTTGATGATAAGATTCACGCTCGTTCGACGGGACCTTATTCCTTGGTAACGCAACAACCTTTGGGGGGTAAGGCTCAACAGGGGGGGCAGCGTTTTGGAGAAATGGAGGTTTGGGCTTTGGAAGCCTACGGTGCCGCCTATATCTTGCAGGAGTTGTTAACGGTGAAATCTGACGATATGCAGGGCCGCAATGAAGCTCTCAATGCGATCGTGAAAGGTAAACCGATTCCTCGTCCCGGAACCCCAGAATCCTTTAAGGTTTTGATGCGGGAATTGCAATCCCTCGGTTTAGATATTGCGGTTCATAAGGTCGAATTATCTGACGATGGTAGTAGTCGAGATGTGGAGGTAGATTTGATGATTGATTCTCAACGTCGTGCGCCTAGCCGTCCTACCTATGAGTCTCTCCATGTGGATGATCTGGAGGAAGAGGAAGTTTAATTTAATTGATAATTAATAATTGACAATTAACAGTTGATGATTTCTAATTCTAGTCTGTTAGTTATCCTATTTCTAATTCTTAATTATCTATTCTCCATTCTTAATTATTCATTCTCCATTCTTAATTATCCATTCTCAATTATCCATTCTCCATTCTCCATTCTTCCCTCGTTGCTATGACATTTTACAACTATACGATTGATAAAGGTCGCCTGAAAAAGCTGATTGCTGCGGCTTTTCGGACTCACGGTGCTGCTCGTTGTTCCCAGTTGGCGGATGAATTGAAGGCTCTGGGATTCCAGTTTGCGACTAAGGCGGGGGTTTCTATTAGTGTGGAGGATTTAACCATTCCGCCTAGTAAAAAAGACATGCTGGAAAGTGCGGAAAAGGAAATTCGGATCACAGAAACTCGCTATGCGCGGGGAGAAATTACGGAGGTTGAACGTTTCCAGAAGGTAATTGACACCTGGAATAGCACCTCAGAAGAACTGAAAGATGAGGTTGTTCGGAATTTCAGGGAAACGGATCCGCTTAATTCCGTCTATATGATGGCCTTCTCCGGGGCGCGGGGCAATATGAGCCAGGTACGTCAGTTGGTGGGGATGCGGGGCTTGATGGCGGATCCCCAGGGGGAAATTATCGATTTACCGATCAAAACCAATTTTCGGGAAGGGTTGACGGTAACGGAGTATATTATTTCTTCCTACGGTGCGCGCAAAGGTCTGGTAGATACGGCTTTACGAACGGCGGATTCGGGCTACTTAACCCGTCGTCTAGTCGATGTTTCCCAGGATATGATCGTGCGGGAATTTGACTGTGGTACGGAGCGGAGTTTGCGGGTGACAGCCATGATTGAGGCTGATCAAGTCAAAATCAAGTTGGCCGATCGCCTGATTGGACGTTTATTAGCCAAGGATGTGGTGGATAAAGACGGCGAAGTCATTGCCCAACGAAACCAGGAAATGGACGAAGAGTTGGCCGAGAAAATCAGTCGAGAACTTCAGAAAAAATATGATCTATCTCCAGAATTAAAATCCCAAACACCGGAAGTCTGGGTGCGATCGCCCCTGACCTGTGAAGCGGCCCGTTCTGTTTGTCAATGTTGCTATGGCTGGAGTTTAGCCCACGGGAAGATGGTGGACTTAGGCGAAGCGGTGGGAATCATTGCCGCCCAATCCATTGGCGAACCAGGGACTCAATTAACCATGCGAACTTTCCACACCGGGGGAGTTTTTACTGGGGAAGTGGCTCGTCAAGTCAAGGCTCCTGCCAAAGGAACGGTGAAATGGGGGCCAGGACTCAATACCCGTAAAGTCCGTACCCGTCATGGTGAAGAGGCCGAGCAGGTCGAAGTGGCCGGAGATTTAATCTGGAAGGGAGAAGGTAAAAAGCCTCAAACCCAAGCCATTTCCCTCACGCCTGGTTCTCTTGTCTTTGTCCAAAATGGGGATGCGGTCGAAGCTGATCAGCTATTAACGGAGGTTTCCCTTTCTAAGGCCCAACGTTCAACGGAGCGGGCAACCAAGGATGTATCCACCGATTTAGCGGGGGAAGTTTTCTTTGACAAGTTAGTGCCGGAAGAAAAAACCGATCGCCAGGGCAACACTACCCGTATCGCTCAACGGGGCGGACTGATCTGGGTACTCTCTGGTGAGGTTTATAACTTACCCCCTGGGGCGGAATCCGTTGTCCAAAATGGGGTAGAAGTTCAGGTTGGCAGTGTACTGGCAGAAACCAAACTAACCTCCGTCAGTGGCGGCGTGGTTCGTCATTTAGAAGGTAGTCGGGAAATTGATATTATTACGGCTTCGGTGCTGCTAGATCAGGCCCAGGTCAAGGTTGAAAGTGCCGGTGGTCGGGAGCAATACGTTATCTATACGGCTGATGGCCAACGCTTTTTACTGAAAACTGCTCCTGGAACGAAAGTCACTAATCATGCGATCGTGGCAGAACTGATCGATGATCGCTATCGCACCACAACGGGAGGGTTGATTCGTTATGGAGGCATTGAAGTTGCTAAAGGAACCCGCAAACAGGGCTACGAAGTGACCAAGGGAGGAACCTTACTTTGGATTCCTGAAGAAACCCACGAAATCAACAAAGATATTTCCCTGCTGATCGTTGAGAATGGTCAGTACTTAGAGGGAGGAACTGAAGTTGTTAAGGATATTTTCTGTCAATCCAGTGGAGTGGTAGAAGTCATCCAAAAGAACGATATTCTCCGCGAAATTATTATTAAACCAGGAGAATATCATCTAGACGTAGATCCCGATGCCATTAAAATTGAAGCCGGTCAGCTGATTCAACCAGGGACAGAAGTCTTACCTGGAGTAGTCGTGACCGAATTACGGCAGGCCGAATGGATCGAAAGTACGGAAGGTTTAGGGCTGTTGCTGCGCCCCGTCGAAGAATATACGGTGTTTGACGAACCGGCTGCTCCTTCCCAGGGATCTCAGAATTCTGATGGCGGACGACAAATTGAACTGCGTTCTGTTCAACGTTTATTCTTTAAGGATGGTGAACGGGTTAAATCGGTTGAAGGCTCCCATCTTCTCAGTACTCAATTGGTACTGGAAATGTCAGGCGACAATGTGGACAGTATTGCCCATTTATCGGCGGATATTGAACTGCAAGATGATGAGGATGAGGACTGTCAACGTCTGCAACTGGTGATTTTAGAATCCCTTGTCCTGCGTCGGGATACGGAAAATGATCCCCATAGTGGTACAACCCAAACCCGCCTACTGATTAAAGATGGCGATCAAATTCCGGCCGGGGCTGTTGTGGCTCGCACTGAGATCCAATGTAAGGAAGCGGGTTTGATTCGCGGTGTGAAAAGTGGCAGTGAATCGGTGCGTCGGGTACTGATTGTTCGGGATGCGGATATTCAAACCATTACGGTCAATGAACCTCCCCTCGTCAAAGAAGGTGCTTTGTTAGTGGCAGCTTCTCCCTTAACCAGTGGTGTCTCTATTTCTGAATCGGGGCAAGTGCTGAAAATTACGGAGAAAGGGGATAGCTATGAAATTAAATTGCGTTTAGCGCGTCCTTATCGAGTGTCTCCTGGTGCAGTTTTGCATATTGACCATGAAGATCTCGTACAACGGGGAGACAACTTAGTATTACTCGTGTTTGAACGGGCTAAAACTGGTGATATTATTCAAGGTTTACCTCGGATCGAAGAACTGCTTGAGGCTCGTAAACCCAAAGAAGCTTGTATTCTGGCCCGTAAACCAGGGGTTTGTCAGGTAGAGTACATGGAGGATGAAAGCGTTGATGTCAAGATCATTGAAGATGATGGTACGATCAGCGAATATCCCTTGCTACCAGGCCAAAATGCCATGGTCGCCGATGAACAAAGGGTGACAGTGGGAGATCCTCTGACCGATGGCCCGGCCAATCCTCATGAAATCCTTGATGTTTTCTTCAGTTACTACGTTGATATCAAAGGCGTATATGAAGGGGCGTTGATGGGATTACAGGCTGCCCAGAAGTTCTTGGTCAATCAAGTGCAGATGGTGTATCAGTCCCAAGGGATCGATATTTCCGATAAACATATTGAAGTCATTGTTCGTCAAATGACCTCTAAGGTTCGTATTGATGATGGTGGTGACACAATTATGTTACCTGGGGAGTTGATTGAATTGCGTCAGGTGGAACAGGTGAATGAGGCTATGGCCATTACGGGAGGTGCGCCAGCCCGTTATACCCCTGTACTGCTGGGAATCACAAAAGCCTCTTTGAATACGGATAGCTTTATTAGTGCAGCTTCCTTCCAGGAAACAACTCGTGTGCTAACTGAAGCGGCGATCGAAGGAAAATCCGATTGGTTGCGAGGTCTGAAGGAAAATGTGATTATTGGTCGCCTGATTCCGGCTGGGACGGGATTTAATAACCACGAAGAGCTTCTCAGTATGGCAGATAGCAGCGAAGATACCGGATATAATCGCTCCTCTAGTTACAATCTGCTGGAAACAGTGGAACAACCCATTGCTAGTCGTAAATCTCGTCTCAAGGTTGAAGACTTAGATGGCGATGATCACATGGTGCTAGATGATAACATCGCTCGTGTCTATACCGGCAACCGTTTTCGTCGCACTAATGACGATAATGATGATGAGGAACTGGAGGAAATCTACGAGGATGATTTTGGCGATGACGACGACGATTACGAAGATGATTAATTAATCATTGAGCTGTTCTAACCCATATTCCGTACTGGTTAAGAGAAAGTAAAAAATAAGCTCAGAAATAGCAACGGAATAGCTACAATCAAATCAACCAGTCACTCACCTTACAACCCACATTTCGTACTAAAGACAAGGACAAAGAAAATAAGAAAAACTCTCATGACAACAGATAATACTGACAAGTAGTAGCTCCCCAAAAGCCTCAAAGTCTCTCGCGCTCATGCGTTAGATTGATAATTTGGGGACAATCGTCCAGTACAACCCAATGAATCCCCTCAAACATTGAAAAATCCAACGCAATGTCGGACGCTGAGTCGGCTTTCCCAACTGATTCGGCACCGTCTCCTCTTGCTCTTCTAGGGCTCAGGGCAAACGCATATTATTTTTGAACGATAGGCTAGGTAAAGGTTTCAGCAATCATTATTGATTTTTTATGAAATGCTAAAAGGCTTGTCAAATAAAGAGTCTAGAATTTTGATGCGTTTGCCCTGAATTAACAGATTCTCGAATAGCACTGATTGAGTTAAACTTTTTCTCTTTTTTTGTATTGAAACTGATCTAGTGACAACTGCCTACAATAGAAGGGTTAACAGTTTGTAGTCTCTGGAGAGTTACAGTCAATGAAAGCCTTAGTAGTCGGCGCAACAGGGGAAACAGGACGGCGGATTGTGGAAACCTTAGTGGCTCGACAGATTGCTGTGCGGGCAATGGTACGAAATTTTGATCAGGCCAAAACGTTATTACCGCCCCAAGCAGAAATTGTCGTGGGAGATGTGCTGCAACCTCAAACCCTAAAGGCCGCGATCGCTGATTGTGATGTGGTCTTCTGTGCAACGGGAGCGAGACCCAGTTTAGATATCACTGGCCCCTATCAGGTGGATTACTTAGGAACTCGCAACTTAGTCGATGTAGCCAAGGCCAATAACATTCAAAAATTTATCTTGGTCTCTTCTCTTTGTGTTTCCCAATTCTTCCATCCTCTCAATCTCTTTTGGTTAATTCTTTTTTGGAAGCAACAGGCGGAAGCCTATCTACAAAAGAGCGGCTTAAATTATACGATTGTGCGGCCTGGGGGTCTAAAAAATGAAGATAATGCCAATGGGATTGTTATGGCTGGGGCCGATAGTTTATTTGAAGGGAGTATTCCCCGTCAGAAAGTAGCACAAGTTTGCGTCGAAGCTCTTTTCCAGTCCACTGCGGATCACAAAATTCTGGAAATTATTAGTAAACCGGATGTTTCTGCCCTGCCCTTAGAACAACTTTTTGCCCAGGTTTAAAACCGGCTGAGGGTCGTTCAGCCAACGGCCCTGTTATCCAGACTTGCTATTTACAGTTCCTACTATGCCCCTAATGCCGAGCAGTGTAATCGAAACCTATATTGAACGGGTTACGGAATTAAGTCAATCGACTAAACGCATTCCCACCCCTCATGAACTCGAAAAAATTGTCACGGAGCTAGGTATTGCGCCCGAAGAAATTGCCAAGGCAGAAAAGGAGTCGCAAGCCCATTTTACCCGCGCCCAGGGTTATTTGCGTTTGCAATATTGGGATGATGCCATTTTAGAGTTACAAGAAGCGATCGCCTTTAATCCCAGTTCGGCGGCCATGATGTTGGCTTCTGCCAGTGCCTATTTAGGACGCTGGAGACGATCCCATAAACGGGAAGATGCAACCCAATTCCATCGGCAAGTCCGTCAATGTTTAGCCATTCAACCAGACTCAGAAGAAGCTCTCAATTTATTACAAACATTTCAACGCGATCGCCAAAAACGTCAACAACGCTGGCTTTACCTCGGTATTTTCAGTGGTGCTGTCGTGCTAGGAGTGATGACTTACCTATTAACCCACAATCGTTTACCCTACGTCCTACAAAGTCGTACCGATCTAGACCAGATCAACCAAAAACTAGAGCGGGAAATCCAAACACTGCATCGGGAACAAGCCGCCTTACGACAAGAATTAATTAATCTTCGTACCAATCAAACAGAAGCATCCCAAATGGAGATCGCCAGACTGAACAACAAAGTCAACAATTTAGAAAAATCCCTACAAACACTACAACAAAAGCTGTCCTCGACCACTCTGCCTCTGTTACCTCCCTCTCGTGACGCTAATTGACCATTGCTATTTCCTAGGTTCTCTATACATATTTCTCAATCGTTATCGTATTTATCTCTTGACCAAGCTTGCTGAGATGCGGCTCCAGGCTGGTGGGACTAGACCGAGAAGCCTTGCTGTTCTTCCTTGGGTCGTAGTTAACTAATGTTACAGAAATGATACAGAAACAAGAATAAATTCTGTCATAAATATGAATTTTTGATAAGATATTTGGACAAATCAGTTTAAACTGGTAAAAAGTTTATTCCCATGCTTAGTACTAATACGATTTCTGGCCCCGCTCAAGATCAACGGTTAACTGAGGATCGCTCATGAATATGGAAACCCTAGAATTTGTGATTTACCCAGATGGCCGTGTCAAAGAGATGGTGACGGGAATCGTAGGAAACTCTTGTCAAGAAGTTACGGCGGCGATCGAAGCCCAACTGGGAAATGTTCTCTCCCAGGCCACAACGGCTGACTATTACGCCCAAACCAATGACCAAACTCTCAAGGTCAATCAGGCCAACGATTATCATAGTTGGTAATTTTTGCTACCAGCCTTTTGATTTTCCGATTCCAATGTTGTTTCTTTTTATCAAAATAACGCCATGTCACACTTTAGTAATATCAAGACTCAAATCCGTAACTTAGATTCTCTTAAAGGTGCTTTAACTAATCTAGGTATTGATTGGCAAGAGGGGCCAGAAATGGTCAGAGGTTATCAGGGCCAAACCCTACAGGCAGCGATCGTGGTCAAACAAGAGAATAACTATGATTTAGGTTTTCGTTGGAATGGTCAGGAGTATGAACTGGTGGCCGATCTACAATATTGGCAGCAGCCTCTTTCCGTAGAAGGTTTTCTGAAAAAAGTGACCCAGGGTTACGCACTACAAACCATTTTGTTGGAAACCAGTAAACAAGGTTTTCAGGTGGCGGAACAGCAAAATAACCAAGATGGTTCGATTCGCTTGGTGGTTCAACGTTGGAGTGCCTAATGGCTGACTTTTCCTCGCCCCCCGATCGCACCGGTTTTGAGCCAGAGTTGGGGGGAATACTACGTAATTTATCTGACCGCACTGGATTCGAGCCAGAGTTGGGGGGACTAGACCGACAAAAGGGGGTTTATGTGGATGAAATCACCTGCATCGGTTGTAAGCATTGTGCCCATGTTGCCCCAAATACTTTCTTTATTGAGGCCAATTATGGGCGATCGCGGGTCTTTAATCAGGATGGCGATACCGAGGCGATTGTGCAAGAGGCGATCGATACCTGTCCTGTTGACTGTATTTATTGGGCTGACTATACGACCTTAAGACAATTGGAAGAGAATCGTACAGAACAGGAAATTAAACCCCTGGGCTTCCCTCAAGTCCATCGCGATCCCAAAAATCTGAAGAAAACGCTCCCGTCTTAGGGCGTGTCATCAATCAGTAATTCTAAATTTGCCCTGTAGCAAGGGTTTCAGGTTTTAGTTCGCGTAATACCTACTGTGTACACACAAGTAGAGTCTGAGCTGGTTTCCATCCGAGCAGAATGGACTCAAACGATCGCCGATTTACGATGCAATTTATTAATGATTTTTGGATTAGCGATCGCCGCCATATTTCTCTACAGCAATAATCAATTAAACAAAATTTACCGTAGGGACATAATACCATTATGTCCTTGTCCTTGATGATGACACTTATCTGGATTTAACAGTGTTAAATCCCTACGGAAAATGGGTAATTTTAATGCGATCGCGGCTATCTTTTTCTACTAAACAAAATTAACCGTAGGGACATAATACCATTATGTCCTTTTTTTAACGCTTATGTCCTTTTTTTAACGCTTATGTCCTTTTTTTAACGCTTATGTCCTTTTTTTAACGCTTATGTCCTTTTTTTAACGCTGTTTTCTATTACGTTGATTGGAGGACTTAACAGTGTTAAGTCCCTACAAAATATGGGTAAAATTTAATGCGATCGCCGCCACATTTTTCTATATTCACTGTAGGGGCGCATGGCGTGCGCCCAATAAACAATCGCGGTTATCAATGTGATAAAAAATGGGTAATCAATGATCAACAAAATGCGGTTATAAATGGGAATAAAATCTCGTGCCTTGAGTGGAACTAATATTATATTTATGGTGATCAAATTGCCTTTTTGGGCGAACGCAATTCGCCCCTACTGACTTTTCTTTGATATTAACTTTATGAGTCGTCAGCCTAGGCATTTACAAGCAGGTTACTGCTACCATATCACTGTTCGTTGTAATAATCGAGAGTTTAAATTATTACGCCATGAATGTCGTGAAGTTTTTTTATATGCTCTTAATCAAGCTAAGAAAAAATTTGGTTTTAAGCTCTATGCACTTTGCATTATGAGCAATCATGTTCATTATTTGTTGGAGCCGAAAAGTCCTGAAGATTTATCCAAAATTATGCACTGGATTAACTGGTACACCGCCATGTGTTTCAATCGGATGTTAAATCGAACGGGACATTTTTGGGAGGCACGGTATTACAGTGGCGGGTTTCCGAATGGTGATTACAAGCGGGTTTTAAATACTTTACGATATATTCATGCTAACCCTAAAGCGGCGGGAATGCAAGCGGGTTTCTTTTATGATTTTTCTAATTATGGCATTCATGATCGCCTAACGGATGATGGTTTAACTCAGTGGCATCCTGCTTTTTTAAGTTTAGGTAAATCTTTGGATGAATGTGCCAAAAAATACCGCAAGTTTTGCAAGAAATACAAACCGAAACCGAAGTCAGAAAGGCGATTTTCTTGGGGTTGTCGTTTGTTGCCGAAAATTCTGAAGGTGAAAGACCGCAAAAAACATTCACCTGGACAAATACCGTTGCCCTGGGGCGAGACTGTGGCAACCAATCCAGAAATTCAAGCGGTGGCGGAAAAATTTGTGGCGGCCAATGCCTATGATCCCAAAATTGCGATGCGTTTTTTCAATGATTCTTGATGGGCGATCAGGTAACAAAACTGACCTGACCAGAGCAATAGTTCTTGTTTTGTTATCTCAATTCAATTTTTTAGACCGTTGGTGTCAGGTAATGAATTGAGGAAAACCCTATGATCTCGTGAAAAAATAGCCCAAAATTAAGGTTTTAAAATTCTTCAATCTGTGATAGGCTACAGGTTACAAGTCGCTGCGCGAGAAAAGAGACATGGTAATATATCTCGATTTTTTACTTTGGGATGCTGGTAGGTGTGCGTGTTTCTTACTACCCTTCCACAACATACCAATCCATCAAAGAAAAAGTTAGCTCATCATAGCCCAACCAGTTGCCGCTCCGTCGCCAACCCACTTGGTCAGCAAATTTTTTATAGACTTCATAATCAGACTCCCCGGCGACACCACCGCAAGCCATCCAGACTTTTTTCTGCACGGAAAAGCCAAATTTGCCCTTACTGTAATCTACCCAGAGCTTGTCAATCGCCCGTAAATCCTCACAGGGAAAGTTTTGAATATCTTCTTCGTTTAACCATTGATCAGTCTCCTTACCCACGATTTGCAACATTAGGCGGTCTGTTTCTTTGTCTGCCTCTTTCCATTGACTATTTTTCAAAAAAGTTTCCAATTGTTGATAAAGAGAATTTTGAACTGTTTTTTCAACCGCTTTTAACTCGGCCAATAACTCAGGTTCAAGATGATCATGGGGAATTTCTAGCAAACACTCCTTTGCTAAAGCCGTTGCATCCTCATTATTTAAAGCAACTAAACGACGACGAAAAATAGAAGGATTTCGCTGAGAAGCAGCATAAAGTTTCGCTGTATCTCTCCACCAATCAGTTTTTTCGGTAATTTTGTCAAAGAGTAAATCCTCCAGACCTTGATCAGTGATTTCCTTAGCCATTAGATAGGATTGAAAACTAAGATGGGCAAATTCATAAAACTGGTCTTTTTGAAACAGAATTTCACTGATTGTCACTACTTTTTCGATAAAAGCGGCACTATTAATACTATCGGGATAGCCCAAGGACTGAATGAATTCAATTACATGATTATCCAAACTTTTTTTGTCAATTTCTATTTGCTTAGTTTTGTCTTGATTTTCTCCCATAAATAGAGCTAAATTTTGGAGAACCTTTTGGCGATCTGGTTCGTGCAGAACCATATTTTGTTCCCGATATCTAGGACGTTGAATTAATTGTAACTCCAGAATTTCTTTATACAAATCCGCACGACGTTGGGGGAGTTTTACCTTTGGATTAGAACTGTGTAAATTCACAATCATGTGTAAATTCACAATCATATTGAGATTGAGCGGAATCTCTGCTAATTTTTTGAGGTCGGGATATTCTTCAATCTGCTTCAATAAATTATCTGTATAGTCTTTAATATTACTATCCACAAAATCTTGAGGATCGGGATAATTATTAATCTCATTGATACTATTTAAGCGGTAAGCATACCACTTATACACAAAATTGTGGATTTGATCGAGATTGAATTTTTCGATGTATAAAACAGCCCTGGGTTTTTCTTTCGCGGTATAACTTTGATCATACCAATGGGGACGAGACGTTAAAATAAAATAACTTTCAGAGTATTTGTACATTTGTTGGCCTAGCCAATCACTGACGGCATTTTGCCAATCTTTTTCAACCTCATCAAAGCCATCCCATAGAATTAATAATTGACCCTTTTCTAGGGCATTTTTTGCCCAATTATCTGGAAAGTTGTACTTTTCGAGCAGACTATTTTCCTTGATATAGGTTTGTAAAAGTTCCGCTAAATCAGTAATAGGAGCTTGGGCTTTTTCAGGGTCAGAAGCTAAATTTTGAGGAATTAAACGATGATCCCATTCGCGCAACCGAATAAAGACAGGCAACAGTTTGGGTAATCCTTGCCGTAGTTGTTGATCGCAATAACTATAGGTGATGTAACGTAAAAGAAATGTTTTGCCTTTGCCACCATTTGCTTTAATTAAAATGCGTCGGTAAGTGTGATCGCGTTTAGCGAGTCTTAATAAATGCCAAATTTGTAAATTTTGATGCTCCTGGAGTTGATTGTAGGGGCTTGGTCTCCAAGTCCTCTGTTTAATGAATTTAGGAAACGGAATAAATTTAGCAACCGAAATAATAAGTTTGGCAATCGAAGGAGTGGATTTGGGAACCAAACCCCTACGGTGCAAATTTTCTTGGTGGACTGAGACTAATTGTAAAGGAACAAAAATATCTTTGAGTTGTGGTGTGAAGCGATCATGGCCAAAACTTTCCATTATGTCATATCGACAATTTGCAGCTTGAACTAAGAGAAATTTCTGATTTTTGCGGGCATATCGCCACTGAATTTCTCGCAATTCCCGTTTGAATCGTGCAATTAGGCCATCAATAAATGAGCTACCCCATTGATCGCTATAATGGCGTAAACGCCTGCCTGCACTGTTGTAAAAAGGCAAAAGAAAATAAACCAGAAAAAAGACGATTCCAAAATAAAGCAAAGAGGTGACTAGCTTTTGTTGCAGCCAAAAACTGATACCGCCTGCGGCGGATGCTCCAATAAAGGGAATGGACTTGATTAATTCCAGAACATTGGCCCCTAATGGTTTAACCAATGGAGCCACCTGGTTAACTTGATCATGAAGTTGGGCTAAATCTGACGATTTTTTCTCCTCAGACTTAGATTCTTCCTGTTTCTCTACCTCTTCTGTCATAAATCACCCCCATAAATCCAAACCGGAACCCGTTTATAAGCCGGAGTCCCACAGTGCGGATCAACATTCGCCTTAAATAACACATTAGCTTCAGGATAAAACATAAAACCAACCCCTTCCCGAATATCCCCGAAAATAAGCTCAATATTCTCCAATTGACCCGCCTCACCTCGCACCGTCACCCGTTGATGCTCTTGAAAACCGGCTTTTTTAGCATCACCACGATTGATCAATAAACAATGACGATGGGGCATCCCCCGATACTTATCTGCTGGCTGATAGACTACCGTATTATGCTGCCCATAACTGCGACCCGTTCCCAAAATCAAAGCCATACCACCACTATTTTCAGGGAGATCAAAATCCTGTTTTTGCGGTGTCAATAAAGAGGGAAGCGGTGTCACCTGCATTTGGGCCTTGCCATTGGGCGTAGCAAAATTAGGTTCGGTAAACACTCTGCCTGCAATCGTAAATTCCTGACGAGAATGATCAATTTCACCAATTTTTTCATAGCCTGGAATCGTTTGACTAATTAACTGACGGACATATTGAGTATCCTGCAACTTTCGCCAATTGATCGGCTCCTCTCCCAGTAAACGACAGGCTATTTCCGTTAACAATTCCACCTCTGAAATGAGATCGGCATCAGGAGCTTGAAGATGACTTTTTCCTGATTCATTAAAGCGCACAAAATTATTGCCCGATTCCGTTGTGGTGGGGTGAGGATTTTCAAAACGAGTAAAAACTGGCAAAATCAAAGTATGCTGTTTTGCTAACCCGTGAAAATGGCCTAAATTGGGCTTAGTCGCCACATAAAAAATAGTATCTATTTGACTCAGAGCCTGTTTTGCTTGATTGAGATCGGGGTTGGCAGCATAGAGATTGCCTCCCAAACAAAAGAGCGTCTCAATTTTTCCCTGTTCTGCGGCATTAATCAGAGCGCGGGTGTCATAGCCACCTGTTATATTTAACGGTTTTCCTAATAGTTTGCTCAGAGCTTCTCGGATTTCTTGACGCAAACGAATGGTGACACCCATCGAACCAAACCCCTGGACATTGGAATGACCTCGAATCGGCATGGTTCCGGCTCCTAACTTGCCAGCATTTCCCGTTAAGAGGGCGGTGTTGGCAATACTCAGAATGTTATCGACACCATTGGCCTGTTGAGTTACTCCCATGGCCCAGGCAAAAACAACCCGTTCAGCAGTGCCTAAAAGATAAGCTGTGGCTTCAATTTCTTCCTGGGATAAACCACAGGTGGCGGTAATTTCTGACCAATCTTTTCCTTGGGCATAGTCTAAGATTGCTTGCCAGTTATCGGTATGGGCAGATAAATAATCTAATTTAATTAAATTCTGTTCGATTAAAGATTTTTGTAAGCCCACAAAGAGGGCCACATCACTGCCAGGGATGGGTTGTAAATACAGGGTAGAAATGTCAGAGCCGCCCCTTAATAGGGATTTAATGGGAAAGGCTGGTGAAGCAAATTTAACGAGACCAATTTCAATTTGGGGATTAATCACAATGACCTTACCACCGCGATCGCGTAATTTAATTAATTCATTCATCAAACGGGGATGATTGGCCGGAGCATTGGAACCAATCAAGACCACACAATCCGATTGTTGCAAACTTTCCAAACTAACCATCGAGGTTCCAGAACCAAACACCTGCTTGAGTCCTACGGTGGAAGCGGCATGACAAAGATCGGAACAGTCGGCCAAATTATTGCTGCCCAAGGCCCGCATCATTAGTTGCAAAAGGTAGGCCGCTTCATTGGAAGATCGACCAGAACTATAGGAGGCAATGCTTGTCGGTTCTCGACCAAAGGCCGTGGCTGCAATTTGATAGACTTCTTGCCAGCTAATGCGTTCGTAGTGGGAACTGCCGGCTCGATAAATCAGAGGATAACTCAGACGACCCAGGCGATCGCATTCTAAGGAGGTTAAGGATTGTAATTGTTCGATGCAATACTGTTGAAAAAAGTCGGGTTTAATGGCAGGCATTAACTCGGAAGTAATGGCTTCCACACTTTTCATACAACGTTGTAGGGTTTCTCCTGCTTCATTCACAAACCCCCCGTTTTGCCCTCCCGTTCCCCAGGCACAGGCGAGACAAGCACTTTTATGATTGAGGGTTTGCCACAGTTGCACCCCTTGAGGGGAAAGGGTTTTCTCCGCCCAATATTTTAGTACGGGCAGTCCGCCACCCGCCGCCGGTACTGGGTTATGGTTCGCTGCATCTACCATGAGCTTAGACTCCTCAGAAGGTTTTCTAACTATATGCCTAGCAACTTTTGACAAAATTTGGGGCGATGCAAGGGAGTCAAGCCATAAGCTTGTAACGCTAGTTGATGTTTTTTAGTTCCATAGCCTTTGTTAGCAGCAAGATCATATTGGGGATAGGTTTTGGCTAAACGGATCATTAAATCATCTCGCCAAACTTTTGCTAAGATACTCGCTGCCGCGATCGCCGGTGATTGCTGATCGCCTCTAATGATGGCTTTTTGCGGAAAGGGGAGATCGGGAATGGTATCGCGGCCATCAATTAAACAGAGTGTTGGAGCCTGGGGCAATTTGAGCAAACATCTTTGCATTGCTAATAAAGAAGCCCGACGGATATTGAGTGATTCAATTTCTAGCACATCAGCATAACTAATATGCCAAGCTATAACCCCTGTTTTAATGAGCGGGACTAACTGCTGACGACGGGCCGCAGATAACTGTTTACTATCCTTGACCCCCAAAGCCATTAATTTTGGTAAATCGGCGATCGCAACACACACTGCTGCTGCCACAACAGGGCCGAAGATCGAGCCTCGACCCACTTCATCTACACCGGCCAGTAAAGTTGCCACGGTCACGGGAATTAATCTTTCTCCTTACCAATCATCTTCTTGGGCTGAAGAACGCCGCTTCCGCCGCCGCACAATGGGGGGTTCTATCTCCTCTTTAAACATTGGCTCTTTAAACGGTATCCCTGGCTCTTCAGTTTCCGTCTTGGGCTCTGCCATCACACTTAGACTAGAAAAATCAGGCTCAGAAGCGATTGAAGTGCTTCTTTGGCGACGACCTAGCGTTAAGATCTCTGGCTTGAGTTTGATAATGTCGTTATCGGCCTTGGGCAGAGACGTTTCTAGGGTCGGTTCGGGTATCGCCTTGGACTCGGCATCCGGCACACTGGAATCCCCTTTGGTTTTAATGGCAACAATGACTGCCTTGGGATCTTTAAATTCTTGATCAAGACGAATGAGAGGAGAAACGCCCATCAGTGCGTAAACATCCTGTTCTAAAGGCGTTAATTCCACAGAAACCGTTTCGGTCGGTATTTCTTCACGACGGGATATCCGGTTGCTAGAACCTACCCCGCCAAGCTCACGAGTTGTCCCTGCTATTTCTCGCCGTTCCTTGCGCCCCTCAATTTCTGGTTCAATATCTAGATCAACGATTTTAGGAATCAAATTAGGTAATACTTTCCCTGGGGATTCTTCCTTGCCATCGGGACGAGGACGACGACGACGACGGCGATTAGCCTGATTGCCTCCCTGCTCCTGGTAGTTAGGATGGTATAACAGATCGAAGGCAGAAGCACTTTCCGTTCCTTCGTAGTCAAAGGAGGATTCAAAAGTGGAATCAGTCGTTTCAACAAACGGCTTTTCAATAATACGCGGGGCAGTGGATGGCAGACTCAAAACCGGACTTTCTAAACAAATCGATTCTACTTCCCCAGGTAATTCGGCTAAATGTCCTAGACCTCCACAGGTAGGACAGGGACGGCCAAATAATTCATAGATATTTTGCCCCTGACGTTTACGAGTTAGTTCGACTAAGCCCAATTCTGATAGCTGGGCAATTTGGGGACGGGCCTTATCAAATTTCAAGGAACGGTTGAAATGTTCTAAGAGTTTTAGCTGATCGCGTCGGGAATCCATGTCAATGAAATCCACAATGATCACACCACCAATATTACGGAGCCTTAACTGTCGGGCAATTTCGGTGGCCGCTTCACTATTTGTCCAGAGAACAGTCTCCCTGGCAGTGGCAGAACGGGTAAAGGAACCAGAGTTAACGTCAATAACCGTCAGGGCTTCTGTGGGTTCAATAATAACGTATCCCCCCGATGGTAAATCAACCCTGGGTTTCAGAGCTTCCCGAATCGCTGCATTGACCCGAAAATAATCCAAAATATTCTGGGGTTCACGGTGATTGTCGATCACGACCCCTTCTGGTGCTCTTCCTCCACTCCAACTCATCAAATGCTGCTTAACTCGTTTCACCCCCGCTTGAGTATCCGTCACAATGCGATTAACATCGCTACTGTACATATCTCGCAATACCCGTTGAATAAAATCGTCATCTCGATTTAAGAGGGCTGGGGCACGGGTCGAGCTTGCCTGCTGTTGAACCATTTCCCATTGTTTTTGTAGAAATTCTAAGTCTTCTAGGATTGCATCTTCCCCTTTCCCTTCTGCTTCAGTTCGCACTAATATCCCCATACCAGGTGGCTTGGTCAGAATCGCTAGAGCGCGAAGACGGCTCCGTTCCTCATCGTTTTTGATTCGCCTTGAAAGGTTAACCCCTGTGCCATTGGGAATCAGGACTAGGTAACGACCAGGAAGGCTGATATTGCCGGTTAATCTAGGCCCTTTATTGCCTGTCGGTTCTTTCATCACCTGAACGAGGACTTTTTGTTGGGGCGCAAGCAATTCGGTAATGGCACCGGCGGTTTTCTTGAGTCTTAAGGGGCCCAGATCGGTAACGTGAATGAAACCGTTTCGTTCTGAGTCTCCAATATTGACAAAGGCTGCATCTATCCCTGGGATGACATTCTCGACAAGTCCTAGATAAATGTCGCTAACTTGTTGATTCCCTGTCGCGACGACTAATTCTTGAATTTGATCTTCCCAATAGACTGCCGCAACCTGGTACTGCTCGGCAATAATAATTTGTTTTGGCATGAATGTTCCTCAATGGTTGGTTATCCGAAGAAAACCCCCTACTACTCACGCTCATCGGGTGATGGAGGTTTCTTTTCTGTCATATACGGTGAAAATCTAGATAAAGGCAAAATTCTCACATCTGTTAGTCACTGCCAAATCACTCTACGGAGGATCAGACTATCTTTCTATCTGTTATTGCTCAACGGCGAACCCCAATCATGTTTTTAATCTGCGATCGCTGTGCAGAAAAACCCTGGTCTCGCGATCGCAGTCAGTGTGATATTGAGAGAGATTCCAGGGAAGTCAACTTCACAGTTGGCAATTGATCAACTTCGGAGATAGTCGTCAGAAAAATAGCCTGAGAAAAGTCTGGGAGCATATTCTTCAGAAAGATAAATCGATCTAAATTCAGAGAGGATTAGCAAGGAATGGATTCCTGACAGATGAAATTATTGCGCGCTGTTGCTGCATCTTTTCGCTAGAACAGTTTTCATGATCATAGAGAAATTATTAGCAGTTAGAGTCATCCTGTCAAAACAACGAGGATAGAAACCTCCAGAACAGGTAACGTAACTCAAAGCTTTATTAAGAGCTAATTAATATTCTCAAGGAACTTCCGATTAAGGCTAGTACTACAATGGTGAAGCACGCCAAACAGAGGATTTTAACCTAACTATAACCTGAAAGCGAGATCAATGACAAGAGACCAGCAATTCTAAATTTAAGGCGAGGTAAGGGTTGTAGAAAAAAAGGATAATGGGAAAGGACAACAAGGTAGCCAGAGGGAAGAAAAGATGCAAGGAATAATCAGTATGACTGGTCTGATAGCGTACTTGGTAGCAAGTATAGAGAAAATGAAAGACCCTCGCCAACCCAGTCCAAATACAACCTACAGCCTAAAAGATGCGGTACTAGGTGGTTTCAGCCTGTTTCTAATGCAATGTGAATCATTCCTAGAACATCAAAGACAACTGCATAGTCGCAACGGTAGGGATAATCTTCAAACTCTATTCGGTGCCATCAAAATACCTAGTGACAATCAAATCCGCAATATCCTGGATAAAATCAAAGCCAATTCGTTATTTGTGGTGTTTAGTGACATTTATCAACTACTAAAGACCAGAGGAATATTGACTCGGTATGAGGTGTTAGACAAGCAATTACTAATTCCGCTAGATGGCACAGAGTATTTCTCCTCCCAAAATATCCACTGTGAGCAATGTTCCCATCGAACCCATAAAAACGGGACAGTGACTTACTTTCATTCGGCAATCTTACCCGTAATTGTCTCACCTCAGCAAAAAGCAGTGATTAGTCTTGACCCTGAATTTATTACTCCTCAAGATGGTCACGAGAAACAGGACTGTGAGGTAGCGGCGGCAAAACGTTGGCTCCACAGACATCGAGAATTCTTTGACCCGTTTAGCGTTACTATGATTGGGGGATGACCTCTATAGTCGTCAACCGATGTGCGAAGAGGCTCTTCAAAACCACTTTCACTATCTCTTTGTCTGTTTGCCTGAATCTCACCCTACTCTCTATGAGTTTTTGGACTATGCCGAGAAGATTGGGGAAGTTTACTCTTTCCATGAGCGTCGTCGTCATGGTCGCGATTGGCATGACTATCATTATCGTTGGACTTATCACTTGCCCCTAAGAGATGGTTCCGCCGCCCTCAATACTCATTGGTTTGAGGTCACTGTTACTCGCCGTTCTGACGGTCAGGTTCTCTTTCACAACGATTGGATTACCGACCTTTTTCCCCAAGCCGATAACATTGTTGAGTTAGTCAGTGTCGCTCGCTCTCGTTGGAAAACCGAAAATGAGAACCATAATACTCTTAAGACTCAGGGCTACCATCTAGAACACAATTTTGGACATGGTGACGAGCATCTTGCTACCTTTTTGCTCACCTTAAATTTACTGGCTTTCTTGTTTCACACCGTTTTACAGCTTTTAGATGAGTCCTACCAACGTATCCGACTACTTTTAGGGACTCGAAGATGCTTTTTTTCCCAATATCAATGCCATTGAAGGGGTTGGCGGTTCCTGTTTGAGGAGTGTAAACGGGATTGCTGCTACTGCCTGTATTTTGGTAGTAATTAAGAATACCTTCATATTCCCCAATAACCGCATCGAGGTCGCCATCTGCGTCCAGATCCGCTAAGGTGGGGGTGCTGTAAGACCCAACAGAAATGCCATTGAAGGGGTTGGCGGTTCCTGTTTGAGGAGTGTAAACGGGATTGCTGCTACTGCCTGTATTTTGGTAGTAGTTGAGAGTACCGTCACTTTCCCCAACAAAGGCATCGAGGTCGCCATCTGCGTCCAGATCCGCTAAGGTGGGGGTGCTGTAATTCCCAACATTAATGCCATTGAAGGGGTTGGCGGTTCCTGTTTGAAGACTGTAAACGGGATTGCTGCTACTGCCCGTGTTTTGGTAGTAGTTGAGAATACCGTCATATTCCCCAATAAGGGCATCGAGGTCGCCATCTCCGTCCAGATCGGCAAAGGTGGGGGTGCTGTAAACCCCAATATTAATGCCATTGAAGGGGTTGGCGGTTCCTGTTTGCTCAATATATGAGTTAGTCATAAAATTTAGATACTTTTTAAGTTAATCGTGGATAAAATTTGAATGAAGCTTTGAAACGGAAGCTCTACTTTGCTAAAAATTAGGGTTCGGGTGCAACACTGGGAATCGTTAACCGCCCTTGACTTGCCAGTAGCCCGCCTAAATTGCGGTGAGCCAAGGTAAAACCAGATTTTATGGTTATTTGCCCGTTGATAAGCGGCGATCGCTTCCTCATTGTATAACCAGCAACGGCGATATGAGGTTAACTTCTGGTGAACTTCTGGTCAACAATTCATTCCGCGATCGCAAAACCCACCATATCGCCCAAAACCGAAATTGGTGGTCATCCACATAACCCAATTCCCCCACTGGCCAGTAGCCCCTCTAAATTGCGGTGAGCCAAAGCAGAATCAGGCTTGAGCTTTATCGCCCGTTGATAAGCGGCGATCGCTTCCTCATACTTTCCCTTGCATTTGCCAAATACAGCCCAAGTTGCAATAAGCGGCGGCGATATGGGGATTAATTTCTAATATTTTTTGATAACGGGCGATCGCTTCTTCAGATTTCCCCAAGGGTGGATCGCCATAATAACCGTCATCAATGCCATTGAAGGTGTTTTTTGGTACATAACTGGCGATTCATACAGTTACAGAAATAGCATACAATCAAATTCACTTTATAGAGAAGAAGCCCATGCTCCAAGCCCTCCCTCGCCCGATCGACTTCCCGAATCTCTACCCCGACTCCGATGGTAAACCCATGGCTGACAATACCCTGCAATACCGTTGGATTGTGCGTTTAGTGTCTAACCTCAAGCACCTGTTTCGAGGGCAAACCGTTTTTGTGGCAGGAGACTTGCTCTGGTATCCCCAACAGGTTACGACTCTCCCAGTACCATCTCAAGCCCCAGATGCGATGGTAGTTTTTGGGCGATCAGACGACGATCGTCGCAGCTACAAACAGTGGGAAGAGGAAAATATTGCGCCCCAAGTGATCTTTGAAATTCTCTCAGCAAGCAATAGCGCCACTGAAATGCTCAAAAAGCAGCAGTTTTATCGGCAGCATGGCGTATTAGAGATGTTCTTCTACGATCCTGAATCTTACGAGTTTTTGGGAATGGTGCGATCGTCTCAGAGTCAGGAATTTCAGGCAATTACACCCCTTAACTTTCCTTGGATTTCACCGATGCTAGGCGTTCGTTTCGAGATGTTTGCGGATGGTCTGGCACTGTTCTATCCCACTGGAGAGCCATTTAACGACCCCGATACAATTTTGGAAGAACGCGATCAACTCGCTCAGGAACGCGATCAACTCGCTCAGGAACGAGATCGCGCCTTTGCCAAGTTACGGGAACTAGGCATCAATCCGTCTGATCTTTAGCAACCAATCCACTTAGATTGCGATGAGCCAAAGCAAAATCAGGTTTGAGCTTTATCGCCCGTTGATAAGCCGCGATCGCTGCTTCAAATTTCTCTTGAGTTTGCCAAATACTACCCAAATTGCAATGGGCGGCGGCAACATTGGGATTGATCTCTAATATTTTTTGATAACAGGCGATCGCCTCATCAGACTGCTCTAAAGTTTGCAACGCATTACCCAACTGGTTATAAGCCGCTACATAGTCAGGCTGCAAACGAATTGCCTCTTGGAAACAAATTACAGCCTGTTCCAAATTGTGATCTTTAACTTGGTTTTTCCCTTCCTCAAACTTGACTTTAGCCGATCCACTAATAGCAGGATTAACAGTTGGCAATCCCTTCAGAGCCACCTTTAAACCATTAGCAAGCGATCGGGGTGCAGCCCATCCCAACTTACGAAACATCGAGGTCAAGGCTCTGTCAGCCAAAGGAGTCGGGGCGTAAACCAAAGCAATTTGCTCAACCTTCTGCGACCCTATCTCCCTTTCCAAAAAAGCCAACATTTTTGTGCCAACGCCCTTTTGTCGGTGGTTGGGATCAACAAACAGCGAAATTATTTCCGCTTTCAAATTAGGTAATAACTCCGCGATCGCAAAACCCACCATATCGCCCAAAACCGAAGCCGAAACCCCAATGACTTCGCCCCGTTGCGGTTGATTTTGCCAACGTTGTTGCAGACTCGGAAAAGTCATCCCATCATAGGGTGCTAAACTTTCGGGATTGAGATGAAAAACCCTCTGAAACTTGACCTTTGCCTCAGCAAGTTGCTCTTGCCGTTCCATTGCTTCATATTCCCGTGATTCCTGATTTTCGCGCTCAATTCTCTCTTTTGTTGGGAATCCCGCGATCAGGAGCGTGGAATCACGAGGACGTTTCACCGTTGGCTTCGTCGTCACCAATCCATTGGAACTCGGAAAAGTTACCAACCGTTCAATATCTTCATCCTGAAATCCCAAAGACATAGGACGACAGACATTGGGCAACACCACCACATCAAATAACTCTTCAATCGGCTTGTCTAAAAACAACGAATGGACAATTTCGCCACTGTGAATGTTGATGGCTATTAGTCCACATTGCGCCGTGTTTCCTTCAGCTAATAACCGTTCTTCTAACACCAATCCCGAAAAACTCGCTGATCGCAGTTTCGACAGTCCCACGATCGCTAAGTCACCCCAAAAAGCTAATCCCCTCACAAATCCAGGACAAAAGGCGATCGGTATAAATTGGTGGTCATCCACATAACCCAATTCCCCTGTTCCCGCATTCAAAATCCATAATTTCCCCTGATACCAGCGCGGCGAGTGGGGCATTGATAGACCTCTCAGCACCACTTCATTGCTAGGAATATGGACAACAATCCCCCCATCATTGCGGTGCGATCGCCATCCTGCGGCACTGTCGGTCATACTGCAAGCCGTGACATACGCGGGTTCTCCTTCCACCATCGCTAAACCGTTGAGATGACAGCGATCTTCGGCTACCAGTTTGGTAATAAATGGCGGTTGCCATATCGGGGCAAAACTATAACCTGCTTGAATTGTTGCCAGACAACTAAAATCCGTATTAATAAATATCGGTGTGCCATCACGACCCAAAACTAGATCGTGGACATTCAACGAGCCTGTGGTGTAGCTCAAACTGGGTACATATAGGCGATCGGCTTCTTGATAGGTTTCACCCTTTGCCAAATGATTGTCCAACTGCCAAATCTGATAGCGCGTACTCATGTACAGGCTGTTACCTTGGGCATAGAGTCCCATCGGTTTATCAAACAGCCTCTCATTAATCGCTAATCTGCCATTAGCCTTCCGACCTACCAACATCAAACGATTAGTCTGATAAGTGGTAAAGCCAACACTGATCTGTTCTTTTTCTAACCATTCCCACAGCCCTTCGGAGGCATTAATTGGCAGAAATGAGTTACTAGACTTTTCTTCTGATTCTGTCAAAAGCATGGCCATATTCAAGAAAGCTATAATGTAAACATATTTATTTTGCCACGACACGCCCCTGTTACCGACAATAGCGATCGCCCCTTTCCCATTAATAAAAACGCGATCGCCCCTTACCGATAAACATAAACAGCGATCGCCGATTAATTGATAGTTAATAATGAATAGTTAATAGTTAATAATTATCCATTGTTAATTGTCCATTATTCATTAAAACGCGATCGCCCCTTACCGATAAACATAAACAGCGATCGCCGATTAATTGATAGTTAATAATGAATAGTTAATAGTTAATAATTATCCATTGTTAATTGTCCATTATTCATTAAAACGCGATCGCCTCTTCCCTGATTAAGATAAAAAGCGATCGCCGATCAATCGTTATCTAATTTTTTAATTATTCTGATTAGCCACAAACTGATTGACTAAAGAAACATCAATCTCTAATTCTTCAGCGATTTCTGCGATCGTCAATCCTAATTTTTTCAGTAGAGGGATTGTTTTAAGCTTGCCCTCAAGAAGACCTTCCTGACGACCTTCCTGACGACCTTCCTGACGACCTTCCTGACGACCTTCCTGACGACCTTCCTGAAGAATGTCCTGATAGAAAGCTGATTCTTTCATAATGTCACTCCTTAAAATTGTTTTAATCATTTCAGGTTCCATCACTAATCCTGCGAATACTGCCGTTGCAGCCATGAGATTAGCCCTCACCCCTTGATCTTCTATTATATCCAATCCCTTCGCAACCTCGCGTAACCGTTTTGTTGGCTCCTTATTTTGGGTTAATATCGCTAGGGGCAATAACCCTGGACTGGTTAGAAATAAATCAGAAGATTGTTCCCAAAGACGAATGACTCGATAATGATGAGTTGTTTCTCCGAGTTGAAAGCTATCTTGATAAACCAATGCTGATTTAGTGGATTTCAGATAAATCACGACCTGGTGCATGGTTTTAGTCGGAAAACGGCGATAAACCCTGACTCGATAATCTAACATCCGAAAACCCATTGTTTTATCGGGTTCGGTCTGAAATTCGAGGTGTAATACCAGGTCTTCCGATTGTTCCAATATTAGGGAATCAGCGCGAATCGGTTCTAAAGATAATTCTGTTGGACTCAGTTTGGTCAATTGAACGGGACGACCAAGCAACCAAGTGGCATAATCTTCAGAAAAGTTTTCGGCTAGGAATTTGCAGCAATTGTCAAACATGGATAAATTTTAACATTTTCAGAGATCGCCTCTTCCCTGATTAAGATAAAAAGCGATCGCCCTCTTACCGATACAGAAAAAAAGTGATCGCCGATTAATTGATAGTTAATAATGAATAGTTAATAGTTAATAATTATCCATTGTTAATTGTCCATTATTCATTAAAAAGCGATCGCCCCTGTTATCTCCTTTAACTAAAAGCAAAGGTTGCTCCTAGAAGATTGACATTGACATCAGCAGCGACAAAGCCCGACGTGGCAGTGGTCGTACCAATGGTAGTTAACAGTAAAGCTCCTGAGCCAAAGCCAGAGTTGCCTGTTATCCCATCACCCACTTTAAACAGGGTATTAGTGCCAGAAACCTGTACGTCAATAACGGTTATGCCTCCGAAGTTGAGAACATCTCCTCCGATCCCACGCACAAAGTTATAAACAGTATCAGAACCATCGCCACTGGCATAGTTCACAGTATCAGTAACGGTATCACTACCTAAATAGAGCAGATCATTATCGCCTCCTCCTGTGAGACTATCTGCGCCGCCATAACCGTAGAGAACGTTAACACCTGTGTTGCCGGTGAGATTATCCCCTGCGGTATTGGAACCTTGGACATTTTCAATTTGAGAAAGGGTATCGGTTCCGCCTAAACCATCGCTGGCGGTTCCTGTTGCTAAGTTAACGGTGACACTTCCAGTTGAACTGTAATAGTAAGCAAAATCGTTGCCATTACCGCCAATCAAGGTATCATTGCCTGCATCGCCATTGAGGGTATCGTTACCATCGCCACCACTCAGGATGTTGTTACTAGCGTTGCCAGTGATACTGTTGTTGAGTTCGTTACCTGTACCGTTAATGGCGGTTCCCTGTAAGACTAGGTTTTCGAGGTTTGCAGCAAGGGTATAGTTAAGGGTGCTGTAAACAGTGTCAGTTCCTTCTCCTGATAATTCGGTAATGGTGTCCAATGCATTATCAATGTAGTAAAAATCGTTGCCAGTACCACCGATGAGGGAGTCTGCACCTGTACTGCCATTGAGGGTATCGTTACCTGCACCGCCACTCAGGATGTTGTTACTAGCATTGCCAGTGATACTGTTGTTGAGTTCGTTCCCTGTACCGTTAATGGCGGTTCCCTGTAAGACTAGGTTTTCTAGGTTTGCAGCAAGGGTATAGTCAACGGTGTTATAAACAGTGTCCGTTCCTTCTCCTGATAATTCAGTAATGGTGTCCAATGCATTATCAATGTAGTAAATATCGTTGCCAGTGCCACCAATGAGAGAATCAGCCCCTGTACTGCCATTCAGAACATCGTTACCTGCACCGCCACTCAGGATGTTGTTACTCGCGTTACCAGTGATGCTGTTGTTGAGTTCGTTCCCTGTACCGTTAATGGCGGTTCCCTGTAAGAATAGGTTTTCTAGGTTTGCAGCAAGGGTATAGTTAAGGGTGTTATAAACAGTGTCCGTTCCTTCTCCTGATAATTCGGTAATGGTGTCGCCTGCATTCTCAATGTAGTAAACATCGTTACCAGTACCACCGATGAGGGAGTCTGCACCTGTACTGCCATTCAGGGTATCGTTACCTGCACCGCCACTCAGGATGTTGTTACTAGCATTGCCAGTGAGGTCGTTGTTGAGTTCGTTCCCTGTACCGTTAATGGCGGTTCCCTGTAAGAATAGGTTTTCGAGGTTTGCAGCAAGGGTATAGTTAACGGTATTATAAACAGTGTCCGTTCCTTCTCCTGATAATTCGGTAATGGTGTCGCCTGCATTATCAATGTAGTAAATATCGTTGCCAGTGCCACCAGTGAGGGTATCAGCACCAGTACCACCAGTGAGGGAATCGTTACCAGTACCACCATTCAGGGTGTCGTTACCATCGCCACCACTCAGGGTATCGTTGCCATCATTAGCCGTTAGGGTATCATTCCCAGCATCGCCATTAAGACTGTTGTTGGCACTGTTACCCGTGAGCAGGTTAGCAAGGGTGTTCCCTGTACCGTTGATGGCAGCCGTCCCCGTTAAGGTCAGGTTTTCAAGATTAACTGTTAATGTCCAGGTAAGGGAAGATTCGACGCTGTCAATGCCAGCATTTAAACCTTCAGTAATCAAGTCACCTGTATTATCTACGACGTAGGTGTCATTGCCGTTCCCACCGACCAATTGATCGACTCCTGTACCACCATTGAGATAATCGTTACCGTTATATCCTGTGAGGTCATCCTTGCCAGCCCCTGATTTGATCCAGTTGTTGCCACTGAGTCCTTTAAAGCTGACGGTTCCGAGAAAGCCACTTAGGTCAAAGCGTTCAAAGTTGGTTAGGCTGGTGCCAGCAATGTCAATTTGATTGTTGCTGTCACTTGCGTCAATGCCTAGCCAGTCGCTGGCGGTTCCGCCCGTTAGGATGAAGGTGTCGGTGCCGCCGAGGGCGTTGATGTTGTCGTTTTGTTGTAGGTTGACAAGGGTGCTGGTTAGGGAATCGTCGCCTTTGCCTAGCGAAAATTGGTCTTGGTTGAGGGTTGTGACAAAATTTTCGGGGTTGACATCGGTGACGGTAATGGCTACGGCTTTGGAGGTAGTGAGGGAAGCATCGCTGGCGGTTACGGTGATGTCATAGACGTTATTGGCTCCTGCATCCGTCGGACTTTCGTAGTTGGGAGCGGTTTTGAAGGTGACTAAGCCTGTGGTGCTGTTGATGTTAAAGAGAGCATAGTCCCCTGTTGTTGCTAGACCATAGGTAATGGGATTACTTTCGGGGTCGGTGGCGATAACTTGGTAGGCGGTTCCTGTGCCATTTTCAGCGAAGGTGGCTGTTGCACCACTGGCGATCGTGGGAGCCGCATTGGGAGCATCGGTAATAGTGAGGGTCGCGCTGGAGTGAGCGTTGAGCAGCACCGATACGGAATCACCGAATTGATTGGCTGTGGCAAGGTCTAGTTTGCCATCGCTGTTAAAGTCTCCCACTGCTACTGAAGCGGGATTACTGCCAACGGAGAAGTCGGTTTTGGCATCAAAGCCCGTATTGCCACTATTTCGCAACAGAATTGATACAGAATTACCGCCGAAGTTGGCGGCGGCGAGGTCTAGTTTGCCATCCCCATTAAAGTCTCCCACTGCTACTGAATTGGGAACACTGCCAACGGAGAAGTCGGTTTGGGCATCAAAACCCGTATTGGCACTATTTCGCAACAGAATTGATACAGTGTTGCTATTTGAGTTGGCGGTGGCGAGGTCTAGTTTGCCATCGCCATTAAAGTCTCCTACTGCTACTGAAACGGGAGCACTGCCAACGGAGAAGTCGGTTTTGGCATCAAAGCCCGTATTGGCACTATTTCGCAACAGAATTGATACAGAATCGCTATTTTGGTTGGCGGTGGCGAGGTCTAGTTTGCCATCGCCATTAAAGTCTCCTACTGCTACTGAATAGGGTAAACCGCCAACGAAGAAGTCGGTTTTGGCATCAAAGCCCGTATTGGCACTATTTCGCAACAGAATTGATACAGAGTTGCCGTTTGCGTTGGCTGTGGCAAGGTCTAGTTTGCCATCGCCATTAAAGTCTCCTACTGCTACTGAATTGGGATTACTGCCAACGGAGAAGTCGGTTTTGGCATCAAAGCCCGTATTGGCACTATTTCGCAACAGAATTGATACAGTGTTGCCAAGAAAGTTAGCGGTGGCGAGGTCTAGTTTGCCATCGCCATTAAAGTCTCCCACTGCTACTGAATTGGGACTAATGCCAACACTGCCAACGGAGAAGTCGGTTTTGGCATCAAAGCCCGTATTGGCACTATTTCGCAAGAGAACTGATACAGTGTCGCTATTTTGGTTGGCGGTGGCGAGGTCTAGTTTGCCATCGCCATTAAAGTCTCCCACTGCTACTGAATAGGGTAAACTGCCAACGGTGTAGTCGGTTTTGGGGCTGAGGAGGGCGGTGCTGTTTTGACCGAGGCTGTAGCCTGGTCCACTGCTTAGATTGATTTGGACGGTTTCGTTGGGGTCGCTGACCACATCAGCCAAAGCGTTGAGGTTGAGGATGGCAGTGGTTTGACCGGCGGCGATAGTGAAACTGTTGGCGGTGACTGCGGTGATGTTACTGCCCGCCGTAAGGGTGTAGTCAGTGCTTAGGGTGGCAGTACTGCCGGTGGTATTAAAGTTGACGACTAAGCCGCCTGTGGGAGATGCCTCATCTAGGGTGATGGTATAGGTACCGATCGCTCCGCCTTCTACGGGGGTGGTGCCTGGGGAAATGGTAACTTTTGGTTTAACATCGGTAACATTAACGGTGAAGGCTTCGCTATAGGTTAATGCGCCATCCGTAGATTTGAGGCTGATGGTGTAACTGGGTTTGGTTTCAAAGTCGGGGCTAGTACCGATGAAAAAGAGTTCGGTGCTGTTGCGAATTTCAAAGTTAGCCGCGTCGGTTCCTTCTACCGTGAGAAGGTTATTGTTGCCTGTCGCGTCAGGGTCGGTGATGGTAATATTGCCAATTTTAACCCCCGCACCAATGACGGTGTTTTCCGCAATGGTGTTGGCAGAAAGGCTTAAATCTGTTGGGGCTTGATTGGTGACAGGGAGAGCGAGCTTGATGATAAATACATCATTACCACCTGCACTGGTGAGATTGCTCACTTCCGCACCTGGGTCAAAATCGGCTGTGCCAGAGAAATAGCCCGTGCTATGGAGGTTGCCGCTACTATCCACCTGTAGGCTACTACCACGATCGTTGCCTGTCCCGCCGACACTTTTCGCCCAGGCAAAGGAACCATCACTGTTTAACCCAGAGATAAATACATCCTCACCACCTGCACTGGTGAGATTGCTCACTCCCGTACCTGGGTCAAAGTCTGCTGTGCCTTTGAAATAGCCCGTGGTATAGACGTTGCCGCTACTATCCACCTGTAGGCTATTACCACGATCGTTGCTTGTCCCGCCGAAACTTTTCGCCCAGGCAAAGGAACCATCACTGTTTAACTTAGAGATAAATACATCATCACCACCTGCACTGGTGAGATTGCTCACTCCCGTACCTGGGTCAAAGTCTGCTGTGCCAGCGAAAGTGCCAGTGGTATAGACGTTGCCGCTACTATCTACCTTTAGTCCAGAAACATCATCGTAATTTGTCCCGCCGAAACTTTTCGCCCAGGCAAAGGAACCATCACTGTTTAACTTAGAGATAAATACATCAACACTACCTGCACTGGTGAAATTGCTCACTCCCGTACCTGGGTCAAAGTCTGCTGTGCCAGAGAAAGTGCCAGTGGTATAGACGTTGCCGCTACTATCCACCTGTAGGATATTAACACTATCGCTGACTGTCCCGCCGAAACTTTTCGCCCAGGCAAAGGAACCATCACTGTTTAACTTAGAGATAAATACATCATTACCACCTGCACTGGTGAGATTGCTCACTCCCGTACCTGGATCAAAATCGACTGTGCCTTGGAAAGTGCCAGTGGTATAGACGTTGCCGCTACTATCTACCTTTAGGCTTTTATACTTGGCACGGTCATAGATTATAGATTTTCGCCCCCTGAATCCCCCAATACTGGGGGACTTTGAAACCCATAAATAGAGAATGTTTCCCCCCAAAGTTGGGGGCTAGGGGGGCTAAACTAAAAAACGCAAATTATCGCCGTGCGAGGTATAACATTATCGCTGCCTGTCCCGCCCCAACTTTTCGCCCAGGCAAAGGAACCATCACTGTTTAACTTAGAGATAAATACATCATAACCACCTGCACTGGTGAGATTGCTCACTCCCGTACCTGGGTCAAAGTCTGCTGTGCCAAAGAAAGTGCCCGTGCTATAGACGTTGCCGCTACTATCTACCTCTAGGCTATTAGCATAATCGTAAACTGTCCCGCCCCAACTTTTCGCCCAGGCAAGGGAACCATCACTGTTTAACTTAGAGATAAATACATCACTATCACCTGCACTGGTGAGATTGCTCACTCCCGTACCTGGGTCAAAGTCTGCTGTACCATAGAAAGTGCCAGTGGTATAGACGTTGCCGCTACTATCTACCTTTAGTCCAGAAACACCATCGTAATCTGTCCCGCCCCAACTTTTCGCCCAGGCAAAGGAACCATCACTGTTTAACTTAGAGATAAATACATCATCACCACCTGCACTGGTGAGATTGCTCACTCCCGTACCTGGGTCAAAGTCTGCTGTGCCAGAGAAAATGCCAGTGGTATAGACGTTGCCGCTACTATCTACCTCTAGGCTATTAACATTATCGTAATCTGTCCCGCCCAAACGTTTCGCCCAGACAAGGGTTGGTTCAACGGCCTGTTCGATCGCCACCAATTGCCCATCAATGACAATCGTTGCCTGGTCATTTTCCGTTTGCAGGCGATTTAATTCCGTTGCACTGGGGATAAGGCCGCGCACCAACAGAGAAAACAGTTCCCCTTCATCCCCTGCACTGTCAGTTTGATTAATTTTGGCATCAATGCTGTGGCCAATTTCTTCAAGGAGAACAGCGACTAACTGGTCTTCGCTGGCGGTGGCGAGGAATGAGTCAGAGAGATAAATTTTGTTGGTGCTTTGGGCGTAGGCTCCGTTGGCCTTGCCGAGAGTACTGCTACTGAGGATTTCAACGGGCGGCAGTGCGCTAAAGTCTCCTGCTTGCCATTGGGATTGCAGAGTTTGGGCAAGGGTTTGGTTGTAATTGGCACCGAAGGCGGTGTTGAGGATTGTCCAATAGTCGGGGGACTGGGCTACGGCGTTGAGTTGGTCGTAGGTGAGGCTGAGAGCGGTGTTGAGAGTCATGGTAGTAATAAAGTAGTTGGTTGCAATTAAAAATAAGGAAACACCATTAAAAAAACAGAAGTTATTCCAGTTGGAATTAAGGATTCTGGAGAGTCATATTGAAATTAAACAGGATTCTGGAGCGAGGTTATCGAGGTTATGAACGCATTATTACAATAAAATTTAAAAAGAGGCAAGCTCTGTCTCCGGCAATACAAAAAAGCAAGCTCTGTCTCAGAGGTCAATTGCCACAAAGCTAGTAGATACAAGGGCTAGAGGCAAATGTTAAATTTTGTTACAAACTTTGATGAGCAGAAAATTATCTGTTACCGATACAGATAAACAGCGATCGCCGATTAATTGATAGTTAATAATGAATAGTTAATAGTTAATAATTATCCATTGTTAATTGTCCATTATTCATTAAAACGCGATCATCCTCTTACCGATACAGAAAAAAAGCGATCGCCGATTAATTGATAGTTAATAATGAATAGTTAATAGTTAATAGTTAATAATTATCCATTGTTAATTGTCCATTATTCATTAAAACGCGATCGCCCCTTACCGATACAGATAAACAGCGATCGCCGATTAATTGATAGTTAATAATGAATAGTTAATAGTTAATAATTATCCATTGTTGATTGTCCATTATTCATTAAAACGCGATCGCCCTTAAATCACCAATTCTTTGGCCGAAAATCGGAATTATTTAAAATTGTAACCGTTTCCCCCGCCTGAGCTAACACAAACAAACCCTGACGATAGGCATATTTATCTGCCCCTTCTTCAATTTCAATACCTGCTACGGCTCCATAGAGTTGTTTTTGGTTATATTCAGGAAAAAACTGTCGAAATTGTGTCAAGTCTTCTATTAATGCTTTAACATCATCAACCCCTAAACTACTCTTCACTTCCACCACCAAAACATGATCTGCATTTGTCACCAGTACGTCAATTTCTAAAGTTTGTCCATTTAAACGTTTTTTAATACGTTGACCGACTTGATGAACAGGAATCCCTCGTTTTAGAAATATTGTTTCACAGGCGGGAGCTACCATATTTTCCACAAAACGTCCCCATTTGCCTCCCAGATCACCGATTTGTTTATTAACAGCACTGATCTGTTTGTTAACGGCACTAATCTGTTTACTCAATTCTTTATTAACTTCGCTGACTTCCTGACTAACGGCAAGGATTTTACGCTCAGTTTCTTGATTACGTTGATTTGTCTCCTGGGATTGTTCTTTCAGTAGGCGTTCAGTCTCTTTCTGTGCCGCGACTAATTCAGCTAGTAATTGCCATACATCCCCTGCTGTAGTTGTCATGTTCTAATTCCCGTGAGTTTTCCTATTGATAATTTTATCTTGTTCAAAAAGCGATCGCCCTTTTAACCGTTAAGAAAAAAGCGATCGCCTCCCAGTAAATGTGTTAGTCTAGATCCGATTAATGCATCGGGCCAAGATAAAAAATGGACACTTTAGCAGAAACATTAAATATAAAATTAGCTAGATGGCAGCCAGATGTTGCTGAATTGGCGAGACAGTTCATTTTGGAAATAATTGATTTAGCCGATCAGGATGCTTTAGATATTTTACGATCGCGTTTTGTAGAACAAGAGGTATTAGATTTACTTGATGAATACTAAACAGGGTGAAGTTTGGTTAGCCGATTTAGGGATAGCAGCAAAGACTCGTCCAGTTGTAGTTATCTCTCGTTACGATGCAAATCCTCCAAGAGTTTTAGTGATCTATGTTCCTCTGACAACTCAATACAGAAATAGTAAATATGAAGTCGTACTTCCTAACTTGAAATTTCTCAATCAATCATCTATCGCTAATGTTCAGGGTATTGGGTCTATCCCCATAGCAAGATTTGAACGTAAGCTGGGAGAATTGCCGAGTGAGGTCATATTACAAATTAAGAAAGCTATTATCTTTGCGATGGATTTAATTTAATTTAATTTAATTATTTAGGGTGCTACTCGCACCACTCCCGAAAAGCGATCGCCCCTTACTGATACAGATAAACAGCGATCGCCTATTAATTGATAGTTAATAATAAATAGTTAATAGTTAATAATTATCCATTGTTAATTGTCCATTATTCATTAAAACGCGATCGCCCTCTTACCGATATACTGTCACCCTAATTAGTTTAAGATACACCAAGATAATCGAGTCTGAAGGACTTTTGTCTGGAAAACTAGCCGAAACCGTCACCAGGGATTCAGGCTTCATATCTCACTCACGTTGCCTTGTCTTTTTTGCTTTTCATGGTTAAGTTGCCAACTTTTCTGCATTCTCTCATTTATATTGTTATCATTGGCTGGATTTTAGGGGATATACCAACTCTAGCACTTGATGGAGCCGCTCCCAAAACCCTGTTACGGGTGGGGGTGGTTGTTGCTCCTCCCTTTGTTAATTTAGTCTCCTCGGCTAGTCCCCCAATCATTGTGCCTACCCAAAAATCTCCTTTACCGCAAGTAACTCCCAAACCTAAGATTATTTTTAATGGCATCGCGATCGACATCTGGCAACGATTGGCGACTTTTAATAATCTGAATTATCAGTATTTTTTAGAATCTAATATTAATAGTGGTATTAACGATTTAGCTGCTAACAAAATTGATATTTTGGTAGGGCCGATCGCCATCACCCCCCATCGACTTCAGCAGGTCAGTTTTACCCAGCCCTATTTTAGTTCGCATCTGGCTCTCTTGATATTGGAATCGCCTCCCTCTCTCTGGCATATTCTCCAACCTTTTTTGCGGATGGCCGTCATTTTTTCCTTAGTGGGACTTTTTCTGATTCACCTTTTTATTGCTAATTTACTCTGGCTGGCGGAACATCGTCGTAATCCAGAGCAATTTCCTCCCCGCTATTGGGAAGGTATTTTCGAGGCGTTGTGGTTTGTTTCAGTCACGATGACGACTGTTGGCTATGGAGATAAGGTTCCTGTAACTCACTGGGGACGATTTATTGCGTTTATTTGGATGTGGATATCGCTGATCTCAACAACCTCTATTACTGCTGGTTTAGCGACAACTTTAACGCTTTCCTTATCTCAGCAACCCAATAAAAAATATACTAGTATTGAAAACCTGCGATATCAAAAAGTAGCAACTATTTCCAGTGATCTCATGGATGAAATTTTTAAAGTCTATAATCTTCAGGAAGTTCGAGCTCCTAATTTAGCTACTGCTATTAATCTTCTTTTAGGAAAGGAGGTGGATGCCGTACTTTATGCGGATAGTAGTCTTCGCTATTATTTAGATAAACATCCCGACAAATCCTTGGGACTTTTACCCTTGTATAATCAGCCCATTAACTATGGCTTCGCACTCCCGTTTAATAGTTCCTATCTCAATCTCTTTAATATTGGTATTACCCAGATGACAGAAGATCGACAAATGCAAGAGATTGTACAGCGATGGGTTCCCTAGAAAGTTTAAAAATTTTTGAAGACAGTCACACTTAACATCAGCAAGGCGATCGCGGCCAATCCTTGGGAAAGATAGGGATAGAGTCGAATGGTTTGATTCCCATAAGTGAATGAATGAATGATTAAATAGGGGGATAGACTACGGTAAAAACTAGCGGTGATCTCTCCTTTTGTATTGAAGATAGGCATAGAATTGCCCGTCGAATTGGGGATGATTTTTTTCAGTTTTTGCCAGCCCTGATACCACAGGGGAAAGGCGGCCATCAGAATTGCAGTATTATCGCTGAAATATAGCTTAGGTTTTTGTCTAGGAGCACCTGAAACTTGACGTAATTTTCCTTGACATTTGATGATCTGGGTTCCTATCGGACTGAGAGTGGGATCGTAGAGCAGGGAAAGCAAGTCGGTGGGTTGGGAATAACGCGATCGCACCATAAAAATGAGGGTTTGTAGTAATAATCCTGTTCCGAAACCGAACCCTAGAGCAGATACTAACGGAAAATTAAGGGTAGGAAAACGAGTCAAAATTAGCCCTAATAGTAAACCCAATCCTGGTAAAGTCCATAACCCTAGCCCTAGCCAAAACTTAAGTTGAATAATACGAGGATTTAACTGCCTTAGATCTTGACGAATTAAACCCATACCATACTCAGTATCGAGGTCTAACTGTTCTGCATAATAGGTTAGGATTTGAATGCGTCTGCCAGGTAGAGGATGGGAGGAAAGGGGTTCGAGTAGTTGACTCCAGGGACTAACCATTTCCCAAAGCATGAGACGAGCTAGAGTCTGAGGCTTCAATTGACTACTTCTTTCGCTAACCTGAGCCGTGCGGAAATCATAGATCGCAAACATTCGCATTCCTTCTAAAAAATGGGGAATGACGACATCTGTGGCATCTGGATTTTCTGGGGCTTGACGATCTTGTTTGATAATACCTTTTGCGACTTTGACCAAAGCTCGGATTAAGCCATTGGGATTACCGGTCTGTTCGACGGCAAAATGATCGGCGTAATATTCTCTGGTACGAGAGACATAAAGATTCAGACCTTGGTAGATCTGAAAAAGCACGTAAAAAGGCCAAGCCAAAATATCAGTTATCCAGGCTAAAGATGGAATGCGGTTTCCCCCTTGACGGATGAGCAGGTAAAGCGCGTAAAAGGCCTGACCCCAAGCAGAAATAAAGGTGATTACACCACAGTCGCGACTGAGAATATGACCTAATTCATGGGCGTAAATTGTGGCAATTTCATCAGCTTTTAGATACCGGAAAATACCTTTGCTAACAATGAGACGGGCTTGGTTACGGCGAATGCCATAGCTGTAAGAGATCGGACGACGATCATTAATGACCCCTAAACGCGGAATAGTAATATGGCGATCGCGACAAATTTTGAGTAATAGGTCGCCAGTTTCTGGACTATATTTTTGAATTTCGCCCAAATTAACCCAATTGACTCGATAGAAAAACCCTTGCATGATGTCTAACAACCAAGTCGAGAAGCAAAAGGCCAGAAAATTGAGACTTAGGGTAGCCAATATTGCCAAATTCACCAGACTGACAAGGGAATCAAGCCCGATCAATTCTCCCCATAACCATCCCCCCCCAAAAATAATTAGCAAGGGTATCATTAATGCGACTAATAGGGAAAAAATTAAACTATCCGCGACATTAGGCATCAATACCTTAACCCGCATTTTTTCAGCCCTTCCGGCTGGACAGTAAGCGGTAGAATTGGGGGATGAGGTGGTGGGTTCTGGTGCTCGGAGCAAGGTCAGAATAGAGCGTGCCCAGGTGGATATTTCAGGGTTAGGATGTTCCACTAAAACGTCACAGATGGCGATCGCTTTTTCCGGTTCTCCCTGGCTGCGATAGGCTCGTACTATACCCATTTTGGCCTGAATAAAAAAGGGAGATTGTTGATCTGGATAATGCTGACAAAATTCGTCTAAACAGCGAATGGCTTCGCGATAATTTTGATGCTGTAAAGCCTGTAAACCTTTATTCAGTTCTTTGATCGGTTCATCTAAGGTCATGATCTAGACTCAATCAGCTTTTTCTAGGGTAGAAGATAACATTTTCGGTGATTTTACAAAGGATATTTTTATTTTTGCCCAAAATGACTGACAATTGCCCTTTTTGCTAGCCACCCAACTTCTAGCTCGTAATGATACAGTAGCAAGGGTTTAAAAAAGCTTTTTCACCTTGAGGATAGCAGCGTGTCGCAACCGATCATTTATTTTGCCGTAACAGGTCACGGTTTTGGTCATGCCGTTCGGGTCGCCTGTGTGGCTAACCAGATCCAAAAATTATGTCCTGATAGTTTGCTAATCCTAGCAACCCGTAGTCCTCGCTGGCTGTTGGAAGCTTATATTGAGGGGGATTTCATTCACCGTTCCTGTACTTTTGATGTGGGCGTAATTCAGGCAGATAGTTTACAGATGGATCACGCTGAAACCCTACGGCAAATGCAGACTATTTATACTCACCAAAATCGTTTAATTGCCACTGAGGTTAATTATCTACTCAATAATCGGGTAAATTTGGTCTTAGCCGACATTCCCGCCCTAGCAGTGGCGATCGCCCATAAAGCGGGAATTCCCTGTTGGATGATGAGTAATTTTGGCTGGAATTTTATTTATCGAGACTGGGGGGCGGATTTTCAAGACATTGTGGATCAGATCGAACGGGATTATCAAAACTGCGATCGCTTATTTCGCTTACCCCTCTGCGAACCCATGAGTATTTTTCCCGAGATAACTGATGTGGGTTTAACGGGAGGAGAACCCTACTATTCAAAAGCGCATCTGATCGAAACCTTTGGCCTAAAATCAACCAAAACGGTGCTACTGACCTTTGGGGGTTTAGGACTACAAAGTATTCCTTACCAGAATTTAGAACAATTTCCCGATTGGCAATTTATTACCTTTGATCAGCAGGCTCCCAGTCTTCCTCAATTGATTAAGGTGACTGATTATCATTATCGACCAGTTGATTTTATGCCCTTCTGCGATCGCGTTATTTCTAAGCCAGGATTCAGCACTTTTGCCGAGGTTTTACGTTTAGAAGTTCCTTTAATTTCGCTGACCAGGGATGGCTTTGCAGAAGCGGCCATTTTATTAAAGGGTTTACAGGACTACAGCCAACACCAGATAATTCCCCATGACGAATTCTTCAGAGGCGATTGGGATTTTCTCCATCAACCCCTATCCCCACCTCGCCAAAGCTCCAAACTAGATAAAAATGGGGCTGAAACAATTGCCCAGACTATATTAGATAATTTGTAGATAAGGCACAGACTAGTTAGATAGTATTGCTTAACCTTGTTCTAGGGTTAGGGAAGTTTGATTCTCCGAGCTACCGGCGATCGCGCTAACCCTGTCAGAAAAAGAGTCTCATCCCCAGGACAGGGGCTGGGCTTTGCTTTTAGATAGCCACTTGATGACCACTTGATAGCCACCGATCAGCAATCTACAATCATACCCTTGCTATTTTTGCAATTACTCGTTATAATTCTTAATATAAATCTCGCAGACCGTAACATTACTTTACTTAAAGACCATGAACAACGAATCTAACGGCAAATTTGGCTTTACCACCTTCGCAGAAAATTGGAACGGCCGTCTGGCTATGATTGGTTTCTCTGCGGCTCTGATCCTTGAACTCGTCTCTGGTCAAGGTGTTCTTCACTTTTTCGGTATTCTCTAAATTTTTTAGGTTTGTAACCTCCGTCAATCTCAAGACGTTGCTGGGTTGCTGGTTATCAGTACCCCAGTTTTTTTCTGTTTAACCCAATCAACTCCTCTGTGGTCACGGGCAAACGGCTCTAATTACAGACTGGACAGTACGACAGGCGATCGCCAAACAGTTGCTCCTCGAAGACTACGCTGTAATTGGTAATCTTTATAGTCCGACGCGGGGAATTGGCCCTTTAATTCGTAATTTGTTGGCTAATCCTCATGTACGTTATCTAGTGATTTTAGATGCCACCAGAGAAGATAAAAATGCGGGGGATGTCAATAAAATTTATGACAACGATGTAACAATAAAAATTGTTGAGTCGAAGGTTGCTCTGTCCTCTGATGCAGGAGATAGGTTCAAATGATTTTCTTGTAAAAATGAAAGATTTATGTATAACATTCAGTTAACGAAAAAAGCCGAAAAAGTTTACAGCAAAGCAAACTCATCCTTGCTAACATAAACTCAATCGTTGTTTTGAACAACTTGAAAATAATCCGTACAACCATCCAAATATTAAACCTTTACAGGGAAAACTTTTAGGAAAACTGCATTATCGTATTGGTGATTGGCGCGTCATCTATTCTGTTAACGAAGAGGGAAAAATTGTGATTATATTAATCATTTCTCCCAGAATAGAAGCTTACGAGCGATAGATACTCTCTAAGGAAACAATGTCACCTCGCTTGAGTTCTTCTTGGGCCTCTAGCAATTCTTGCTCAAAATCAGGTATATTTAACAGTTTTTCCGTTGCTTCCCATTCATCCTTTTGTTGTAAATAGGCTAAAAAATCTACAGCAACTTTTAATCTATCTTCAGATAACTGGCCAAGATGAAGATGAGCTTGATCCAATAAGTTTTTTTGATTATTTAAAGCAACCATAACTAACAATTTTTTTAAATTTTAAAATTTAGTAATCTTAACGATGTAAAATCAAAAAGTTGTTGAGGGAAAGGTATCTCTCCTCTCACAACCCTAATTATATACCCTTATCGTTTCAGATGGATCAAAGTTTGATGTTTACCTATACCCCCCACTATAAACCAAATCAACTCCTCTGTGGTCACGGGCAAACGGCTCTGATTACGGGTTGGACAGTACGACAGGCGATCGCCAAACAGTTGACCCCTGAAGACTACGCTGTAATTGGTAATCTTTATAGTCCGACGCGGGGAATTGGCCCTTTAATTCGTAATTTGTTGGCCAATCCCCATGTGCGTTATCTAGTGATTTTAGATGCCACTAGAGAAGATAAAAATGCAGGAGGGGGTCAATGTCTATTCGATTTTTTTGAGCAAGGTTTTCGAGCGGGTAAGACCGATACAGGGCGAGGTTGTTGGATCATTAACTCCACCGTTACAGGTTATATTGATCCTGAAATTCCTGCTGATGTTTTAGAAAAGTTACGCACATCTATTCAATATAAATCTTTTAAATCCAGTAAAGAGGCGATCGCCTTAGTTAAAGAATTGGCGACTAAACCAAGCTTGAAATCCTGGGGAGAAGCCCTATTATTTCCCCAAGCTGAATCTATTCCCACCGTATTACCAGGCCCGCGTTATGGTCATCGCATAGAAGGAAAAACGATTGCTGAAACCTGGGTAAAAATTTTACATCGTATTAAAACAACGGGAACTATTCGACCGACAGGCTACGATGGTAAATGGCAAGAATTAATTGATTTAGTGGCGGTTATTACCGATGAACCTAAAGAATTTTATTTTCCTGAACCCAACTTTTTACCCATTGATCCCGCTTTTATTCAAGATTATATTCCCCAAATTTTAGAGGATGCTCCCTACACCGAAGGCGTTAAATATACCTACGGTCAACGACTGCGATCGTGTTTTGGGCGAGATCAAATTGAACAGGTTATTTTAAAATTAATTGGTGAAATTGATGCGGCCAGTGGGGTAATGTCCCTTTGGGATGTAAAGGATCACGAAAAAGGCGGGAGTCCTTGTTTAAATCATCTTTGGGCGCGGGTGGTAGATAATGAACTATCGTTAACAGCGACCTTAAGAAGTAATGATATGTTCGCAGCTTGGCCTGCCAATGCGATGGGTTTACGCGCATTACAGCAACATATTCGAGATCAAATTGCTCAACGTTCTGAGTATAATTTAACAATGGGGCCATTAATTACCATTAGTCAATCAGCCCATATTTATGATGATACCTGGGAAAATGTGGATAAATTAATTGCGACCCAATATAATCAAATTATGCGTCAACGGGACTATTTTGATCCTTCAGGTAATTTTTTGATTGAGTTACAAGCTGGAGAAATTACAGTACAACAAACCACTGCGGGGAGTGGGGAAGTTGTCGCTTGTTATGCAGGCAAAAATCCGTTAAAATTAATTCGTGAGATTTGTGCAGCAACTCCAGCCATTCAACCTGACCATATTGGTTATTTAGGGATTGAATTGCAAAAAGCAGCCGAAGCATTAAAACAGGGGACTATCTATACTCAAGATCAGTGATAGGCTGAAAAGCCGTATTGACTAGAATTCATTTGATATAACGTAGGAGATTAATCCCTAGTTGATGGGCATATAGACTAGCTGGTTCAAACGCAAATTTGACTCCTTTATACATAAAATCACTTGCTCGAATAGTTCGACTTGTGACTAAAGCTCGTTGAGCTATACCTAGATTTTTGTTAACAAACTTAACACAATTATCAAGCTCGGAATTAAATTTATAAGGGCGATCGCTCCATTTTACTTCAACCATCCAAACAGGTGATTGCAAGACAGGATCGAGATGAACAATATCAATTTCTCCCGTATCCCAACGAGCATAGTAAAGTTCAGCCTTTCTGTTATGTTGCCATTGGCTAAAAATGGCGGTTTCAGTCATGGCTCACATCGCCTCAGCATCAGCGTCAAGTTTTCCAAATAAGGCCGATCGCATGGAGGGATTGGTTAAATAAACCTTAAAACCGACTGCGCGTTTAAACCGTTTAGCATTTTGATCAATTCTCTCCACTCGTCGAATCAAAAAAGCAGCTTCTAGATATTCTAAATAGCGTTTGATCGTATTTTTTGCCACTCCCGATGATTTAGATAAAGCATCCAAACTTACCTCATTACCTGAATTGTAAGCCAATGTTGTAAATAGCCGATTTAATTCTTGAATATCACTAATTCCATAAAGACTGGGGAGATCACGCAGTAAAACTTTGTCAATAATGTCACTTTTGATATATTGTCCAGGATTTTGTCTAATCGTCTCTGAAAAAACAGCTTCGGGATAGCCACCGAAATTGAGATAGTTAACAAACTCTTGATTAAGTTCCTCAATCTGGCTATTAAATTTTGCTTGTTGAATTAGTTCAGCTTCTCGATCAATAAACATTAAATATTCTGCAAAGGTTAACGGTGGTAAAATATAATCACTGAAACGCCCTGCCCCTGATTCATTACTTTTAAAACGTAGTGCTGCCGCCGCCGAACCCGTAACCACAAAACGATACTCCGCAAAGGAATCAACCAAGGATTTTAGATGAATTTCCCAGTCTCGAAGATATTGAATCTCATCAAAATAGATAAATAATTGATCATCGCGCTTGTGATTAAACAATTCTTGAAAATAATTAACTAAGCGTTCTAGCGGTAATCCCGTATAGAGTGGCGTTTCTAGGGATAAATATAAAATTTTGTTGCCCTCAATCCCTGCATCAAGAAGAGCGCGAATACTGTGATAAACCATCACAGTTTTACCTACCCGTCTTGGCCCCATCAATACGATCGCCCGCCGCACTGTCCGATCCAGAATTTGTTGATGAAATGGCTCAAAATATTTACGCCGTGGGGTATGCTCATAGGCAATCTTTTCCTGCTGACCCGTTTCCCACCAGGGATTATCAAACCGAAGACGGTTAAGGATGTCGGCCTTAGAGATTTCCAACATAGGACAAATAAGATTAGTCATTTAATCTTATCCTAGTTTAGAATCACATTAAGAGCAATGCACTGACCTTAGTTATGTAATAAAGCGTTATCAGTGGTTTAACATCTTTCCCTTCGGGGCGGCCATTATCAAAGATCGTCCATTCTAGTAGTCTGCCTTCCCGTGCTGTCCATGCTGAAGCCAAGGCGATCGCCCTCCCACGATCCTTAAAAAATAACGATAAAATTAACTTATAGAATATCTGAGGAGAACAAACATGGTTATTGCTCAAGAAAAACCGACTATTGCGACAGTCGCTAAAACCTTTGTCTCCTTGGAAGAATATCGGGCGATCGCAGAAATTTCCGAGGAGCGTTATGAATATTGCAATGGAGAAATGATTGTTATGTCTGGAGGAACCGCAACCCATAGTCGTATTGCTGTAGAAATCACGACTTGCCTCAATATTTCCGTTCGTGGGACAAATTTTCAGGTTTACAATGGCGATATGCGGATCTGGATTCCCAATTTTAATCAGGGAACCTATGCAGATATTCTTGTCGTTAATGGCGCACCAGAATTTAACGGCGATCGCACAGACGAAATTCTCAATCCCTTATTCATTGTAGAAGTACTTTCTCCCTCTACAGAAGCTTATGATCGCGGTGATAAATTTAGAAAATATCGTTCCATACCGAGTTTTTGTGAATATCTGGTCGTTAGCCAAACTGAACCTTACGTTGAGCAATATTTCAGACTAGAACAGGGCGATCGCTGGCAATTACAAACCTACGACCAACTTAATCAAATAATCACTCTAGAAAGTTTAAAAGTCGAACTTCCGTTGCAAGAAATTTATCGTCGTGTTAGTTTTGTAGCAGAGTCATAACATCGGGTTTTGTAAAATCCAACAACGCCTCACCCAAAGTCTCCAGTTGAGAGAGGGATAAGGCGTGAATCTGGGTTCTGATTTTGATGGTATAAAAAAGCGATCGCCGTTTAGCGAGTAAACCGTTACACTGAAAAGTGAATCGCTTGAATCTTTTGAACCGACTTAAGCGGGGCTGATTAACAATTCGTATTTCCTCCCACCATTATTTTTGCATTCCGCTATGGCGTATCCTGCTGGTAAAAATCTCTCGGTTGCTTATTTACTCTGGGCATTAGGTTTCTTTGGCTTATCGGGAATTCATCGTTTCTATCTGGGTAAACCGATCACTGGTGTTCTTTGGCTTTGTACTAGTGGACTTTGTTTTGTCGGGCAGTTCGTGGATCTTTTTTTAATTCCTAAAATGGTCAATGAAAATGAGCAACGCTCTCCTAGCTTTTTGCCACCCTCTAGTCAGATTGGCCCGCTTGTTTTAGGCCAGCAAATTCTCCAGAAATTGGATCGTTTAGATAACAAATTGCAGGAAACTCTTTGGGGATCAAAAAAAGTTGTTAACCAAAGCCCTCTACACCAACTGATTGACTATGCTGCTCAAAAAGGGAATAGTCTTTCCCTCGCTCAGGCCATGATGGCCACAGGTCTTACGGCCGATGAAACAGAAAAAGTTTTACAGGATGGCATGAGAAAAGGTATTGTCCAGGTGGGCAATGATACTGAATCGGGGGCAGTACGCTATTATTTTGATATTTGACAAGCAACTTTTTAAAAACAATTTTTTAAAAGTAACTAAATTAGCGGTTTTGGACTTGAGCAATATACTCTCGAAAGCGTTCTAGATCGGCTTGAATGGTCGATTCTACAACTTTGCCTAAAAAGAGATTGTCCATCAATTTTCCTAGCCAACCAGGAATGGCATAGGCGATCGTTAGACGTACAATACTTTTGTCATGACGATCATAGAAACGCACGGTTCCCCGATTGGGCAAGCCATCCACCGATTCCCATTGAATGAGTTGATTGGGAACCAGCTTAACAATACGAGAAAGCCAGCTAAACTCAAAACCCCCTGTTGCCAATTGCCAACGGGATAAGTCGGCGTTATCTTCCAATATTTTGACTGATTCAATCCATTTCATCCAGCGAGGCATTTGCTCTAGATCAGACCAAAGACTCCAGACGAGATCAATTGGGGCATCGACTTCAATTTGTACGCTATGTTCTAACCAGTTGGCCATGATCATTAAGGTTTTTGAATTTTTAAGTTTTCGGCAGTTTCTAAGATTGCCTGGGCCGCTTGTTTGCCGGAAAGGGTGGCTCCTTCCATGCTATCAATATAGTCCTGTTGGGTATAACTACCGGCTAGGAAAAAGTTAGCGATCGCCGTTTTTTGGCTAGGACGAAAGCGATCCATACCAGGAGCTTCGCGGTAAAGAGACTGGGCCAATTTCACCACACTGAACCAGGTCATATTCAGATCACGGGCGGAGGGAAATAATTCTTTGACCTGGGCGAGAACATGATGGGCAATATCTTCATTTTTTTGTTTAATAAAGGGATCGCCTGGTGTTAAGACTAATTGCATTAAGGAACCTTGACCTTCACGGTAATAATCAGCCGGACTGGTTAGGGCCAAATCGGCAAAACAGGAAAAATCAGCATCGGCGGTGTAAAGCAAATTATCTAAACCGAGAGCTTTTCCTAGTTGTTTTTGTTGCGCTGGATCGTTTAATTCTGTCACCCAACCATCAAAGCGTAATTGCACAGTAGCAACGGGAATGGTATCGAGTTGATAGATATTGTCAAAGAATGGCATTTCTCGCCATGGCTGCGGTAAAAGGCGTTGAATTCCTGGCACATCACAGGCACAGACATAGGCATCGGCGATAATCGTTTCTAGGTTTTCACCCTGGGCAATACTTAAGCCTGTAACCCTAGTTTGTTCTCCAGTTCCTTCAAAATAAATTTCCCGAACTTGACGACGAGTGTGAATTTTTACTCCCCGTTGCTCCAGGTAATTAATAATCGGTTTATGTAAATATTCATAGGGAGAGCCTTCCAACATTCGTAGGACTGAAGCCTCAGTTTTAGCGGCAAAAAACTGAAAAATAGTCAGCATACAACGGGCCGAAATATCTTCAGTATTAATAAACCCTAGGGCATAGGCGATCGGATCCCACATTTTTCTGAGACTACCCTCATTTCCCCCCTGCTTACGAAACCAATCAGCAAAGCTAATTGAATCTAAGGCTCGAATATTTCTCATCGCACCTTCAAAGTCAATTAAACCCCGCACGATCGGACTAGTTCCTAACGCTAAAGAATTGGCTAATTTATCGACGGTTGATAGTTGAGAAGTGGTAAAAAAGGCCTTTAAACCGTTAAAAGGTGCGCCGGTAATAAAGCGAAAATCTAATTCTCCGATGCGTCCTCCCTTATTCACAAAAGTATGAGTGTGCTGTTTTAACCGCAAATTGGCGATCGCCCCTACCTTTTCCATCAAGGCAAAGAGGTTATAGTAACAGCCAAAAAAGACGTGCAGCCCCATTTCAATATGATTGCCCTCATTGTCCACCCAACTGCTCACTTTTCCCCCCACAAAAGGACGGGATTCAAAAATTTCTACCTCGCAGCCCGCATCCACCAAGTCAATGGCGGTGGCCAATCCTGCTAATCCCGCTCCAACGATCGCAACTCGCATTCCGTCTTTAGTCCAAATTCAGTTTCTTTACAAATTGTAATATAAATTGGAGCCAGGGGCGATCGCAGCAAGATCTCTTGTCTAAATCTAAGCTGCGTAACGTTAAAATTATTCAGGTAATAATTCTAGGCTCATTCCTTCTCTCGCTACTAAGGTGGCAGGAAAGGCTACCATTGCTTCTTCGGCGATCGCATCCAGAAAATCATCATGATGAGATGGATCATGGTGAAATAAAATCAGTTGTTTTACCTGGGCTTTACGGGCAATCTTAACCGCCTCTTGCCAGGTGGAATGGCCCCAACCCCTACGACTGCGCCCAGGATCATAGTATTCCTGGTCAGTATAGGTAGCATCAATAATTAACACATCCGCTTGACGGGCAAGGTAAAGAACATTTTTATCGAGTTGATCGGGTAGATGTTCGGTATCGGTGACAAAAACCACCACGCGATCGCGCCATTCTACTCGATAACCCACAGAACCACCGGGGTGATTCAAACACCGCATCTCAATCCGAATCTCTCCTAACTGTATATCCTTGTCTATTTCGAGATCATAAAATTGTAGATCACCTTGCATAATTTGCAAGGGCACTGGGAAATTTGGGTGAAGCATTTGGTCATGCAAACGTTGTTTAATCGTAACACCATTAGCAGTAGGAACCCCGTAAATTTTAAAGGTGTTACCACTCATAAAAGCCGGGGCAAAAAAAGGAAAACCCTGAATATGATCCCAGTGGGTATGGGAAAAAAAAATGTGGCCTTGGACTGGCATGAGCGGTAACAAAGATTCCCCTAGAATCCGAATTCCCGTACCGCTATCAAAAACGAGTCGTTCACCCCCAATTAACATCTCTACACAAGTTGTATTTCCCCCATACCTTACTGTTTCAGCACCTGGACAGGGAATACTCCCTCTTACACCCCAAAATTTGACATGAAAACGTTCCAGCGTCATCATCCTGACCTCTTACCGAATCTCTGAATCGAAATACAGTTTACTTTAATTACTTTAGTGGAAAGAATGCTCATTGCGGACGTTAATCCTCAAATAAAAAGACTAGATTTTGAAAATTACTAGTTTAGTTTATCAGCCAAATTTCTATCTATCGGTTCAAGATTGACGCGAAATGTCACGCTTGCTTGTCTCCCATAATCACGTTGTCTTGATATATACTTGGCACGGTCATGGATTGAGATTTTCGCCCCCTGAATCCCCCAATGCTGGGGGACTTTGAAACCGATAAATAGAGAATGGTTCCCCCAAAACTTGGGGGGCTAGGGGGGCTGAACTAAAAAACGCAAATTATCACCGTGCGAGGTATAATTGGGGACAATAGACCGCTTCCTCATTAAACCTGTCCCCATGCAAATCCGTCGTCGCCCGCCTAACCCGACTGTCAAGGTAGAATTTCTACGTTATCAAATCCAGCACCCAGAGGCAGAACCTCGTCATATTTTAGAAAAAATTGTTTGGCAGAAGGAAATAGAAGTAGAACAAAGACGAGAAAAAGTACCTCTCCTCGAACTTCAAAAAGCGGTTAAAGATTTACCCAGACCCAAAGACTTTCTGGAAGCCTTAAAAAAAAGTGTTCGTCAACCGGCCTTAATTGCTGAAGTGAAGAAAGCCTCTCCGAGTAAAGGGGTTATTCGGGCTGATTTTGATCCGGTTGAAATTGCCAAAGCCTATGCTCATGGTGGAGCCAACTGTTTATCGGTCTTAACAGACGAAATGTTTTTTCAAGGTAGTTTTGAAAACCTAGCCTTGGTTCGACAGGCAGTCGATTTACCTTTACTTTGTAAAGAATTTGTCATTTATCCCTATCAAATTTACTTAGCTCGTAGTAAGGGAGCCGATGCAGTTTTACTCATTGCAGCCATTTTGCCCGATAAGGATTTACAGTATTTTCTCAAAATTATTAATGCGTTAGGAATGACGGCTCTCATTGAAGTACATACCTTAGCTGAGTTAGATCGAGTTTTAACGTTAGAGGGAGTAAGTTTGATCGGAATTAATAATCGCAATTTGGAAAATTTCACCGTTGATCTGCAAAATACCAATACTTTAATGGCCGCTAGAGGCGATCGCCTACGGGAAAGAGAAATTTTGGTTGTCAGTGAGTCTGGCTTGCATACAGGAAAGGACTTACAACAGGTTCAAGCCGCCGGTGTGGGAGCGATCTTAGTGGGAGAATCCCTCGTCAAACAACCTGATCCAAGCCAGGCGATCGCCCATTTATACCAGACTTGAATGTTGTTAAATTCTGACCATCTATCGTTCAAAGTAAGAGAATTAACAAATATCAATGTATAATCTGAAAGGTAATTAGTCACAGCAATAAGTGGGGCTTAGTTCTCATTAAGCCCCAAAAATACTAGAGAGGCAGCAAGTCATCAATGGAAGGAGGAGAAAGACCAGAGGAAGATAAAATAAGAGATAACTGTTCGACCGCACTTTTACCTTGAAGTCTCATGGTTTCAAGAAAACTAAACATCATGGCAACAAGTTGTCCGCCCCAATGACTTCTAGCACCGCCACTAACCTTACGATGAATAACAACAGGACGCAAGGCCCTCTCTGCATCATTGTTATCAGGTTTAACTTCAGGAAAAGTAAGAGCAGATGGTGCAGAATCAAATTGGAAGTTTTTAGAAAAGCAAACGGAAGAACAGATATTAGATTTCTATCATGCCTCTGGTTACTTAGGAGCGTTGGCAGAAGCGTTGCATCCTAATACCGTGTCAAAACAAAAAGAATGGTTGACTAAAAATTGTCGAGAACTCAAGCATGAAAAAGGAAAAGCAGGAGAACTGCTAAATCTGATGAAAGAAGTCAAAGAAGAAAAAAGTCATTCTAAGAATCTTACCGAGAAACTACAAGCGGCGATTACTTATTACGAGAATCATCAGCATCAAATGGATTATGCTGAATACTTAGAGAAAAAGTATCCGATTGGTTCAGGTGTTACGGAAGCAGCTTGTAAGACGTTGGTCAAACAACGATTATGTTGTTCAGGGATGCGATGGAAGGAAAAAGGAGCAGGAATTATTTTGAGCCTACGAGCTTTGGTATTGACCAAGGAACGATGGAGTCAATTTTGGGCAAAACTTGATCAATATGGGTTCCCTGTAGAACCCTGATTACAACAGCTTTTATCAACTAAAGGTCGCACCCCCCCTGAAGCAGGTTCCAAAGTTCGAGGTTCAGTGCGTCGTCTAACTTTGCCCAAATTCTCCTATTCCCTGTTGTATCGCACCTTAGAAAATGATCAAATTCGTATTTTGGCAGTCGCACATCATAAGCGTAGGCCTCAGTACTGGCTTGATCGAGAGTAGGTGACGGCTGCTTTAGCGTCCAGACGACTGGGTTTGTTAATGCCGCTTCCGATAAGCTTATTGGGAAGGGTGCGACCTTTAGTTGATAAAAGCTGTTGTAATCAGGGTTCTACAGGGAACCCATATTGATCAAGTTTTGCCCAAAATTGACTCCATCGTTCCTTGGTCAATACCAAAGCTCGTAGGCTCAAAATAATTCCTGCTCCTTTTTCCTTCCATCGCATCCCTGAACAACATAATCGTTGTTTGACCAACGTCTTACAAGCTGCTTCCGTAACACCTGAACCAATCGGATACTTTTTCTCTAAGTAGGGCTTGCTGAAAAAAGCTGAGACCTTTACGGAGAAAAATAGTAGGCGAATTAAGAACCGCTAGAATGCACGAAAATAGGGTAGAATGCCTCAAAACCATTGCATTAAGAAGAGAGAAAGCAGATGTACCGAAAGCAACAGTACTCAATTGAAACACCAGAAAACTTGAAAAATCTGTTCGGCGGGCAGTTAGACGAAGAAAATCGTTGGATAGAAATGTCAAAAATGATTCCCTGGGAAGAATATGAGGAAGAATATGCAAAAAACTTCACAGAAAAAAAAGGAGCCCCAGCCAAATCATTTAGAATGGCATTAGGAGCATTAATTATCAAAGAAATTTCAGGAAAAAGTGACAGAGAAACAGTAGAACAAATAAAAGAGAACCCTTATTTACAGTACTTTATAGGAATGGAAAGCTATAGTAGCAAAGAAGCATTTAATGCGTCAATGATGGTTCATTTTCGTAAAAAAATAGGAATGGAATTAATAAATAAAATTAATAAAGAAATAGAAAAAAAGCGACGGGTGTAGCGTCAGAAAAAAAAGAAAATGAAGGAAAGTTATTGTTAGATGCGACTTGTACACCAGCAGATATAAAATATCCAACGGATATAGGAATATTGAATGATGCCAGAGAAAAAACAGAAAAAATAATAGATAAGCTGTATGAAGAAATAAAAGAGAAAAGGAAAGAAAAGCCGAGGACTTATAGGGAAGTGGCAAGAAAAGAGTACTTAGCCATAGCAAAAAAACGTCGTGTGTCAAAAAAAGAAAGAAGAAAAGGAACAAAAAAACAACTAGGATATATAAAAAGAAACTTGTCTGATATAGAAAAAATGATAGAAGAGGGAGCAAAGTTAGAAAAACTAACGAAAAAAGAGCAAGAAGAGCTTGTAACGATAGGAAAAGTGTATGAGCAACAGTTAGAAATGTATGAAAAAAAGACAAATAAAGTAGAAAACAGAATTGTGAGTGTAAGCCAACCTCACGTGCGTCCAATAGTGCGTGGAAAAGCGGGAAAAGCAGTAGAGTTTGGAGCTAAAATATCGGCAAGTAATGTGAATGGCTTTGTCTTCTTAGACAAATTAAGTTGGGATAATTACAACGAATCGGGAGATTTACAAGCGCGAATAGAAGAATATAAAAGGGAAACAGGATGTTATCCGGAATCGGTTCATGTGGATAAAATCTATCGAACAAAAGCGAATCGAGCTTATTGTAAAGAAAGGGATATAAGAATGAGTGGTCCCCGATTGGGAAGACCGCCGAAAGAGGTGAGCAAAGAAAAAAAGAAAGAGGCACGCTCAGATGAAAGAGTGCGTAATGCCATTGAGGGTAAATTCGGACAGGGAAAGAGGAAATTTAGTCTTGGTCGAGTGATGGCCAAACTACCTGAGACCTCGGAAACGGTAATTGCGATGAACTTTTTGGTAATGCATCTTTCTACTCTACTTCAGAAGACAAAAAGTAAAAAGTTGTAGAGTCGTTTTTCTTGTGAAAAATGGTGTTAATTTTCCTCTCTTTTGTGAGGAGTGATTTGTGTTGACCTTTTTAGACAGAAAGGAACAATAGATTAAACAAAATCTGTATTTTGATTTGTTTCCATAAGGATAAGTTATCTATGCTTTTTCAGTCCATACTTCCCTAACCCACATTTCTTTCGTTTTTTGACTTTTTCAGCAAGCCCTAAGTATTCAGCATAATCCATTTGATGCTGATGATTCTCGTAATAAGTAATCGCCGCTTGTAGTTTCTCGGTAAGATTCTTAGAATGACTTTTTTCTTCTTTGACTTCTTTCATCAGATTTAGCAGTTCTCCTGCTTTTCCTTTTTCATGCTTGAGTTCTCGACAATTTTCAGTCAACCATTCTTTTTGTTTTGACACGGTATTCGGATGCAACGCTTCTGCCAAGGCACCTAAGTAACCAGAGGCATGATAGAAATCTAATATCTGTTCTTCCGTTTGCTTTTCTAAAAACTTCCAATTTGATTCTGCCCCGTCTGCTATCCCGACCAATGTTGCCTCTGGATAACGTTTTTTCGCTCGCTCAATTTCTCTTTCCAATCTTTCTAGAAAACTCTTTTTTCCATACTCTGGTGCCGCACCTAGATAGATTGTATGTTGACGTTCGCCTTCACTATCGTATAGGGAAACGGTTCCCACCATTGCTTCACGGTAGCCATCCTCACACATCAGCATACAGGTTCCATCTAATCCTATTCCCACTGTTGCAATTTGGCTATCCTCCTTGGGCGGGGCATAACTCCACGCTTCTTCTTTTGCCTGTACCACACTTCCTACTGCTTCACTCAATCTTTGGATATAGGATAGCGCTACTTTTCTACCATGATTTTCTAATAAATCATTTTTCGCCTCTTTGCCTGCCATCCCTGACATTTTTGAGGATACCTGTTTTGCCAATAATGGCGTTGATGTTATGATTATCCTTGCTTCTCTTTCTAAGGGGCAATACGTTTTTCCTCAAAGGTGAACGCTGATATACATGACGATTCACTATAACCTCACCATAAGGTGTTTGATATTCTTTCGGTTGCTCTCCCTTACTCTTCCAGATTTCTTCACCGATTTTTAAGGGTGAACCATCTGTATCTAAATATTTCAAGGCTTCTTTGCTGGCGATGCAACCTACTTCGTTTAAGCCTTTTTGAATATTTATTTCTGTATCCAACATTGAACGACTGAGTTCTAATGTTAGTTCTATTTTTATCTTTGAACCCTCTACATTAATTAGTTTTGCTGTCATCATTGTTTCCTCTTTGTCACTTTTCATCTCATGTTAACACTTTTCTTTTCCTTCATCAACTAAAGGTCACGCCCATTGGGAAATAACAAAACTATAAACTTTCACAGTGCGATCGCCGATCTTGTTGATCAAACTTTAAAAGTACGATCATTTGGGCTGTTGAAAGTGCGATTACTTTAGCTTTTGAAAGTGCGATCGCTTTTTATTGAATTGGTAAAGGGCGATTACTATCCCTGTGAATCGTGATTATTAGGCAATCACTTTTTGTGGGGGATGAGATTTGAGGAGGCGAGTACCTTGTAATAGGCGATCACTTTTGGGAGGTGAAGGGGAAAACGGCGATCATTGGGGAGTAAAGGGGAAAGTGGCGATCAAGCCGATAATTAAAGCAAGGGAACGAATAATCTGCTTAGTCTTATCCCCTTCTCGTCCCTTCAATGTCATCAAAATTATCAAACTGGTTAAAGCCGCGTGCGCGAAGCGTGCCTTTGGCATCGCCGAAAAAATGAATCCCATAATGCCTCTGATGTTGTCTTTTTCAATGAGAATTTTTGCCTCGAATCACTTGCCAACTTAAAACTAAACAAATTATAAAATAGCCTGAGGTCAGTAAGCTATTTAAATACAATAAACGTAAGCTGATCAACTCTGAAGATTTTGACATACTCCCCCGCGTGAACGACGGGGATTCTTATTCATAGTTCACAGAGATCCACTTACGATTGTTGGTTTCCCTTCAATGATAGAGATGGTTCTCTCCCTATGCTTTCCCTCTTCCGAGGCAGATTCCTTTTGCCCAAAGGTACTGTTTTGCCATGACCTTCCCAGAATTCCCATTCCCTTTTTAAGGATGTTAATTGCCGCATTTGTATCACGACAAATTTCTATTCCACAATTGGGACATGAATGAGTCCCGGTACTCAATGACTTTTTCGCCCGATGCCCACAATTAGAACAATCTTGAGAAGTGTAGTGAGGTGAAACCGCCACCACTGCTTTGTCCCAGATTTTCCCGTAGTAGTCTAACCACTGGGTGAATTGATACCAACTAGCATCAGAAATTGACTTAGCCAAGTGATGATTCTTGACCATATTCGACACCTTTAAATCTTCATACACCACGACATCGTTAGATGCCACCACGTTTCGGGCTTGCTTAATTGCCCAATCTTGCCGTTGGCGTTGAATTTTAAGATGGGTTTTACCCAGTCTTTTTCGTGCTTTATGGTAGTTATTGGATTGGGGTTTAGCCCCTTTTACAAACTTTTTGCTTAAGCGTTTTTGAGCCTTTTTTAGTTTACGCTCAGATTTTCTTAAGAACTGGGGATAGATTACGGCATTATCGTTTTGGTCTTTGGTGAAATATTTTAATCCCAAATCCAATCCGACAACGTTACCCGTATATTCCCCTTGCTCTTTGCGGTCAGCGTCAAAGCAGAACTGAGCATAATAGCCATCTGCTCTTCTCACCACTCGAACCCGATTAATTTTTAATCGAAACAGGTCTTCTCTCGTTTCTTTGTTGCAATATAGGGAAAAGGAACCAGCATTAAAACCACCAGTGAAAGTGATTTTCATGCAATCCTCGGACAACTTCCATCCTGAGACTTTATATTCTACAGAGCGACAATGTTTTTTAAACTGGGGATAACCTTTTTTCTTTTCTCCTTTTCTACAACGATGTAGAAACTGGATATAGAAGCCCAAGCACGTTCCGCACTAGCTTGTCTAGCCGCCGAATTCAACTTTTTCGCAAAAGGAAATTCCTTGGCTAATTCTTTGCATAGCACATACAAATCGGCTTTACCTACCCCTTGATTATCCATCCAATACCTGACCGCTTTATTCCTGATAAATTGCGCGGTACAGATAGCTTCATCAAGAGATTGGTATTGCTCTTTTGCTCCGTTCAGTAGTTTGGCTTCTCTGACTATCATTCCCCTAGTTTATCACAAAAGATTGCAGATAAAACATTGAGTTGCTCTGGAAGTCGCCCTAGAAGGGCGAGGCTTTTACCCATTTTTCTGGTAAACCACTCCACCAGAGCAATCCATAAATCAAGAGCCAACTTCCTGTTAAAAGGATGGAGCGTCGAGCAATACTTCTCACCTGAGAAGAGTCTTTGCCCGCTTGGGTTACTACCCATAAAGACGGAATCGCTCCTAACACTGGAATCAAATACAGACATAATCGCAAACGTTGGAGTCTATTATCCCCAAAAGGGTCATTCGCTGCCATGACAATTTTTCCTTTGGTTGACCTTACTGCTATTATCCTTGCTGGCGGACAAAGTTCACGGATGGGGCAAGATAAAGCCCTACTTAGCCGTAATGGGATACCTCTATTGACCCGTATTTGTCAAGTTGCTCAGTCCGTTGCTCCAACTGTTTATGTGGTTACGCCCTGGGTTGAACGTTATCAAATGGTTGTGCCAGAAGATTGTCATCTTTTGCCCGAATGTTGGCCCCCCGATTGTCAGCGATCGCCGGGGCCCCTATGGGGATTTAGTCAGGCCTTACCCTTCTGTCAAACCACCTGGGTATTATTATTAGCCTGTGATTTGCCCTGTTTAACCGTGGCGGATCTGCAAACTATAAGCCAATATTTAATCTCTTTCATCCCTATTTCTGCAACGACAATGGCAATCTTGCCCCGTTCAAACCAGGGCTGGGAACCCCTCTGTGGCTTTTATCGAACAGCTTGTGGAGCAGAGTTAACCCAGTTTCTAAATCAGGGAGGACGTTCTTTTCAGCAATGGTTGAGTCAACAGTCTGTGGCAGAATTACCAACCAGTCATCGCCGTTTTTTATTTAACTGTAATACACCAGAAGATTGGCTGCGCTTAGAATAATTGCCAATCCGGCGATCGCAGTTGTTTAAGACGTTGCAAACGATAATTAAAATAATAGGAATCTAGACGACTATAATCGTAAAGCTTGACACTGTTAAGATGAATCGCCCAAGACCAGATATAGGCCATCTGAGTTAAACTTTGCAGACTGGCTAACTCTTGAGCCGTGAGGGAACTAACTGCTTGATAACCAGCTAAAAAAGCTTCCCGCACAGTCCGATTTAAGCCTGTTTGTAGTGAAACCTGTAAAAACTTGCCAATATCAAAGGCACGCCAACCATAACCACACTGATCAAAATCAAATAAGGTTAACTGAGCGTCCTCTGTGAAATGGACATTGCCACTGTGAGGATCCCCCCAACAAACCGCCCAATAGGGAGCTTCCTTCGGGAGATTTTTCACCTGCGCTTTAATTAAGCTGCTCGTCTCCATCAGATAATGCCATTCCAGACTGTGATGGTTCATAAAAGGCGCGATCGCATGAAGAGAATCATCCAGTAAGTAACTCACGGTCAAGGGTTGACGATGGGCTAAAGGACTAAACGATTGAGAGACTCGGTGCAATTGAGCCACCACTTCCCCCAATAAAAAACCTTGGGTTTTATTCAAGTCTCCGATCGCTACCGTACCAGACGCAACCGGAAACAAAGCAGCATACCGTTTTCCCTCTGGGGCATTCACCTCAATCGACAAAAAACCTCGTTTCGTTCGTAAAGGAGCCGCCACGGGTAGTTGATGGGCTGCCAAGAAAGTTAATAAATCCAATTCAAAATCGATCGCCGATTTAGTGCGCCAATGATGGTGGGAAACCCGTAAAATGTAAGGCTGAGAAATCGTTTCCACCAGATAAACATCACTTAAACCCCGATGCCAAAACCGGCAGCCCTTAGGAACCTCAATCTCGTAGTGTTGAAAAATAAGATGGGTGAGAGCATGGGGAGCTAAAGTAGAATAAACAACCGGAAAGGACTCATCCACTTCGGGTCGAAAAGTTGGCAGATCAAAAAAGGAATGGGGATGGGCTGCGGTTGAGAAAGAACGAAAAAGTTGCATTATATTTTTCTCTACAGTATTGATCAAATCCGGCCGCCATTCCCTGATCAGAATGAACGAAACCGAGTCAAATGCTTGAAATCAAAAATATCATTGGTAAAGCGAGGGAAAATGCTAAATACTTAAAATGATTGAGCTGATCTTTGAAATTATTTTTAAAATAAAGCTCCTTGAGGGGAAAGGCGTTTGGTAGATCAAAAAGCGTCCCTTTTGAACTAAGTTTGAATATCAACGAGAGAATCTCCCAAGGAACCTAAGGGTGAATTTCTGAACTCCCCTAAATTCACTGTAGAATCGATAGTCACCAGGCTCCGTATTCTAAGTTACAGTTCTCAAAACTTAACAAAACATTCAATGTAAAGTGGATTGAGGAATTGACATTTACTCATGAAGATTAATTTTTTGCCTTCTAGGGGATATTTATCTCGATTTGCTCTCAGTTTCGGAATTTTATCTCTGTTATTGACAAGTTGCTCTCGTTCTCTTCCGACCTCTCCTTCCAATTCTCCTGTCCAAAGCCAAAATAATTTAGACACGCTCAAAATACTTGCCTGGCAAGCCCCCACGATTCTTAACCCCCATCTCTCGACTGGTTTTAAGGATGGAGAGGCGAGTCGAATTAGTTTAGAACCGTTGGCCAGTTTTGATGGCCAGGGACAATTAATTCCTTTTCTAGCAGCCGAGATTCCCACAGTGGCCAATGGAGGACTCAGTGCGGACGGAAAATCGGTAACTTGGCAATTGAAAAAGGGGATTAAATGGTCAGATGGCAAGCCCTTTACCGCCGAAGATGTGGTTTTTACTTATCAATTTATTACCAATCCCAAGGCTGGCTCCACCAGTTCGGGGAGTTATGAAGCGATCAAAAGCGTCGAGGCCTTAGATCCCCAAACCGTCAAAGTAACCTTTAAATCGGCTAATCCAGCTTGGTTTATTCCCTTTGTCGGTAGTGATGGCATGATTTTACCGCGTCATTTTTTTGTAGATTTTCAAGGGGAAAAAGCTCGACAGGCCCCCGCTAATTTGCTGCCGGTGGGTACGGGCCCCTATCGAGTTGTGTTATTTAAACCAGGCGATACGGTGGTCTATGAAGCCAATCCTCAGTTTCGGGAAGCACGAACTCTCGGTTTTAAACGGATTGAACTCAAGGGTGGGGGTGATGCGACTTCAGCCGCTAGGGCTGTCCTACAAACGGGAGATGCGGATTATGCCTTCAATTTACAAGTAGAGGCTGCCATTCTCAAGCCATTAGAAACGGCAGGTCGAGGAAAAGTTGTTGCCAACCTGGGTTCTTTGAGTGAACGACTGGTGTTTAATTTGACCGATCCTAATCACAAAGATGCTAAAGGGGACAGATCTACCCTGGCTTTTCCCCATCCTTTTTTCCGTGATCCAAAAGTCAGAGAAGCCTTTGCCCTAGCCATTGATCGAGCGGCGATCGCAACTCAGCTTTATGGTGTCACCGGCCAAGCCACCGCCAATATTTTACTTTTGCCCAAGGAGTATAATTCTTCCCAAACACATTATCTTTTTGATCTGAAAAAAGCCGCCCAACTATTAGATCAAGCTGGCTGGAAAGATACCAATAATAATGGTATTCGAGATAAAAATGGCGTAGAAATGCAGGTTGTTTTTCAAACCAGTGTTAATCCTCTGCGACAAAAGGCCCAACAGGTAATTAAACAGGGATTGCAAAATATCGGGATTGGGGTAGAACTTAAAAGTATTGATCCCAGCATCTTTTTCTCCAGTGATCCTGCTAATACTGATACAGTTGAGCATTTTACGGCGGATCTACAAATGTTTACAACTGGTAATACTAACCCCGATCCAGGTAAATATATGCAAACCTTTACCTGTCATGCCATTCCCCAGAGGTCTAATAATTGGTCAGGGGAAAACTATGGGCGTTATTGTGATCCCAAGTATGATCAACAGTGGCAACAAGCAACCCAGGCATTAGATCCGAAAAAACGTCAGCAATTATTTATGGCGATGAATGATTTATTAGTCAATAATTTCATTGTTATCCCCCTAGTCCATCGTGCTGATGTGGTTGGTGTCGGTTCTACGCTAACTGGAGTTGCCTTAACCCCTTGGGATCGCAATACCTGGAATATTCAGCATTGGAAACGCGAGAAGAATAATCAAAGCATTCCATAATTTTATACTAATTATCCTCTTCTCGAAATTTTTGTACTAAATCGGGATCGTAAACAGGAGTTCGATAGAAAATGTTGGTGTTGTGGTTAAGTTGTTTAACATCTCCTGTGATGGTCGTATAGTTCATCCAATTATGGATAAAAGTCTCATCATTGGGTCTTTCAGTCTTTTCTGTTTATCCGTTGGTTAGAGATTGATGGCATTCAGACCATTGTTAATTTGATCTCTAAGCATAAACATAAACATATTCTTTCCTTTCTTGGCTCTTCCTGTCAAAAATACTACTTTATCTCTTGAACTACCTGGCGGAATGTGGGCTGTACGAGATTTAACTGCAAAGTGCTGTATCTCAAGCAAAACTGCACCAATATTCTAAAGACTCCAAACCCTCGGTCTAATCGGTTGCCGTTGGCCATAGGTGCTTCGTAATAAATCCCAAAGTTGGCTAAACCATTTACGAACTTCGGCGGTGGAATCCCCTCGATAGCGACAGAATAAACCGTCACCCTGGGTTAAGGTTAATCCAGTTTTGCCCTGTTTAATTAATGTTTCCCCTAAATATCTAGCGGCTTGTAAATCAGCCAGGTTAACGGCTTGACCAATCCAGATAAACGTGGCCACAATGGGCATTCCCCCTAGGGCGTTAGGACTCTGCACGGTGGTTTCACTGCCGATTAACTGTTGACGATCAATCCAGAGCGGTTTTCCGGCTCGCCAAATTTCCCACCGCGATCGCCATTCCCCTGCTAAAAAGGTTTCTCCCCTGGCAGTACGTCCTAAACGATTAATTTCCCAGCCACAAAAGTGAGCCTGAGCCGCTAATTCAATGTGTAATTTTTGCTCATAATAAGCTTCATTAAAAATAATCGTTTCTTGGGGGAGCCATTCCAAATAACTCTGTTCTGCCAGTTGAATATTAATATTTTGTTGAGCAAATCTTTGGTCACTGCGGTAAATTTTACTGGCAGCTGCGGTTGTTAACAGAACTTGGCTTTTTGGTTGTAATTGAATCGATTGCGAAAGGCGATCGCCGCCCACAATGCCCCCCGCCGTATGTAGCATCACTGTATGACAAAATTCTTCCCCCTCAGGATAAAAGGAACGTTGTACTTTTAAAGGAGCCGTTACGAAAGATTGCGCTAAAACGGTTTTATTTTGACGATATTCATAGTCTAATTTTAATGTTCCCTGCCAACCTGTTTCATTCATAGCAGGTGATGACAGCGATGCCGGTATGGTTTCAGTATTAACATTATTCATGGTGATCGCCGTCGGATTCCTTTACTTAAGTAGGCAAGAACAAAGGTAATTAATCCCATCATCGTAAAGCGAAAGTTATGGGTAGTGCCTAAAATCGTGAGACTAAAGAGCAAAATAAACAAGAGAGTAATTACTTTACCCTTTAAGAGCTTAGATTGATTAAAAAAAGGTTGTGGCAATCTTCGACGCAAAACAGAAGCAAGAGGCATGGTCAAAAGTGAGCAGTGATATTTCGCAATCCTAGCTTAAGATGGAGGCGATCGCTTTTTAAAATCGGCATCTCTAGGGAAGAATGACTGTTTTTAACCAATATTCACATAACACGCTAACAGTCTCTTTAAATTTTTTGATACCCATCGGCTTAATTAAATAACTGTTCGCACCGTAGTTATAACAAGTTTTAATGTCCTGGGGGCTATTGGAAGTCGTCAACACCACAATGGGAATCATTTTCAGGTGATCATCTTGTTTGACTTGCTGGATAACTTCTCGTCCATCCGTACCAGGTAAATTCAGGTCTAGTAAAATAATTGATGGATGGGGTGCAATCTGAGCATTTTCGTAGGAGCCCCGTTTGTAAAGATAATCGAGAGCTTCATCACCATCACAGACACGGCGCAGATAGGAGGGTAGTCCCAATTCTCCCATGATGCGGGAAAGGGCGTTAAAATCTTCATCGCTATCTTCGACAACTAAAATCCGATTATCCATGATTAAGTAATTTATGATTATCTTGCGCTCAAATAATTATAAATCTTGTTGTTCAATAACAGTAAAATTAGATCACGCATTTACTCTATTCTAAAGGAAAAGAGTCTAATTGAATATTTGTTCTATCCTTAGGGTGAAATAAAAGATAGTGCCATGACCATAAACCGATTCGACCCAAATTTTGCCATAATGACGCTCGATGATTTTTTTAACAATCGTTAAGCCTACTCCGGTTCCCCCACCATATTTATTGAGGGCGTGTAGGCGTTTAAAAATGCGGAAAACCATTTCTAAGTGCTTTTCCTGAATACCAATGCCGTTATCTTGGATATAAAACGTCACAAACTTCGGACTTTCTAAGTTGGAGGAATCAGCCGGTTTGGGATCTACAAAGCCAATTTCTACCCATTTTTTGGGCCGATCATTATATTTTAAAGCATTACTAATCAGATTCGTAAAAACTTCTTCTAGTAAAACGCGATCGCCGAAGATGGGAGGCAGAGGTCGTGGGATGCGAATATCAATGTTTTCTGTGCTTTTACTGACGGTAAAAAGTTCGACAATCGACTGAAGAGATTGATTCAAATCCAATAATTGTAGATTTAATTCCTGACGACCTAAACGCGAAAAATGTAATAACGCATTAATTAAATCCTCCATTCGTTTGGTGAGTTTAATTAAAGTATGTAGCTTATCGACTCCCTCCGCATCTAGTAGCTCGGCATAATCTTCTAATAAAAAAGTCGAGTAATTATGGATTCCTCGTAGTGGTTCCTTGAGATCATGGGAGGCAATATAAGCAAAGGCATCTAGATCGCTATTGCTGCGTTCCAGTTCCAGGTTAATAGCGGCTAATTCATTCATTTTACGTAAGACAATACCCACCACCGCACTGCGAAGTTCAATGGCCATTTCAATTTCCCAGGGTTTCCAGGGGAGCGATTGTTGTTGCACTGTCTCTTGCCATAATTCAAAGGATTGACGCGGAAAGAGAGTTAATGTCCCATCTGCTTCAATTTGTTGAGCTTTTTGGGGATCACCCGCCCAATTCACCTGTTGCAATACTTCGGGTCGAAACCAGAGCACATAGTTTTTCTGAACATTGGTAATAGAAAGGGCTAATAGACCACTGGCCACTTCCTTAAAGGCGATCGCGGCCGGATAGACTTTTGGTAAAGCATGGGTGACAAACAGATCTTGATGGAATTGTGTCTCTAGCCATTGAATTAAATCGAATAAATCTGCTTCTGAAGGCGTATGACCGAGCAGAACCAAATGACCTTCTGTATAAACGGCTGCCCCCTCCGCTCCCACCAAATTTAAGAGAGGTTTACGATCTCTGACTAAGGCATCGGTAATATTTTCTGCACCGCTTAAATTCTTGATTAATTCTGACTGCATCGATTTCAAGTAAATCTTATAATCCAGGTCTTCATTCGCTTCCTTGGAATCCAATTCTAAGGCCATTACCTGTCCCAAAAACTCACAAATACTCCGCATTTCGTAGGAAATAAAATAGGGAGATTGGTGATGACAGGCAATTAATCCCCAGAGTTTTCCTTGCTTGAGGAGAGAAATAGTCAAGGTGGCCTTAACCCCCATATTTTGTAAATATTTAATATGGATAGGGGAGACACTTCTGAGAACACTTAGGCTTAGATCGAGTGGCTCTCTTTCTAAATCCAATGAATCTAATCCTAAAATAGGGGCTGGTTCGTAGTTAACCTGGGGAACTAAACGTAGCAAATTAAGGGTATAGAGTTGCTTGGCTTGGCGAGGAATATCGGAATCAGGGTAATGTAATCCTAAATAAGGTTCTAGTTCTTCGAGTCGATCTTCGGCAATAATGTTGCCGGCTCCAGTTTCATCAAATTGATAGATCATCACTCGATCAAAACCAGTTATTTTACGGAGTTGTTGAACCATGACTTGGCATAATTCACTCAGATTTCCAGCCTGTTGCATCTGAAGTAAAATACTTTTTGAGATCTGATAAAACTGGACAAAAGTGAGACCATTGTGACTCTCATCCGGCTCCAATTCCAGAATCAGAGAAATCCCATCCAAGGAATGAACAATACCGCTAAAAGGTTTCATGCCCTCCTGAGTGGCTAGGGAGAGTTTCAGGGGATTAATGAGTTCAAAGTTGCGATCTAAACAGTTAGCGATCGCGGTTATTTGCTCAGTGGTTAACAATCGATCAAGGGATTGACCTAGTAGTTGTTGAGGAAGAATACCTAGCAAGCTTTCTGTGTTATTACTGATCTGGGTAATCTGCCAGTTACTTCGTGAAATTACCAATAGACAACCGTGGGGCTGAATAGCCCCTGGAATATGAATTGGTTCGCGATCGCAATTAGTTAAATTAACCGTTTCCATTATTTGGGCTGTCCTTCTCATCAATCTTTAACATTATCCTAAAAAAGATGCGTTTGACCCTTTGATGGAAACCGTCACCATCTGAGCCAATCAACCCAGGTGCCAAATTTCCCCCAGACTTAAATGGGGACTAACTCTGGAAAGTTTAATAGTACCTGTTCACTGGTTAACTCGTCACCTAATTGGGCAGGAGAAAAATGAACTTGGATTGCTTCTAGCCGATGCTGATAATGAAGATTAATCAGAGCTTTCAATCCATACTCTAGGGCTTCTCTATCCGCCAGGTTGGTTTCCAAATCCGCAACTTCCCCGGTAAACGCAACGGTAATCATCACCACCAGATTGCTGGTAATTGGCAAGGTCAGAGGTTCATCTTCGGCCAAGGGATCTTGTCTGATATCAGAAAGATAACGTTGGGCCGAATCGGTAAACAATTCATTGACAAAATCTCCCGCTTCTCCTTCTTTCCAAAAGACTTCACCCTCATTCGCCGCCGATTCCCAATGAAGTTTTAACTGAAGTAGAGATTGGCAAATATTGACTAAGCCTTCCCCAGCCACTTCCAAATCGCCATCGGCATCCACCGTTTCTCGTCCTGCTTGATTTAAGGTTCCCAATAAGGGTGCAATTTCTTGCCCTCGTAAATAAAGAAAAATACGAGAGACCACATAGCGGGTTTTCCCTGTCAATTGATTAAAGCGATCGCCGATACCCATAATGCTGGCCTCTAAAAAATGAATAATACCAAATCTGTTTCTGATCACCCACTATTGACACTCTCAGGCCTGAAGACACTGAGATTCTTGAATAGCCCAAAATCTGAGCCTCAAAGGTGTAGTCAAAGCACCTCTACTGATTCCACTTAGGTCAAGCCCAAGTGTTACCGCTACCTTTCGTAAAATATTGGCCGCTCCATTACAGTCTGCGCTAATCACAGAACCATCAGCCGCTCGGAACAGTCCCCTTTTAATACGCTTACCTGAAGACTTCCATTCATCGGGTTTTTCACCGTACACAGGAATCTCATCGGCATCTAAAAAGCTGGATTGAGACGTATAACTTTCTTCTGTTTCAACAAACCGAAGATCATACAACAAGCATAGTTGCTTGATTCGTTCTTTTAGTCTCCCAGTTGGAATTTGAACAAAATTTTGGTTAGTTTTGTCGCCTAGATTAACCTTCTGCTTTTGACCTTGATTCCATCCAAAAACAATGGTTCCAATTTGGTTCTCAATGCAGTGATTAATTACAAGCCTCGCAGCTTTATTGATTGCATCTCGCATTTGGCGATTTCGTTTTTCAGTCAATGAAGCTAAACGATTAGACCAAAACCCATGTGGTTTGTCGGTCATTAACCTAGCGACTTGCTTGTTGTACCATTGGTTAATGGATTTTATCTGTCTGCCGTCAATAATGAATTTAGTGCCGACAGTGCTTACTCCTGTTAACCAGTTATTTATTCCGTGATCTAACCCCAATACCCTCGATAGAGCAAATCCGTTTTTAATCGGCTCAACTGCATAAACAAATTCAGCATAAAAACAATTGTTTCTGGGCAAGATACGCAATTCCTTGATTTTATCAAAGTCAAGGTTAGACGGCATCGGAATAAAAAACTCCTTTAACCCAAACCATGCTTTTGTCTGCAAGCCTAGCGGCAATCTTACTTGTCCGTTGACTAATTTCAAACATCGCTTAGGGAAAGATACAACTTGATAGCCAGTCCTCCGATAATTGGGCATTCGAGGCTTCTGTTCTAACTCACCTTTATTGAATTGTGAGAGTAACCTGGCAAAAGAGCTAATTGATTCTCCGACCGATAAACAGGTTTGAACAGCAGCCTCAGAGGAAAGGGCTGAGAAATGCCTATTCTTTCCCATCTCGTTGACAAGCTCAAATCCAGAGACAAAACGACGACTTTTGAACCAGACCTGGCGAGCATAATAAACCGCGCAGTTATGCAGCTTATTAGACTCCGAGCAGACATATTCCAGGATTACCTTCGTATCCTTGCTGGGGCTTAACAGGATTTGCTGGACTCCCATCATTTTCCTAGGTTTTGCCACTTGCTCGACCTGCTTGTTTGACTATTCAAGCCTAGCGAATTACAGTAGATGTGTCAAGGGTAATCTACAAAGCATTTATGTTACTACTACCAGAATATAAAACCCACAACCACGTTAAGTTCTTGCTTAATTACCACTTTGTCTTTATCCCAAAGCGGAGAAAGCAAGTTTTAGTGGGAGAGGTGGCAACTAGGACTAGACAGATATTTATGGAACTAGCCCTCGAAAAAGGGTGGGATATACTGGCATTAGAAGTTGCGCCAGATCATGTTCATCTTTTCGTTGCCGTGAAACCCTCTGATGCTCCCCATCTCGTTGTGAAGGCTTTTAAGGGGCGATCAAGTCATCATCTCAGAAAGGAATTTCCTCATTTATTGAGATTACCTAGTCTGTGGACAAGTAGCTATTTTGTTAGCACTGCGGGTAACATCAGTAGTGAAACGGTCAAAAAATATATTGAAGACCCTCATCATGCAGCCAATTAGAAGAACACGGGGAATAAATTCCCGATCTGCGTTTTTCCTCTCAGGTCTAAAGACACTGAGTTTCCAAACTCCCATCCTTTTCTTATGAGTTAATAAAACTCTAACCAATGGGAATAGGTCAAATCTCGGATTTCTTTCTTCATTTTACTCCATTTTACATTTTACTCAGTACATTACAACGCTTTGCCAAAATCTCTTGTATTTCCTCTCTGGTCTCAAAACCCTTATTCACTACCAAGGCGATCGCTGCTGAGAGGGCAGGGCGGGAGTGCTTTTATTGGGGCCTTTCGGCGCAGTATCTTGTTTCAGTAAAAAACCACTATAGGCATTTAAGCCATGTTCACTAATATCTAGTCCTTTAATTTCCGATTCAATGGAAACCCGTAAGCCGATAGTCATTTGCAGAAGAGTCCAGGCAAACCAACTCAGTAAAACGGTAATGAAACTAACGGACGTGATGCCCAACACTTGAATTAATAATTGTTTAAGGGCCGGAAGCCCGCCGCCAAGCAGTAAACCTTTTACTGGCCCTGCTTCATACAAAATAAAATTGTCATTAAGCTGTGTTTTTGGGCCGATCGCAAAGAGAGCAACAGCCAAGGTTCCCCAAATCCCACAGACCAAATGAACAGAGATCACCCCCACCGGATCATCAATCTGTAGCCGATCAAAGAAATCCACCGCTAAAACCACTAATAATCCAGCGATCGCACCAATTAGGGCCGCCCAACCCAAGTTTACAAAGCGACAAATCGCCGTAATACTGACGAGTCCCCCTAAAATGCCATTGAGCATTACAGAAAGATCAGGTTTCCCAAAATAAAACCAGGCCACCAAAATCGCAGTAATGCCTCCCGTTGCTGCCGCCAAATTCGTCACCAGTAAAATATGGGTAATGACCAAGGGACTAGCCGAAAGGGTCGCTCCTCCATTAAAACCGAACCAGCCTAACCAGATCATCAAACAGCCCAACGTTGCCAAGGGTAAATTATGACCAGGCAAAGCAAAGGATTCGCCTCCTTTATATTTGCCTAGACGCGGCCCTAATAGCACTGCTCCGACAAAGGCAGCCCAACCTCCCACCGAATGCACAACCGTTGCCCCAGCAAAATCCCAAAAACCTAATTGAGCTAACCAACCGTCTCCCCAAATCCAGTGACCGGCGATCGGGTAAATAAATCCCACTAATAAAACGCTAAAGCAAAGAAACGCTAAAAATTGAATCCTTTCCGCTACCGCCCCTGCCACAATACTGAGAGGAATCCCTGCTAACATTAACTGAAAGAAAAATTTGGCTTGTAGAGGAATATTTGCCCAGCTAAGAGCATGAAAAACCCCCTCATAATCAGAGCCAGAATTGGGACTGGTATCTGAACCCCCCAGGAAAAAACCATTAATTCCAAACAGAGAGGTACCATCTCCAAACATCAAGCCAAAGCCGATCGCCCAAAAAACGATCGTGGTGATAGCAAAAGCCAATAAATTCTCAGCGAGTAGGTTGACGACATTTTTCTGGCGGCAAAATCCTGCCGCAAGGAGTGCAAAACCTGCCATCATAATAAAAACTAGACAACCGGCAAAGATGACCCAAGTGGTGTTCAATGACACTTGTAAGGTTTGTTGAACTTGGATGACGTTAAAAGATGACAAGGATTGTCCTAAGGCTCGGCCCACCCAGGCGAAAGTAAATAACATTGCCAGTCCCAGACAGAGGTGCCAATGGGAAGCCAAAGATTGACGGGAACGTTGTGGATGTCGTTTTTGTCGTTTCATCAGTACCGGACTTTTCGAGATACCCTATAAAGAATAAATTAACCAAACTATCTAATTACAGTTCCCAGATGAAATTCTTATCACCTATTAAACCTCCTATATTTAACCTGCTCAGTTTAGGGGAGCGGGGTGTCGGAAAAACAGTTTTCCTCGTCGGGAGCTATGCTGAATTGAACAGCGTGTCGGATATTGATCCGTCCCTTTCACCCAACTTGACTCCTTCTTTGTGGTTTGAGTGCCAATATAACCCGGAAAAGGAACTATTAGAGAGTATTTTGAACTATGTGGGTCAAACTGGGCATTATCCACCACCGACTTTAAAAATTACCGATTTCCACTTTGCCTTTAAACAACGACAACGCTGGGGGCTGAAAACGTTGTGTTATTTTCGCTGGTGGGATATTCCGGGAGAATATTGCAACTTTGAGAATCCCTATTATCAAACGATGGTGTTGAATTCCCATAGTTGTTGTGTTTTCATTAATGCGGAGCGATTAGTTCATGATCCGACCTATCTCGATAGTCTGGAAACCCTGACTAAACAGGTTATTTCTTTGGCCAGACTGGTGGATCAAAATTCCCTAGCCTATACTTTTGCCCTGATTTTTACCCAGTGCGATCGCCTAGCGGCCGGAGCCATGGCCCAACTCCAAATTGAAGAAAAGGTACAAAGTCTGATCCACGCCCTTGACGCAGCCACGGCCAAGTACCAACGTTTTTACTCTGGCATTCCTATTGTCGAAAAAGAGGGTTTTTATAAACTCCAATCCAATGGGGTCTCCTCTGCCTTTCTTTGGCTAGTGGCAGAATTGTATAAAAAACATACTTTTACGGGGGTAAAAACCCTAGAATCAAGCTTAAAATCCGATCCCAACCCAGATAAAGCTTTACCCCGCTTTTCGCCACGCTTGCTGATGATGTTGGGAGGGTTTGCCCTCGTGATTTTGAGCATGGGAGCCGCTTCCTTCTTTTTCTTTAATCGTCCACCCAGCGATAATGCCATTACTCACAATGGCAGTGAAGCACCGGACATCAAGAAATACCAAACACTGATCGAACAAAATCCTAATAATATGGATGCACTAGTCGCCCTAGCCAATATTTATTTAGAAAAGGGGCAACTAGAACAGGCAATCCCCATCATTAAAAAAGTCATTACGATTCAACCCAATAATCTGGAATGGCAATTTAATCTGGCCAAGCTTTACGAACTCGCGGAACAAACTGATCAAGCGGAACAGATTTATGATCAAATGTTAGCCAAGGACAACAAACAGTTTAAGGCTTTGGTGGGTAAAGCGATGTTACGGCAAGCGAAGGGGGATACTCAAGCGGCAAATAATTTATTTAAAATGGCGGAGGATGTCGCGCCTTCCCCTGAACTGAAGAAAAAAATTGCAGATTTGTCGCGTCGAGTGGCTAAACCTAGCCCCTAATTTAGCTTGTCAGCACACCTAATCATTGAATAACGAAGTATAATGGGGTCAAATAGGGTAAATCAAATGAAGTACCTAACCCCAACCCAAGTTTATCAAAAGTATGGTTATCACCCAAGAACAACATCTGACTGGGCAGATCAAGGGAAAATCCCTTGTATTCGTTCTCCTGGTGGGCATCGCAGATACCCTGAATCGGCATTCGAGGAGTCGCTCTCTATCGAGAAAGAACGGGTCTTGTATGCTCGCGTAAGTACGAGAACACAAGTCAATGATCTTGAAACTCAGATTGACTTTTTGGGGAATGCCCACCCAGAAGGGTTGTCAAGGACGTTGCCAGTGGAATGAACTGGAAAAGAAAAGGTTTCCTGAAATTAATGACTCAAGTATCAAAAGGAGAAATAGGTGAGATTGTTGTTGGTCATAAAGACCGACTTTGCCCAGCAATTCTCAGTTTTAGACACAGCAAGGCTTTTAGGGATTTAAAGAACATTTCAAAGGGGGTTTTGGGGGCAATTCTACACGTACTACTGTGCCTAAAAGCCGGAAGACTCGTAAAATGAACTTGTTAATCCCGTTGAACTTTACCCCATATTACGCGAACTAAAACCTGAAACCCTTGTTACAGCGCAAATTTAGAATTGCTGGACTTTGCCGATTCGGATTTGATTTTGTGGAATGGTTCTGCCATCTTCACGATTGCAAAATCACGGTAATCAACAACAATAAACTATCTCCTCAAGAAGAATTGATGCACGATTTTATGAGCATAATGCACTGTTTTAGTTCCAAACTTTACTGTTTTAGTTCCAAACTTTACTTTCTTAGTGCTTACCAGAAAAAAATTGAGGATGAACAAAATATATCTACAATAAATCCAACGACCAAGCAATGTGAATCGTTATAATCAAAAAGGAGGTTCACTAAATGAAACGCAAGGCAAAAGGTCAACTGACGGTAACTAGAATTGCCATTCTAGGAACTCAAAAACTGAATAAGTGGAAGTCGGAAGAACTGGATACCATCGCGCTTCGATTGGGTCAACTTCGTTGTGACTTGTGGAATGAATTTGGCTCATTAAAAGCTTGGGGAATCTCTAAATTTGAGATTGACAAGCAACTACGTCCCTTTCGTGAGAAATATGAGCTACCAGCCAAACTATGGGATTCAACTCTTTATGATGTCATAGATGATATTCACCTTGTACAAGCTTCCTGTATTGAAAAGGTAATGAAAGCTCTGAGGCAATCTTATCAAACGTTTCACTCCCAAAAAGGAGTATTACAGTTAACCCTAGAAAGTCGTGATTGGCTTAACCACCCTAAGTTATGCTCTCTTGTTCGTAAATATTGGCATCGTGGACATACAAGGGTTAACAATCAAATTATTCTCAGAGCGTTTGATACACAAATTGACAAAAATGGAGTGGTTTGGCTTCGTTTTGGTGGCTTAAAAAAAGGGAAAAATATAAAAGTTCCGACTACATTACCTCACGAAGTTACCTGTCAGTTACGCTTGATTAAACGGGCTGATAGATGGGAAATTCATTACACAACTAATATTCAAAAGTCCGAACTTAAAACAGAAGGTTTAACCATCGGTTGCGATAGGGGTTATACGGAAGTTTATGCCACTTCTTCTAACGATGGTGCTAGACTTTTAGGTAATAATTTTGGTTTCTTGCAAACGAAAGAAACCGATTATCGTACAGCCAAAAAAGTTAAGCGCAACAAATTAAAATCTGTTGCCGATAAAGCAATCCAAAAAGGGGATACCGCCAAAGCGGATAGGATTAATCGTAACAACTTGGGTAAACAGAAATGGGATAAACGAGAGTCCCGTTTCAAGGGACAAATTAAAACCCTTGTTTTTACCGCTACCCATCAACTCATGCAAAATGCGATTAAGGTAGCCTTTGAAGATTTAACAGAGCAAATTCGCAACAAAAAACCAAGAACAAAACGGATGAAAAGAAACGTTTCTTCTTGGTGTAAAGGCGTGGTCGCCGATGCTCTTAATCAGGTTTCAACTCGCGTAGGTTGCGCGATTGTTGCTGTTAACAGTGCCTATACGTCACAACTCGATTCTCGGTTCGGGACTCTTACAGGGACTCGTTCAGGGGAGCGGTTTATCGGACATGATGGGGTCGTATTACACTCTGATATCAACGCTGCTGACAACATTCTAGCAAGACTGGGAGACGTTGAAATCCCCCGTTTTCTTGGCTATAAAAAGGCAAAGGAAATATTGCTAGAACGGACTCGGAAGTTTCTGGATAGCTTGACTCCTATACAGGGTCAATTATTCGAGGCGAAAACGGACAAAGGCAAGTCCCAGACCCTAGAACCAAGGAAGCGCAAGCCTCTATCGGTCAATCAGGGAGCGAATATAAAGCAGCTAACTCTATTTAACTTCGGTTAACTCCGTTTTCTGTGTGCCTCAACGAGTGAGAAAAGATCGTATTCAAGTAAGGCGATCGCCCCTAACGCCTTTATCCATTGGTCGAGTTGACATTCTCACCGTGCTGAAGCGACGGTAAAAGAGGGATCACCGGCGACATAGTTCATTCTTGCGTTAACCTCCATTCTGGATTACCATGACAGGCGTTATTAATTCTAAGCTTGAGGTGGTCATGGGCCGTAAATACGATGTTTATGGGGTAGGCAATGCCCTCGTCGATATGGAATTTGAAGTCAGTCCTGAACAATTACAACGTTTAGGCATTGATAAAGGGGTAATGACCCTAGTGGATGAAACCAGGGAAAATGAACTGATTGCTGAATTAAAAAGCTATCTTTGCAAACAAAGTGGTGGGGGTTCGGCAGCAAATACGATGGTTGCCCTGAGTCAGTTAGGGGGTAAGGGTTTTTATTCCTGTAAGGTCGCCAATGATGAGGCGGGAACCTTCTATCTTGAAGATTTACGAGCTTGCGGTCTAGATACCAACTTACATAATGGAGAACGGGAAAATGGCATTACAGGCAAATGCCTAGTATTGATTACCCCCGATGCCGATCGCACCATGAACACCTTTTTAGGCATTACGGGCGGATTTTCTGAAAAAGAATTGGTTCCCGAAGCGATTCAAGATTCTGAATATTTGTATATGGAAGGTTATCTAGTCACTTCTCCAACGGGTAAAGCCGCCGTCATTAAAGCTAGAGAAATTGCTGAGGCCAATGGGGTTAAAACCAGTTTTTCCCTCTCCGATCCCAACATGACCAACTATTTTAAAGACGGTTTATTGGAGATGATCGGTAACGGTGTGGATTTTCTCTTTGCCAATGAAGCAGAAGCTGGCACGATGGCAGGCAGTGAGGATTTTAAAACAACTTTGGACTATTGTCAGACTTTAGCTAAAGGTTTTGCGATTACCAGAGGAGCAAAGGGATCGGTGGTTTTTGATGGCGAAAAGTTACTTGAAATTCCGACAACGCCTGTCCATGCTATTGATACTGTTGGGGCTGGAGATATGTATGCCGGAGCATTTCTTTATGCTTTAACGCACGGTCTAGGTTACAAAAAAGCGGGTAAATTAGCCTCGATTACTGCCGCTAAAATTGTCACCTGTTACGGCCCTCGTTTAGAGACGGCTGAGTTGCAAGCATTATTAGGTCAAATCTAATTTCTAGATAGTAATTTTTAAGAGATCAGGGGGTTAAACCCCTGGTTGAAATTACTAGATGCGATCGCCCTGGCTCTCCTTTCTATCTTCCTCTAGCTGTTTTTGTAATTGAGCATAATTGACCTTACCTGAAGGCGATCGGGGAATTTCAGGTCTGGTAAACCAAGCTTTTGGACACTTATAGGGACTTAACTTTGTTTTTAGGATTGTCTCCAGAGAACTTCCAGAACATTCAGTCAAATGAGGGACATAAACTGCCACAACTATCTCTCCCCAATAGCGATCGGGTAATCCCAAAACCACCACATCTTTGACTTGCTTGCTTGCTAAAATAGCCGCTTCTACTTCCGCCGGAAAAACCTTTTCTCCTCCCGTAATAATTCTCTGGTTTTGACGACCCATAATCCATAAATAGCCCTCTTCATTAACATAACCCAAATCCCCAGAAGAAAAGGATGGGGGACAATGGAGTTTAGGATAATAACCGAGAAAAAGTGATGAAGATTGAATGTTGATTTTTCCTACCTGATGACAATCTAAAACTAAGCCTTGCTCATCCATAATGCTAACCTTGACATGGGGCAATATTTGACCCACCCCAGAGCAACCTTGCTTAAAATCAATAGCTTTTAAGGTGGCAATTTGAGCCGCCGTTTCTGACATCCCGTAGGTAGGGGCTAGGTTAATATTGGCTTGTCTTGCCTGTTCAAGTAGTGTGGGCCAGGCGGGCGCACCTCCTAGAAAAATCGTTTTAAATGGGGCTAACCATTGAGGAAAATGATCGAGGAGAAATTGTAGTTGAGTGGGAACTAATGATAGAAAAAAATTTGTATAGTCTTCTGGGGGTGGCGTTAGTTTGAGTTGAGCATAAGAATAAAACTGGAAATTACCTTGAGTCATGAAAGACCGCAGGAATTGCATTAAACCACTCACATGATAAAGCGGTAGAACACAGAAAGAATTGATCTTTTTCACATCAAAATATTGCTGAAAACCTTGAACTGAAGCTGTTAAAGTTCGCCAATTATGGGCAACAAATTTAATTTGTCCTGATGTTCCTCCTGTCGGGATAAAAATGTAAGAATTAGACCAAGGAGAAGAATGAGATTTGGTTAATTCTGAAAAAACTTGAGGGACTTGACCCCAAATCAGATCGGGATGAATCAGAGTCGAGACCTGTTGCCATTCCTGCTGTTGCCAATGAGGATTACCTAAAAAAACAGAGCCTTGATTGAGTAATATAGCTAGAAATGCGGCTAAAAACTGTTCTGGTTTCTCTTCTACGAGTAAAACCTGGGGCTTTAAATATGGAGAACATTGATTTTCATAGAAAATAATTTGTTCATAAAAAGTGGAAGATTCTTGACCAATAAATTTTCCCTGCTCAAGCCAGGTTTGTAACTCTTTTCTTAAGTTATCCATTTTTGATTTCAGTCTTATTCTTGAAACCAATGATTTACACCAAACCCCAAGGCTCTGTTGGGATTCCCCCATTTAACTGCCAATTCTAAGACATTTTGACGACCGATCGCCGTTTCAAAGACCGAGGAAAACAGAGCATCAATGGGATGGGTTTGTAACCATTGGGCTAAACGACGGGGCGATCCCATAATGGCCGCTTTTAGAACATAAACGCCTCGCCAACCTTGCTGATAACAACTTTGGAGTTGGGTCAAATTGGCAACCGATTCATCTAAAGCGATCGCGGTTTTAAACTGCTGAGATAACGCTAATAGGGTTGAAAAATCTTCAGGGGGTAACGGCTGTTCAATCAATTCTATTTTATGCTCTAATTCGTTCTCTAATTCGGCAAACTCTAACCACCGTTTGGTCGTTTCTAAGTTCAGTCCCCCATTGGCATCTAGTCTCAGTTTTCCCTGAGTAGGCAAGTAAGACATTAATTCCTTTATCAGCGATCGCTCCTGCTCGAAGCTTTGAACCCCAATTTTCTGCTTAAAAGTATTATGTTGTTGAGCAACTTTGGTCTGAATTGACTGTAAGGCAGCTAATCCTGTCGGTAATAGATAACTATAATTCCAGGGATGATTAACGAGATAAATTTGATAGTTTGAACTGAGATTATAATCTAAATTCGTGATCGGAGAATTATTAGCAACTTTCTCTAGATTTACCAAGGCTGACTCAAAAGCAAATTGACAGCAAGGTAAATTATTAGGAATTTGGTCAATTATTTGGGGATTAAACTTAGTATCTAGTTGCGAACAAAACTGAGTGGCTTGTTCAATGGTTTCAGAGCCAAACCAAGAAAGGGGGGCAATTTCTCCCTTACCAATGTTACCTTGTTGATCCCTGAGTTGAATAATAATCCCCCGCCGCTCAGACCATAAACCGTGACAGGTTTGCAATGGCGTAACAAAGGGTTTGCAATAGAAAAAATAATCATAACAATAATCCATTACTCAATTATTCAGTTATTCAATATTTGCCTAAGATTTGGTGGAAAATAAATTATTGGCCAAACTTAACCAATATAAGGGTAAGAAACCAATTTGACCTTTTCGACAATAGCCCTCTTGCATAAATATTATATGTTACAATAAAGGGTTAACTAAAATACGTTTTATACAAACAGTGGCATAAATTTACCGTATAAAAACAGAAAATGCTATCGTGAAAGTGGAAACTAAAATCACTCATCGTAATTTAATTATGGAATATAGCAAGGCAAGAAAACTATCAGCAAATCGATTCAAGAGACTGACAGGGGTTCAAAAACCGACATTTAAGCGAATGGTAGAGTTGGTCAAAAATGAGGAGAAAAAAAAAGAAGGTTGGTTGTCCGTGTAAATTGAGAATAGAAGATCAAGTTTTAATGGCCCTTCAATATTTAAGAGAATATAGAACACAGTACCATATTAAAACAGACTGGGGAGTATCAGAATCAACGGTGTGTCGTACAACTCAGAAAATCGAAAATAGCTTAATTCGCTCAGGAGTATTCAGTCTACCTGGAAAGAAAGAGTTACGTCAAAAAGGGACAGAAGAAAAAGTAGTGGCAATGGATGTAACAGAGAGTCCGATAGAAAAACCAAAAGAAAATCAGAAAAATTATTATAGTGGGAAGCAAAAAGAACATACATTAAAGACGCAAATAATTGTTGACCTAAAAAGCCAGAAAATCATCTGTCTAGCGAGTGGTAAAGGGGTAGTGATTCGATAGTAGTGGTGGCGGCTTAAGCCTTTGCTAATTGGGCATTGTAGTCGTGTATAAAGTACCAAATTGCCCCAATATGATTTTCCACATTTTTGGAAAAAGAGAGGCTTTTTCGCACCAGTCGAGAGATTCTTTGTCGAAAGGTATTGTTTAATCTTTCAACATGATTAGTTTGTCCCGTCTCTTTACCGACTGCTCGATGACGTTTACTGGGAATAACTTTCTCATAAGATACCCAAAAATCCGTGTAAGCAACGGCACATTGTCGGTAAACAGCAGGCAAACTTGCCCAAAGTTTTTTGGCTGATGCACGGCTTCTGTCCTCAATATAACAACCAACAATTTCTCTTGTTGTTCTGTCTATAGCTAACCAGACATAAAACTTATTTTCTTTGGAGAAAACAAATGACCAAAGCTCATCACATTCGATAGTTAATTTTCCTCGCGCTTTTTCTGAAACGCTTATCTGACGAGGTACCGCAGCAAATTTATCATTAACATAATTCTGTAACCATGACCAACTTACTCCTGTGACTCTCAGGGCGAACGCATCTAAAAATGATACAGATACAAGAACATTATAGAGGGATGGATAAGGGAAAATAAGGGAAAGTGCATAGAAAACAAAAGCGATGAAACTCCGACCCAAATATAGACTGGTAGAACACTTTGCCGAAATAGATGACCCTCGCATCGAACGAACAAAACGGCATAAACTCATTGATATTCTAACGATTGCCATCTTAGCCGTCATTTGTGGAGCAGAAGGTTGGGTAGCCATGGAAAGTTTCGGCAAGGCTAAACATCAATGGCTAAAAAAAATTTTGGAATTGCCGAATGGCATCCCCTCCGACGATACGTTTGCGCGTGTATTTGCTAGTCTGAATCCAGAGCAATTTCAAGACTGTTTTCTGCATTGGGTCAAAAGTATAGCGGAGGTAAGTGAAGGAGAAGTGATAGCGATTGACGGCAAAACCCTTCGCCACTCCTATGACAATGCCAACGGAAAGGGCGCAATTCAGATGGTAAGTGCATGGGCAACAGCAAATCGTCTAGTACTAGGACAGTGCAAGGTGGAAAGCAAATCGAATGAAATCACGGCGATTCCTAAACTCCTGAAAATGCTAGAGGTCAAAGGTTGTATCGTAACGATTGATGCCATGGGAACTCAGACAAAGATTGCCCAACAGATAGTAGGGCGAGGGGGAGATTATGTTTTGGCATTGAAAGGCAATCAAGGTAATTTATGTGAGGATGTTGAACAATTATTTGCTCATGCTCAATCGGTTAATTTTGTGGGAATTAAGCATGATTTTCATCAAACAATAGACAAGGGACATGGACGGATTGAAATTCGCCGTTGCTGGACGATGGAACAAACAGAATTTTTGCTGGGTGGGGAGAAATGGGCAAAGTTGACGAGCATCTGTATGATTAAAGCGGAGAGACGATTGAAAGACAAAACAGAGTATGAGACTCGCTACTATATCAGTAGCCTGCCGAGTAATGCTCAAAAATTATCCCAATCTGTTCGTAGTCATTGGTTGATAGAAAACTCTTTACATTGGGTTCTAGACTTGGCCTTCAACGAGGATGCTTGTCGCATTCGTAAGGATTTTGCTCCTGAGAATTTAGCCGTCTTACGCCATATCGCTCTTAACTTGCTCACAAAGGAAAATACTCTGAAACTTGGTATCAAGAATAAACGGCTACGCGCTGGTTGGGACGAGGACTATCTCCTTAAGGTTTTACTCGGATAAGATGCGTTTGCCCTGATTTATGTGAGGATGTTGAACAATTATTTGCTCATGCTCAATCGGTTAATTTTGTGGGAATTAAGCATGATTTTCATCAAACAATAGACAAGGGACATGGACGGATTGAAATTCGCCGTTGCTGGACGATGGAACAAACAGAATTTTTGCTGGGTGGGGAGAAATGGGCAAAGTTGACGAGCATCTGTATGATTAAAGCGGAGAGACGATTGAAAGACAAAACAGAGTATGAGACTCGCTACTATATCAGTAGCCTGCCGAGTAATGCTCAAAAATTATCCCAATCTGTTCGTAGTCATTGGTTGATAGAAAACTCTTTACATTGGGTTCTAGACTTGGCCTTCAACGAGGATGCTTGTCGCATTCGTAAGGATTTTGCTCCTGAGAATTTAGCCGTCTTACGCCATATCGCTCTTAACTTGCTCACAAAGGAAAATACTCTGAAACTTGGTATCAAGAATAAACGGCTACGCGCTGGTTGGGACGAGGACTATCTCCTTAAGGTTTTACTCGGATAAGATGCGTTTGCCCTGTCTTTTGGGCGGCTTTGCCTATCGTTTTTGGCTTAAGGCTCTTCCTACTTTAGGGCTTGCTGAAAAAAGCTGAAACCTTTACGGAGAAAAATAGTAGGCGAATTAAGAACCGCTAGAATGCACGAAAATAGGGTAGAATGCCTCAAAACCATTGCATTAAGAAGAGAGAAAGCAGATGTACCGAAAGCAACAGTACTCAATTGAAACACCAGAAAACTTGAAAAATCTGTTCGGCGGGCAGTTAGACGAAGAAAATCGTTGGATAGAAATGTCAAAAATGATTCCCTGGGAAGAATATGAGGAAGAATATGCAAAAAACTTCACAGAAAAAAAAGGAGCCCCAGCCAAATCATTTAGAATGGCATTAGGAGCATTAATTAGGGCTTGCTGAAAAAAGCTGAAACCTTTACGGAGAAAAATAGTAGGCGAATTAAGAACCGCTAGAATGCACGAAAATAGGGTAGAATGCCTCAAAACCATTGCATTAAGAAGAGAGAAAGCAGATGTACCGAAAGCAACAGTACTCAATTGAAACACCAGAAAACTTGAAAAATCTGTTCGGCGGGCAGTTAGACGAAGAAAATCGTTGGATAGAAATGTCAAAAATGATTCCCTGGGAAGAATATGAGGAAGAATATGCAAAAAACTTCACAGAAAAAAAAGGAGCCCCAGCCAAATCATTTAGAATGGCATTAGGAGCATTAATTATCAAAGAAATTTCAGGAAAAAGTGACAGAGAAACAGTAGAACAAATAAAAGAGAACCCTTATTTACAGTACTTTATAGGAATGGAAAGCTATAGTAGCAAAGAAGCATTTAATGCGTCAATGATGGTTCATTTTCGTAAAAAAATAGGAATGGAATTAATAAATAAAATTAATAAAGAAATAGAAAAAAAAGCGACGGGTGTAGCGTCAGAAAAAAAAGAAAATGAAGGAAAGTTATTGTTAGATGCGACTTGTACACCAGCAGATATAAAATATCCAACGGATATAGGAATATTGAATGATGCCAGAGAAAAAACAGAAAAAATAATAGATAAGCTGTATGAAGAAATAAAAGAGAAAAGGAAAGAAAAGCCGAGGACTTATAGGGAAGTGGCAAGAAAAGAGTACTTAGCCATAGCAAAAAAACGTCGTGTGTCAAAAAAAGAAAGAAGAAAAGGAACAAAAAAACAACTAGGATATATAAAAAGAAACTTGTCTGATATAGAAAAAATGATAGAAGAGGGAGCAAAGTTAGAAAAACTAACGAAAAAAGAGCAAGAAGAGCTTGTAACGATAGGAAAAGTGTATGAGCAACAGTTAGAAATGTATGAAAAAAAGACAAATAAAGTAGAAAACAGAATTGTGAGTGTAAGCCAACCTCACGTGCGTCCAATAGTGCGTGGAAAAGCGGGAAAAGCAGTAGAGTTTGGAGCTAAAATATCGGCAAGTAATGTGAATGGCTTTGTCTTCTTAGACAAATTAAGTTGGGATAATTACAACGAATCGGGAGATTTACAAGCGCGAATAGAAGAATATAAAAGGGAAACAGGATGTTATCCGGAATCGGTTCATGTGGATAAAATCTATCGAACAAAAGCGAATCGAGCTTATTGTAAAGAAAGGGATATAAGAATGAGTGGTCCCCGATTGGGAAGACCGCCGAAAGAGGTGAGCAAAGAAAAAAAGAAAGAGGCACGCTCAGATGAAAGAGTGCGTAATGCCATTGAGGGTAAATTCGGACAGGGAAAGAGGAAATTTAGTCTTGGTCGAGTGATGGCCAAACTACCTGAGACCTCGGAAACGGTAATTGCGATGAACTTTTTGGTAATGAATCTTTCTACTCTACTTCAGAAGACAAAAAGTAAAAAGTTGTAGAGTCGTTTTTCTTGTGAAAAATGGTGTTAATTTTCCTCTCTTTTGTGAGGAGTGATTTGTGTTGACCTTTTTAGACAGAAAGGAACAATAGATTAAACAAAATCTGTATTTTGATTTGTTTCCATAAGGATAAGTTATCTATGCTTTTTCAGTCCATACTTCCCTAACCCACATTTCTTTCGTTTTTTGACTTTTTCAGCAAGCCCTACTTTACCGACCTGGCCTAGCAATCTTATCCTCCCTGACTATCCCCAAACTGTTCAGACTCAGATTTTAAACAAAGTAGAAGCCTTTGAGCGTTTTGTTAATCTTCATGTCATTGTTCTCGGCTTACTTCAAATTCTTTCCTTAGAGTTACCCCAGGGGATCTGGGCTAATTTCCCTCGCTGGTTTCGGACTCTACCCTCCCATGGCTATCCTAGTGAACGCATTGCTCAACTAGCCATCCAACATCAAGCCCCAATGAGGTAGTGTTCTGAATCTGTGGAAGCACATCTAAATAAGACATCCAAATTCAAAGCGATTGATAAATAATCCAAGGACAATATCGTGCATCACAATAGATTTGGAGAAACAAATCGTTTTTCTCGCTAATCTCTTTATTCGAGTTCTCAATGTCAAGTGCTTTCGTTCGATTTTTTGAGTATTATACTTACCCACCTCATGCAATGCTGGCTCAATATGTCGTTCGTAAGCCCCCCATCCATCTGTATAATATTGAGTAATACCAAAAGGTTCTAACAACTCTTTTAGCCTTAGAAATGCTTCGTCTTTGTGACCAGACAAAACATAAGCTAATATCTCACCTGTCTTATGATCAATAGCGTGCCATAACCATCTTTACTCTTTTTTGCTCTTCACAAAACCCCACATTTCGTCGAGTTCTGCTTCCACGTCATTCCATTGGCAGAGCGTTACAATACTCTGACTGGGTTCCAGTTCTGCTAGTTTTTTTTCGTTGACGAATACTAAACTAGACTCTTTTTTTTTAGTTCACTAATCACTGTTGATGGACTAATCCTCAGCACACGGGCTGTATCCCTTATGCCACTACCATTCATTGCCATTTCGGCAATCTTTTCCTTTACTTCTGGCAAATAACCTTTATAAGTATAGTTTAAGATAAATGTGCAACGCTTACATTCTGTATTACGACATCTGTAATGCTCTTTCCCCTCCCCAGAGGGGCCGTGTTTCACAATATCCGTACTTTGACAACTTGGGCAAACAATTGCTTTGAATAGCATGGCACACCAATTTTAAGATTTACATTTATTTATTATTACTCTTTTCCACAGGTTTAGAACACGACCCCCCAATGATTTTTCCTCAAAGTCCACCTAGTCTGCTTTTGCCTAAATTCCTTGCCGCTAAACTTGACCCTTTTCCAAGTCCTGATAGACTTACTTTGGCCGCATAGTCATTACCTTATCTGCCATCCATAAACTTCCCACTGTCCAGTTTAGTAGAAATTATCGATGAGGAAGTGGGAACTCATCCTCAAGAAAAGCTCGGTGTAGGTACAATAGTAAAAGCAATGATATTAAACTGCTTAGGATGTATTAATGCTCCGTTATATTTGTTGAGTGAATTTTTTAAAGGAAAAGCATTAGAACACCTATTAGGAGAAGGAATAAAAGCAGAAGATTTAAATGATGACAAGCTAGGAAGGTCATTGGATAAGGTATTTGGAGTGGGGGTAAAAAACCGGTTCACGAAAATAGTCCTAAAAGCGGCAGCAATCTTTGGAATAGAACAAAAGTCAAAGCATTTAGACTCGGGTACATCCCGGATAAAGTAGTACATAGAATCTGGGGTAAAATGGAAAAAAACTGATGAGCGAAAAAAGTATGTTACCGATTCCCCCAGAAGAAAAAGCACTGTTAAAACAGCATCTCACCGAATCAGCCCGTATCCTGCGCAAATATACGGAACCAGAGAAACAGAAGGACTTTGGAAGCATCGAAGTAGAAGTCAGAACCCAGATGTTAGAAATTGTGGGGCCAACAATGGGGGAGTTTTTTTTTCAGAAGGGGGAAAAAAACGGTCTGGAAACAAGCGAAAAATCAAAACCCTAGTCGGAGAAGTGGAAATAAGCCAAAAACAAGCCAGAAAACTAAAGGTGTCGCCAAAAATCGTCTTAAGTCCAGGTTTAGAGAAATGCTGTCTAAGAGCCAGTGCGAAAACATCCTACCAACAAGCAGAAGAAGATATAGAGGAGTTGATGGGGATAAAAGTAGGACATAGCAGTTTACATCGCTTGGTAGAACGGACAGAACTGCCCTTAGCTCGGGTGTGACCTTTAGTTGATGAAGGAAAAGACAAGTGTTAACATGAGATGAAAAGTGACAAAGAGGAAACAATGATGACAGCAAAACTAATTAATGTAGAGGGTTCAAAGATAAAAATAGAACTAACATTAGAACTCAGTCGTTCAATGTTGGATACAGAAATAAATATTCAAAAAGGCTTAAACGAAGTAGGTTGCATCGCCAGCAAAGAAGCCTTGAAATATTTAGATACAGATGGTTCACCCTTAAAAATCGGTGAAGAAATCTGGAAGAGTAAGGGAGAGCAACCGAAAGAATATCAAACACCTTATGGTGAGGTTATAGTGAATCGTCATGTATATCAGCGTTCAGTAGGAGGAAAAACGTATTGCCCCTTAGAAAGAGAAGCAAGGATAATCATAACATCAACGCCATTATTGGCAAAACAGGTATCCTCAAAAATGTCAGGGATGGCAGGCAAAGAGGCGAAAAATGATTTATTAGAAAATCATGGTAGAAAAGTAGCGCTATCCTATATCCAAAGATTGAGTGAAGCAGTAGGAAGTGTGGTACAGGCAAAAGAAGAAGCGTGGAGTTATGCCCCGCCCAAGGAGGATAGCCAAATTGCAACAGTGGGAATAGGATTAGATGGAACCTGTATGCTGATGTGTGAGGATGGCTACCGTGAAGCAATGGTGGGAACCGTTTCCCTATACGATAGTGAAGGCGAACGTCAACCTACAATCTATCTAGGTGCGGCACCAGAGTATGGAAAAAAGAGTTTTCTAGAAAGATTAGAAAGAGAAATTGAGCGAGCGAAAAACCGTTATCCAGAGGCAACATTGGTCGGGATAGCAGACGGGGCAGAATCAAATTGGAAGTTTTTAGAAAAGCAAACGGAAGAACAGATATTAGATTTCTATCATGCCTCTGGTTACTTAGGTGCCTTGGCAGAAGCGTTGCATCCGAATACCGTGTCAAAACAAAAAGAATGGTTGACTGAAAATTGTCGAGAACTCAAGCATGAAAAAGGAAAAGCAGGAGAACTGCTAAATCTGATGAAAGAAGTCAAAGAAGAAAAAAGTCATTCTAAGAATCTTACCGAGAAACTACTAGCGGCGATTACTTATTACGAGAATCATCAGCATCAAATGGATTATGCTGAATACATAGAGAAAAAGTATCCGATTGGTTCAGGTGTTATGGAAGCAGCTTGTAAGACGTTGGTCAAACAACGATTATGTTGTTCAGGGATGCGATGGAAGGAAAAAGGAGCAGGAATTATTTTGAGCCTACGAGCTTTGGTATTGACCAAGGAACGATGGAGTCAATTTTGGGCAAAACTTGATCAATATGGGTTCCCTGTAGAACCCTGATTACAACAGCTTTTATCAACTAAAGGTCGCACCCCTCTGGGCAAAGGACACGGCTCAACTTTTGCGGGAACAACGTTGGGATGTGATTGATTGGGAACATTTAATTGAGGAGGTGGAGGACTTGGGTAAAAGTGAACGCAGTGCGATCGGTTCCCAGATGGAACGAATTATGGTGCATCTCCTCAAGTGGCAATATCAACCCCAACGGCGATCGGATAGTTGGCTGGATTCAATTAATGATGGGCGATCGCAGATTCGTCGTAAGTTAGAGGATAGTCCGAGTTTACGCAGTTATCCCGACCAAGTTTTGGCAAAGGAATATACCAGAGCGCGTCGAGAAGCAGCACGACAAACAGGTTTAGAAATTAGCATTTTTCCAGAGTTTTGTCCCTATGAAATTGAACAGGTTATTAAAGATTGGCTGCCTAACATATAATGTTGATAACACTGACGAAACTTTACCTTAAATAGAATTATCAAATATTCTTAGTTCAACACAGTTAAATACATGGTGAATCATAACTCATATCCTGACGCATTTATTGATAAGGGTTTTCCCGATAGCAAATCATTTTGCACTCAATTTCTTTATAGTCCCGAATTTAGTCTTTATGCACTTAAATCTCTAGCTGTCAAAGGTAAAAGTCTTCCTAAATATGAGCTTGCTTCTCGGCTAGCAGAGTTAATTGAAAATGACACCCTTCGGGCAGAAGAGGTTATGCGTTCTTTTGTAACACAACCTCGTAAATTTCTGAGTTTTAAATTGGGTTCCTATAAAAAACTGCCAGAATTACGATCAGCTAATAATTTACTAACAGAGTGCTGTGATGATGGCTGGCATGGCCCGATTACCAACCCAAGTAAAAGCATTGCTTGGTATATACGAACGAAGAAAATACCGTTTTATGAGCGCGGCGTTTATCAATCCCAAACAACATCAGAAAATGGTGGCGAGAGGCAGGTTAGTTCAACAGCATCTTATTCAATTCGTTGGACTGTCATCGCGGAAGTTGCACCGCATTATATTGCTTTATCGTGGAATAATTTTAGCTATAACGTCCAAGATCGTGATTCATCAACACAATTTCAGTATTGGAATTTTATTCCTAGTTTTTTTGATGAAATTTCAGAAAAACTCAATGCTCATTGGGAGTACCCACTGCTTGATGATTTAGTACTTCAAAAGATTTGGGATAAATATCTTCTCGATCCTCATTATATTTGGCAGCACTTAAGAATTCGGGCCGATAAAAAAGGGGTTGCTTTAAATGCTCATAGTACGGGAAAATATGATAAAAAGACGATGAGGGGCTTACAGGCTTTATCACATCAATTGGCTCTCACAGCATTGGATTCTCTTAATGTAGATGCAACACCAGAAAATATTAATAATGTTGAAAGTTCCTTACTTAGAACGTTAATTAAAGAATGGGGAACAAAATCATATGAATTTAGTTTAGATAAAGGATATGAAGAGGATAAATGCAAAAATCAAGGGATTTTTCGTGCCCACTTTTATTTTGCTAATGGAGTTAGTTCCTCTCCTCAAGATTCGTTTAGACATTTGAATTGTTTTATCAATAATTATGGAGGAAGTTCGCAAGCATTACAGTTTCTTCTTTCTGAATTAGGCTACTGAGGTCATAATTATGGCTAATTTAGTGTGTGACGATAGATTACCTTTTCTTTCAGATCGCCATAAGTCCATCTTAAGCGAATTTTTTAGCCTGCCTAATCAAACAGCACAGCCACGCGAATTAGCGATTAAACTTGCCATTGAATATCCCAAGGTAGTAGCAATTTTTGCAGTTTTAGCTGCTGATGGTTATTCAGAAAATCAACTTTTAATCTATCATCACTGTGCGGAAACTTTTGTTGACAGTCTCCCGCTTCGTGATGGGATGCCACAATTACCTTACGTCTGTCCTTATTGCGAAGTTACTCTCTATAACTATGATGAGTTAAAATTTGACGTTATGACAGAAACTCAAACATCCATTTGCTTTATTTAAATTATTCAAGCAATTTATTAAAAACTTGACCATGTTAATTCACTCCCCAGAAAGTATTGAAGAAGCAAACAAGATGATCACCCTTGCGTTAAACTTTTTAGATAAAAATAGTCGTGACTCAGAAGAACTTATTAACTGGGCATACACTCCTAATCCTCAGATTTCATCCTACTTAACACAACTCAAAACCCACTTACAAATTGTTAGACCAACAAGAGAACAAAAACAGCAGGCAGGCTATTTACTAGAAAAAATTCTCGTGCTTGCATTTCAAGGATTACCAGGGTTATCTGAGATTAAAAACTATCAATCAGGCAGTCATCAATATGATCTGCTTGTTAGCGGAGATGATGAATTATGGAACATTGTTTGTGATAGGCTGTATCTGAAAAAATCTCAAGATAATCAGAATTGTCGTGGTATTCTTATTGAAGCTAAAGCTATTGGAGAATCAGTTTCTAGCGCACAATTTGCTCGTTTGTGCAGTATGATAAACCTGAATTTTTGTGACACAGTTGGATTGGGAGTATTTTTTACCATACAAGGAGCATCAGGTTTTCCTCGACGTGGAGACAGACGTTTTCGCTGTATTAAGGATGCTCGTTTATGTCAAGTCATTTTTAAAGCTAAAAGTGGAAAAAATATTGTTGTTCTCGATAAAGATGACATATTTGAGCTTGATAAGAATGGTTCTTTAATTAAAATATTGATAAGAAAAATAAAAGAGATTGAAGAGTTGAGTGGTCTAGCTACAACATCAGTAGATGAACCTATTGATGTTGATTTGCCTAATCACCTAAAAGATTTAATTTAACTTTTTTCTGTATTATAGAGATTATTCCTCTATTTTATAGCAGCCCAAAAACTGGTTTAGAAATCAGCATTTTTCTAGAGTTTTATCCCTATGCATCGAACAAATTATTGAAGATTGGTTGCCGGGAAATAGCATCAGGTAAAACCTTATCTTTAATTTAATCACCAATACCAACAACATATTTTTAAATTGCTAATGAATACTCCAATCTGGCTCAACGATCAATTAATTACTCAAAAAGCTAAAGAATTTGCCAATAATCTTAAACAGGCAATTCAAAAAGTGAAGAATGAGGAGGATATTAAAATTGCAACAGAGTTACAAATTCAACAGGTAGCAAAGGACGTTGATATTGAGTTAGAGGCTAAATATGAATTTACGGTCGCCAAAACAAAAGGCCGTATCGATTCAGCCTATGACCGTGTTTTTATTGAATATAAAAATCCTAATAGCAAAGGCGATCGCCGAATCCAAATATAGAATTAGGGGTTATAACATAGATAAAAATGTGATCGAAGTAATTGTTAAACTTAGCCCAACAGGAAAAATTGTTATCATTACAGTATATGCTCTCTAAAAAATCAGAGGATTCCATGACTCAATGTGATATTTGCGGCCAAGAAGGCATCACCCTGCGGTATATCTCACGCAGTTATGGCAAAGGGGATAACCTATTGGTGATTGAAAATATTCCAATGCTAAGTTGTTCTCATTGTGGCGAAAGCTATCTAACGGCTCAAACACTCCATGAAATTAATAATATCAAAAAACATCGTCAAACCTTAGCTGTTCAAAAAACAGTTGAAGTTGCAAGCCTGGTTTAAAAGTCAAAAATCGTTGTCAACATTAATGAAAATGCGAACAATAACTGTCTTATCTGGCAATAAAATTGAGATTCAAACCCCCAATCTTAATGTTGATCAATCCGTAGAAATTGTTGTTCTGATTCCCGACTCTTCTCAAGCTGAACTTTCCCTAGAAGAACGTATTACTTTTTTAAAATTACCCCTGTCCGAACGACAAAAAATCTTAAAAGAACAAGCTAAATCAATGGTTAATCACGATCAAGAAAACTCTGAATGGAAAGAACTATTAACAAATGACATCATTGACTATTAAGATTGACCGCCTTAATCAAAAGCGATCGCTTTTCATTGGCGAACTCCTCGCCTGACACCATCAAGTAGCATTAAATCCCATTCACTTTATTAACTGGACAGTGGGAAGTTCTCGAGGCGTGTAAGTGGAGAAAAGAAAATCGGACATCCGATACAAAAGAGTGCCGTTATGTCCGAAACTGGCTGATATAAGAAAATCGATAGCCAGTGCTATCTATCAATTATGCAACTATGTCAGCGACTAGAGCAAATCCTCAATAATCTCCGTCCAGCCTTTAGCCGAGAAGCAACGTTCCAATGGTTTATCCTGTTAGTCTGGGGAGTAGTGCTCAACAGCCAACCCAGCGCAATAACTAGCTATGTCAATGCCATTGGCTTAACAGAGAGCTACTACAATCAGGCTCTACATTGGTTTGATTCCAAGGCGTTTAGGGTCGAAGGACTAACTTTACAATGGTCAAAGTGGCTAAGTCAGCATGAAAGTCTATACAGAATTAAAGGGAAACGGGTGTATGTGGGTGATGGCATCAAAGTGGGGAAAGAAGGACGCAAGATGCCAGGTGTAAAACGACTACACCAAGAATCGGAAGATGTGTCCAAGCCAGAGTGGATAAGGGGTCATTACTTCAATGCCTTGAGTATTTTGGTGGGAGTAGGGAAAGCCTGCTTTGCCTTGCCCTTAGTGTTGCGGCTAGACGATGGCATCAAGTCCAAAGCAACCGAGAAGGGGGAGGGAAAAGGCAAAAAAAAGGTGAAGACGAGCCTGGTGACAAAAATGGCTGACCTTTGTGTTACTTACGCAGAGGCAGGGAGTTATGTAATTTTGGATGCTTATTTTGCTTGCGAACCAGTGCTCAAAAGTTTTCGCCAGAACGCCTTGCATCTAATCACAAGAGTGCGTTGCTCCACCGTCGCCTATGCCCCCTTTTGTTCCGTGCCGACGCTGACGGGGAGAGGACGACCACGGATTTGGGGGAGTTCGATAAAACTAGAAAAGCTGTTCGCTCTGGCGGCGGACTTTCCGACAGCTAAAGTCTGGCTCTATGGTCAACAAGTCACGGTTTCTTATCAGTGCTTTGAGTTCCACTGGGATAGTCCCCATCAGCTCGTCAAGTTTGTTCTGACCCAATTGCCTAACGGACGACGACTGATTCTGCTTTCTACTGATCTCTGTTTGACTGGACCTGAGATTATTGCCGCTTACGGTCTCCGATTTAAGATTGAAGTCACTTTTCGTCAATTAGTCCATCTTTTGGGCAGCTTTGCCTATCGTTTTTGGCTTAAGAGTCTTCCTACTTTACCTACCTGGCCCAGCAATCTTATCCTCAGTGACTATCCACAAGCTGTTCAGACTCAGATTTTAAACAAGGTAGAAGCCTTTGAGCGTTTTGTTAACCTTAATGCCATTGCTTTAGGGCTACTTCAAATTCTCGCCTTAGAGTTACCCCAGGGGATTTGGGCTAATTTTCCTCGATGGTTTCGGACATTACCATCCCATGGCTACCCTAGTGAACGGATTGCTCAACTAGCCCTTCAACATCAAGCCCAAATGATTTTTCCTCAAAGTCCACCCAGTCTGCTTTTGCCTAAATTCCTTACCGCTAAACTTGCCTCTTCCCCAAGCCCTGATATGCTTACTTTCGTCGCATAGTCATTACCTTATCTGGCATCCATAAACTTCCCACTGTCCAGTTTATTAAAAAATGTAAACTTTGTCATTCAAACAAAGAAAGTGGTAAAATTGGCAGGTCTTAAAACATTGTAATCAGTCATACGGTTCCATGAAGAAGCTGCTTGAGGGACTCCAAAAATTTCGAACGGGCTATTTTAGTAGCCATCGCGCCCTGTTTGAGGAACTGTCTCACGGTCAGCATCCCCGTATTTTATTCATTGCCTGCTCTGATTCACGGGTTGATCCAAACCTGATTACCCAGGCAGATGTGGGAGATCTCTTTGTAATTCGTAATGCGGGTAATATTATTCCACCCTACGGAGCCGCCAATGGTGGGGAAGGAGCCTCTATTGAATATGCGATTGAAGCCTTGGGAATCGAACAAGTGATCGTTTGTGGTCACTCTCATTGCGGGGCGATGAAAGGCTTATTAAAGCTCAATACTCTACAGGAAAAAATGCCCCTCGTCTATGACTGGCTTAAACACGCAGAGGCAACCCGCCGCTTGGTGAAGGAAAATTATAGCCACTACGAAGGTGAAGAATTAATCGAAATTACCGTCGCCGAAAATGTACTTACCCAACTAGAAAATTTACAGACCTATCCGATTATTCGCTCTAAACTTCGCAACGGTAAATTGAGTTTGCATGGTTGGATTTATCGCATTGAGGCCGGAGAAGTGCTTGCCTATGATGGCATTCTTCATGATTTTGTCCCGCCTCAAAGTCGTCTCCCGTCGCCAGAACCGGAATATAATCTGCATCCCAGTTGTCCTCTCTTTCACCAAGTACCTTTTACTGTGTCCGGTGGGGAAAATTTAGCGCAGTTTCCTGCCCGCGAAGTCAATGACAGCCATACTAGCAATGGGAATGGGGTTAAGACTTCTCATTTACCTGGCTATGGCCATTTACCCTCAGAACAGGCCGATCGCATCTATCGTGGTTCCCATTAAAAACTGATCAATATCAATGAAGACCCATTCTGGAAAGAGCCGATTTTCTGAGACAAGTTACAATGAGGAACGGAAAATCATTCACAATGGTCAGATCAATGCAAATTCGTGGGACAGATCACTCACAATTAACCTGGTTAGGTGATGCTCTAGCCTTAGCTTTTTTTGAAAATGCCGTCGAAATCACGGAAGAATTAACCGAATTAGATGAGCGATTAGAGGGAACGCTGCAAGAACTGATCACGGAGACTGCTTTTACTGGCAAAGCAGGCCAGAAGGTGGTGACGCGGGTTGGCTCAAAAACCCCGATTCGGAAACTCATATTAGTCGGTTTAGGAAAAATTGAAAGCTTTAAGCGAGAAACTGTAACCCTGGCGGCGGCAGCGATCGCCCGTTTAGCCAAACAAGAAAAGGTTAAAACCCTGGGCATTGATTTACCGCTAGTGGAGCAGGATGCCAGTCAAACGGCGGCGGCCATCAGTGAGGGCATTTGGTTAGCACTTCACCAAGATCAGCGTTTTAAATCTGAACAAAAAGAAGAACAGGCCCTGAAGTTAGAAACCGTTGAATTACTAGGCTTAGGAGAACAGGTCAAGGCGATCGCCGAAGCTGAGAAAATTTGTTCAGGGGTAATTTTAGCCAGGGAATTAGTTGCTGCCCCAGCCAATGCCTTGACTGCGATCACGATGGCAGAAACAGCCCAACAATTGGCAACGGAATACGGACTTGAATTAAAAATTTTGGAAGCGAGTGACTGTGAAGCTCTGGGCATGGGAGCTTTTCTGGGAGTAGCCAAAGCCTCGGAATTACCGCCTAAATTTATTCATCTCACCTATCGCCCTGCCAATCCCCAAGCAAAAGTGGCGATCGTGGGTAAAAGTTTGACCTTTGATTCGGGCGGTTTAAATATCAAGGGGGCTGGCAGTGGTATTGAAACCATGAAAACCGATATGGGCGGTGGAGCCGCTACCCTAGGGGCAGCCAAAGCGATAGCCCAATTAAAACCCTCGGTGGAAGTCCACTTTATCTGTGCTGCCACAGAAAATATGATTAGTGGTAAAGCCATGCGCCCTGGTGATGTTCTCACTGCATCTAACGGCAAAACCATTGAGGTCAATAATACGGATGCGGAAGGTCGTCTTACCCTCGCCGATGCCCTGGTCTATGCGGAAAAATTAGAAGTTGAGGCGATCGTGGATCTGGCTACCTTAACGGGAGCCTGTGTAGTTGCCCTGGGAGATGACATTGGAGGGCTATGGAGTCCAGATGAAGCGTTAATGAACCAGCTACAAACAGCCGCAGCGATCGCGGGGGAAAAATTCTGGCCCATGCCCATGGAGGAAAAATACTTTGAAGGCTTGAAATCCTCCATTGCCGATATGAAGAATACGGGGCCTCGTGCTGGGGGTTCCATTACCGCCGCCCTTTTTCTTAAGCAATTTATTGAGAAAACACCCTGGGCCCATCTAGACATTGCTGGCCCTGTCTGGACAGATAAGGACAATGGTGTCCATAGTGCCGGTGCCACGGGTTTTCCAGTGCGAACATTGGTGCAGTGGGTGGTTAGTCAGTCTCACTGATGACCTGATGGAGAAGACTTTGGTGTTCTGGAATCAACGATGACCTAACAACCGATCCCGCAAACTTTGGATGCGATCGCGGAATTTGGCCGCCGTTTCAAACTCTAACTTTTTGGCGGCCTCTTTCATTTGTAGTTCTAATTGTTGAATTAACTCAGGAATTTGTTCTAGGGAAAGGTCATCTGCCTGTTCACAGACCTGTTCTAACTGTTGGGAATTGAGCCGCCGAGAAATATCCAAAAAATTGAGAATAGAATTATTGGCACGGCTTTGAATGGGTTGGGGCGTAATGCCATGCTGTTCGTTATAGGCCTGTTGAATCTTACGTCGTCGTTCCGTTTCCGCGATCGCGCTACTCATACTCTTGGTTAAATTATCTCCATACAAAATCGCTTGACCACGCACATGACGGGCTGCCCGACCAATGGTTTGAATCAGCGATCGCTCGGCTCGCAAAAAACCTTCCTTATCTGCATCTAAAATAGCCACTAGGGAAACTTCGGGCAAATCTAAGCCTTCCCGTAATAAATTCACTCCAATTAAAACATCAAATTCTCCATTTCTAAGAGATTGCAAGATTTCAATACGTTGAATGGATTGAATCTCTGAGTGGAGATACTGAACTTTAATCGCTCGTTCTTGAAAATATTCGGTTAAATCTTCCGCCATGCGTTTAGTGAGGGTGGTAATTAAAACCCGCTCCTGTCGTTGTACCCTGGCTTGAATTTCACTATAGAGATCATCTACCTGTCCCAAGGTTGGACGCACAAAAATTTCAGGATCAAGGACTCCGGTGGGTCGAATAATTTGCTCCACAATATTATCCCCAGACTGTTCTAATTCCCAATTACCTGGTGTGGCGGAAACAAAAATACATTGATTCACCTTTGTCCAAAATTCCTCCGCTTTTAAAGGACGATTATCAGCCGCACTGGGAAGACGAAAGCCATGATCAATTAACACTTTTTTTCTGGCTTGATCACCGTTATACATCCCGCGCAATTGGGGAATGCTAACGTGGGATTCATCAATGACCAGTAACCAATCGTTGGGAAAATAATCAATTAAACATTCGGGCGGTTCTCCGGCATTACGTCCGGCTAAATAACGAGAATAATTTTCCACACCATTGCAATAGCCCACTTCGCGCAACATTTCTAAATCGTAACGGGTTCGTTGACTTAATCGTTGAGCTTCTAATAGTTGGTTGTTTTTTTCTAATCTTTCCACCTGTTCTTTTAATTCATGTTCAATCTGGAAACAAGCCGTTTCTAGCTGTTCTTCTGGAGTAACAAAGTGACGAGCGGGATAAATATTGAGTTGATTAAGGCTCTGTAAAATCGCACCACTGACGGGATCCAGATAGCGAATAGCTTCAATTTCATCACCAAAAAATTCAACGCGAATAATGCGATCTTCATAGGCTGGGACAATCTCTAAAACATCCCCTTTTAAACGGAAGCGACCCCGTTGCAAGTCCAGATCATTGCGACTATATTGAACATTAACTAAATTCCGAATTAGCTGGCGCGGATCTTGTTCTTGTCCCACCTGTAACGGCACGGCTGCTTTTAAATATTCGGCGGGCATCCCTAAGCCGTAGATACAACTAATAGACGCAACAACAATGACATCTCGACGTTCAAACAGCGATCGCGTTGCTGAGTGACGTAACATATCAATTTCTTCATTAATGGCAGCCGTTTTTTCAATATAGGTATCCGTGACCGGAATATAGGCTTCGGGTTGATAGTAATCGTAATAACTAATAAAATATTCCACGGCATTCTCAGGGAAAAATTGCCGTAATTCATTGCAGAGTTGGGCTGCTAGGGTTTTATTATGGGCCAGTACTAAAGTGGGACGACCGAGCTTCTCAATCACGGCGGCGATCGCAAAGGTTTTCCCTGTTCCCGTTGCCCCTAGGAGGGTTTGAAAGCGATGCTTGGCCTGAAGAGACTGGATAAGAGCGGCGATCGCCTTAGGTTGATCCCCAGTGGGTTGAAAAGGCGAGTGCAGTTGGAAAAGATCAGAAGTCATGGAAGCTAAGGAGCGATAGTCTGGGATAATAAGGCATATTACAGATCTCTATCTTGAGAATTTATCAACGGTTCAACAATAGGTGTATCTTTAATATCTTAGAAGTGATTTTTAAATAATGCCGAAGGTGGCCCGTCCGCCCCTGGGCAAAAAGACTTAATTTACTGTGCTAACCCAAGGAGACTAAAAACAATGACAGTGGAAAAGCTGGAGACAACTTCACCCTCGGCGGAAACCGAAGAAAAAGACGCACCGAAAACAGCAGCCAGAGGTAGAAAGCCAAAGGATGAAAAAGAAGTAATGGCTCTGTCTTTACCAGAGAAATCTGGTGGTCTGCGTTTCCTGAAGAATGAGTCAGGCTTGCCGAGTAATCGCCCCATTGAAGCGAGTCACTTGAAAGTGGTTAGTACTTATAACGCCGTTGGCAGTTCTCGCCCCATCACCGCTAGTGGCATGGAAGTGAGCAGTACCTTAAGTATTTCTGGCAATCGTCCTATTCAAATTAGTCACCTGAATATTAGTGAAACCTATTCGGTTATGGGCAATCGTCCTGTTGCCTCTAATGAAATTGATGATCCGGCTATCTTAATGAGTTATTTAGATTAATTCTTTAACCAACTAATCCGTTCAAAAACCTCGTTCTAAAATTCATTCTGGGCGGGGTTTTTAGCTATTTTTGCTTAATTCACAGAAAAAATTTACAAAAAAAGGCGAGCTTTAGCCCACCCTTAGACAATTCAACATCAGTCCAAAATTTATTCTGCTGCCACGGGGTAAACGCTTACCTTGCGACGACTTTGGGTTTTGTACTCGAATTTGACAATGCCATCAATGAGAGAAAAGAGCGTATCATCGCTACCCCGTCCCACATTTTCACCAGGATGAACTCTAGTTCCCCGTTGACGAATGATGATATTGCCGGCTTTGACAACTTGACCACCGTAGCGTTTAACTCCTAACCGTTTAGAATTGGAGTCCCGACCGTTGCGGGTACTCCCTGTTCCTTTCTTATGAGCCATCGTTAGTTACTCCTAATTAATAAAAAATGAATTAATCTTCATCGGATTCAACTAAATCTTCATCGGATTCAACTAAATCTTCATCAAAGGTAAGGGATTCTTCCGGTGAAACTAATACAGGTTTTTTGAGATCCTCTTCTGAGATAGTGGCGATCGCCGTTCCATCAATACTAATGGATTTAATCAGTAAACGGGTTAATTCCTGACGATGCCCCCGTTTTTTACGGGTTTTCTTTTTCGGACGCATTTTATAAACGATAATCTTGCGACCCCGACGATGGAAAAGAATTTCTCCTTCCACCGTTGCTCCAGCAACAAATGGCTGACCGACGGTGATTTGGCTATCGTTATTGACTAACAACACTTTATCGATCACATAACTAGCTTCGGGTTCTCCTTCGAGGTGATTGAGATCATAAAAACGACCTGGTTCCACTCTGAGTTGGGTTCCCCCGGCTTCAATAATGGCGTAACTCATGATTTTTCTGGTTAATTTGCCGTACAGGTATCCGCGAGGCTACTTACCTTGGATTTGGTAGATAATGAGGTCTGAACCTGATCCGAGCAAGGCATTAGACACACGATCTCTAATTATCGTTGCCAGCCGTTGTTCTTGTCAAGATTTCAGGTCGGGCTCACAGGGCGAACGCATCTAAAAATGATACAGATACAAGAACATTATAGAGGGATGGATAAGGGAAAATAAGGGAAAGTGCATAGAAAACAAAAGCGATGAAACTCCGACCCAAATATAGACTGGTAGAACACTTTGCCGAAATAGATGACCCTCGCATCGAACGAACAAAACGGCATAAACTCATTGATATTCTAACGATTGCCATCTTAGCCGTTATTTGTGGAGCAGAAGGTTGGGTAGCCATGGAAAGTTTCGGCAAGGCTAAACATCAATGGCTAAAAAAAATTTTGGAATTGCCGAATGGCATCCCCTCCGACGATACGTTTGCGCGTGTATTTGCTAGTCTGAACCCAGAGCAATTTCAAGACTGTTTTCTGCATTGGGTCAAAAGTATAGCGGAGGTAAGTGAAGGGTGAAGGGGGGTGTGACCTTTAGTTGATGAAGGAAAAGAAAAGTGTTAACATGGGATGAAAAGTGACAAAGAGGAAACAATGATGACAGCAAAACTAATTAATGTAGAGGGTTCAAAGATAAAAATAGAACTAACATTAGAACTCAGTCGTTCAATGTTGGATACAGAAATAAATATTCAAAAAGGCTTAAACGAAGTAGGTTGCATCGCCAGCAAAGAAGCCTTGAAATATTTAGATACAGATGGTTCACCCTTAAAAATCGGTGAAGAAATCTGGAAGAGTAAGGGAGAGCAACCGAAAGAATATCAAACACCTTATGGTGAGGTTATAGTGAATCGTCATGTATATCAGCGTTCACCTTTGAGGAAAAACGTATTGCCCCTTAGAAAGAGAAGCAAGGATAATCATAACATCAACGCCATTATTGGCAAAACAGGTATCCTCAAAAATGTCAGGGATGGCAGGCAAAGAGGTGAAAAATGATTTATTAGAAAATCATGGTAGAAAAGTAGCGCTATCCTATATCCAAAGATTGAGTGAAGCAGTAGGAAGTGTGGTACAGGCAAAAGAAGAAGCGTGGAGTTATGCCCCGCCCAAGGAGGATAGCCAAATTGCAACAGTGGGAATAGGATTAGATGGAACCTGTATGCTGATGTGTGAGGATGGCTACCGTGAAGCAATGGTGGGAACCGTTTCCCTATACGATAGTGAAGGCGAACGTCAACCTACAATCTATCTAGGTGCGGCACCAGAGTATGGAAAAAAGAGTTTTCTAGAAAGATTAGAAAGAGAAATTGAGCGAGCGAAAAACCGTTATCCAGAGGCAACATTGGTCGGGATAGCAGACGGGGCAGAATCAAATTGGAAGTTTTTAGAAAAGCAAACGGAAGAACAGATATTAGATTTCTATCATGCCTCTGGTTACTTAGGTGCCTTGGCAGAAGCGTTGCATCCGAATACCGTGTCAAAACAAAAAGAATGGTTGACTGAAAATTGTCGAGAACTCAAGCATGAAAAAGGAAAAGCAGGAGAACTGCTAAATCTGATGAAAGAAGTCAAAGAAGAAAAAAGTCATTCTAAGAATCTTACCGAGAAACTACAAGCGGCGATTACTTATTACGAGAATCATCAGCATCAAATGGATTATGCTGAATACATAGAGAAAAAGTATCCGATTGGTTCAGGTGTTATGGAAGCAGCTTGTAAGACGTTGGTCAAACAACGATTATGTTGTTCAGGGATGCGATGGAAGGAAAAAGGAGCAGGAATTATTTTGAGCCTACGAGCTTTGGTATTGACCAAGGAACGATGGAGTCAATTTTGGGCAAAACTTGATCAATATGGGTTCCCTGTAGAACCCTGATTACAACAGCTTTTATCAACTAAAGGTCGCACCCGTGAAGGGGAAGTGATAGCGATTGACGGCAAAACCCTTCGCCACTCCTATGATAATGCCAACGGAAAGGGCGCAATTCAGATGGTAAGTGCATGGGCAACAGCAAATCGTCTAGTACTAGGACAGTGCAAGGTGGAAAGCAAATCGAATGAAATCACGGCGATTCCTAAACTCCTGAAAATGCTAGAGGTCAAAGGTTGTATCGTAACGATTGATGCCATGGGAACTCAGACAAAGATTGCCCAACAGATAGTAGGGCGAGGGGGAGATTATGTTTTGGCATTGAAAGGCAATCAAGGTAATCTATGTGAGGATGTTGAACAATTATTTGCTCATGCTCAATCGGTTAATTTTGCGGGAATTAAGCATGATTTTCATCAAACAATAGACAAGGGACATGGACGGATTGAAATTCGCCGTTGCTGGACGATGGAACAAACAGAATTTTTGCTGGGTGGGGAGAAATGGGCAAAGTTGACGAGCATCTGTATGATTAAAGCGGAGAGACGATTGAAAGACAAAACAGAGTATGAGACTCGCTACTATATCAGTAGCCTGTCGAGTAATGCTCAAAAATTATCCCAATCTGTTCGTAGTCATTGGTTGATAGAAAACTCTTTACATTGGGTTCTAGACTTGGCCTTCAATGAGGATGCTTGTCGCATTCGTAAGGATTTTGCTCCTGAGAATTTAGCCGTCTTACGCCATATCGCTCTTAACTTGCTCACAAAGGAAAATACTCTGAAACTTGGTATCAAGAATAAACGGCTACGCGCTGGTTGGGACGAGGACTATCTCCTTAAGGTTTTACTCGGATAAGATGCGTTTGCCCTGTCTGTTAATTAACCCTCATTGAAATTATACTCAACCTGTGATGGTGTGATCCCCAGGAGCTAAAAACCGTTGAAAAATTCGTTAGTCGTTTGGTGGCAAACTTTTGAGCAAAAGCCTCAACAATGTTGGCTGATTTCCCTGGCCTGGTTGTTATTGCTGAGTTGGGTGGCTTTTCTGTGGAATATTGGCGTTTTGGGAGTGATGGATAAAACCGAAGCTTTATTTGTCGAAGTTGCCCATCAAATGTATCTCACGAATGATTGGATTACTCCCCATTGGAATGGACAAACTTTTTTTGATTATCCGGTTTGGGGCTATTGGCTAGTGGCTCTCAGTTTTAAACTCTTTGGGGTGAGTGAATGGGCGCCCCGTTTACCCGTTGCTCTTTGCGCGATCGCCGTTGTTTGGCTCAGTTTTTATACCCTGCGTTTCTGGGGCTTTTTCCTCGGCGAAAAAACAGAATCGACTCGATCGTTATGGATCAGAGCCTGGCTAGGGGCTGGCATCCTGGCCCTGAATCCAGGTTGGGTCGGTTGGGGCCGTACTTCGGTGACGGATATGTTTTTGTCCAGTGCGATCGCCTTAACCATGCTGAGTTTTTATCTGGGCTACGTTAACTCGGAGCGACCCAAAGTCCAAAAAATTTGGTATGGTCTGACCCCTGTTTTTGCCGCGATCGCCGTTTTAGCCAAGGGGCCAGTGGGGTTATTGTTGCCCAGTTTAGCCATTGCAGCCTTTTTAGGGTATGTCGGCCAGTGGCAAGCTGTCTGGCGAGAAGTCAAAGGTTTGTTATTAGCAATGATTGTCATTTTTTGCGGCATTGCAGTTCCCTGGTACGCCCTAGCGACCCAAGCCAATGGTTTAACCTTTCTCAATAGTTTTTTAGGGTTTAGTAATTTTCAACGTTTTACCTCTGTGCTGTATCGCCATGCCGGCCCTTGGTATTTTTATCTACCTTGGTGTTTCATTTTATTGTTACCTTGGTCAACTTTTTTGCCCTTAACTTTGGCACGATTACAGTTCTGGCGACGTAAAGTGTGGCAACATAGTCCCCGCGATCGCCAACTAGGATTATTTTGCTTTTTCTGGTTTATATTAATTTTACTCTTTTTCTCCAGTGCAGCCACTAAATTGGCGGGTTATATTCTCCCCATTGTTCCCGCCGGTGCCATCATGATCACTCTCTTTTGGTCTGAGGAAATCTCTTTAGCCCCCACAAAAATTAAATATTCCTGGGCATTTTTTGCCAGTGGCATTTTTAATTTCATTCTATTGCTGGTCATGGCGATCGCGGCCTTTATTAGTCCCCAATTCGTCGGCAGTGATCCGGCCTATCCCAACTTTGCTCAAGTCTTAAGTGAATCGGGTTTACCTATTGTTTTTAGCCTAATTTTAAGTTTGGCAACACTTTTAATGGGGGTATCTCTTTTCCACAAACCTTTTCGAGCTTGGTTATGGAGTGCGAATTTAGTCGGTTTTCTAGGAACCATGATTTTTGTGATTCCGTCCCTCGCTCCCATTATGGATAGCCAACGTCAGCAACCTTTTCGGGAATTATCCCAAATTGCCGGTCAGACGGTTAAACCCAAGGAATGTATTTTTGTGATGGGTTATCCTCGCTATAGTTTGGTCTATTATAGTCAACATCCAGCTACTTTTCTAGATGATGTGCCCTATGCGATCGAATTACTGCAAAAAGAAAATGATCCTAATCCTTTAGCAACAGTATTGATTGTCACCGATCCGCAATTACTAGAGCGTTTTAAACTTAAACAAGAGGATTATCAATTGATTGCTAAAAAGGGAGTTTATCATTTAATTCGTGTGCCTAAATCGATTCTAATTAGACGCTCTCAATAAGAAGAAACTAGAAGATTATCTGAAAATTACCAAAAAATAGTTATGTCTGTAGTGATGAGTATAAGTTAAAACTATAGACTTAACTATTTCATGGGTGCAAGCCTTGCGCCCCTACCAAATTAATTTTAATCAACATTGTTTTTTTAATCATTGTCAAAAAAGCGATCGCCACATCAAAATTTTAAAATCATAGAAACATGAAAAATTCTCCTGTTGAACAGATTGAATAATTTTAATGTTATTTCTTAGTAATTCATTGACTAAAATTTGTAGGTTAATGTTTTTATTTTCAGCTATTTTTTGTAAAAACTGATCAACGTCTGTCTCAAGATAAATGGGATAATGAAAAGTCGCATCAGTATCATAAAATTTACCTTGTTCCGCTTTGGAAAAGTCATATTCTGATTTCATGTTTTTCTCCTTTGATAATGGGCTTGTTCTTCTACAATAGCACTGGAGGTAAATGGCAGAATATTCACGGCGATCGCAATTATATTTGAGCATGATTTGGGTTTTGATAATTAAAAATGTAAATCTGTGAATATTTCCGTAGAAAGGTTATCAGGTTTTTCGGGGTCTTCATCCCATTTTTGAGGATTATTAATAATGTATTGTCTAATCTGATTTAATTGCTTTTCATCTTTCACAATAATTTCATAATAATTGCGTTGCCAAATAACAGGATTGGGATGATCACAAATAGGCTTAATTGTCTTGGTTACAGAAGATTTAAAACCACCAACAAATGATGATAATGATTTCGGTTTTTGTTTATCTTTCTGTAGGGGCGCAAGGCTTGCCATCCGTGTCAACTTAAAGGAATGGGTTCCCAAATTTGTTGATTGAGAGCGGCCTTTTCTCGATGTCGCTTTCTCTCAGCTTTGACCAAACCAAATAACTTAGCACGTTCAGCCAGATAGGTTACTGTATCAGGCTTTTCTCCTCTAGCAATAGCCTTCGCTACATAGTATAGACTCCGAAACACCATCTCTACTGAGATTTTTTCTTTCGGTTGATTTAGAGCAATCGCCACTTCCCCTACCAATTGATTTAAGACCGTATAGAAAATCAAAGTGCAAATAATCTGGATTTGGACACCATTCTTATTCCCTACCCATAAATAGGCTAGTCCTAAAAGTCTTTTCGTTAATAAAAAGGCTTCTTCGATTGTCCATCGTCTTCGATATAAATCACAGACCTCTTCGGCGGACAGTTGTTCGGGGGACAACACATTTGTTAAATACTGATACCAGATTGTTCCCCATAATACTGAGACTAATCTCACCGGATGCTTGCAAGGATTAGAACGGTAATTTCCCATAATGATAATCTCATCTCTGTAATGACTACCTTGAGACAATACTTGTTTGGTTTTGTAAGATGTACCCGCTCTAAATCTGGTTAGAAAAAACTTTTTAGCTTCTGTTAACAAATCAAACCACACAAAGCTAAAAAATCCCATATCTACGAGAATTAAACCATTTTCTGGTAATTTAGCTGCCAATTCTTCACACCATATTTTATCATTTGATTTATCATTTTCTGTGTACCATAAAGTAACGGGTCTTTGGGTAAAGGCTTCCACTACCATCATTATTTTACCCCCCAATTTACTCTTTTCTTCTTTACTTATTTTCATATTTTTCCTTATCTGCTCTAGCGTTTAGCCATCTGCTATCCACACTGCACTAAACTTTTCTCTTATTTTTTCCCATTTTTCTCCTACTTGGAGCTTCTTCCCTTTTTCGGCTGCTTTTTCTAACACTCCTTTTAGTAATATTGCAAATATTTCGGCTGGCACATTCATCATTCTTTTTGATACTGCCTGTTTGCTTACTTTTAATGATGCTACCCATAGCAATCCCTCTTCCTCTAACAGTCTTACCGCTTCACTTATACCCGCTATTTGACGATACACTATACTTAACACTAATGCCACCATTACTGGTAAATTTAGCACCCTATCTCTCATCATTTTCTCATGAGTTCCCTGTAAATATTTTAATGGTGTAAACATTGTGGGTTCTAGTAATTCAAACAACTCTTTTGTTATTTCAGGGATTTCTACCCCTGGCTGATTTGTCTTACGACGTAAGTCTGGGTTTCCTTTTCTCCGAGGATGTTGTCTTGCCATTTGTTTTTTGCTCACTTTTTTATATACTAACCTTTTTTTCAGCCTACTCTTACTTCCGCCTGCTTTTAGGCTAATCTTTTGTGAGTAGGCATTTTGGCTTAAGTTGACACCAATGAAGGCTTGCGCCCTTATTGTTATCGCCTTTGAAATCGTTGTCGTCTTTTTTATCAATCCCCACAATTCCATGTAAATGATTGGGCATAATTATCCATTCATCTAATACAATTTCTTGACGAATTTCTGCGGATTTTAACCATTCTTGGGTAACGATTTTTCCAATTTGATTAAGGATCATTTTCTCGTTGCGAATTTCTCCGAATAAACATTGGCGTTGATGGGTACAAATAGTGACAAAATAAATTCCTGTTTTGGAATAATCGTATCCTTGAATGCGTATTGAACGGCGATGATGATGTTCAGGATTGTATTTCATCATGGGGTTGGATAATTGGGCGTAAATTATTGTAAATGTGAAATTTATTGGGCATAAATTTATTGGGCGCAAGCTTTCATTGGTGTCAACTTAAGCCAAAATGCCTACTCACAAAAGATTAGCCTAAAAGCAGGCGGAAGTAAGAGTAGGCTGAAAAAAAGGTTAGTATATAAAAAAGTGAGCAAAAAACAAATGGCAAGACAACATCCTCGGAGAAAAGGAAACCCAGACTTACGTCGTAAGACAAATCAGCCAGGGGTAGAAATCCCTGAAATAACAAAAGAGTTGTTTGAATTACTAGAACCCACAATGTTTACACCATTAAAATATTTACAGGGAACTCATGAGAAAATGATGAGAGATAGGGTATTAAATTTACCAATAATGGTGGCATTAGTGTTAAGTATAGTGTATCGTCAAATAGCGGGTATAAGTGAAGCGGTAAGACTGTTAGAGGAAGAGGGATTGCTATGGGTAGCATCATTAAAAGTAAGCAAACAGGCAGTATCAAAAAGAATGATGAATGTGCCAGCCGAAATATTTGCAATATTACTAAAAGGAGTGTTAGAAAAAGCAGCCGAAAAAGGGAAGAAGCTCCAAGTAGGAGAAAAATGGGAAAAAATAAGAGAAAAGTTTAGTGCAGTGTGGATAGCAGATGGCTCAACGCTAGAGCAGATAAGGAAAAATATGAAAATAAGTAAAGAAGAAAAGAGTAAATTGGGGGGTAAAATAATGATGGTAGTGGAAGCCTTTACCCAAAGACCCGTTACTTTATGGTACACAGAAAATGATAAATCAAATGATAAAATATGGTGTGAAGAATTGGCAGCTAAATTACCAGAAAATGGTTTAATTCTCGTAGATATGGGATTTTTTAGCTTTGTGTGGTTTGATTTGTTAACAGAAGCTAAAAAGTTTTTTCTAACCAGATTTAGAGCGGGTACATCTTACAAAACCAAACAAGTATTGTCTCAAGGTAGTCATTACAGAGATGAGATTATCATTATGGGAAATTACCGTTCTAATCCTTGCAAGCATCCGGTGAGATTAGTCTCAGTATTATGGGGAACAATCTGGTATCAGTATTTAACAAATGTGTTGTCTCCCGAACAACTGTCCGCCGAAGAGGTCTGTGATTTATATCGAAGACGATGGACAATCGAAGAAGCCTTTTTATTAACGAAAAGACTTTTAGGACTAGCCTATTTATGGGTAGGGAATAAGAATGGTGTCCAAATCCAGATTATTTGCACTTTGATTTTCTATACGGTCTTAAATCAATTGGTAGGGGAAGTGGCGATTGCTCTAAATCAACCGAAAGAAAAAATCTCAGTAGAGATGGTGTTTCGGAGTCTATACTATGTAGGGCTTGCTGAAAAAGTCAAAAAACGAAAGAAATGTGGGTTAGGGAAGTATGGACTGAAAAAGCATAGATAACTTATCCTTATGGAAACAAATCAAAATACAGATTTTGTTTAATCTATTGTTCCTTTCTGTCTAAAAAGGTCAACACAAATCACTCCTCACAAAAGAGAGGAAAATTAACACCATTTTTCACAAGAAAAACGACTCTACAACTTTTTACTTTTTGTCTTCTGAAGTAGAGTAGAAAGATTCATTACCAAAAAGTTCATCGCAATTACCGTTTCCGAGGTCTCAGGTAGTTTGGCCATCACTCGACCAAGACTAAATTTCCTCTTTCCCTGTCCGAATTTACCCTCAATGGCATTACGCACTCTTTCATCTGAGCGTGCCTCTTTCTTTTTTTCTTTGCTCACCTCTTTCGGCGGTCTTCCCAATCGGGGACCACTCATTCTTATATCCCTTTCTTTACAATAAGCTCGATTCGCTTTTGTTCGATAGATTTTATCCACATGAACCGATTCCGGATAACATCCTGTTTCCCTTTTATATTCTTCTATTCGCGCTTGTAAATCTCCCGATTCGTTGTAATTATCCCAACTTAATTTGTCTAAGAAGACAAAGCCATTCACATTACTTGCCGATATTTTAGCTCCAAACTCTACTGCTTTTCCCGCTTTTCCACGCACTATTGGACGCACGTGAGGTTGGCTTACACTCACAATTCTGTTTTCTACTTTATTTGTCTTTTTTTCATACATTTCTAACTGTTGCTCATACACTTTTCCTATCGTTACAAGCTCTTCTTGCTCTTTTTTCGTTAGTTTTTCTAACTTTGCTCCCTCTTCTATCATTTTTTCTATATGAGACAAGTTTCTTTTTATATATCCTAGTTGTTTTTTTGTTCCTTTTCTTCTTTCTTTTTTTGACACACGACGTTTTTTTGCTATGGCTAAGTACTCTTTTCTTGCCACTTCCCTATAAGTCCTCGGCTTTTCTTTCCTTTTCTCTTTTATTTCTTCATACAGCTTATCTATTATTTTTTCTGTTTTTTCTCTGGCATCATTCAATATTCCTATATCCGTTGGATATTTTATATCTGCTGGTGTACAAGTCGCATCTAACAATAACTTTCCTTCATTTTCTTTTTTTTCTGACGCTACACCCGTCGCTTTTTTTCTATTTCTTTATTAATTTTATTTATTAATTCCATTCCTATTTTTTTACGAAAATGAACCATCATTGACGCATTAAATGCTTCTTTGCTACTATAGCTTTCCATTCCTATAAAGTACTGTAAATAAGGGTTCTCTTTTATTTGTTCTACTGTTTCTCTGTCACTTTTTCCTGAAATTTCTTTGATAATTAATGCTCCTAATGCCATTCTAAATGATTTGGCTGGGGCTCCTTTTTTTTCTGTGAAGTTTTTTGCATATTCTTCCTCATATTCTTCCCAAAGAATCATTTTTGACATTTCTATCCAACGATTTTCTTCGTCTAACTGCCCGCCGAACAGATTTTTCAAGTTTTCTGGTGTTTCAATTGAGTACTGTTGCTTTCGGTACATCTGCTTTCTCTCTTCTTAATGCAATGGTTTTGAGGCATTCTACCCTATTTTCGTGCATTCTAGCGGTTCTTAATTCGCCTACTATTTTTCTCCGTAAAGGTTTCAGCTTTTTTCAGCAAGCCCTATGTAGCGAAGGCTATTGCTAGAGGAGAAAAGCCTGATACAGTAACCTATCTGGCTGAACGTGCTAAGTTATTTGGTTTGGTCAAAGCTGAGAGAAAGCGACATCGAGAAAAGGCCGCTCTCAATCAACAAATTTGGGAACCCATTCCTTTAAGTTGACACGGATGGCAAGCTTTGCGCCCCTACCAGAATTGATTTTAATCACAGATAATCACCGTTACCATTCCCCATAAAAAATCGCCTTTTCAATTATTGTCTAAAAAGCAATTTTTGTATCAAAAAATTTTGAAAATCGAATAATAAGAATAGAAATCACATCATTGGCGAACATATTCTTGGTCGGGGTGTGCTGTCCTAAAAACAGTGTTGGAATCTTTTAGTTTAAAAGCGTCATAATATGCACCTCTAGTTGGCGGAACCTCACTGGGCGTACACGCATAAAAATCAGTACCTTCAACGATTACAACATCGTTATCGTTATCTGGATGCCATTTTCCCTCCCAAGAACCAAAGCATTTTTTATTACCAACCGTGATACCATCTTCTTTACCAATAAACACCCCTCCCTCTGCAAATGTTAGCTCTGTTTTTACCTCTGAGCCAGTTACTGGGCATCCGTGTCAACTTAAAGGAATGGGTTCCCAAATTTGTTGATTGAGAGCGGCCTTTTCTCGATGTCGCTTTCTCTCAGCTTTGACCAAACCAAATAACTTAGCACGTTCAGCCAGATAGGTTACTGTATCAGGCTTTTCTCCTCTAGCAATAGCCTTCGCTACATAGTATAGACTCCGAAACACCATCTCTACTGAGATTTTTTCTTTCGGTTGATTTAGAGCAATCGCCACTTCCCCTACCAATTGATTTAAGACCGTATAGAAAATCAAAGTGCAAATAATCTGGATTTGGACACCATTCTTATTCCCTACCCATAAATAGGCTAGTCCTAAAAGTCTTTTCGTTAATAAAAAGGCTTCTTCGATTGTCCATCGTCTTCGATATAAATCACAGACCTCTTCGGCGGACAGTTGTTCGGGAGACAACACATTTGTTAAATACTGATACCAGATTGTTCCCCATAATACTGAGACTAATCTCACCGGATGCTTGCAAGGATTAGAACGGTAATTTCCCATAATGATAATCTCATCTCTGTAATGACTACCTTGAGACAATACTTGTTTGGTTTTGTAAGATGTACCCGCTCTAAATCTGGTTAGAAAAAACTTTTTAGCTTCTGTTAACAAATCAAACCACACAAAGCTAAAAAATCCCATATCTACGAGAATTAAACCATTTTCTGGTAATTTAGCTGCCAATTCTTCACACCATATTTTATCATTTGATTTATCATTTTCTGTGTACCATAAAGTAACGGGTCTTTGGGTAAAGGCTTCCACTACCATCATTATTTTACCCCCCAATTTACTCTTTTCTTCTTTACTTATTTTCATATTTTTCCTTATCTGCTCTAGCGTTGAGCCATCTGCTATCCACACTGCACTAAACTTTTCTCTTATTTTTTCCCATTTTTCTCCTACTTGGAGCTTCTTCCCTTTTTCGGCTGCTTTTTCTAACACTCCTTTTAGTAATATTGCAAATATTTCGGCTGGCACATTCATCATTCTTTTTGATACTGCCTGTTTGCTTACTTTTAATGATGCTACCCATAGCAATCCCTCTTCCTCTAACAGTCTTACCGCTTCACTTATACCCGCTATTTGACGATACACTATACTTAACACTAATGCCACCATTATTGGTAAATTTAATACCCTATCTCTCATCATTTTCTCATGAGTTCCCTGTAAATATTTTAATGGTGTAAACATTGTGGGTTCTAGTAATTCAAACAACTCTTTTGTTATTTCAGGGATTTCTACCCCTGGCTGATTTGTCTTACGACGTAAGTCTGGGTTTCCTTTTCTCCGAGGATGTTGTCTTGCCATTTGTTTTTTGCTCACTTTTTTATATACTAACCTTTTTTTCAGCCTACTCTTACTTCCGCCTGCTTTTAGGCTAATCTTTTGTGAGTAGGCATTTTGGCTTAAGTTGACACCAATGGTTACTGGGTCTACCCTCTGTCGTAACCATTTGCCGATAATAGAAGCTTCGGTTGAAGGGGAAATTGGGATTTGGATACTGTCTGACTTACAAGCAATAAGTCCTAGCAATGATGTAAGACCAATCATGGGTGTGACCTTTAGTTGATGAAGGGAAAGAAAAGTGTTAGGGTAGTGTTCTGAATCTGTGGAAGCACATCTAAATAGGGCTTGCTGAAAAAAGCTGAAACCTTTACGGAGAAAAATAGTAGGCGAATTAAGAACCGCTAGAATGCACGAAAATAGGGTAGAATGCCTCAAAACCATTGCATTAAGAAGAGAGAAAGCAGATGTACCGAAAGCAACAGTACTCAATTGAAACACCAGAAAACTTGAAAAATCTGTTCGGCGGGCAGTTAGACGAAGAAAATCGTTGGATAGAAATGTCAAAAATGATTCTTTGGGAAGAATATGAGGAAGAATATGCAAAAAACTTCACAGAAAAAAAAGGAGCCCCAGCCAAATCATTTAGAATGGCATTAGGAGCATTAATTATCAAAGAAATTTCAGGAAAAAGTGACAGAGAAACAGTAGAACAAATAAAAGAGAACCCTTATTTACAGTACTTTATAGGAATGGAAAGCTATAGTAGCAAAGAAGCATTTAATGCATCAATGATGGTTCATTTTCGTAAAAAAATAGGAATGGAATTAATAAATAAAATTAATAAAGAAATAGAAAAAAAGCGACGGGTGTAGCGTCAGAAAAAAAAGAAAATGAAGGAAAGTTATTGTTAGATGCGACTTGTACACCAGCAGATATAAAATATCCAACGGATATAGGAATATTGAATGATGCCAGAGAAAAAACAGAAAAAATAATAGATAAGCTGTATGAAGAAATAAAAGAGAAAAGGAAAGAAAAGCCGAGGACTTATAGGGAAGTGGCAAGAAAAGAGTACTTAGCCATAGCAAAAAAACGTCGTGTGTCAAAAAAAGAAAGAAGAAAAGGAACAAAAAAACAACTAGGATATATAAAAAGAAACTTGTCTGATATAGAAAAAATGATAGAAGAGGGAGCAAAGTTAGAAAAACTAACGAAAAAAGAGCAAGAAGAGCTTGTAACGATAGGAAAAGTGTATGAGCAACAGTTAGAAATGTATGAAAAAAAGACAAATAAAGTAGAAAACAGAATTGTGAGTGTAAGCCAACCTCACGGGGTGCATCCCACTTAAGATAATACATTGACACTCAAAAGAGGAGACTTAAGATAATACATTGACACTCAAAAGAGGAGAGTGATTGAGATAAGCACATCGTAGCCGAAGAATACGAGAAACATTATGAAGATGCCAACGTGCTCCCGACAATTTAACCCTAGCTCCCACCTGTTTAATCTTAGACTCCACATCACCAGAACCAATCACAATACCAAGCTGTTGATAGTATTGGTAATCAGGGATACGCTGATAATGCTTCGTCAAATAGGCTTGAAAATTCTTTGCCCTCTTGCTTTTGACTCCATCAAACGCATCTATTGCCTTGTTCACAAAACCCCGCCACAGTAAATGCTCCACTGCTTCTAGCCGTTTGAGAGAGCCACCCACTTTGAACAGATTCTCCTTGAGATGATACCAATCCAACACCTCTCGTCGTATCAGCCACGATTGAGTGGCGAAACTCTCTACCGCATTCCAGATTCCGGGATGACCATCTCCCAAAAAGGTCACTATTGGGGACAAAGGTTGAACATTGCTCCAATTCTTTAAGCCCTCTGGGTCTTGGAAAAAGGCTTCACAGACATTGCCATGAAGACTCACCAGTTTATAATCTCGCCACTGTCCCCCTTCCTTCTCCTCGCCCCGCAGACAAATCTTTCCCCCATCTATACTGACCCCCGCACTCTCTGACTGAGCTTGAGCTAAGGGCAGTTCTGTCCGTTCTACCAAGCGATGTAAACTGCTATGTCCTACTTTTATCCCCATCAACTCCTCTATATCTTCTTCTGCTTGTTGGTAGGATGTTTTCGCACTGGCTCTTAGACAGCATTTCTCTAAACCTGGACTTAAGACGATTTTTGGCGACACCTTTAGTTTTCTGGCTTGTTTTTGGCTTATTTCCACTTCTCCGACTAGGGTTTTGATTTTTCGCTTGTTTCCAGACCGTTTTTTTCCCCCTTCTGAAAAAAAAACTCCCCCATTGTTGGCCCCACAATTTCTAACATCTGGGTTCTGACTTCTACTTCGATGCTTCCAAAGTCCTTCTGTTTCTCTGGTTCCGTATATTTGCGCAGGATACGGGCTGATTCGGTGAGATGCTGTTTTAACAGTGCTTTTTCTTCTGGGGGAATCGGTAACATACTTTTTTCGCTCATCAGTTTTTTTCCATTTTACCCCAGATTCTATGTACTACTTTATCCGGGATGTACCCAACCTCACGTGCGTCCAATAGTGCGTGGAAAAGCGGGAAAAGCAGTAGAGTTTGGAGCTAAAATATCGGCAAGTAATGTGAATGGCTTTGTCTTCTTAGACAAATTAAGTTGGGATAATTACAACGAATCGGGAGATTTACAAGCGCGAATAGAAGAATATAAAAGGGAAACAGGATGTTATCCGGAATCGGTTCATGTGGATAAAATCTATCGAACAAAAGCGAATCGAGCTTATTGTAAAGAAAGGGATATAAGAATGAGTGGTCCCCGATTGGGAAGACCGCCGAAAGAGGTGAGCAAAGAAAAAAAGAAAGAGGCACGCTCAGATGAAAGAGTGCGTAATGCCATTGAGGGTAAATTCGGACAGGGAAAGAGGAAATTTAGTCTTGGTCGAGTGATGGCCAAACTACCTGAGACCTCGGAAACGGTAATTGCGATGAACTTTTTGGTAATGAATCTTTCTACTCTACTTCAGAAGACAAAAAGTAAAAAGTTGTAGAGTCGTTTTTCTTGTGAAAAATGGTGTTAATTTTCCTCTCTTTTGTGAGGAGTGATTTGTGTTGACCTTTTTAGACAGAAAGGAACAATAGATTAAACAAAATCTGTATTTTGATTTGTTTCCATAAGGATAAGTTATCTATGCTTTTTCAGTCCATACTTCCCTAACCCACATTTCTTTCGTTTTTTGACTTTTTCAGCAAGCCCTAAATAAGACATCCAAATTCAAAGCGATTGATAAATAATCCAAGGACAATATCGTGCATCACAATAGATTTGGAGAAACAAATCGTTTTTCTCGCTAATCTCTTTATTCGAGTTCTCAATGTCAAGTGCTTTCGTTCGATTTTTTGAGTATTATACTTACCCACCTCATGCAATGCTGGCTCAATATGTCGTTCGTAAGCCCCCCATCCATCTGTATAATATTGAGTAATACCAAAAGGTTCTAACAACTCTTTTAGCCTTAGAAATGCTTCGTCTTTGTGACCAGACAAAACATAAGCTAATATCTCACCTGTCTTATGATCAATAGCGTGCCATAACCATCTTTGCTCTTCACAAAACCCCACATTTCGTCGAGTTCTGCTTCCACGTCATTCCATTGGCAGAGCGTTACAATACTCTGACTGGGTTCCAGTTCTGCTAGTTTTTTTTTCGTTGACGAATACTAAACTAGACTCTTTTTTTTTAGTTCACTAATCACTGTTGATGGACTAATCCTCAGCACACGGGCTGTATCCCTTATGCCACTACCATTCATTGCCATTTCGGCAATCTTTTCCTTTACTTCTGGCAAATAACCTTTATAAGTATAGTTTAAGATAAATGTGCAACGCTTACATTCTGTATTACGACATCTGTAACGCTCTTTCCCCTCCCCAGAGGGGCCGTGTTTCACAATATCCGTACTTTGACAACTTGGGCAAACAATTGCTTTGAATAGCATGGCACACCAATTTTAAGATTTACATTTATTTATTATTACTCTTTTCCACAGGTTTAGAACACGACCAGAATCCAAATAACTTAGCTCCGCCTGCAATTAAGGCCGCTAAAACCGCCACCACAACCCCACGATTCAAAAACTCCTGATTATCCAAACGCTTACCAAGCCCATCCACTTTTTCACTCAATGTCTTAATATTCCCCGATAACCTTTCATCCAGAGTTTTGATTTCCCCCGATAATCTTTCATCAAGAGCCTTAATATCTCCTGATAACCGTTCATCAAGAGCCTTAATATCTCCCGACAACTCAGCCTGTCCCACCTCCAGTTTCGTTAACCGTTGGTTTATTTCCGTTAATTGGCGATCAACTTTTTCAAAACGAGCATCCATCTTATCGAAACGCGCATCCATCTTATCCTCAATACGCGCAAGGATGTCTTCTAGGCTATAGGTAACGGTGGTTTTTGGTGTTGTTGTCATAACCGTTTAACAGGACAATAATCTTAATTATAGGCGATCGCCATCGGGGCTTTGGCTATGAGGTTAGAGAACTTTACCCTCCCAAACAAGAAGCCTGCTTTTACGGTTACTTAATTTCCTGCCTGAATAAAAATTAAATTCTCTCCCTGTACCTGAACCAAACTGTTATGTGGTAAGGAACTAGAACAACTTCGATTAGGAGCCGTGATCAGGAAAATAAGAGCTTCTATTTGCTCAAAAGTTGGGCTTTTTTGTAACCTTTGCTGGAGAAATCTGCGAATAATCCGTCGCTGTAAAGCCAGGGGAATTTCTCTTAGTTTGGAACGATTAAGACTTTGACCTTCCTGACTCGCAATATCTGGCCAAAGCTGATTACTCACTTGTTCTAAATAATCGACTTCAGCTTGTAAAATATCCACTGTTTGGGCCAAATTTTTTTCCACCTGGGGATTAAATTGGCTCTGTAGATAGGGAATTAATTGCTGGCGGATACGATTACGGGCGTAGTCTAATTTTTCATTAAGAACATCTTCCCAAAGGGGTAGTTGTAATTGTTGACAACAGTGACCTGTTTCTTCACGAGTAATCTCTAATAAGGGCCGCAGCAGTTGTATCTCCGAGGTTAATGGTCGTTGCCACCCTAAAGCCTGTAAACCATTACTTCCGGCTCCACGAATCAGGTTATAAAGAAGGGTTTCGGCGCGATCGCTTTGAGTATGGCCCGTGACAATAAGAGAAAAATGTTGTTCCTGGGCGATCGCAATCAGAGCTTGATAACGCCATTCCCGCGCAGCAGCTTCTGTTTCCTTGAGATTAACTGCTACCTTGGCAAAGTAGGGTAATTGCCAAGCTTGAGCTAAATTTTTTACGTGCTCTGCAATCCCTTCATCCGTAGGCCAGGCATGATCACAATGGGCGATCGCCAATGTCCAATGCCATTTTGTCCGCAGATCCAACAACAATCGCAGTAAGCAAACCGAATCCTGTCCCCCCGATACTGCAATTAAAATTCGTTCTCCCTGAGGCAAGAAACCGCGTTGTTTCAAAGTGATATGAAGTTTACGATGAAGTTCTGTCCAGACCATACTTTCTTAAAACGAAACTCCATTGCCTATTATCCTCATATCTCGGTTCTGATCAAGGGAAAAATTACTGAACTAGATGTCAAGGTATTCAAGAATCGGACTTTGAGCACGGAGAAGCTAACAGTTGCTGGATCGGCAGAACTAGTTGATTGAGTTTAACAGGTTTAGATAAATACTCATTGACTCCCACTGCTAAGCAGCGATCGCGATCGCCTTCCATCGCTAAAGCAGTGAGGGCAATAATCGGAACATTAACTAGGTTAGGATCGAGGCGAATTTGTTCTTGCTGTAAAATTTTCGTTGATTACATCTGACGCGAGCTCGAAAGCCCTATCGTACCGTTTCACAGGATAATCTATCAACGAATTATTTACAGGTAAGTAGTTATGCAAAATGAATTACCCTTTAGATAAATCCGAAAGCCTTGCTACACAAGGATCGCTATGTATAAATAATTTTACCTAAGCACTTAGGAGGATTCTGCAACTTATGTGTACTGGATTGTTAGGCTTTCTTGAGTAAATGTTCTAGGAAAAAAGGAATGACTTGCCATTGGTTTTGATATAATTGTTTGAGGGTGATGGCTTCTTCTGGGGGAATCATCGCTGATTGGTATTGTAGGATAATTAGCACATTCCAGAAGGCCAAAAAGAGGGTAATAGCGATCGCCGTTTTTTCCCCTAGATTAGAAGGAAATTGTTGCCAGAGATAGGCCAACCCCAACACGAATAAAAAACTACAATTAGCAAACATTCGTCCTCCTACACTGGCCCCTTGCCACCAACACCACCAGGAGGCAATAAAGTACACCTGGAGGGCAAAGGCCACAAGTAAACTACTGGCTAATCGCGGTAAGGAACGGGTTGCCCAACCTAGACCAATAATACTGAACAGCGTGAGAGGATGCCAAACAAAAAGCCCCCGATGACCGGAAAAGAGAACTTGCCAGAGAGCCGGTTGCAACCAATGAAAACTGTTGCCATAGCCCCTGGCCTTACCTTCTTCTAGATAGGGAATTTGAGTCAGTCCGCCGTACTGCCAGAGATAAATCAGCATTTGGGGAAGTTGCATCAAGGCCGCCACGCTAATGATGAAGAAGATGGCTCTCAGGTAGTCGGGATGCTTAAGTTTTTGCCAACTGAGTTGCCAGGTTTCCCTTTTGTCAAACTTTTGCTCCGTTCCTAACCAGCCCAAGAGAACCGGCACGACTAAAAACAGACTGTCCTGGGGACGTACCCAAGCGGCTAACCCTAAAATGATCCCTAGTCCAATTTGGAAGCGTCGTTCTTGAATCCAGGGGCGGGTCAAAGAGAGATAAAGAAAGAGAGCTACTAAAAAGCTAGAAACCGCATGGGACATGGAGACTTCTAGGCAGAGATAGTAGGTTAGAGGTGAGGCAAACCAAATTCCCCCCACCGCGATCGCACTGGCCGTTTCTCCCCAAAAGCGACGGGCCATTTTATAAGCCAACACTAAGCCTGTTAACCCCAAACTAATACTACCCAGACAATACATTAATTCGTAGGGCCAGGTCATACCATTGGCGATGCCCGTTTGTCCCATCCCTTGTAATACCAAGGCCAAAAGATGGCCCAGGGCAAAAAAAGGTAAGAGCACAAATCCCAACCCTAACGTGTATTTACTGTATTCAGGAATGGGGCCCGGCACTCGCATCCCCCCGCCAAAGTTCGAGGCCGATTGACTATAATAGGCGTACTCGTTAGCAACCCGTAAATCACCGTCAAAGAGCAGCGATCGCAGAGGAGTATAGTACCCTAAACCATCGCCAAACACGCCAAACCCAGCTAGATAAAATCGCAACAGAAAAATACTGAGGGTGATCCCCACTCCTAGCCAAAACCAATACCGAAGTCTAGAACTATCGAAGGCCATCCATTCCTGAACCGTTTGGGCAAAATTCCTGATCGCCGTTTTCATCAAATGAATTCTTGCTGTAAAATTTTCGTTGATTACATCTGACGCGAGCTCGAAAGCCCTATCGTACCGTTTCACAGGATAATCTATCAACGAATTATTTACAGGTAGAATTATTATAATGGTGAATTGACATTATGGTATATTTATGGTGTATTATTCTCTCGTGCAAACGCCTTTAACCTTTAGAATATAACAATCTCAGGTCTTTTGTCAAGTCTAATTTTAGGGGTTTCAGGGCGAACGCATCTTATTTTTGAAAGGTAGGCTGGATAAGGGTTTCCGAGATCATGATTGATTTTTTATGAAACGCTGAAAGTCTTATCAGATAAGGAGTCTAGAATTTAGATGCGTTTGCCCTGTTAGGGGTTTTGCTCTCGTAAACATCAGCTTTTTAGGAATTCGATACCTGACAATGTTGATGTCCATAATCGTGGAATTTCTAAGTTTAATTTAGGAGATAATCAAGGGGCGATCAATGATTTTCGCCAAGCCGCTAAACTTTATCAACAACAAAATAATCAAGAATGGGATCAAAGCTCTCTTGATAGACTTAAAGAATTAGGCGTTTCCAATTAAATTCCCGTAGGGACTTAACACTGTTAAGTCCTCATCAAAGATTATCTTTCACAGCCAAAAATTAAGGACATAATGGTATTATGTCCCTACAACAAAATATAAAATTATCAGCACAAGATTATCAAGATACTATTAACAAAGTTAAAAAAAATTAGGCGTTTCCATTAAATTCCCGTAGGGACTTAACACCGTTTAATCCTCATCAAAAATTATCTTACACCGCCAAAAATTAAGAACATAATGGTATTATGTCCCTACAACAAAATATAAAATTATCAACGTAAGATTATCAAAATGTTATTATTAAATTCCCGTAGGGGTTTGCTCTTCAAATCCCCAATCTTCAATACTTGCGTCATACACCAGTTCTCCTCATTTTAAGGCGGTTTAGGGGACAATGCCTCAAAATACGGGTTTCAACGAGGTTTAAGCAGAAATTTTGTGACCTTCGGGCGATCCACCTTGTCCTTCTCAAAGCCTTACGTAACAATAAAACTTAGTGCTATATTCCTGAAATAATTGTCAATGCTTGACGAAAACGCTAACCTGTCCGAAAGCTTAACCTTTGATCTGGCCATTGTCGGGGGCGGTATTGTCGGTGCAACCCTAGCCTCTATCCTCAAAACAACGGGTCTAAAAATTGCCCTAATTGAGTCCCTGCCCCCAGAACAGGCACTCTTTAAACCCCAAGCCTACGCCCTTTCTCTCTTCTCTAGCCGCATCTTCAAAGGCATTGGTATTTGGTCACAGATTCTACCCAAAATAGGCAAATTTGCTCATATTCGTCTTTCCGATGCCGATTATGCTGGCATTGTTCCCTTTGCGAAGACCGATCTTCAGACGGAGGATTTGGGCTATGTGGGAGAACATCAGATCATTCTCGCCGCGCTTCAGGATAATTTACCCCCTAGTTCCCATCTGCAATGGATTCGTCCCGCCGAAGTGATCGCTGTGGATTATCAGCCAGAGCAAGTCGTTTTAACGATTAAGCAAAATCAGACGGAATCCAAGATTCAAGCCAAGTTAGTGATTGGAGCCGATGGAGCTAAGTCACGTTTGCGTTCTCTGGCCGGTATTCAAACCAAGGGTTGGAAATATTGGCAGTCCTGTGTGGCCTTTACGATTCATCATCAAGCCCCCCGTAATGACATTGCTTTTGAACGTTTTTGGTACAGTGGCCCGATGGGAGTCTTGCCCTTGCCAGACAACCGTTGTCAAATTGTCTGGACATTGCCCCACGCCCAGGCCCAAGCCTTGACCGCAACGGATGAAGCCGATTTTTTGCAACAGTTACAAACTCGTTTAGCCGGTAGCTTAGGCCCCATTTCCCTGGTTAGCCCCCGCCGTCTTTTTCCTGTGCAGTTGATGCAAAGCGATCGCTATATTCAACCTCGTTTAGCCTTAGTGGGAGATGCGGCCCATTGTTGTCATCCGGTTGGCGGTCAGGGACTCAATATGGGCATTCGGGATGCAGCAGCCCTGGCCGAAGTGATTCAAACCGCTTTTGAACAGGGAGAAGATTTTGGGAGTTTAGGGGTGCTAAAACGCTATGAACGGTGGCGTAAACCTGAAAATTTAATCATTCTGGGCTTTACCGATTTACTTGATCGATTGTTCTCTAATGACTGGTTATTGATCGTTCTGATCCGTCGTTTAGGCTTGGGAATTCTCGCTCAGTTTGCCCCCGTTAAGATTTTAGCTCTCAAATTAATGACCGGCCTATTAGGTCGTCAACCCCGATTAGCACAACCTTATACCAAATTTCTAAATACCTGACAGACATCAGCAATTCCAAACTCAGAATGTAGTCCAAGATACGAAAGTCTTGAAGTGCTTACGGTCAAGGGGTTTTGTTTCAATATGTGGAATCAGCGTAATGCTCTATTTAGTGATTGATCAAGTTTGTTGGCCGGTTGCTGACTCTCCAAGCGGCTAAGATTCGAGGAGTAAGTACGAAAAACGTCAGAAATCAGCGAAATCTCTCTTGACTGTATAAAAGCGAGATAATGTCTGTATTTTATGTTACCATTTGAATCTGCTGCCTGGATCCTTACAGTAAAAGCTCGTTTTATCCCTATTACCAAGTGTAATCACTGTCTTCCGTAACGTATTTTTGGGGCGATGCCAAAGGCACGCTTCGCGCACGCGGTTTAGGACGATTTTGTGAGAAGGCGATCGCTTTTTTGGGGCTAAAAATTACATTTCTTTTCAATTAAAGCTTGATTCTCCTTCGTTTCCGATTGCTTAAGATAGGCGATCGCGATGCGTCCCACGGTGGGATTATTTTGCTGAGTTGCCAAAAGTTTAGTCAAAGTTAACTGCAATAAACAGCGATCGCGCTCCCGATTTCTAACAATTAATAAAGTTACGGCATTTCCCACCAGCGCAAAACCCGAAGGCACAATTGGCAACCACCAACCCCATAAAAAAGCAACAAAACAAATCCCCAAAAGTCCACTTCCAGCCGCCAGAATACGAAAAATCATGACAGAGGAAGAAGAACCTCCCCAACTAATCACAATTCCCACTCCCGCCCAAGTCAAAATCCATAACCATTCTAGCCATTCAGGCCAACTTTGTAATAAAGAGCGTCCATCTAGAGCTGAACTTAATAGCTGACTGACAATATTAGCGTGTAAAGTTACGCCAGACATTCGCTGAGGAGAACCGAATAAATCCCCACTATAGGGTGTAAAAAATTGATCGTTGAGACTCTCTGCTCTTGTCCCAATAATGATTAGGCGATCGCGATAATCCTGGGGAGAAATTTGATTATTTAAAACCTTGTTAAAGGGAATCGTTGTAAAATTTTCCTCAGAGCCTCGAAAATTGATTAAAATTTGATAACCACCTGAATCTGCGCCAATATAGCCCCCGTCATGATCGCGAAAACGCTTAAAAATTCCCTTACCTAATCTAACCCTTTCATTATCTAAATCCTCTAATTCTATGCCTTGATTCTTCAGATAGTATAGAGACAACTTAACTGCAAAACTATAACTTATTTTTTGATTAGATAAACCTATTGATAATAGGGCACGGCGGATTCGACCATCACTATCTAAAACTTGATCGCTAAAACCAATTTGATCGCGTTTTTGAAGAATGATGGAGGGTGAAACTTTAGGCTCTACCAACTTTTCAATACCAAATAAGTTGGGAGTAGATCGAAATAAATTTTCTAAATTATGATGTCCTGGTTCAACGGGAAGATTGCGATAAATATCTAAACCAATTACCTTCGGTTGCTGTTTTTTAATATGGGTAATCGCTTGAGCTAAGAGTTGATCAGGAATCGGCCATTGACCAATTTTCTTCAGATCTGACTCATCAATCATCACTAATGTAATGCGCTTATCGGGTGATTCTAATGACCGTAAACGAAAAAATTGATCTAGTAAATTCCATTCTAAATTCTGTAATAGTCCACTAAAACGCAAGAGCAAAATGGGTGTCGTTACTACTAATATGACTTTGGGAATCCAATGCCAACTAATGCACTGTTTAAGAATTTCCTGTTTGGCTGTTTGTCTAGCAGATGCCAAAAGATGACTTGCTTCTTCCAGTACATCTAAGGCTGATTCTGCTACTTTTTTAGCTAAATCTTGACTTGCAACTAAATATTGATAATCCAAATCACTTAAATTCTTACCTAAAGACCAGGTCAGAGCTTCTTGTAAAGCTTTTCCCCTTAAAAGAGTCGTTTCATCTTGACAATTAGAAGCTAACCACCTATTGATTGCCGTTGCATAGGGACGTAATTCATTTAACTGCTTGTTCAGCCAATTTTGATTAAATACTTGTTCATAAATACGATTATAAACTCTAAGTTTTCCCTGTTGCGCTACGACTAAACCAGAAAGTTGTAATTCCCTTTGATCAGCACTATAATCGCTAATAATTTCTCCTTGTTCTAAAATTTGTTGATATAATCCTAATAAACGAACTGTTCGTTGCCCATTTTTTAAGAGGCGATCGCGAATCGTGCGTAAATGTTCAGGCTCATCATTAGCCTCCCAATTTTCTACGAGATGAAGTTTGACAATCTGCTCAATAATTTCTCTCCCTTTTAATGGAGAATTAGGGGAAATTTGCTCAAAAAAATTTTTATGCTCAATCTCTTGAATAACTAGTTTACAAAGTTTTTGAGTCAGAAATGGTTGTCCCCCTGTCCAGTTTAATATTTCTTGAATAATGACTTCAGGATGCTTCACTTTTCCCTTTAATCCCTCCATGAGTGGCTTTGCTTCTGTCAAAGTAAACCCCTCCAAGGTGATCGCTTTACCAATATTAAAAGGTGTTTGGCTATGATCTTGAATTAAAGTATGGGGGGTTGCAACTCCCAACAGCGCAAAGGTTAGTCGCCGATACTTAGCATTTTGATGACGTTGCTCTACACAATGGCGAATTAAACCAAAAAAGTCATCTAGAGAAAAGTTTTGACTCAACACACGATCAACTTCATCAATAAAAATGACAATATTTTGCTCAATTTCAACCAATAAAATTTCTTCAAGAAAAAGACTTAAACGTTGCACAGGAGATAATAAATCTTGTCGTTCCCGCCACCAGGTTCGCCATTGAATTTTCGGAGCCAGTTGACAACTACTCACTAGCGATTGGACAATTCCTGCGTACCATTTTTCTGCTGTTAAATCCTGTTTGCCGATACCTGTTAAGTCAATAAAGGCACAAACCGTCCCTTCAGCCTGTAGTTTTTCCATAATTCGCACCCGTAAGCTAGATTTGCCCATCTGACGGGAATTAAGTACATAACATAACTGACCCGCCTTTAGAGCGCGATAAAAGGTTGCATCGGCTGATCGCGTTACATAACTAGGTGCATCATTTTCAAGACTTCCTCCGACTTGATATTCATAATAGAACTTGGTTTGAAGCATGAATAGAGGTGAGGTTGGCTGACTAGGGATAGTATAAAGATTCACCAATCCTAACAAATCAATGAAGTGTTTTGGAGAACAATCAGACTTTTTCCGCTTTTTGAGAGCGATCGCCTGACATAAACAGATTTTTTCCTCTTGAATACGCATTCGGTTTAATTGATTGCATCAAGATTTCCATCGTTTTCCCTATTGTTTTTCTAATTATTGGGAATTATCCTGATTGACAAAAGGATAATACTGATAAAAAAGGACGAGAAAAATGACAACTTATTTAAGTGAACATTTCACGCTGGAGGAAATGATTCGCTCTCAGACGGCTACACAATTAATATTGCTTTATCCTGATACTTCTAACCTTAGTTTACTTTACTAAACTATCAGTGCGATCGCCCATTAAAGTTCCCAACGATTTATTTACTAATATTAGCACTGCTTCTATTTAAAATCATACTTTTTCAAACGGCGATCGCATTTTATAAAAATGGAATCAGAACGGCGATCGCACCACTCAAAAATGATCGCATTTTATGAAAAAATTAGCTTAATTCCTCTATAATCTTGACCAGTTCTATCGGATGATAGACCAAAAAATCGGGTTTATGCTTTGCCAATATGGTCGGTGAATTAAATCCCCAGCCTACAGAAATCATCAAAATATTACTTTTTTGGGCTGCATGGATATCTCTGGTTTCATCTCCAACATAAATAACTTCATCGCAACGCAGTTTATGCTCCTTAAGTACTGCATTGATCATTTTGTTTTTGCCAAATAGGGTCGTGCCGGAATGAATAAAACTAAAAAGCGTATCTAAATCATTATTCTTGAGAAAAGTGATCACATTTTCTTTTAAGTTAGAGGTGACAATACCAATTAAGTAATCATTTTCATGGAGAGCTAATAGGGCCTTATCAATGGCATAGTAGGGCTTGAGAGTAGAAATTTTTTTACTCAGTTCTTTTTTAACCCGTTTAATAATAAAGGGAATCTTTAAAGAGGGAATTTCTGAATATCGAATGATATCTATAGAACTTAAATTTTTCAGTCTTTCTAGCTGAACCTGATCAACTTGAGGATAGCCAAATTCATCAGCTAAATCATTGACAATTTCCAAGAAAGCGTCATGGGTATCGGCGATCGTGCCATCAAAATCAAAGAGGACTGCTTTAATAACCATTCGGTTTAGCGTTTATTTAAAATCTAGGGACAGCTCATACTAAAAATTGAACGATGCAGACGTGACAGACTCTAGTGCTAGAAACTAATGTCTTATGTGCTTGGAATTTATATATAGAACTTTACGAAAATACTTTTATGATTCTAGATTAGCACGAGCGTTGCGTCGTAACATAGCGGGCTTTATTCTTCGTAATGCTGAGGACGGAAATTGTTCTTGCCATTTTTCCTCGGTAATCTCGGCTAATTCTGCTAGTTTTGGGGCCACATTACCCGCATAGGGATGAAAGTCTGGAATATTAGTCTCCTGGGCAAAGCGTTGATTCCAGGGACAAACCTCTTGACAAATATCACAGCCCGCAACCCAACCGTTTAAATGGGGTTTAATCTCTGGTGGTAGATCTTCGGCTCGATTTTCAATGGTATGATAGGCAATACAACGATTAGCATCCACCACAAAGGGATGGGGAATGGCCTTGGTTGGACAGGCTTCTAAGCATCGGCGGCAGGTTCCACAATGTTCGCTATGGGGGCGATCGCCGTCTAGGGGTAAATTGGTTAGAATTTCCCCCAGAAACACCCAACTGCCATAGTCACGAGTAATTAAATTGCCATTTTTGCCGATCCAACCTAAGCCAGCCCGTTGGGCCCACACCTTGTCTTGAATGGGGCCAGTATCGACGTAGTGGCGAGTTTTAATATCGGGATGCTGACTCGTTAACCACAGACTAAGAGCCTTTAAACGACGTTCCATAACCTTGTGATAATCCCGTCCCCAACCATAGCGGGAAATTTTGGCATATTCCAGACCATCGGGGCGTTGATGGGGGGTGTAATAGTTGAGGGCAACAGCAATGACCGATTGGACATCGGGCAGACAGGCACGAATATCAAAACGTTTTGGATTCGCCATCCACTGCATCTGGGCTTGATAACCTTGATCTAACCAGTTTTTTAAATAAGCTTGAGCATGATCAGCATTTTCAGCTTCTACCGGCGCGATACCGACGAGATGAAACCCTATTTCCTTTGCCTTCGCTTTGATCTGTTCTGCGGTGATTTTTCCAGTGATCTGCCCTGTGCTGTCCATCGGATGCCGTTTGTTGAAGAAAAATTGAAGAAAAATCAGTGTAAACTATTGCTGATTAATTCTAATGATAAAGATTGCAGGCGATCGCCATGTCTTGGTTTGTCAAAATTGAACGGGGTATTGTTGAAAAAAGTGTTTTTGATCAATTTGTACCGGCTCATCGGGCCTACGTTCAGATGCTCATTGACCAAGGACATCAGGCAAAAACAGGGTATTGGGGAGATTTTGGCGGCGGAATGCTCCTGTTTTGGGCCGATTCTCTCAGTCAAGCCCAGGCGATCGTGGCCAAAGATCCTCTGGTGGAGAATGCTTGTGTAGAGTACGAATTACACGAATGGCATATTGTGGTGGAATAGATATCATTGCTTAAACGCTCAAAATTAACCCTAGCTCTAAACCCGTTGAGATGATGACAACGCTAAAAATTCCCTTAATGAAGGCCACCCGCCCCAGTTTGTCTCGACGATTAATGCAGCTTGGGCTGATCATTACCGGTAGTTTTTTGGCGATCGCTCTTTTATCTCCCCTATTACAGGCGATCGGTTTATTGCCCGATCCCACCGATTTATTAAATAGCCTACCTTTAGAGGCTCCTAGTTTTTCCCATTGGTTTGGGACGAATGTGCGGGGTTACGATGTTTTCTCCCGTACCTTATTTGGGAGTCAAGCTGCCTTACAGGTCGTCCTTTTAGCCACCAGTTTATCCGTGTTTATTGGGGTTCCCTTGGGTTTAATCAGTGGTTATTTAGGGGGGAAAGTTGATAAGTTTTTACTCTTTTTGATGGATACGATCTACACCCTGCCTGGCCTGTTGTTATCTATTACCCTAGCTTTTATTTTAGGACGCGGTATTCTCAATGTGGCGATCGCCGTGAGCATTGCCTATATTCCCCAGTACTATCGCTTAGTCAGAAACCATACCACCAGCGTCAAAACCGAACTCTTTATCGAGGCTGCCAGAGCTATGGGTGCAACTCCCACAAGGGTATTGTCCCGTTATTTGTTTGGTAATGTCATTCAAAGTGTGCCCGTTCTATTTACCCTCAACGCAGCAGATGCCATATTGATTTTGGGCGGCTTGGGTTTTTTGGGCTTAGGTTTACCGGAAGAATGGCCGGAATGGGGTCACGATCTCAAAGAAGCTTTAGGCGATCTTTCCACGGGCATTTGGTGGACAACTTTTTTCCCTGGATTGGCCCTCACCACAATGGTTGTTGGCCTATCTTTTATTGGGGAAGGGGTCAGCGAGTTACTCAATCCTCGTTTACGCAAAAATCGCACCTATTGACACTCCTTGGGATTAGGGCAGTATTTTTACATTGAGTAAATTTCTCAAAAGACTACGCAAAGAGGGTTTTAAGTTTAATGTCTTCCTAAAAGTATTATCCTCGATTGAATCACACAGTTAGAGTTGAATATTGTTAACTAAAGAAAAAGCCTTTTTGCTTTATCATTACAGTGGTGTTTATTGACAAACTAAAAGAGGAGTTTGCTAGTCCAATATGAGTGTAGAAAAGCCGCCCATTCTTGTCTTTTTTGTTCCTGGGGTTATGGGATCAAGTCTGTTGTTGCAGAAGAATACTTTTGGAAGGATAAACCAGGAAGAAATATGGGGTAAAAATTTTGGAGTCAATATTAGCTTGTTTCATAACTGCCCAAATAAACTTAATCCGATTGATCGTAATGATATTCAGGCGGGAGAAGTGATTTCTGCTTTTACTAATATCAGATTACCTCAAAGACCTATTAACAAAATTAAATTCCCCGTCAAAAATGTTGAAGTATATGGTGCTTTGATGCAATTTTGTAGGAACAATATCGGTTTAAGAGCAGAAGATGATTTTTTCCCTTTTGCTTATAATTGGTTGGCAGACAATCAAATAACAGCTAATAAACTAGCAGAGTTTATTCAAGAAAAAGACCCGAAAGGTAATTATCTTTACTGTCTAATTGCTCACAGCATGGGTGGTATTGTCAGTCGTTTAATGTTGGCTAATCCTAACAATCGTGATCTGGCTGAAAAAACAAAACTGCTATTCCAAATAGCAACCCCTGTACGAGGTTCTGCGAAAGCTTATTACGCACTTAAACGTTATCCTATTTTGCACCCAGTTTTTGATCAAGGATGGCAATTTATACAAAATCCTCAGCACAGAGCCGATCTCAGTAAGGCTTTACAATCCTGTTATTCTTTGTATCAATTATTGCCGTCTCAAGAGATTAATTCTCTTTATGATGAACACGGTAATTTTTATGCCAGTCTCGATCCGAATATTTGGCATGAAGATCAACGTAAATATGTGGACGCGGCGATTAAGGTTCATCAGAAATTGGCCAATTTTGATCAAAGTATTAGTTCATTAAATAGGCTAAAAAATCGATGTTTTTTCTCAGATCAACATTCGACTCCTTTGCTGTATAAGGTTGATTCTCTCACAAATTATGATCTAAGTGAAGACAAGCCTAAGTTGTCTGTTTTTGGCGATGATACAGTAACTTGTGCTAGTGCGATCGCCGACAGCAATGATGATAGTTTATATTTGATTAAAGAGGGGCCGACGGATCACATGGGATTATGTCAAAATCAAAAGGTGTATGATATGATCAAGGCCGAATTTAGGAAAGAACTGCTATGACCCAGGCAATTAGTGTTTTACCCGAAAGCATGAGAGAAAAGAAAATACGAGGAGTGGTCTTGAACTATTGGCCGCCTGTGGTTTTGCCAGGGGAGGGGTTAACAATTCGTCTTTATGTAAAAGAGAATGCTCCCAATCAGGCGAATTTAGAAATAAAACTTAATTCGGAGCAAGGTCAGCTTTTGGCTTCTAAATCTACAGAAGTTTCTCTGAATTTAGCGACAATCTCTCCTTGTTTTATAACAAAATTGGAGATTCCTGAGAATTTATCAGAGGGCGTTTATGTTTTACAGGTTTGGGAAAATCAAACGGTTTTAGCAAGTGCGGAGTTGGAGCTTACAGGGGATAAAGATTATGCCAACTATATGAAACATTTTGCTGAGGCTTTAAATAAACAAGAAGAAGTTGCTACTGCCCTTGAATTTGGCAATTATGAAAGAGCGATCGCCTTACAAAAGGACTGTGAAGTTTTGTATATTGCGATTGACAATAAGGAGTTAGCGGCGCGTTACTGGGAACAATTGGCGGAAAAATTATTTGATTTAGATGCTTTTAACGATGCTAAAAAAGCTTTGGAATATTCTTTGGTTTTATTTGAAGCGATCGAATACCTAGAAAATAAAGATAAAATACTTGAACAAATTCAGGAAGAAGTGAGGATTTGTGAGAATAGAAGAAATTTACCTATTACAGTTAATATAGTCAATATTGAGGCACTTAGAAAAAAATTAACATATAGTCGAGAAGCCGTTGCTGCCTCAGTGGGAGTAAATCGACGAGATATTGAAAAGTGGGAAAAGGGGTATGAACTTGAGTCATTAAAATTCTATTTATCTCTTTTGAAACTTTATCCAAAAAATATTGGATTAGAAAATGAAAATTTAGTTAATGAAAATTTAGTTGTGGATCTTTCTAAACTTAAAGTGCATCTTAAAAACTTAATTCAAACTATTAAAACACAAGGTTATTATGAAACAGAGCAATTATCTGCTGCAATTGGTGCTAATCCCAATATTATTGAGGATTGGGAAAGTGGAAACAATTTAGAGATGCTAAATAAATTCTTTATGTTATCGAGAGTCTTAAGGTGTTCTATCTCCTCTCTACTCGGTCACAGCACAGTATCGCAGCCAAATCATTCAAGAGAATCTTCACATCCATCTGTACGATAAGATCGTCTCCATCTTCATCATTAATGATATTGTTCTTTATGATTTCCCAAGAGCAGAAAGTGTTCATGTTAAGTTTACAAGGGTAATTACAATATGGTCTTATCTGTTCTAATAGATGTCAATCTAGTTGTACAAGCAATAGGAACTGAAGAGAACTTTAAGGAGGTTGAGCGCAGAATAGCCGTCATTATATCGGCTTGTCCTGACGCTAAAATGTTTATGTCACACGAATCTATAAAAAATGCTTTTAGCGAAGAAATGGCCTCAGAACAAATTATTCCTTTTTTGTACAAAAGTGATATTAATATCATATCAAGTGACATTTTTACAGAGGAGGAAAGAGTACAACAGTTGCCTGCCCATGTAGAAGGAGTTAAAAAGTTAATAGACAACTATTCTATGGATAGACATTATTATTTAGTACTTCAAGTCGCTTATGCAATTACAAAGAAGGTTTCTGTCATTATCACAGATAATTATCAACATTTTTTATTAATTGACCGCAACACAAGTCTAAAAATCTGGCTTTTTGAGCAACTAGAAGATAAAAATTCAAAAACAAGACAAGAGTTTCAAAAAGAGATTGATGAGATTAAACAGCAGAATTGTGATTTGAAAAAAGAGATCGATGAGATTAAACAGCAGAATTGTGATTTGAAAAAACAGTTAGTTAAGATTAAAATAGAGTTAAGTGACCAAGAACAAAAAAACAAAGATTTAACTGAATCACAAAAAAAGCTAAATAAACCACCGTCTAATCCTCAAGGGAGAGACGTATGGAAGTTATAAGATGGTAACAGATAAAGAAGGTAATTGCAATGAAAAAAATTAAATAAATGAATTATGATTTTCAGAAAACCAGTCGTGTATAGGATGGTTCTCAAGTGGACTATCGGATAGTTGAAGTTGGGCAACCTTGCCTTCTTTATAAATAGGGGCCGTTTGCTGAACCTCCTGTAAACAAGAAGCTAAAGCGTTTAAGTGTTTAAAATTAAGATCATAGCTTCTTTTTATTTTGTATAAATCTTGCTTAAGTAAATTTAATTTTTTGTGATAACTAAATAGAGGAATTCTATACCAAGGCATTCGTTCCATTGATTTTAATTTTAGCCAGAGACTTTTAATTTGTTTTGCCTCTACAGCTGTCTTAGTTAGTAAATTACAATACAAAGCAAAAAATATTGGAATATCACAATTTACAGGATAAATCTTTCCTCCGCTTGGGTTTTCTGCCAATTCAGCCCCAAGTGTAATAGGACAAATTAAAACTATCCAAGGTGAACCTTGAACAAAAAGGGGGTGAAAAATTGTTGTAATATCTTTAACTATATTCTCTGATGATCTTTCTTCTTTATTCTTATAGCAATAATCATATTTTGAAATAGTTATAATAATTGGATAGAGCGAAGTATTCGGCTGGTGAATTGTTCTAATTTGACCTAGAATGCGCTGCATTTGATGAGCTTTCGTCTTGAAACTTAACTCAACAAAATCATTTTGTGCTACTTTTTTTGCTAATAATTCTCCCGAAATACACAAAAATAAACATTGGGAACTTTGTAGATAATGATTTAATTCTTTTACATCTTCCTTAGAAGGCTCATCTGACAAAGCACTTCCTCTATAATCTATCCACTCAAAATCAGCTACTATTCTAGTTAGTTCGTTTTTACATCTAAAGCGATAAATCTTCGTTGTGGAAGTGGCAGGCGGAAAGCGCACATTGTCATTCCTTTCGACTAAATTTTGACATAATTTAGAAAGCTCATGATTTTCTTCATCGTCAATACAATGTACCGTTAAGCCGTGATTTCCCAATGCGATATTGGCATATATCCCTAGAATATAGCAGGTTTTCCCAGAAGCTTGATCTCCTAGCATGGTGATTTTAATTGATTTTGGGTTTTCTTTAAGCATCTTTATTATTGATTAAAAAATCTAAAATAGCCAATTCTTAGATATATTATATTGAATAATTATCAATAGACATCTCCATAATACTATAAAATCGACAAATATGCTATAATCATAGAAATTTAGACAGGAGTAACTATGCCTGAATACATCTATATGTGGGCTTATATTCAAAAACAGCCTCAAGAAACAAAGAGGTTGTTAGGAATAGAGTACCCAAAATTATTAGAGCTTATAACCTATGGCAAATTACTTAAAAAAGAATTTGAAGAAAGCAAAACCACACTGATTAAAGCAGGTGGTGGAAATAAACCGAAATTATCAGAGGAGGAGCAAATAGTTTTAATGCTAGTTTACTTAAGGCATTATCCGACCTTTCAGCTACTAGGAATAATGTTTGAAATAAGTGAATCGTCTGCCCATAATATATTCAATTATTGGCAGTCACTATTCGGAGAAAATTTACCAGCAAGTCTATTTGAACAACTAAAAAAGTTGCCAGAAGAAATAGAAAAAGTTAAAGAGGAGCTAATCCAACATGAACTAATAGTGGATGCGACAGAACAACCAGTAGAAAGACCTTTAGGGCAGGAGGCACAAAAACCATACTACTCAGGTAAACAAAAAAGGCATACCTCAAAAAGCCAAATAATCATTTGCCCAAAAATCAAGGAGATTGTGGATGTTGTGATAGGAGAAATAGGTTCAAAGAGCGATGTACAAATATTACGTCAAAGATTGGCTAAATTCCATCAAGAACAAGGCTTTCTAGGTGATAAAGCCTACGAGGGAGAATTCCAATTAACAACACCAAAAAAGAAACCAAAGGGGCGAGAATTAAGCAAAGAAGAAAAAGAAAGAAATAGTTGGTTATCGTCTCGACGAGTAGTGGTTGAACATATGATTCGATTGCTCAAAGTATTCAAAGTGATGCAAGAAAAATTTAGACTAAGAAAGGGAAGATATAAGTCATTAATCTCAACAGTATGTGGATTGGTGAGACTAAGGATAAATGCGCTGATATTAAGCATTATAAAATGTAGCGAATCAGGGCAGGTAATTGAGGTAAAGATGAGTCATTGTTTTTTGCCAGAATTGAATTTGGAGGTCTGAAAGCCCTGTAAACTCGTCTATGTACCAAGAAGTCTACTGAGTCTAGATTTAGCTACACTGCTTGCTAGACTAGGCTTTCCAGTTTTTGGAGATGTCTAATATACAAGATTTTACCAATAAATAAATCTATTAAATATGAAGTTTATTTATTATTATTTTAATTATTTTAAGAAAAAACAATGATACTAGGGAAACAATAATGCCAATAACTAAAACTTTCGGTGAAACCCTTACAACTATTATAATACCCAAAACAATAGAAGTAATTATTGCTAAATCATTAACTTCTTTTTTTATAAATCGGTCAATATTTACTTTGCCATTTTTAGATTCAAAAACTTGGGAATCAATTGATTCTACTTTACCTAACTCTAATTTCTCATTTTCTTCTGATTCACCTGATTTCTCATTTTCATCTGTTAATTTATCCACTGTAGCATTTAAAAATGGAGTTTCTAAAACGTCTTTTTCTAAGTGCAAGCCAAGACATAAGGAAAGTGGAAAGGGCTTAGTTTGCCCCATGCCTATACAGGCATTTTCCCAAAAACCGTTACGATCAGTTTCGGAGTTAGCAAAAATCCCAAAACGTAAGATATTTTGGAGTTTTTCAGATTTATTGAGATCATACCTTGTTAGCATAAAATCGTATTCTCTATATCTAGCCTTATGTATTTTATAAGTTATTCTATAGTTAAAATTGATTGCAGAGCTATCATCAAAATTTTGTTTCTTATACTCAAATTTCCTCACTTCTTCAGTTTCAAATTTAGAAAGTTCTTTAAAATATTCACAAAACACTTTACTAAAAAACAAATCGTTTTTAACCGTTTCATATTTAGGAATGTCTCTTATTCCCATTTTCTTATCAAATCTTGTGACAAAACCAGCAAATAAATATAACGGTCTTCCCGCTTTATCTCTCATAAACTTATCCCAGAATTTTTCATTTTCACTAGCCAGCCTGCTAACTTCACAAGCTATACCAAAGACACAATAGCTTTGGTCTGCAAAGATGGCTAAACGTGAAACTTGTCTCAAGTACACAGGTCTCTGTAACATTGCATGAATGTAACGCAACGACCAATTTTGTTGAGAAACGCAAAAATCTTCGGGAACAGCTAGGAAGCGGAAATCTACTTCATAGGTTCGGCCATAGATAAGAGGAGACCATTCAGACATCTGTTCTTTTTGTCGTAATTTCGATTTTAGATGATTTAAAATTAAAACCAACTTTTTTTAGTGTACTTTAAGATGTGTTAGTATAACATAAAACCAGGCATCTATTTGACCTCAGTTAATTTTCATTAAACGATGACTTATACACGTCCCAACCGAGTCGCAAACAAACGGCCAAAAGACGACCGTGATTGGCTATTGATGGTAATTTTAGCCTTTTTGAATTTAGTTAGTGGTTATACAACGGTGACGGGAGCTGCTCAAATACTGCCAAGTTGGGGATGGGCCTGGATATTGGGTTTGTCTGTTCAGGGGATTTTGTTTCTTTCCCTGGCCGAGTTGATGCTCCGACACGCTCCCCGCATTAAATGGCTCACAGTATTGATTTTGAGTTTTTTTAGTATCTATACTAGCTTTGTCACCTATTATGGCAGCTTGACTCAAAATCTTAATAAAGAGTTAGCAAAAGATCAGGCAATCCAAGCCCACAATCAATTAGTGTCTCAAGTCTATTCACCGATGCAGCAACAACTGATTGAACTCGAAGCTTCTGCGAATAAGGCGACCGAAGCAGCAGGTTGTGAACAACAGGGATGTACCACAGGTCTGTTTGGAAAGGGGCCTGAGTATCTTCGTTTGCAGGCTAAGGCACGAGAAGCAAAGGGGAAGTATGAGGAGTTTAAGACTAAAACAAATGTAGTTGAGGAAAAGCTCAATTATGATCTGGAAGATTCTAGTTTGACTCCCAAAGAAATACTGAGAAGGGACGGAGAGGCTCTTGCCCTTGTTCCTCCTGAATTTAAAAATAATTTTGAAATTAAAAGGGAAAATTATATTGATACTGAAAAAGACATAGATTTGCTGACTCCTTATAACAAGGTTAGACGTTGGGAAACTAGCGCGATTGGGCCGTTATTTTTGGCTCTTAGTGTTGATGGACTAGCCGTACTGCTAGGGACGGTTATAACTGTTAAACAAGAGAAAAAATCATTTTTTGTCGTTTTCGGAGAGGCGATTTCAAATATTATTAACGATATTAGGATAGGTTTTGCTTATATATTAGGTGCAGTTGAGGCACCGGTAAAAAATAAACTTATTTACACTCATCACAAGCAATTAAGTCTTAGGTTGCAAGGTAAAGGCTCCGATTTTTTACTAAAATTCAACCAAGCTATTTCGCTACAACATCCCAATCACATTGATTATCAAGTATTGCAAAAAACTTTGAATAGTTCAGCTTTTGATGAGCTTTTTTATCAGCTAAGTCACCCTAATGTCGCTTTTCTCGAATTCGATCAAGGTCAATGGAAAACTAGTGAAAATTGCTATTATGAGTTGAAAGATTGGCTGCGTGATGAGATTGAACGTTTACATGATGAGGAAGAAAAAAAGAATTATGCTCCTGATTATGACGATCTTTCTTGGGGATTTTCTCCATTTGACGATTCTGATACAGCTACCAACCTTGTTAAACTCTATATCCCGCTAATTTTACCTAAAAAGAAAAAAATATAACTTTTTATATGTTCCCAAACAGTATTAACCAATGGTGCTATACTTCAAGCGTTCATAATCTAGGATTTATTAAAGCGTTGAAATCGTAAAGTTAGCAAGGCATCAAGTTCCTTTTTATATTTTACATTAGCATCCTTAATACATCTCTTAATCGCCGAAGAGAATTCAGTAAAATCTTCATAGTATTTTGCATGTAAACACTTCTTTTTCACAAACGTCCAGAGTCTTGCGATTAGATTCAAATTAGGTGAGTATGGTGGTAAATAGACTTACATCTTGCAGCAGAACAAAAGAACGATTGGCGGAAAGGGTCAAAAGAGAGGAAAAAGGAGTAAGTGCTTAGGGAAAATTATTTAGGGCTTGCTGAATAAGTATAGAACCCTTGCCGGATAATGCTTTCAAGCATTTTAAAAACGATCAGGTGCAAGGTTATGGCCTTTGGAGGCTCAAAGCCCATGCACGTCGTTGGAAAACTGGGGGTTGAAATTGGAAACAACTCTCTGAAGTCACCATTTTTCGCCTCCTGTGGCATCTAGGTTCGTTTTGTGGACTTTTTCAGCAGACCCTATTTAGGGCTTGCTGAAAAAGTCAAAAAACGAAAGAAATGTGGGTTAGGGAAGTATGGACTGAAAAAGCATAGATAACTTATCCTTATGGAAACAAATCAAAATACAGATTTTGTTTAATCTATTGTTCCTTTCTGTCTAAAAAGGTCAACACAAATCACTCCTCACAAAAGAGAGGAAAATTAACACCATTTTTCACAAGAAAAACGACTCTACAACTTTTTACTTTTTGTCTTCTGAAGTAGAGTAGAAAGATTCATTACCAAAAAGTTCATCGCAATTACCGTTTCCGAGGTCTCAGGTAGTTTGGCCATCACTCGACCAAGACTAAATTTCCTCTTTCCCTGTCCGAATTTACCCTCAATGGCATTACGCACTCTTTCATCTGAGCGTGCCTCTTTCTTTTTTTCTTTGCTCACCTCTTTCGGCGGTCTTCCCAATCGGGGACCACTCATTCTTATATCCCTTTCTTTACAATAAGCTCGATTCGCTTTTGTTCGATAGATTTTATCCACATGAACCGATTCCGGATAACATCCTGTTTCCCTTTTATATTCTTCTATTCGCGCTTGTAAATCTCCCGATTCGTTGTAATTATCCCAACTTAATTTGTCTAAGAAGACAAAGCCATTCACATTACTTGCCGATATTTTAGCTCCAAACTCTACTGCTTTTCCCGCTTTTCCACGCACTATTGGACGCACGTGAGGTTGGCTTACACTCACAATTCTGTTTTCTACTTTATTTGTCTTTTTTTCATACATTTCTAACTGTTGCTCATACACTTTTCCTATCGTTACAAGCTCTTCTTGCTCTTTTTTCGTTAGTTTTTCTAACTTTGCTCCCTCTTCTATCATTTTTTCTATATCAGACAAGTTTCTTTTTATATATCCTAGTTGTTTTTTTGTTCCTTTTCTTCTTTCTTTTTTTGACACACGACGTTTTTTTGCTATGGCTAAGTACTCTTTTCTTGCCACTTCCCTATAAGTCCTCGGCTTTTCTTTCCTTTTCTCTTTTATTTCTTCATACAGCTTATCTATTATTTTTTCTGTTTTTTCTCTGGCATCATTCAATATTCCTATATCCGTTGGATATTTTATATCTGCTGGTGTACAAGTCGCATCTAACAATAACTTTCCTTCATTTTCTTTTTTTTCTGACGCTACACCCGTCGCTTTTTTTTCTATTTCTTTATTAATTTTATTTATTAATTCCATTCCTATTTTTTTACGAAAATGAACCATCATTGACGCATTAAATGCTTCTTTGCTACTATAGCTTTCCATTCCTATAAAGTACTGTAAATAAGGGTTTTCTTTTATTTGTTCTACTGTTTCTCTGTCACTTTTTCCTGAAATTTCTTTGATAATTAATGCTCCTAATGCCATTCTAAATGATTTGGCTGGGGCTCCTTTTTTTTCTGTGAAGTTTTTTGCATATTCTTCCTCATATTCTTCCCAGGGAATCATTTTTGACATTTCTATCCAACGATTTTCTTCGTCTAACTGCCCGCCGAACAGATTTTTCAAGTTTTCTGGTGTTTCAATTGAGTACTGTTGCTTTCGGTACATCTGCTTTCTCTCTTCTTAATGCAATGGTTTTGAGGCATTCTACCCTATTTTCGTGCATTCTAGCGGTTCTTAATTCGCCTACTATTTTTCTCCGTAAAGGTTTCAGCTTTTTTCAGCAAGCCCTATTTATATACTCTAAATGGCTAAGAAATGGACTTCTCGCAAAAAGGGCTGAAATCCGCATCTGATAAAGATTTTAGGCATTTTCAAAAAGTGGTAGCAGCAGGGTAATCGCATATTAGTAGAGTGGAATCAAAAAAGAAATCTAGCTTAAAAATAGACTATATCAAAAACTAAAAAGAGAAGAAAATCAACTTAAACTCTAAAAGATTAAGTAATTTCGCTAATTCATAATTGTTGGTGTCAATATTTTGCCAATCCTCCTATTTGAAGCTAAATATACTCATGAATATCACTCCCGTGAACTAGCTGCTAAAACCTGTAGAAGAAAATTGTTGTCCATCGCCGCCAAATAACGCTTCATCTTCAAGCTTTTTTGAGATGGCTCATGTTTAAGCAAATTAATACTTAAACGACGGAGCAAGCCCAAATTATCAGCCGCATTACCTTGACGCACTCGACTCGCATCCTCATTAAAAGTGACATCTAAAACCCAATGCAGACTATTTTCAATACTCCAGTGAGAACGAATCACATGGCTATGACGTTCGGCATCCGTAGGAAGACTGCTAATATAATAGCGAAACGTCTCTGTTGTTTTATGACCGAATTGAGTTTTACTTTTAACCATCACAACAGTGGCTATACTTGGCACGGTCATGGATTGAGATTTTCGCCCCCTGAATCCCCCAATGCTGGGGGACTTTGAAACCGATAAATAGAGAATGGTTCCCCCAAAACTTGGGGGGCTAGGGGGGCTGAACTAAAAAACGCAAATTATCACCGTGCGAGGTATAAACCGACCCACTGATTTTGGCGATGCAATGCGGAAAGCTGATTGATTGACACTGTCCAGACTTGACGAGTTTCTAAACGGTAATGTCCTTTTTCTGTCTTCTCATGATAACTGTATTCAATTCCTTGCCAGTTCTGAGCGACCGCTTGTTTAAACCAATCCCTAACTTGTTTATTAAGTTTGCCCTGATTTCCTTTGAGAGCCAATACATAGTCACCTTCACCTTGCTTTATTTGTTTTGCGATTTCTGTCTGCGTTCCCATTGCATCTAGGGTTACTACTGCCCCCTTGATGTTAAGTAACTTCAGTAACAAGGGGACTGCTTTTATTTCATTAGATTTACTATCTACTTTCTTTTGCGCTAACATCAGTCCCCGCTCACTACTCCACGCACTTATGCTGTGTAACGCATTTAGTCCTTTTTCCCTATCATAAGAACCTCTTTTCGTTTTTCCATCTATCTGTATCAGCTCTATGTCCATTTTCTCCGTTAGACTGCTTATCCAGCTCAGAAAACTTTTTTCTAGTTCTTCTGTTTCCAACATTCCAAATACTCTTCCAAAGGTATCGTGAGAGGGAATTCCCTTTGGTAACTCTAGAAACATTTCTAGCCATTCTCGTTTGGCTTTGCCATAGGCTTCAATTGCTACGAAGCCATCTGCCCCTGACAATACTGCCAATATTCCTATGGTGACAATTGCTGTTAAGTTATGGTCTTGCCTTCTCCCTGTTCTCGGTTCTTTTAGGCACTGAAAATGTTTCAGTATGCTTCTTTTGATAATTTTGACTTCTTTTTCTTGTTGTGGGGTTAGAACTCTTGCGCCGAAGCCTTTTGCCATCTTTGACCTCACTCACTTACTTTTTTTAAATAATAGCCTTTTCTTCTCTTAGATGACTGCTTCTTTTTTACACTATATTTCTCTCTTTTTGTCTGTATTTTTTGTAACAAATAAGATGCGATTACCCTGAACGATTCCGTCAAAACTTAGGTCGTTTACTTCCATCTTTCTCTCTGCAAAATCAGTAGACACTTTTCTCTTTATTCATAACTTCCTATAGGTCAAAGTTTTTCTGTCTCTATTTATACCATTTGAATTTGGAATTGCTGATTGATGACCAGCAATTCCAAATTCAAACGGTAACATAGGATACAGACACGATCTTGTTTTTATGGATGTAAGAGATATTAACCTAATCTCTGAGTTTTTTTGCATTCCCTCCTCGAATCTCGGTCTCTTAGAGAGTCAGTAACCTGCAAACAAACTTGATCAATCACTAAATAGAGCATTACATTGATTCTAAATATTGGCATTAAACCCCTTGACCGTAAGCACTTCAGGGATTTTGTATCTTTGACTACATTCTGAATTTGGAATTGCTGATTGATGACACGCCCTAGGCATATAAAAATTTTAGTGCTCATCTTTAGACTACTCGAACAGTGATCCTCACACCCTTAACCCCTGGGAAGCAGTCCCATTTTTAGGATTTAGGTTTTACCTGAATTGTAAACTGGATGTTAGCCTAGAAACAGGAATTGGTTGTAAAAGCTGTCCAAGATTGTAAGCATGGTTAAAAAAGTGGTGGTGGGCCTCTCCGGTGGGGTCGATAGTTCCGTTGCAGCGGCAGTTCTTCATCGTCAAGGTTATGAGGTTGTTGGTGTTACCCTCTGGTTAATGAAGGGCAAAGGACAATGTTGTTCTGAAGGCATGGTAGATGCGGCCTCAATTTGCGAACAATTGGGCATTCCCCATCAAATTGTCGATACCCGTGATCTTTTTCAAACTCAGATTGTGGACTATTTGGTGTCTGGTTACGGGGAAGGAATCACGCCTTTACCTTGTTCTCAGTGCAATAAAGCGGTTAAATTTGGGCCGATGTTGTCCTATGCTAGGGAAACATTGGGGATCGACAAGATTGCCACGGGCCATTATGCCCGTTTAACCTATGATCAGGCTTCTCAACGTTATCAATTGCTGCGAGCCGTAGATCGGCAAAAGGATCAGTCCTATTTTCTCTACGATTTAGAGCAATCTATTTTGGCTGCCACCCTATTTCCCCTAGGCAACCAGACCAAAACGGAAACACGACAAATTGCCACCGAATTGGGTTTAACGACGGCGGAAAAGCGGGACAGTCAAGATCTCTGTTTGATTGAAGCGCATGGGTCAATGCGAGATTTTTTGGATAAGTATATTACGCCTAAAACAGGGGAAATTGTGGATCGCGCTGGAAAAGTTTTGGGCAACCATCAAGGCATCCAGCATTATACGATTGGTCAACGGAAGGGACTCGGCATTGCGGCTCCAGAACCGCTCTATGTAATTGAACTCGATCCGGTTATGAATCGTGTCGTGGTTGGCGATCGCGCCAGTGCAGGCAGTTTAGATTGTTATGTTAGTCGTCTTAATTGGGTTTCGATTCCTGAACCGACGACTCCCCTACGCTGTCAAGTTCAGGTGCGCTATCGTTCGGCTCCCGTCGCTGTTAATGTGATTCCCCTGTCAGGCGATCGCCTCAAACTGAGTTTTGATGAACCTCAATTTGGCATTACCCCTGGTCAAGCGGCTGTTCTATACAATGGCGACCTATTGCTCGGTGGCGGTATTATCCTTCGAGAAGAAGAAAACCATTCTTGAGACCATCGTCAAAGATCAAGCTTTAAAGATCTTGCAAAAACAATAACATCTACTATAATGAGGGATATTGTATTGGGAACGCCCAGTATTCTTATCTCAATACTCTGCATTTGTTCGCCTTTCCCTCCTAGTTTAACGTGAGGAGTTCTCTAAATGATCAATTTTAAAACAGTTTCTCTGGGACTGGCAGTCTCTAGTCTAGGTTTTTTTGCCTTGGCGACGGATGCACAAGCCTACAGTTTTGACTTCTTGGGTGCCAGTCCTAGCAGCGGTGCCAATGCTGGTTCCATTGATTGGAAGTTCGGCTTCAATTCGCAAGGATTTGACCAATCCCTCGGCAATGATAACAGAATTGTCTTTGGTGGTTTTAGTGGACTTAAATCAGCCGGTTTTGGTCCTACTATGAGTTCTTCTACCAATGATACAATCGTTGTCCCCACTTCCATCGTTTTTCAAGAGATAATAAATGTGGATCTCTCCATTGGGGAAGTTACTTATACCGCTCTCTCTAATTTGAGTCAGATCAACGGTAACGTAAAGTATCAAACCTTTGTTGTCACTGCTGATGCGGTTCCTACCGGATATGTCTTGGGGGATTATCAACTGCCCAATGGGAGTTCCTTACTGCCTAATGGCGCCGTACAGATTCCTGTGCCTGAACCTTTCACTATCCTCGGTTCTTTAGCCGCTCTGGGCTTTGGTGCCTTTGGCCAAAAGGAATATGCTAAAAAACAGTCTCAAAATAGTGATTCTGATCTCACCTAAAATTGAGGTAAAGGCCAACCTAAGCGAGTTGGCTGTTGATACACCTTTTTGAGCGTGTTAACGTCCCTAATTGAAATTGGGGGCGATTCTTTTGTCTGAGAGAAATAGAGGGTATCGTCTGGTTGTGTGCTATGCCCCCACAGGCCTAAAGCATGGCCCATTTCGTGGCGAGCTGTGGCTAGAGTCCCAGACTGACTGAGGCCCGGTTTGATTTGAATCGTCATTCTTTGCCGTAATCGGGAGGGAATGTCACCACTGTCATAGAATTCATAGCGGGTTTGGGCGTTACGTGCACGGGGAATTTGCAGTTGTCCGGTTTTTGGGTCTAGCTGACGACTAAGCGGCGGTTCTTGTCGTTCGATGCGAATATCTGCCTGGCTAGGGTCTAATACTTCCTGGATCGGTAAATATAAACCCCAATCAGCGATCGCCTGACGAACCGCTTGAGTCCATTGTAAAAAACGTTGATTGCTGGCAGCAGAATCCTGGGGATTGGTAGATTGATCCACATAGACTTTGATCGGAAATGTTGACCAAATGAGATAACCCAGGGGAGAAGCCGTTATCTGTTCAAAATAATCATCGCTTTGGGACGAACGAAACTTGGCCAAACTGGGTGGCAAGGGATGAATTTTTAAGGGCGGAAGGTTTACCTGGCTTTGATTGGTCTCGCTTGATGGAGAGGGGGAAGTTAGGGTAGATGGGGAAGGCAAAGGGATCGCATGGGTTGGAAGTCCAAGGATGCCAATCATTTTAATTCCCAAAATCGTTAACAGTAATAATCCTAACCATCGTTGCATAGAGCCAAGGCTATCTAACCTAAAATTAACGGGCTAACCAACCTGCACTCAGAACAATAGTCAGTCCAATAAAAATACTACTCAATGTCCAGGTAATTTGATTGAGGGTTTTCTCTGCACTTTTGGCACTGGTAAAGAGTTGAGCTTGACCACCAATTCCTCCCAAGCCATCCCCTTTGGGGCTATGGAGTAAGACCAAAACAACGAGCAAAGCAGCAGAAATAATCCAAATAATACGAATCAAGGTGACAAGGGTCATGGTAAATTTTCAGTCTCAAAAACTTTAAGGTGATTGGAAAAACGAACATTAACGAGTAATCCGCACAGGCGTTCGATTGGGTTTTATTTCCACTGTACAGGGTTCGATCAGGGTTTGGCCCGTCATTTCCACTGGCTTAGGCAATTGTAAAATATCGAGAATGGTTGGGGCAAGATCTGCCAATTTGCCGCCATCCCGTAATTGAACCTGGCCGCCATGACCAGGAATTTTTCGACCTTCTCCTTCAATGACAATCAGAGGAACCGGATTGGTGGTATGGGCTGTCCAGGGATTTCCCTTTTCATCACTCATATATTCGGCATTACCATGATCGGCAGTGATTAAAACCGTTCCTCCTTTATTACTGGCACATTGTAATAAATGCCCTAATGTATTATCTACCGTTTCGATCGCCTGAATCGCGGCCTCTAGGTTGCCAGTATGACCGACCATATCGGGATTGGCATAATTAACCACAATCAAGCTGTAAATGCCTTCGTTAATAGCAGCACAAACAGTATCTGTAACGGCTTCAGCCGACATAGCCGGTGCTTGATCATAGGTTGCTACCATCGGACTTTGGATTAATTCCCGAATTTCTCCGACAAAGGGATTTTCGCGACCACCATTGAAAAAGTAGGTAACGTGGGGATATTTTTCTGTCTCAGCCGTCCGAAATTGTTTTAGACCATGATTGGCGATAATTTCACCCAGAATATTATCCAGATTTTGAGGAGCAAAGGCGACCTGAACCGGTAAACGAGGATCATATTGGGTAAGGGTGACAAAACTGAGGGGTTGAATTCGTTCCCGTTCAAAACCGTCAAAACTGGGCATCAAAAAGGCATAGCAGAGTTGCCTTGCTCGATCAGGTCGAAAATTGTAGAAGATAATGCCATCCCCTGAAGTTACAGCTCCGTTGGTTAGACGAGTAGGGGGAATAAATTCGTCAGTGATGTCCTGGGCATAAAAGTCTTTTAAAACCTGTTGAGCCGTTCGGCCATCCCCAACACCATCCTCTGTCAGTAAACGATAGGCCTTTTCCACTCGATCCCAACGGCGATCGCGATCCATCGCAAAGTAGCGACCACAAAGGGTGGCAATCCGTCCCAAACCAATGCGATCAATGTGGCTCTGAATTTTGGCTAGGGCATCCACTCCCTCCGTTGTATTCGTATCTCGCCCATCGGTGATGGCATGAACACAGACATTATTTACGCCCTGTAATTTAGCTAAATCCAACAATCCTAATAAATGATCAATATGGGAATGTACTCCCCCATCAGAACAAAGACCAATTAAATGTAACTTGCCTTGACCTTGACGAACTTTGTTGCAAATATTGACCAAGGCTTCATTTTCAAAAATCGTTCCATCTTCGACAGCATCAGAAATTCTGACTAATTCTTGGGGAACAACCCGACCTGCTCCAATATTGAGATGGCCCACTTCGGAATTGCCCATTTGTCCCTTGGGTAAGCCAACATCTTTTCCCGATGTGTTGATTAAGGTGTGGGGATAGGCCATCAACAGGCTGTCCATAATGGGAGTTTTGGCCAAAGCGATCGCATTAGCCCGTGAATCTTGACGATAGCCCCAGCCATCTAAGATAACTAGCACCAACGGAGAAACAGATGCTTGTGCCATATGTATTGCCCCATTTCGACAGTTACAGCGTTATGAACATTGATAATACCACCGCCTCCCATTTTCCTCTCAATTTTTCTATATTAAGATCATTTTTCCTCTGATAAATTACTTAGAAAGCCCAAAAATCATTCCCGATAGATGTTATGTTTTAGAGACTTTCTAAATAACTGAGGAGATCAGCCATTGCCTGGGAATTCGGCTGAAATTTCGGCATGGGAGGGGTTTTCCCACTAATCACTTGATTAATTAAGCCTGATGGGGATTTATGCTGCGAAACGCTTTGAAGACTAGGGCCAATATTCCCTCGACCATCTAATCCGTGACAAACCCCGCAATTTGCTTCAAAAATAGCCTGTCCTTGGCGGACTGTTCCTGGGCGAGAGAGAACATCCTGTATATAGGGGTCAAGGTTTTGTGGCCAATACCAACCTATCAGGACAGCAATGACCAATAGGATAACTACCAACAACCCCACCAGACGATAGGAGAGAATCTTGGGAGCGGCGATGAGAGTCTTATCCATGAGTTTGGTTTGGCATATTGTTAATATTCTGCAATATTATTGGGCTGATTTATGATCTTAATTGAATTTTTGTAACAGCCATGTCACAGTTGGGCCAGAAGACAAGCTCCTAATTCTCGGATTGTCAGCTTTTGTTAAGATTGATTAAAAAATCCTAGAATAATAGCTTTAGTCTCTTGAGATTGATTTATGGTCTTTGGTTTTCTAAGATCCTACTTTTTGTTGTTAAGCATTTGTACTTGCGCCCTGCTAGGTGGGGGAATTTTGTCTTTCACAACGACCCAGGCCAGGGATTTAATTAATGCATCTAACCCCACAACGCTAACCCCACCGTCAGCACCGAACCGTCAACAACTGCGGGAATTGTTACTTCAGGGGCAAAAATATGTCGATAGGGGGGATTTTAGCAGGGCGATCGCCGTTTATCAGCAAGCGGCAACCCTGGATCAAAACAATGCCAAGATTTTTGGTGGGATGGGGTATCTGTATGTTCATCAAGGCCGCTACGACGAAGCCATACAAGCTTACCAAAAAGCTCTGTCCCTCGATCCCAATAGTCCAGAATTCTATGATGGTCTGGCCGTCAGTTATGCGAGTTTTGGGAATAACAATAATGCCATTACAGCCTATGCTGCGGCGATCGAATTAGAACCCAATTCTCCCAAATATTACCTTGGCATGGGTATTCTGCTATTGCGAGAGGGAGATTATCAACGGGTTTTCGATGCTTATCAACAGATTACAGCCCTTGATCCTAATAACGAAGAGGCGGCGGTGATGATGGGGGCAGCCTTACTTCAACAGGGACAGCCTGAACCAACCCTTTCCTATTTACAAAAGGCGGTACAGCGTTTCCCGCAACGTTTAGAATTACAACTTCAGTTAGTGACAGCCTATCTTGATCAAAATAATCTGGAGGCGGCTAAGTCCTTAATTGAGAGTCTCCGACAACAAGATCCAGATAACCTCAGTATCCAATTAAAAACTGGGCAAGTCCTCGAAAAAGAAAGTCAATGGTCAGAAGCACTACAGCTTTATCAGCAGGCTGGCCAAAAGCAGCCTCAGTCCTTAGAGATTAAAGCCGCGATCGCACGGGTATTACTCAGCCAAGAAGACTATGGAGCGGCCGCGATCGCCTTTCAAGCCTTGGTAAACAGAGAACCCAATAATGCGGATTTTTACTATGGTTTAGGGTTAGCTCTCCAAAAAGAAGAGAGGACAGAGGAAGCCCAACCCTATTTACAAAAAGCGCAACAACTCTATCGGCAGCACAATAATGTTGAAGGGCTGAAAAAAGTTGAGTTACTTCTCAATCATTAAACAGGCAGATCCTGAACGAATGTTGGGCCAGTCCCGTCACCTCTTCTCAAGTGTGGTTTAAACTAGAAGAAAATAGGTTTGTTTTGTGCCAAACCCTGATTTGTAGGTTTACCGTTCCCCGTGACCTACAACCCGTTCACCCTTAAGCGTTGTTAACAAGGATAGATTAAGATCATGGGACTTTTTGATCGTATTAGTCGAGTGGTTCGTGCCAACTTAAATGATCTCGTTAGTCAGGCTGAAGATCCAGAAAAAGTACTGGAGCAGGCCGTTATTGATATGCAAGAAGATCTCATTCAATTGCGTCAAGCGGTAGCTCGTACCATTGCAGAACAAAAACGGACGGAACAACGCTATAACCAGGATCTCGGTGAATCTAATAAATGGCAGGAACGGGCGGCCCTCGCCTTAAGTAAAGGAGATGAAAACCTTGCCAGGGAAGCCTTAACCCGTAAAAAAAGTTTTTCAGAAAGTGCAGCCACCTATAAGGCGCAACTGGAGCAACTAACGGGTCAGGTAGATGGTTTAAAACGCAATTTAGTCGCCCTAGAAAGTAAAATCTCTGAGGCCAAGACCAAGAAAAATATGCTTCAGGCCAGAGCCAAGGCAGCCAAGGCCAATGAAGATCTCCAAAAAACCCTGAGTGGTATTGATACGAGTAGTGCCATGAGTGCTTTTGAACGCATGGAGAATAAGGTATTGGATGCAGAGGCCCGTTCCCAGGCGATGGGAGAATTAGGTGGGGTGGGCATTGAACAGCAATTTGCTCTGCTTCAGTCCAGTGCAGATGTGGAGGATGAACTGGCGGCTCTCAAGGCACAAATGAGTGGTGGAGCCTTACCTGGAACGGCAGAGGTTCCCCAGATTGAAGCGGCCAAGTCCACGCCAACCAAGACAGATGTTCCCAAGGATTCCGTCGTAGATGCAGAACTAGAGGATCTACGACGCAAATTAAATGAGCTTTAAAAACTCGTTATCTCTGAATCAATGCGGTGGGGAAAATTCTCCTTTAGAGCCGTTTGGCTTGATTAAATAGCGATCTTTCTTGCTCTGCCCTTAGGCTTAGTGACGGCTCTATGGGTTAGGGAAGACAGGATTGGACGGCTAGAACCCACCGAGATATCTTTCTGTTCGAGATCGGTTGAGGGAGATTCTTACTGTTTGTCTAACTATTCTTTATTAATGCGTACTTTGTCTTTTTAACTATGAGCTTACTTGAAATTACCGATACTGAATTTGAACAGGAATTGTCAAATAGTAATAAACTAGTTTTGGTTTATTTTTGGGCAGATTGGTGTGGCCCCTGCCGTTTAATGGCTCCCGCGATCGCCGCCCTGGCCAATGAATATAGTGATCGCCTCAAAGTCCTTAAATTATCCATTGATCCCAATCCCAAAGCGGTTGCTCAATGCAGTGTTACTGGCGTTCCAGCCCTGCGATTATTTAAGAATAAAAAACTATTGCTATCCCATGAAGGAGCTATGATTAAACCCAAACTGATTGCTCTGTTAAAAGATTATCTGGGTTAATTTCTCACGATATTACTCATCTGCTTAAGAGCTTACTTGGCTAAGGAGTGGATGAGAATTTATTAAAAAATTAGGGTCAAAAATCAAGGTGTAAACCTCTCTGGGAAAGAAACTTTTGAGTGTTGTAGCCTGAGAGTATCAGTCAATTAAGCCCGTTCTAGTGAGACGACTAGGACAATCTTTAATAAATTACCAAGACTTACATAGGAGTTTTCAGATGTTTAACAAATTTAACAACCGGAAAGGTAGCAATTCTCAGTTTTAGACACAGCAAACCTGTTAGGGATTTAAAGAACATTTTAAAGGGGGTTTTGGGGGCAATTCTAGGTGCACTGTTATGCCTAAAAGTCTGAAGACTCGTAAAATGAACTTGTTAATCCCGTTGAATTTTACCCCGTATTCCGCGAACTAAAACCTGAAACCCTTGCTACAGCGCAAATCTAGAATTGCTGAGCGATCGCCCCAAAGTTAACTGGACGAGCAACCCAAACTTTAGGAAGAAGCTAACACAGAAGGTGGTTTAGCAAAAATCATCCGTCCTGCCGAAGTTTGTAAAGCAGAAGTAACAATCACCCGCAATTCTGCCCCCACATATTCTCGTCCCTCTTCGACAACAACCATTGTGCCATCTTCTAGATAACCAATGCCCTGGGCGGGTTCTTTGCCCTGTTTAAGAATTTTTAAATCGAGCGTATCGCCGGGTAAATAAACAGGACGCACCGCCTGAGCTAAATCATTGACATTTAAAATAGAAACTTTTTGTAAATTGGCAACCTTGCTGAGATTGTAATCATTGGTAAGCAGAATACCATTAATTTCCTGGGAGAGATGGACTAATTTAGCATCTACTGTGGCAATATCATCGTAATCGGCAGAATGGATAATAATTCTTTCGGGAAAATCCTGCTGAATACTTCTGAGAATATCTAAACCCCGCCGTCCTCGTACCCGCTTTTGATCATTGCTCGTATCAGCTAATTGTTGTAATTCGGCTAGGACAAATTGCGGCACTAAAATCTGTCCTTCGATAAATCCTGTCGCTAAAAGTTGTTCAATCCGGCCATCAATAATACAACTTGTATCTAATATTTTAGGGGCGATCGGTTGCAAGGTTCCTTCGGCTACCAACATCGTCTCAATGCTATTGGGATTAATCAATCTTAAAAAAGTGCGTCCGTGCGTATCTGCCAAACTAATTCCTAAAAACGCAAAAACCACACTCCCTAATACGGCCATGGTTGGTTTCAGGAAAGAGAATTCCCCTGGAATCGGTAACAAAAAGATGGGAGCCAACATCAAATTAGCAATCAATAAACCGATCACCAAACCAACGGCACGGGTTAAAATCGTTTCGATGGGGGTTTTGCGGATGCGCTGTTCTAAGCGTCGATAGGTTGTTTGAGCGACTAAACCCATTGCCAAGCCAATAACCGCCGTAAAACCAGCCCCTAACCACCGCAAGGCCTCAATATTGGAAATTTGGACTTTGACGGCTTCTGGCAATAAGTCCACACTGTCAAAGCCTACACCGGCAAAGGCAAAGATAAAGATTAGAACAATGATGGCATCTAGCATAGGGCTATCCTAATGACTTAAGGTGATCTGATTCCTCTAATGCTTCTCTGCTGCCAAAGGAGCCTTTTAAAGGAGCGATCGCCGCTAATAATCGAAAAAGTATCAGTGCTTCCGAGGGTGCGACCTCTAGTTGATATTAAATAAGGTTTTTAAAAAGTTTACTGGACATCGATTTTTCAATCAATCGTAACATACGATGTTCTGAAGTATCTACCGGCAAAAGGACTCATTAAACAAGGATTTATCAATTAGAGGTCACACCCGCTTCCGATTATATCTTGACCAGTGTTCTAAGGGTGTGGTTAAACTTTCGTGTCTAATTGAAACTAACTGAAAAAGAAGCCGGCTGAATTGGTCACGTTAAACAAATTAACCCCAATATCTGTCGCCGTAAAACCTGTCGTGGCACTGGTGGTTAGCAGTAAGGTTCCTGTACCAAAGCCGGAGTTGCCTGTTACGCCATCACCCACTTTAAATAGGGTATTAGTGCCAGAAACCTGTACGTCAATCGCGGTTATGCCAGTAAATTTGAGCAGATCTCCACTTGCTCCACGCACAAAGTTGTAAACCGTATCAGTCCCATCACCACTGGTATAGTTAACGGTGTCTTTAACGGTATCACTGCCGAGATAGAGCAGATCATTTCCGCCTCCTCCTGTGAGGATATCTGCACCGCCGTAGCCATAGAGAACGTTAACGCCGGTATTGCCGGTAAGATTATCCCCTGCGGTATTGGAGCCTTGAACGTTTTCAATGAAGGAAAGGGTATCGGTTCCCCCTAGACCATCGCTGGCAGTTCCGGTTGTTAAATTCACTGTAACGCTGGCAGTGGAACTGTAATAGTAAGCAAAATCGTTGCCATTACCGCCAATCAAGCTATCATTACCTGCACCGCCATTGAGGGTATCATTACCATCGCCGCCATTGAGGGTGTTATTGGCCGTATTACCTGTTAAGGAATTATTGACAGTATTCCCTGTCCCGTCAATGACACTAGAACCAGTTAAGGTCAGGTTTTCGATATTAGCTAGAGAGGCGATCGTATAGGTGACAGAGGATTGAATGGTGTCGGTTCCTTGTCCTGAATTTTCGGTAATGACATCTGTAGTACTATCCACTTGGTAAACATCATTGCCTAGACCACCGATCAGGGTATCATTCCCAGTACCACCATTGAGGGTATCATTGCCATCACCGCCGTTGAGGATGTCATTACCACCATAGCCATACAGTACATTATTGCCTGTATTGCCTGTGAGATTATCGCCTGCGGTATTGGAGCCTTGGACATTCTCGATTTGAGAGAGGGTATCGGTTCCTCCTAAACCATCGCTGGCAATGCCTGTTGCTAAGTTAACAGTGACACTGCCGGTTGAACTGTAATAGTAAGCAAAATCGTTACCATTACCGCCATTGAGGGTATCATTACCTGCACCGCCATTGAGAGTATCATTGCCATCGCCGCCATTGAGGGTGTTATTGACACTATTGCCAGTTAGAACATTATTCCCTGTATTGCCTGTACCATTAATAACACTAGAACCAGTGAGAGTTAGATTTTCGACATTAGCGGCTAGGGTCGTAGTAGTCGAAGCTGAAAGGGTATCAGTAATGGTGGTTGTTACTGTCGCTGTTCCCCCTAAGATTGCATTGGTAGGACTTGTTAACTTGACCGTAAAGGTTTCATTGGCTTCATTAACAGAATCATTGAGAATGGGAATTGAAATCGTTTGACTGGTGACACCAGGGTTAAAGGTGAGGGTTCCTGTCGTAGTGGTATAGTCTGAGCCAGCTAAAGCGGTTCCATTGGCGGTATTGTACTGAACAGTAATAGTTTGAGTGCTACTGCTAGATAAGCTGACGGTATAACTCAGGTTTTGGGGACTGGTTAAGCCTTCGACAACAGTTTGACCATTAGGACTCAGATTAATGCTGGGGAAGTCATCGTTGGTAATGGTTCCTGTGGCGGTGGCAGTGGAAAGGGCTGCGCCATTGTTAGGATTGTAAAGATTAACAGTAAAGGTTTCGTTGGGTTCAACGGTGGTATCGCCATTGACAGAAACACTAATAACCTGGGAAGTGCTGTTAGCTGCAAAGGTGACGGTTCCAGAAGGTAAAACGCCGCCCACAAAGTCTGTCGCATTAGCTGGATTAGTTCCTGTACCTGTGACGACCCAGTTCACCGTATTAGTTGCGGTGGTGTTACCTGTGCGAGTGACGGTAAAGGTAAAGGCTTTACTGCCAGAGTTGCCTTCGGTTTGGTTGGCATTAGTGGGGGCAAGACTGAGAGTTGCACCAGTGCTATAGGCTCCAAAGATACTGATTCCATCCGTGCCACTGGTTATATAAACATTATTTCCTGCTACTTCTACTCCCAAAGCCTTACTTGGAGTACCATAGAAAGCTTTAAAAGTAGGAACGGAGGGATTGGTGATGTCAATTATTTGTACTCCTGAAACTCCACTCCCACCATTACTACTTTCATCGCCTGTAATATAGGCGAGGTTGCCCACTATTTCTATATCTTTTGCATAACCTGGGGTGTCGTAACTGCCTTTGAGAATAGGTTGTGCTGGATTACTGATGTCGATTATTTGTAATGAATAAAGATCAGCAACATGGGCAAAGTTACCCACTATTTCTACATCTAAGGCATAACCTGGGGTGTCGTAACTGCCTTTGAAGCTAGGGGAAGCGGGATTGCTGATGTCTATTATTTGTAGTCCTGAATAACCGTCAGCAATATAGGCGAAATTGCCCACTATTTTTACATCTAAGACATAACCTGGGGTGTCATAACTACCTTTAAAGGAAGGGGAAGCGGGATTGCTAATGTCTATTATTTGTAGTCCTGAATTACTAGTAGGAACATAGGCGAGGTTTCCCACTATTTCTACATCATAGGAACCAGATAGGCCGTAACTGCCTTTAAAGGAAGGGGAAGCAGGATTGCTGATGTCTATTATTTGTAGTCCTGAATAAAGATCTGCAATATAGGCCAAGTTGCCCACTATTTTTACACCTAAAGCCCCACCTGATGTGCCGTAACTGCCTTTGAGAGTAGGGTTTGCAGGATTACTGATATCTACTATTTGTAATGAATTATCATCAGCAATATAGGCGAGGTTGCCCACTACTTGTACATCAAAGGCAGAAGCTGGGGTGTCGTAACTGCCTTTGAAGGGAGGGGGATTGCTGATATCGATTATTTGTAATCCTGAAGAGTAACCTGCAACATAGGCCAGGTTGCCTACTATTTGTACACCTAAAGCCTCACTTGGGGTGTCGTAACTACCTTTGAAAGTAGGTTTTATTGGATTGCTAATGTCGATTATTTGTAATCCTGAAGAGCCATCAGCAACATAGGCCAGGTTGCCCACTATTTCTACATCAAAAGCATAATATGGGGTGTCGTAACTGCCTTTGAAGGTAGGAGAAGCGGGATTACTAATGTCGATTATTTGTAGTGAATTACCATCGGCAATATAGGCCAGGTTGCCCACTATTTCTACATCATAAGCAAAATCTGGAGTGTCATAACTGCCTTTAGGGGTAGGAAGTGCAGGATTGCTAATGTCGATTATTTGTAATCCTGAAGAGTCATCAGCAATATAGGCCAGGTTGCCCACTATTTCTACATCTTGGGGAGAATAGTTAGGATAACTGCCTTTGAAAATAGGAGAGGTAGGATTGCTAATGTCTATTATTTGTAATCCTGAAAAGCCATAAGGAATATGGGATGCAAGATAGGCTAGGTTCCCCACTACTTGTACACTAGAGGCATAGGCAGCGTTGTAACTGCCTTTGAAAGTAGGAGAGGCGGGATTGCTAATGTCTATTATTTGTAGTGAACCTCCACCTGGAATATAGGCCAAGTTACCCGCTATTTCTACATCAATGGCACCACTTGGAAAGCCAGAAACTGGAATGTTGTAACTGCCTTTGAAGGAAGGGGAAGCGGGATTACTGATGTCGATTATTTGTAATGAATTTTCATCAGCAATATAGGCCAGGTTGCCCACTATTTGTACATCCCATGCATTACCTGGAGTGTCGTAACTGCCTTTGATCCAGGGATAGTTTGGGTCGGCACTGGAAAGTTCTACTGGCACTAGATTACCGTTGAAGGATAGAGTCGCCCAATCATTTTCCGTTTTAATCCGACTCAACTCAGCCGCACTTAAACTAACTCCTCGCACGATCGCCGAAAACAACTCCCCCTCATCCCCAGCCGTATCCGTTGCATTCACCTGAGCATCCACAAAATGCCCAATCTCCTCAATTAACACCGCCTCTAACTGCTGGGAACTCGCCGTTTCCACAAACTGATCCGACAAATAAACGACATTCGTACTGCTGGCATAGGCTCCCCGCGCATTACCCAAAATCTCATCATCAATCACCTCAATCGTTGGTAATTGACTAAAATTCCCACTCTGCCACTGGGAACGCAACGACTGCGCCACAGCCAACTTGTATTCCGTCCCAAAAATCGAGTCAAAATTCGTCCAAAAACTCTCCAGCCCTGCAAAAGCGGTTAACTGTTGATAAACCGTCGTCAAACCTGCCGCTAATACAGAGCTAACCATAACCAACCAATCCTACTCAAGATCACCGCCGTTATTGTATCTGTATCCACAGCAAAAATACTAGTCTTTTTACAAAACTTTATAGTCTTGTGATCATCAACACAGCCCAACGGCGATCTCGATCACGCCTTAATCCTAGAAATTGTCCTCTCCCTTATCTCGTTCCATACCACGAAGCGAACTATTTCTGAATAAAAACATTGTTTTCACCGCCTCAAATTGTCGGATTTCAAAATCTAAAACTTTCTTATAACAAACTAGGCAAAATCATCATCCTGTCAATAATTTGAAAATCATTAAATCATTTATTCTATGGACTGCTTAAAATCCTCAAAAGAATTTGTTGTCGCTGCTAATATTAATAATTTATCTAATATTGATAAATCAGCAGTTTGCATTAGATAAGTCTCTATTTCTAAAGGAATTTCACCAAGACGAACTCGTAAAACTGCCTTGATATAGTCACGAGCATTTTGCAATGCACCAATCTCTTTACCAATTTCTTTGCCAATTTCCTTACCTCGTTCCATACCACGAAGTTCCATATTACTGAGTAAAGGCATAGTTCTTTGCTCCTCAAATTGTTGAATTTTAACATCTAAACTTTCTTGTAAAAAACTAGGCAAAGTCATCATCCTGTCAATAATTTGAAACAGCTTGATAATCTTTTCCCTGGTTAAACCTCGATCATACAACCCTCGAATCAAAGACCACTTCCAAACCTCCCGTTGTTCAGGATTGCCTGTCGTTGCCTTAGTCTTCAAGTGTGCCATCACAATCATAGCAAACGGATTTAGACTAGACTCCAACTCAGACCAGTGCGATCGCACTTTAACACTTCCCCAAAGACATCGCAGCTTTAAACTTTAATCAACAAGATAACAGCGATCGCAGTCAAATTTTTCAAAAATTCGGTAGGTTGGGTTGACAAAAGGAAACCCAACTAATGTTTGTTTGCTGACCTTACTTCAGTCATCACCATTTTAAGGGATAAAACGGAGGATTCAAGCGCGATCGCCGTTTTCGTAGGATACGTTAAAAAATGTAACGCGCCTTTTTTATCCTAAATGCTCACCTCTTAACCATAACATTTGCTTCGGGAATTGTTTTCTCTTTAGGGGTAAACTCAAAAGATACGGGTGTGAAGTTGGCCTTAAAATTTTCTGGGGTCAGGTACTCAGAAAGATCAGCCGCAAGCAGAGATTCAGCTTCTTCATCACTCATGATTTTAGGTAGAATTTTCTTCATAACGCGATCGCCGCCCTCGTTAGGATGTGTTAACGATTAGAGATTTTTATATGTTATCATGTACTGACAGAACTTTGGGTGATTTTGTAGAGATTGAACGAGGAATCTTGACCATGTATCAAACCGCCGAACAATTTGCTCTCACCATGCCCGATGCTAGGGTCTTAATGAGTGATGAACCTGAGATGGAAAGCTCTCTCCACTATCTTCAATTATTACTGCTCGTCACCTGTTTAGACTGGTACTGGCGAGATAAAAACGATTACTTTGTTGGGGCTAATCTGACCATTTATTTTAGCCGCCAACAACTCAAAAACCATGACTTTCGCGGCCCTGACTTTTTTCTTGTGAAAAATGTGAGCAATCATCCTCGTCCCTCCTGGGTGGTCTGGGAAGAAGATGGTCAATATCCAAATTTGATCATTGAATTACTTTCTGATAGCACAGCTAAATCGGATCGAGGTATTAAAAAACAACTTTATCAAGACCGTTTTAGAACCCCTGAATATTTCTGGTTTTCTCCCGATGATTTGGAATTTAAGGGTTATCGGCTCGCAGGGCATCAATACGAAGAAATTCCCTTTACGACCTCTGGTAAATGTTGGAGCGAGGAACTGGAACTCTTTTTAGGTATTCATAATCAGCAATTGCGCTATTTTACCGCCGATGAAATGCTTGTTCCTACGCCCAAAGAAGCGGCTCTTCAAGAGAAAGAACGGGCTGATCTGGAAAAACAAAGGGTTGATCAACTGATTGTTCAATTGCGATCGCTGGGTGTTGAACCCCAACTTTAAAACTTTCTCCTAGGACGATCGCGGTTTTAAACTTTTATCAACAAGATGACGGTGATCGCACTTTAACACTTCCGCAAAGACATCGCGGTTTTAAACTTTAATCAACAAGAAGATTGCGATCACTATAAAATCTATCCCAATAGATTAGATTATATCAAAGACCCAAATGTAATCTAATGGCTGCATCAACTAAACTCATTAATTGATCATTTAAGCTACCAACACGATCACCATTAATACGCTGTTTAGATATTGTTCTAATTTGTTGAGATTGAATTTTGGACGGTTTCGGCAAACCACTTTCTGAAAGTTGTAGAAAAATTTCAAATGGGTAGATTTTAGAGACGTTAGAGGTGATTGGCAAAATCGTTATTGTCGTTGTGGCCTGATTATTAATATCATTACTAACAATCAAAACTGGACGGCATTTTGCGGTTTCGGAACCGATAGAAGGATCAAGATTTGCAAAATAAATCTCACCACGTTTCATCACTGAGTCCATCTCCTGCCGTATTTTCCCAGGTTGAATCAATTTCAAGGGAGGCTTCTCGATAGGCTTCTTCTAATTCGCGTAAGCGCAATAACTGAAGAGCTTCGGAGATTACCTGAGAACGGGAGCGACAACCTGTGCTGTTTTGATAATGGTCTAGGAACACTACCATTTCTGGCGGTAAGGAAATTGAGATTTTTTGCGACTGCATGGTATGACTGACAGGTAGGAACACGACACCATCATATCCTTTTTCGCGCGATCGCCGCCTTCAATTCCAAGCAAGCAAGTAATGGTGTTTTTTCAAGAAAAGAGCATAGTACCACCGCACTTTACATTTCCCCAAAGACATCACGGTTTTAATTTAATCAATAAGAAAACAGCGATCGCAGTCAAATTTTTCAAAAATTCGGTAGGTTGGGTTCAGAGTCACTCTTTTTCTTGTTCTTCTTGAGGTTAGGATAACTCCTTTCCCTCCACCTTCCAACATACAAGGTTGGGTTCAGAGTCACTCTTTTTCTTGTTCTTCTTGAGATTAGGATAGCTCCTATCCTCCATTCCCAACATACAAGGCTGGGTTGACAACAGGAAATCCAGAATCGCTTTTCTCTGTTAGTACTAATCAGAAACCAGACTGCGCTTTAAGCTGTAACTGTGGATCGCCGCTCCCCAAGCTAAAATAAATGGGTCAAGTCGCAACGAGGTCAAACCGATGGCAGTTCGCCAACGACGTTATAGCAAAGAAGAGTTAGCTCGACGTGGGCAAGCACTCTATGAATCCAGCATTCAGCCACAAGTAGAATCTGGCAATACAGGTAAGATCGTAGCGATCGACATTGAAACTGGAGCCTTTGAAGTCGCCGACCACATTTTGCCAGCAACGAACCAATTGTTCAAGCGTTATCCTGATGCTCAACCTTGGGTCATCCGCATTGGACATCGTGCTGTGTATCACTTTGGCTCACGGAGTTTGGTGAAACCCCAATGATGCAGGGAGTTGTGAATCGGCGATGTGAAGCAACACTTCCATTGATTGTGGGTAATACGAATGGACAAAGGCAGGTTATTGATGCCGTGATTGATACAGGATTCAACGGTTTTCTCACTTTGCCATCCTCAATCATTACCGCTCTCGATTTGTCATGGAACGCTTCCGATATTGTGACCTTGGGTGACGGTAGCGAAACTGTGTTTGATCTGTATTCAGTAACAATTATCTGGGATGGACAATTTCGGGAAATTGATGTTGCTGAATCAGAGACTGACCCTTTGATTGGAATGTCACTACTCTATAAATATGGGTTGCGGATAGATGAGATCGAGGGTGGTCTTGTCAGAGTTGAAGTATTATGACGCAGTAGAAAGTTATCGGCAAGAACAATCTAACTAAACCGTTATACCGAAACCGAGAATCTTCAATCGCAAGGCTAAAATGAGAGGGCGATCGGGGTATAGGTTTTGAGTTAGAGGCGATCGCTGATAAACTATCTATAGAAACAAAAATATAAAATTTTTAAGGAGATAAATATGACCTTTAGTGAAGTCGTAGAAGCGATTAAAACCCTATCATTGGGGGAAAAGGAAGAAATACAATCTCTTTTGGAACAATTTTTAAGAGAAGAGCAACGTGACGAAATTTATCAAAACTATTTATTAGCCAAACAGAACGAGAAAGAAGGAAAACTACAATTTTCTTCAGATATTGATCAACTAATGCAATTTTTAGAAGAAGAATAATGATAGAAATTAGTTTTGATGATTCTTTTAAGCGAGCCTTCAAAAAACGTTTTCAAGGCAACCATGAGTTAGAAAGAAAATTTCGGACAAAGCTAGAAAAATTTAAAGAAAATCCGTTTGACCCATCTCTCAAAACTCATAAATTATCAGGTAAACTTAAAGAACTGGACAGTGGGAAGTTCTCGAGCAGGGTAAGTGAGAAAAGAAAATCGGACATGCGATACCCAAGAGTGCCGTTATGTCCGAAACTGGCTGATATAGAAAATCGATAGCCAGTGCTATCTATCAATTATGCAACTATGTCAGCGACTAGAGCAAATCCTAGAGAATCTCCGTCCCGCCTTTAGCCGAGAAGCAACGTACCAATGGTTTATCCTATTAGCCTGGGGAGTAGTGCTCAACAGCCAACCGAGCGCAATAACAAGCTATGTCAATGCCTTAGGGTTAACAGAGAGCTACTACCATCAGGCACTACATTGGTTTGAATCCAAGGCATTTAACGTCAAAGGACTGACCTTGGGATGGTCGAAGTGGGTAAGTCAGCATGAAAATCTATATCGAATCAAGGAAAAACGAGTGTATGTGGGGGATGGAATCAAAGTGGGGAAAGAAGGGCGCAAGATGCCAGGGGTAAAACGACTACACCAAGAATCCGGAAATGTGGCGAAGCCAGAATGGATAAGGGGGCATTACTTCAATGCCTTGAGTGTTTTGGTGGGAGCAGGAAAAGCCTGCTTTGCCTTGCCCTTAGTGTTGCGGCTAGACGATGGCATCAAGTCCAAAGCAACGGTAAAGGAAGGGAAAAAAGGCAGCAAAAAAGAGAAGACTACTCTAGTCACGAAAATGGGGGAGCTTTGCACTACCTACGCAGAGGCGGGAAGCTATGTGATTTTGGATGCTTACTTCGCTTGTGGAGCAGTGCTCAAAAGTTTTCGCCAAAATGCCTTGCATCTCATCACCCGAGTGCGTTGCTCTACAGTGGCATATGCTCCCTTTTCTTCCGTTCCGACCTTGAGGGGGAAAGGACGACCACGGCTTTGGGGGAGTTCAATAAAACTAGAAAGCCTGTTTGCTCTTGTGGAGGATTTTCCCACCGCTAAAGTCTGGCTCTATGGTCAACAAGTCTCCGTTTCTTATCAGTGCTTTGAGTTCCACTGGGATAGTCCCCATCAGCTCGTTAAGTTTGTCCTCACCCAATTGCCCAACGGACAAAGACTGATTCTGCTTTCTACTGACCTCTGTTTGACTGGACCTGAGATTATTGCCGCTTACGGTCTCCGATTTAAGATTGAAGTCACTTTTCGTCAATTAATCCATCTTTTGGGCGGCTTTGCCTATCGTTTTTGGCTTAAGGCTCTTCCTACTTTACCGACCTGGCCTAGCAATCTTATCCTCCCTGACTATCCCCAAACTGTTCAGACTCAGATTTTAAACAAAGTAGAAGCCTTTGAGCGTTTTGTTAATCTTCATGTCATTGTTCTCGGCTTACTTCAAATTCTTTCCTTAGAGTTACCCCAGGGGATTTGGGCTAATTTCCCTCGCTGGTTTCGGACTCTACCCTCCCATGGCTATCCTAGTGAACGCATTGCTCAACTAGCCATCCAACATCAAGCCCCAATGATTTTTCCTCAAAGTCCACCTAGTCTGCTTTTGCCTAAATTCCTTGCCGCTAAACTTGACCCTTTTCCAAGTCCTGATAGACTTACTTTGGCCGCATAGTCATTACCTTCTCTGCCATCCATAAACTTCCCACTGTCCAGTTAAAGAACTTTGGAGTTTTAGTATTGAGTATAATCAAAGAGTCATATTTTATTTTACAGACGAAGAAAAAGCCGTTTTTGTTGATATTGGTAATCACGATCAAGTCTATTAATTGAAAGTGATTGTTTTTCTCTAGTAGTACTAACCAGAACCCAGATTGCACTTTCTGACTTTTCCCGTTAAGTCCAAAATCCAGCAATGCAAACTTCTAGAGGCTTTATCTGGCAAGGGTTTGAGTAATGATTCTCTTGACAGGAAAAAAATATTCTGAAGCCATCATCCCGCTTATCGTTCAAATTTCAAAAACAAAGGATGAAGGGAGTATGAGACTGTAAAATGGAGAAAATCTTAAAGGGCAGGTCAAAAAATGTTGGAATGGTGGACAAAAAACTTTGCCAGTTGTGAATTGGGAGACGAGAGGCTAAACAATCGTGCCTTCTCGATTGGGAAAAAGTTAAGTGAGGGGTTTGGAAAAGCCTTATCAGAAGTGTTTAAGGGAGGAAACGAGTTAAAGAGGGCCTATGAATTTTTGGGAATCCGAAAACAGACTTTGTCAAGATAATAGAGCCGCACTGTGAAATGACAACTGCCGCCGTAGAAGAATATAAGATAATGCTATCAGTCGGAGATACGACCTTCTTAGATTATCGCAATATCAAGGAAAAAAGGGAAGGGTATGGGCCGACTGGAAAAGGAGGGAATGGATTAATACTGCATAGTGCTTTAGCAATTGAGCCAGAAAAAGGACAAGTATTAGGTTTATTATGGCAAAAACTGTGGAATAGGGAGGTAAAAGAAAAGCCCCCAACAGATGAAACGGCGAAGCAGAAAAAAGAAAGACAGAAAGAACAAAGAAAAGCAGCTCGTCAAAGACCATTTGAGGAAAAAGAATCCTACAAATGGGTAGAGGCTCTAAACACCTGTGAGAAACAGGTAGAAAGTTCAACGAGGGTAATTCATGTCTAAGTACAGGACAAAAGGCTTGAAAAGTATACGAGAAAGGGGTTTCATGGAAGATGAACGTAATGTAAGAAAACCCATGAACCAATATAACGCATTGAAACAAGCCCTAAAACCCCATTTGGGATGGCATGGTGCCAGACTCTCCTTCCTAGCCTTGTTCTTACTCGCCCTCCTCAAAGTGAAAACGGTTAACCTTAAAGAATTGGCTCTGGGTTTTGAAGGTCGGGCATTGGTGGATTCTCATTACAAACGCTTACAACGCTTTTTCTCAGGATTTGAGCTGGATTACCATCACATTGCCCGTATTGTAGTCAGTTGGCTGGATATCCCTCAACCTTGGGTATTAAGTATTGACCGCACAACCTGGGAGTTTGGCAGTCATGGTTATAATATCCTCACTGTCGGCATTGTCCATGAAGGAGTAGCCATTCCCATCTTGTGGTGGATGCTTAGCAAGAAAAAGGGCAATTCTAACAGTGATGAACGAATGCGTTTTATCGAGGAGATGCTCAAGATTTTTCCCACCGCCCTGATTCGTTGTTTATGTGGCGACCGTGAGTTTATTGGTCAGGCTTGGCTTCGCTATCTTCTGCTCGAACCGCTACTGGCTTTCTGTCTGAGAATTCGGGCTACGGACAAGATTGAGCACAATGGCAAGCTTTTGGCCGCCAAAGTCATTTTTGCCCATCTTGCAAAAGAGTGAATCTCAACGTCTTCAAGGGAGTTGTCGGGTTTGGGGATATCCTGTTTCTGTAGAGGCTCTTCGCTTGCCTGATAATTCTCTACTCATCGTCATTGGACATCCCGATTCCCAAGGTCTTATTCACGATTATGCCCTGCGTTGGGGCATTGAAACCCTTTTTGGCATCTTTAAGACTCGTGGCTTTTGCTTGGAATCTACTCACTTTACTGACCCCAAGCGTCTTCGTAAGCTTTTGGCTTTACTGACTTTAGCTTTGGCTTGGTCTCTCAAAACTGGTCTAGCAATTCATCATCTTCATCCCATTCCCCTCAAGAAACATGGTCGCCTAGCGCAGAGTCTTTTTCGTCTTGGTTTTGACCATCTTCGTCATCTTGTTCTTAATCCTTCTCTACCCAATTTTTCTCTTTTTCTCGACTCCCTACATTTTTTGTCCTGTACTTAGAATTCATGTATTTGACAGAGAAGGAGATGTTTCAGAAGTCTTTGACTCAGTGCGTCAACTCAAGCATACAGGAGTGCTGGTCAGAGCGTCTCATAATCGTAGTTTAGACAAAAATAGTGAACGACTTTGGCAACATTTGGAATCAGAACCGATTCGTTTTCATCAAGAAATCGAGATTCCGAGTACAGGAAAAAGAAAAGCACGGAAGGTTAAGCTTGCCGTCCGATTTTGCTCAGTTAATCTACGAACTCCCTATCGTTTTGATAATCGTGACCCGTTGAATGTCTATGCTGTTTATGCGACAGAAATCGATTGTCCCGAAGGCGAAACTCCTTTATCTTGGATGCTTCTGACTACAGAAGTTGTTGAGACTATTGAGATGGCTGTCACTATTCTTCGTTGGTACACCTACCGATGGCGGGTTGAAGAATTTCATAAAGTCCTTAAGTCTGGTTGTCAGAGTGAGCGTTATCGACTTGCCTCTGATGGAATGAAAACTCTTTTGGGTTTTTTAAGTGTCATTGCTGTTGAACTTTTACACGTTACTTATCTTCATCGTACCCAGCCCGATGCTCTCGCGATTGAAATTCTTAATCCTCTTCAACTTCAGGTGTTAAAAGCAGCCGCCTCTCAAAAACTTCCCCCTATTTTGACTGTTGCTTGGGCTGTCGAGTCTGTTGCTTTTCTTGGTGGTTATCTTGAACATCGTCGTAAAACTCCTCTCGGTATCCAAGTCCTTTGGCGCGGTTGGTTGAAGTTGCATGACCTTTGCCAAGGCTGGCAGCTTGCAATCCGCACTTAACGGGAAAAGTCAGATTGCACTTTAAGCTGTAACTGTGGATGCGACACTAAAATGAGAGAGCGATGTGTTTACCATTGGTGTCAACTTAAGCCAAAATGCCTACTCACAAAAGATTAGCCTAAAAGCAGGCGGAAGTAAGAGTAGGCTGAAAAAAAGGTTAGTATATAAAAAAGTGAGCAAAAAACAAATGGCAAGACAACATCCTCGGAGAAAAGGAAACCCAGACTTACGTCGTAAGACAAATCAGCCAGGGGTAGAAATCCCTGAAATAACAAAAGAGTTGTTTGAATTACTAGAACCCACAATGTTTACACCATTAAAATATTTACAGGGAACTCATGAGAAAATGATGAGAGATAGGGTGCTAAATTTACCAGTAATGGTGGCATTAGTGTTAAGTATAGTGTATCGTCAAATAGCGGGTATAAGTGAAGCGGTAAGACTGTTAGAGGAAGAGGGATTGCTATGGGTAGCATCATTAAAAGTAAGCAAACAGGCAGTATCAAAAAGAATGATGAATGTGCCAGCCGAAATATTTGCAATATTACTAAAAGGAGTGTTAGAAAAAGCAGCCGAAAAAGGGAAGAAGCTCCAAGTAGGAGAAAAATGGGAAAAAATAAGAGAAAAGTTTAGTGCAGTGTGGATAGCAGATGGCTCAACGCTAGAGCAGATAAGGAAAAATATGAAAATAAGTAAAGAAGAAAAGAGTAAATTGGGGGGTAAAATAATGATGGTAGTGGAAGCCTTTACCCAAAGACCCGTTACTTTATGGTACACAGAAAATGATAAATCAAATGATAAAATATGGTGTGAAGAATTGGCAGCTAAATTACCAGAAAATGGTTTAATTCTCGTAGATATGGGATTTTTTAGCTTTGTGTGGTTTGATTTGTTAACAGAAGCTAAAAAGTTTTTTCTAACCAGATTTAGAGCGGGTACATCTTACAAAACCAAACAAGTATTGTCTCAAGGTAGTCATTACAGAGATGAGATTATCATTATGGGAAATTACCGTTCTAATCCTTGCAAGCATCCGGTGAGATTAGTCTCAGTATTATGGGGAACAATCTGGTATCAGTATTTAACAAATGTGTTGTCTCCCGAACAACTGTCCGCCGAAGAGGTCTGTGATTTATATCGAAGACGATGGACAATCGAAGAAGCCTTTTTATTAACGAAAAGACTTTTAGGACTAGCCTATTTATGGGTAGGGAATAAGAATGGTGTCCAAATCCAGATTATTTGCACTTTGATTTTCTATACGGTCTTAAATCAATTGGTAGGGGAAGTGGCGATTGCTCTAAATCAACCGAAAGAAAAAATCTCAGTAGAGATGGTGTTTCGGAGTCTATACTATGTAGCGAAGGCTATTGCTAGAGGAGAAAAGCCTGATACAGTAACCTATCTGGCTGAACGTGCTAAGTTATTTGGTTTGGTCAAAGCTGAGAGAAAGCGACATCGAGAAAAGGCCGCTCTCAATCAACAAATTTGGGAACCCATTCCTTTAAGTTGACACGGATGTGTGTTTACTTGCTACTACAGCCAAATAGAAATGCGATCGCCTAAATTTGAGTAAATAATTTATTAATCATAATAATTACTTCTGCTAGTGTCTCACTAGGAATTTTACAAACAAATTCGGCTTCTCTCGTTCGGTAATCCAGAGATTTTACTTGATCGGCTAAAACAACATCTGAAATTGTTAAACCGTCAGGAATCTCGACTTCAAAGGGATAATTTTTAACTTTTGTGGTGATGGGACAGACAACAATTAGTCCGACTTTGTGATTATAGATATTAGGAGAAATAACTAAGGCGGGCCTTCTTCCCATTTGTTCACGTCCAGACTGAGGATTAAAATTAATCCAGATAATATCTCCTTTTTTAGGAATGTGAGCTTTAAGCATCTTCTTAGAAAATCTCGGTTCCAACAAATTCCCCTATTTCTATAATTTCAGGTAGAGCTTCAGGAAAATTTATGGTGAGAAGCTCATTTAAGTCTTTCGCTTTTTGAGTTGAATTTAAGATATTATTGGTAATCATTTGAATCACCAATTCATTGATTGGCTCTTCGGTTAATTCAGACAGTTTCTCTAGTTTCTGAAATAATGATTCAGAAATTTCTAGGGTTAATTGTCGAGTTTTCATCGGCTTACCTAAGATTGACTAGCTACAATTATGAGCGAGAAATATTTTATACCTATTCTAATAGATTTTTAATCGTTACTGGCTAGATTATACGATCACGCAGTGCCGTCACGCGATCTCGCAAGGCTAAAAATAGGAAAGTGATATTGTAGAGAACAGATTGGCAAAACTCAATCTCAGATCAGAAACAGTCCCAGGGTCAAAGCCGTTAGAATAGGGAAGCTCTTTTTTGGCCCCTGTCTTGACCTCCGAACTGATGGCAACCGATCCCCTCCCAACCAGCAACCCGATCGCCCCAAAATCCGAACATTTGCATACGGAAGCGGATCATCCCCATATCCACAGTGAAGCCTCTCTCCGACAAATCATTAACCGTCTCTCGCGCATAGAAGGACACATTCGCGGCATTAAAACCATGGTGACAGAAAGCCGCCCTTGCCCAGAAGTTTTAATCCAAGTGGCCGCAGTCCGAGGTGCAATTGATCGGGTCGCCCGTCTCATCTTGGATGAACATTTAAGTGAATGTATCACCCGCGCAGCCAAAGAGGGCAACATTGAAAGTGAAATTGAGGAATTAAAATCTGCCCTAGATCGCTTCCTCTAAACATTAAAACGGAATAACAGCACATCCCCCTCCTGTACCACATATTCCTTGCCCTCACTCCGTACTAACCCCTTTTCCTTAGCCGCTTGCATACTACCCGTGTTCACCAAATCGTCAAATGCAACGGTTTCCGCCCGAATAAAACCCCGTTCAAAATCGGTGTGGATGACCCCCGCCGCCTGGGGAGCCTTCATGCCAGCCAAAATTGTCCAGGCTCTGGTTTCCTGGGGGCCGGTGGTCAGATAGGTTCGCAATCCTAACAGTTCATAGGTTGCCGTAATTAAGGATTGCAGTCCCCCTTCTTCTACGCCCAAGGCTTGCAAAAAGTCTAACCGTTCCTCAGCCGCAAGTTCGACTAATTCCGATTCCACCTGGGCAGAAATAACCACCACCTTGGCATTTTCCTTAACCGCGATCGCCTTAACCGCTTCCACCCAGGCATTGCCCGATGCCAAATCATCTTCTGAAACATTTGTTGCATAGATAATCGGCTTACGGGTTAACAGACCTAGATTTTTAATGAGTTCCGCCTCTTCTTCACTGAGATCCACCTGGCGAGCCGGTTGGCCTTCATTTAACGCCACAAAAAGTTTCTCTAATACTGCGGCTTCTGCTTGAAATTCTTTATTCCCCTTGGCCTGTTTACGACAGCGATCTAAACGTTTTTCCACCTGGGCTAAATCCGCAAGGGCCAATTCTAAATTAATGACTTCAATGTCCCTGGCTGGATCAACGGAACCAGAAACGTGAATGATATCATCATCGTCAAAACAACGAACCACCTGAACAATGGCATCCACTTCTCGAATATTGGCCAAAAATTGATTCCCCAAACCCTCTCCCTGACTAGCTCCCTTCACTAAACCGGCAATATCCACAAACTCAATCCGGGTCGGTACAATTTTCTGGGATTGGGACAGCTTGGCCAACACCTCCAAACGGCGATCGGGTACAGAAACAACGCCCACATTGGGTTCAATGGTACAGAAGGGGAAATTGGCAGCTTCCGCCTTCGCATTGGCAACTAACGCATTGAATAGGGTAGATTTTCCCACATTGGGTAATCCGACGATTCCGGCTCTTAACATAGGGTGACGGCTCAACCCATCGGGACGGGATTGGCAAAAAAGGGCATCTTATTATAGCAAACGGATTGTCGCTAACCCTGATCCATCCCTTTGTACCAACAATTCTCAGTTTTAGACACAGTAAACCTTTTAGAGATTTAAAGAACATTTTAAAGGGGGTTTTGGGGCCATTCCAGGCGCACTGTTGTACGCAAAAGCCTGAAGACTCGTAAAATGAACTTGTTAATCCCGTTGAATCTTACCCCGTATTACGCGAACTAAAACCTGAAACCCTTGCTATAGCGCAAATTTAGAATTGCTGCCGCCGAACCGATTACCGTTCCCGTCACCGAACGATTAGCTGGAGTGATCGCTTTAGCCGCTCCAAAATCCACTAAAACTAACTTATTATCCTGTTTTCTGCGAATAATGTTCTCTGGCTTAATATCCCGATGAATGACTCCGCGTTGATGAATAAAACCCAAAACAGGCAATAAATCCGCTAACAAAGCCCGAATTTTAGCCTCATTAAAAACCCCTAGACTGTTTAACTCCTGCTGTCGGTTTTCCCCTTCAATATATTTTTGTACCAAATATTGACGTTGATCTTCAGGGATAAAATAGGCCAATAAAGCTGGAATTTGGGGGGGAAAACTGCTTAATCACACAACGGGGTTTTCTGGGTATATCGTGATAATGGCCAAAAAAGTTTTACCAAAGCCGCCTTGACCGATCAGTTTAAGAGCTTGATAACGGTCTTTGAGCCAGAGCTTCTGTCCACATTTCTGACAAAAACGGTGGGTTTCAGCATTAACCGCCAAACAATCAGGATTTAAACATTGAGTCGCCATAGAATCATTGATCAGGATTCTTGTATTTTAATCAGATGTTACCCAAAGCGATCGCCTTATAATAACTGTGAGGGAAAATTTAATCATTAGCGATGAAATTGAGCGAGAAAAGCCTGGGATTTTTGGCGTTCCAGACTTCGTAACAGCGTTCTAAATTGTTGCTGTAGGTAATCCAGATTTTGAGGTTGACCACCGTATCGCCAACTCACATAGGCAAGGGAAATCTCCTCTACCACTTCTAGCTGTTCAACCGTTAAATATTCCCGTAAAGATTGGACATATTCCGACGGCGTTTGGGCCACACTTTTGCCATGACCTTGACCTTTAAGCGCGATTAACATTTGTTGATAAAGTCTGGCCATCGGGGGCATTTTCGCTAAACGTTGTTGATAGAGCCAGCGTCGAGCCTGTTCCCAACCGAGCCAACCGACAAAACCGGCCGCGATCGCTAAAATCAGCCCTAATAAAGCACCTAGCAAACTTCCTGAGACCAAATTCCAAAGCCATCCCAGAAAACCTAACAAAGCCCCAATCATATTTGTCCAAAAGAGACTTAAAAAATTAGTGATTGGGGACGGCAGCCAACTGGCCACCCAATTCCAAATTTGTTTTAAAACGCTAAAGGTTTCTTCGTCTTCAAAGGAAGAGGGATATAAATCATGACCTGGAATGGGATCAAAACTAAACCAACCAAAATAGGGGAAATAAACCTCCGTCAGGGCATGGGCATCGGTATTGTGAACCAGATAGTAACCGGTAAAGGGATTGAATTGGCCCGATCCAAACCCCACCGCTAATCGGCTAGGAATCCCAATAGAACGCAACATGACCGTTAACACTGTCGAGAAGTGGTCGGGATAACCGCCTTGATATTTGAATAAAAAGGCCTCTACCAAATCTTCTTTGGGGTCAAAAAAAGGAATTTCCTTAACTGTGTAATTTTGCTTTAAGGCTTGGGTTAGATAGAGGGCCGCTTCGTAGGCAGAATTAATCGGTTTAGGCGATTTAGATAACAACTCCAAGGTTCGCTTTCTGACCTTTTCTTCAATTTGCGGGGGAATGGGTAAGTATTTCTTCTGTACACCTGGGCTATATTCCTGGGGAGCCTGACGCAAGACCGTGCGATCGCGATAGGGTACTTCCGACACCACCGTATAGGTCAAACCTTCCACCAATCCCACCGGCGATCGCAAACTTCCATTGTGATCAATGCCAATTTCCTTGGTCGGAAAATACAAATAACGGGGCATCGCTAAATTGGGAATAACATTGGGTAAATTGGTGACAGCCGTATAGGTCTGAATGATTTGCTTCGTTTTCATAAAACCCAGGGAAGGATTCAGATCAAAGCGATAAGACCAGGAAGAACGGGGAATCTTGGTAATATCATCATTGGACGAGATCTCCCACCCCTGGCCCGTGTAATGATCAAAGGCCAAGGCCCGCCAAAATCCGGCTGTTTGGGAACGTACCCGCAGCACTAACTGCTGTTTCATGCCACCGCGCAAATTCTGGTTAATCTTATTATTGAAACCATAGTACACTGTGTCATCCACTGACCCTGGCCCCTCGGCGGGACTTTTACCTGTACCACCGCCTTTACCGTCTTTACCTGGATTAACATAGCCCGGATTGACAATATCTCGATTCTTCTCCGTAAATTGCTTATTTTCGGTGTCTGCTGTCCCACTAACCGGAAAGCTTTGTAGTTGATAGCTGGGAAAACGGGGCATGATCGCAAAGAAGATTAAGCCCAAGGCCAAAATAATCCCTAAAATGGCGGCCAAACGGCCCGGAAAGAGGGGAGAATAGCGAAATTCTTGAGTCTTAGCAATTTTAAGACGCTGTTTTTGGAACCATCCCCATTGCGCGTCAATTTCGGTTAGTCCCAACCGCGATCGATAGTCCAAAATTAAAGTCGGTAGAGCGATGATCAAAAATAATAATAACCAGGGTGCAAAGGTCATGGATTGGGAAACAGTTCCAGCGACTCCTAGCAGAATCAGACCAATGACCATGGAATAACCCAGATCCTTGCGTCGCGGGAGATCAAAGCTGTGCAGCACCTGCAATTGCACTAATAATCCGGCTAGGGCAATGCGGCTATCATTAAGATTAACCAGTAAATTGCTGAGAAAGACAAAGAGTACCAATAGCATCCCGATCGCCAACAGAAACTTAACGGCCACATTGCGATGAGCGCGGCGATACCAACTCCAGATAGCACCGAGAATACTCAGGGGAACCGCCCAGATGCTCCATTCCGTTTGGGCAGCCACATCCGTCGCCACAATACCCACAATCACCATTGCTTGTACTAGAATCCGAAAGAGCAGGGAATCTTCGGTTTTCGGTTGGGGCAGAGAGCGCATCTGTTGTTGCATCTGCGACCACCAGTTACGGGGTTGGGGGATGGTCTTTTCCATTGCTTTCCGCTGACAAGGGGACAAAATGTTGCGTTATTTCCCTATCCTATCGTGGTTCTTCGCTAACTCAGAAGAATTAAAACTGGGAATAATCATGATAGAACTATCTCAATTCTGGTTAAGGAAACATTTCTGATTATTAAGCAGTCACCCAGCCCCATACCCCCTCTCTTGTCAGTATTTTTGCGGAAATCCTCTTTAAACTGTTTCTTGAAATCCCTAGGATTACCCTCACTGTCTAGGCTACAGGGCAATAAGATAACTTTTAATAAAAAATTAAGAATTATAACAACTCCCCAAAAAAGTCCTGCTTCTAAAAAATCTTAGCGTAAAATTTAATACAGAAAAAATCAAATTCCACTGCCAAACTACCCCTATCGTTGATGGCTCCCCCTTTGCCCAACTAGCCATCTTAATTTCGTGTTCGGGAATGCCATTACCCTATTACAGGAGAAAACAGGCTATGAACGTCAATGAACTACTTCGTGCCTATGAGAAAGGCGATCGCCGATTTCCCCAACAGAATTTGCAAGGCATAGATCTCTCAAGAGTGATGTTGATCGCGGTGGATCTGGCGAAATCCAACTTGATGGGAGCGAATCTCAGTCGTGCTTTTTTAACCAAGTCCAATTTAACGGGGGCAAGTTTGAATTGGGCTGATTTAACCTATGCCAAGCTCAATCAAGCAATTTTGGCAATGGCTGATTTAACCAAGGCTAATTTGAGTGGTGCTTTCTTAGTTAAGGCCTGCCTGCCTAAGACAAAGCTGTCTGGCTCGAATCTCTCTCATAGCAATCTACGAGCGGCCAATTTACAACAGGCGAATCTCTGCGGAGCCAATCTCTTTCGGGTAAATCTGCGGGAAGCTAATTTACAGTCGGTGAATTTTGCCTGGGCTAATTTGCAGGAAGCCCGCTTAAGCTGTGCCCATTTAAGTGGAGTTAATTTTTTTGAAGCTAACTTGCGTCAAGCCTTTCTTCGAGAAGTGGATTTACAGGGAGCTAACTTAGAAAAACTGGATTTAACAGGGGCGAAACTGAGCAATAGTAATTTACAAGGAGTTAATCTACGGGGAGCTAATTTACAGGGGGCTAATTTACGTCACGTCGATCTCAGGGGAGCCAATTTAAGTGAGGCGAATCTAACCGAGGCGAATTTGGAAGGGGCCAATTTAATGGACACGAATCTAGAGGGAACCATTTTACGCAACACCAATGTCAATGAGGCGATTTTCAAGCCAAAGCTAGAAAGCCATTCCAACCAAATGTCAGAGGATAATCTTTCGCCGTTTAGTTTATCTAGGGGAAATTTGGGAAGTTTTTTGCCTAGCTTTGCGATTTAGTCCCGTAAAAATTCCAGTAAATCATGACCGAAAATTCTCCAGAAACTAGAAATTATGGGGTCGTTCTGGTGACAACTAGCTCTTCGACTGAAGCAGAGGCGATCGCGGCTGCCTTAATTGAATCCCAACTAGCTGCCTGTGTGAGTATTTTTCCGATCCAATCCATTTATCGTTGGCAAGGAGCGATCGCCAAAGAATCGGAATGGCAGTTATTGATTAAAACTGATTTATCTTGCTTGAGAGAATTGGAAAATCAGATTAAACGTTTACATTCCTATGAAGTGCCAGAAATTATTGCCTTACCCATTGTCTCAGGCTCAATGTCCTATTTAGCCTGGTTAGGAAACAGCTTATCCACCTAAAACATCTTGTCCCCCCTTAAAATAAGCCATAGTTTAGTAGGCTAACACTAAATGGCAATAGAATCACCCACTTAAGGAGGACAAAAATGGTTCTCTAAATCCGACAGTTAACAAGCTTACTGTAAACTGATGGGCATCATGACCTTAAAAGGGCGAAATTCCTCCCCTGTTTCATCAAAGATGGTCAAATTTTGGGGCTTACAACGCTTTATTTCCACGAAAATTCCTTGGGCATCTTCATTAGACAGATCTTCTAAATAGCCTGCCTGGGCAACTTCTGCATCACCTTTACTGGAGAAAGGTCCAAAGTAATAGGTACAACGGGGAGTGGTAGTAACAATCTCAATCCAATAGGCCAAACCGATAGAATTCAGTAGTTGTATTAAAAAATCTTTCATGTTATCTGCCCGAATGCAATTGTTTAGCTGCTATTTTAACCTGGGAATTGAAATATTTCTTAACATTTTTTGGGTTAGCACTTTAGTTATAAGCTCGAATGGAGAAAAATGGCAGTTATAAAAGATACAGATCTTTAATAGAGTTTGCTGATACTCCTTTGCCGATAGACTTCATAGAGACCAATAGCGGCGGCGATCGAGGCATTTAGGCTGGGAGTTTTGCCACCGAGGGGGATAGAAATCAAATGATCGCAATGACGTTGGGTTAACATACTTAATCCCTGACCCTCTGAACCAATCACGAGGCCCAAGGCTCCTCTTAGCTCGATCTGATCAATGGACTTGCCTTGTCCTGCCACCGTTCCATAGATCCAAAAACCAGCACTTTTAAGTTCCTCTAGGGCACGACTCAAATTGACCACCCTAGCCACGGGAAAATGCTCTAAGGCCCCTGCTGCTACTTTCATCACCGTGGAGGTAATGCCAACGGCTCGACGCTGGGGCATAATTAACCCTTGTGCTCCAAAGGCCTCGGCTGTACGGATAATGGCCCCCAAATTTTGGGGATCGGTAATACTATCTAAGACCACCAGTACAGGATCCACCGCATTTGCTTTGGCCTGCTGGATTAACTCATCTAAATCTCGATAACGATAGGGCGCGATTTGGGCGGCAATACCTTGGTGATTACCCCCTTGGGTCAATTGATTGAGACGAAAATTATCAACTTCATCAATAACCGTTCCCTTGCCCTTGGCCTCGACTAATAATGTCCGAAAACGGGAGTCGTAAAATAAACGGGGAATAATCCAAACACGATTCAGTTGGCGATCGCCTTCTAGGGCAGCCAAAACAGCATGACGACCATAAAGAAGATCATTGTCTTCAGACGGTGCAGCCTCCTCTTCGGCGGGACGATGATCATGGCGAGGAAGAATTACCTTCGTGTTATGGGGTTTAAGGCTAGAGGGTTTATGATTGCTGAAGCGTCCTTTTCTAAGGGAAGGTTTCGCGTGATTTTGATCCCCTGACTGGCCCATCTTCTCTGATTTTTGACCATCAGATTTACCCTCAAACTTACTCTCAAATTTACGAAAAGGCTTGTGATCAGGCTTGCGACCCGGCTTCTGATCTCGACGAGGTTTATCCATTATGGTATTGATGCGATTGAAAAAGGGGTATGGGGAAATATAGAAAAAATCTCGAAAAATTAACCAGAAATCGCTACAAGTTCTAGGAGTTCGTGGAGACGCTCTGGATTCTCTAAATAGAGATAACCCAATAGAGTTTCTAAACTAGTAGCCTGCTGATATAGTTCTGGTGCAAGACGACGGGGACAGCCATTGGCCGCATTCCGCCCACGACGAACCCAATCCTGCTCCGTAGCCGTTAAATGAGGAAGCAAGCCCTGGAGCATCGCGGCCTGACTTTCGGCTCTGACCTGGGCCACCACCTGCTGATGATAACGGGCTAAACGTTGGGGCGGCCATAAAAAACGGGAACGAACATAGAGTTCAAAGACCGCATCCCCTAAATAGGCTAAGGCTCCTGGCGAAAGTTGTCCTAGGGGTATCTGTCCCTCTCTCCCTGACGACTTCATCAAGGCAATATGAGTCTCAAAAATAGTCATGGCGACCATCGTCGATGAAGCAAGATTTAATTGAGGGCAAGATACTAACTAAAAATCTGAGAAATAAGCGGCTCGAAGAGGATCTTGGGAATTGCTCAATCTGCCCTAGTTATCAGCGACCCTAGGATTGATATCGTTTAACTGGCGGCCAGAGCGGCGATCGCTTCCTCTACATTATTGTGTAAGGGAAGAAATTTTTCTAATCTCACCAATTTTACCGTTTGGGTAACGCGGGAGTTGGTGACAATTTGTAAGCTTCCCCCCTGGTTCTTGGCTTGCTTGGCTAATTGCACCAAGGCTCCTAAACCAGAACTATCTAAAAAATCAATTTTGGAGAGATCAAGTACGACATGGGCCGGGCCTTCCCCTATATGACCACTGACGAGTTTGCGAAACGTTGGCTCAGAAAAAGCATCGAGTTGGCCCGTCAGGTGAAAAGTTTGGTAAGTCTCCTTAACTGTACGAGTTCCCCGTAAACTCACAGTCAGGTTTAGTGGTTCAGCAATAATATCCCCCTTAACTAGCACATAGTTTGAGATTGGACAGTCGATAATTATAGCTTATTTCGTAGCACAAGAATGACTTTGCCATTACTAAACTTCAAAAAATGCGCTTTTTTCTGAAAAAACCTTGCTACTGAGCAATTTGAGATTGGGCTAACTGTTCAAAATTACGCCAACAAAGCCATAACGCCCTGGGAACATGAAAACAGCCTTTCCATTTGCCACCCTTTAATGTTAACAAAACCTCACCCCGACGATTCAAATAACCAAACCATTCTCCACCTTGGGGATCAGCAAATTTTGACCAGGTATAGTCGTGCAAACGCTCATACCAATGCCAGCAGGTGGGATTTTGGGTAAGTCGATAGCCCATGGCTAGGGCCACCAGAGATTCTAAATGTACCCACCACAGTTTTTGATCCCATTCCAATTGTTGGGGGGGATAACCCTGGGCATCCAAAAAGTAAAAGAGGCCGTCGTATTCTCGATCCCAGGCAAAATCTAGAATATTCAAGACAATCTTCACTGCCTTCTCAATTAAAGCTTGATCCTGACGACGTTGGGCAATATCCATCACAAACCACATGGCTTCAATCCCATGGCCTGGATTGAGTAAACGACCTTCAAAACAATCCACTAGAGAACCATCGGGTGCGACATTTTCGTACATTAAACCTTGTTCAGGATTAAAAAAGTCGGTCATGACCTCTTTAACGGTTGTCTCTAAAACCTGATCCAGAGTTGCTGGCGATAATAACCAAGCCATTTCTAGGGTCAGGTTAGCCAAAATCATGGGGACAGCTAAGGATTTGAGGGGACGAGTGCCAGGGTAGGTTTTACTATATTGGCCTTTGGGATTATCCTTGCGCCGTAAAACATTTTGGTAGGCTTGAAGCGCGATTTCCTTGGCCCAATCTTCGCCGGAAACAAGGGCGAATTTACTAAAAGCCATGGCGGCAAAGCAATCGGAAAAAATGTTGTAGGGCTGGACTAAGGGCTGACCCGATCGCGTTAGGGCAAAATACCAATTTCCCTCTTTGTCTCTACCATGCTTGGCTAAAAAATCGGCTCCATGTCGGGCGATCGCCAACCATTCAGGGCGAGGTTCTAGTTGTTCATATAACAGGGAAAAAAGCCAAACTTGACGGTTTTGTAACCAAATAAATTTATCCGTGTCGTAAACTTTGCCATTGCGATCCAAACAGGTAAAATAGCCACCTTGCTCATGATCCAGGGAATGATTGCTCCAGAAAGGAATAATATTGTCCTTAAGGGTGGTTTTGTATTGATGGGCTAGGGATTGAAAATCGTAGGTCATTACTTCAAAACGGCACTTCAAAACGGCACTTTAAAACGGCACTCTAAAACGGCAAGTGGCGGTTGAGGGTAAATCCCGCCGTTTCCTTTTAATGCTTAAACTGCAATGCTTAAAATCAACGAAAAATTAAAGCCCTGATTCCAGTCGCAGAAGAACGAGATCAGGGACATTATTCAGTATCAGATTCTAGCGAATGTATTCTTTCAAAATACTATTGCGATTGGGATGTCGTAATTTCCGCAAAGCCTTAGCTTCTATTTGACGAATGCGTTCACGGGTAACGTTAAAAATCTGACCAATTTCTTCTAGGGTCTTCATCCGACCATCATCTAAACCGTAGCGTAACCGTAACACATCTCGTTCACGGGGACTGAGGGTATCCAGCACATTTTCGAGATCTTCCCGTAACAGGTTTTTAGCAACCTCATCCTCTGGCGTTTCACCATCTGCTTCAATAAAGTCTCCTAGACGGGAATCTTCTTCTTTGCCGATAGGTGTTTCTAGGGAAATTGGTAGCTGGGCAGACTTGGCAATGAACCGTAATTTTTCAATGGTCATTTCCATTTCTTCCGCAATTTCTTCCTCGGTGGGTTTGCGGTGCATCTTTTGGGAAAGAATTTTGGTGGTTTTCTTAATACGGGAAATGGTTTCGTAGAGGTGGACGGGGAGACGAATGGTGCGGGATTGATCGGCGATCGCTCTCGTAATGGCCTGACGAATCCACCAGGTAGCATAGGTAGAGAACTTATAACCCTTTTCGTGATCAAACTTTTCCGCGGCCCGGATCAAACCTAAAGAACCTTCTTGAATCAAGTCCTGAAACGATAAACCTCGATTCATATACTTTTTGGCGATCGATACCACTAAACGGAGGTTCGACTGCACCATTTTATCCTTGGCTTTGCGGTCTAAATAAAGACGGCGGCGAAAAGTAGAAAAATTTTTATCAGCTTGAAAGTTCCAACTTTCTTCTAGGTCAACCTGATTCTCAGCTAAATAAGTGGCAATATCAGACTTCTTCGGTTCTCGTTTATTCTTTTCAACCAGTAATTGTTTGGTGTGTTCAATTTTCCAGACCTGCTTGCCCCACTCCCGATCATGAGGCTCTCGTTTCAACTGCTTACACAGATCTTCCCGAATCAATTCTAAATGGAGGAGGTCAGCAATTTGGCGTGCGAGTTCAATTTCTTCTTCGGCTCGCAATAGTCGTATGCGGCCAATTTCCTGTAAATAAATCCGAATGGAGTCTTCGGTATAGGGCTTTTTCTTGCTCGGATCACGACGGCGAGAAGCAGTGACTTTCCTTGGTTTTTTGCCATCAGGTTCAATGAGAACTGAGTCGTTTAGGTTATCTAAATTATCTTCATCGAAGTCAATGTCAATCTCGATAATGTCGAGGTCTAGTTCCATTACAATCTCGGTTGTCATTGTCATTGTTAGTAGCTCATTAGCCTGGGTCATGCCGTTTTCCTCTTACTCCTTTCGTGCAAAACAGAACAATATAGGGGGAAGTTTAATGTTGACTTACGTCAATTGACTGTAAAGATCCAATGCCCTGACCACAGTTCCTCTCCTAGATTTTCTGGCAATAAAGAAGATAATGAATCTTCACTGTCCGAAAGACCAAGTAGAGACGACAATTACCAGTGGTATCGGGGTCAAGTCAAAAAGACCTTATTGATTGTAGCCCTGATGACAAAAAAATGGGGACTACTCTTGTTTAAATTGCAATAGCATCTGACAATTATGCAACTAACAAAAAGTTTATGTGCTGTAGTTTCCTAAGGTTCTAGACAACAATCCCTCGGAAAACAAGAACAAGCATTCTGTTGACCCCCTAATCTTCTGAAATGACTGACAGTAGAGGGAGTTTGCCTAATGTTAGTGATGCTAGATATTTGACGAGTCAAATCAAAGAGAATATAGTACCTAGACCATGGTGACTGAGCGTTGATCAATCAACCCGGATGACTAAATACTTGCCCTTTTGCTCTAGAGAGCGCGATCGCCGTTACAAAAAATCTTTTGTTATTGTAATGAATTTTCTGGCTCAGGGGAACCCGAATAGCTAGAAATAAAGAAAAAGATTTCAGAAAACAGCGATCATTAAATGGTACGCATACGCTGGCTAAAGTGAATTTTGTAGTCCTCTGAACACTACCTTAGCAAAGACTCAGAAAAGTGGGATGTGGTTAAGCAGTAAACTGTCAGCAAATATCAACTTTTACAGGGCTTTTGTGGCGATTGAAGTAGGCATGAATACCAAAAAAGTCCAGTTGAGGAGGGAAAAGTCGGAAAATGGACAAATTTTGTCTTTGAAACTAGGCGAGTAAACTAGCAAATACCCCTTGCCCATCGATCGCCTTGAGCATTGGATCAGCAGCCCGTTCGGGGTGGGGCATCATACCTAAGACGTTACCGGCTGGATTGATAATACCGGCAATATCGTGAAGAGAACCGTTGAGATTAGCCATTGCGGTGCTATCTTCCCCGGTGGTGCAGTAACGAAATAAAATTTGTCGCTGATCTTCTAAGGATTTGAGGGTATCTTCCTCGGCAAAATAGCGACCTTCACCGTGAGCGATCGGCAGGGTGATCACCTGTTGGGCTTGATAGGCCTTTGTCCAGGGAGAATGATTTTGTTCTACTTTAATGGGGACGCGATCGCAAATAAAATGTAAATCTCGATTACGAATTAAAGCTCCTGGCAGCAATCCCACTTCCGTTAGGATCTGAAAACCATTACAAATACCCAATAAATATTTACCTTGATTGGCATGTTCTACCACTGAGCGCATTACGGTCGAAAAACGAGCGATCGCCCCACAACGCAGATAGTCTCCATAACTAAAACCACCAGGGAGAACCACCACATCCAGATCTTGAAGGTCCGAGTCCTGATGCCAAACAAAACGGGTTGGTTGATTAAAAATCCCCCGCGTTACCATTTCCACATCGCGATCACAATTAGAGCCAGGAAAAACAACTATGCCAAATTTCATCAGCTTAATACGACTCCCTGCTCCACCGGCGTTAACTCAAAACGATAGTTTTCAATCACGGTATTGGCTAATAACTGATCACAAATTTGATCTAAATTTTGTCGTGCTATCTCCTCATTGGCAGCCCGAAGCTTTAACTCAATATACTTCCCAATTCTGACTTGCTCTACCTCGTGATACCCCAATTGTTGTAAACCCGACTGAATAGCGGTTCCGGCGGGATCTAAGACGGACGGGCGCAGGGTGACATAGATGCGACACTGGTATTGTTGAGACATTAGGATAGTAATTAATTCAAAACAGTTCTCGATAATGAAAGCCCAACGAACCCGTTCTCAAGAGCGTATTTTTTGCCTACTAAAGACCCTCCATCGCGCTGTTTCGGCTCAGGAACTCTATCTAGAATTGCGACAACGCCAGGAGAGCATTGGGCTTGCCACTGTCTATCGTGCCTTAGAAGGTTTAAAACTGCAAGGGGCGATTCAATGCCGCACTCTGACGACGGGAGAGTCTCTTTACAGTTTGACTCAACAGGATCAACATCATCTGACCTGCGTGAATTGTGGAGCCTCTATTGCCATTTCCGAATGTCCCGTGAGAGAGCTTGAAAATAGCTTAGAACGTTCTCATCAATTCAAGGTTTACTATCACACTCTAGAATTTTTTGGAATTTGCCATCGCTGTCAACTTCAGACTGCCCAAACTATAGAGTCAGCGAGATAGCACAGAAACACTTATTTTTTGCCCACAGGCACAACAGCTTCTAATTCATGGAGACGAAAGGTGACTAGTTTGTCCCAGTTGCCATTTTCAAATAATACAGCAGCATTGCCATCACTAACGCGCTGCACTAAGCCCTCAAAACGATAATAAGTGTCATCAGGATTGACAACTCGCACGGTTGAGCCAGGTAGAATCATTGAAATTAGAACTCCTTAAACATTGACAAAAATAAATAATGGCCATGATTCAACTCTTGAACAGAGTGTAAAGCCAACTGACAAGGATTCTGTCTGATAGTAACACTTTCATTGCTTTCCCGATAGAGATCTCGATGTATCAATCTGCCTGTCAACCAACTTGCGCTAGAATATTGATCGTTTAGTACCAGGGCGACGCTTGATTCGGGGTTCTGAGCAGGGAAAAAGATTCTTATGACAATTCAAAATCTCAATAAGCCTTTATTTTCCAGTCATTATTTGGAGTTTTATTTGCCTGAATCTCCTGAATGGCAGTTAGACCCTAGCCCCATTTTTGAGAGGCTAAAAAGTTTATATTTAGCCCAAAAAGATCTTTTATCTAGCTTGAATGAAGCTCAAACGGAGGAGGAGTTTATTAAACCAGCTCTAGAGATTTTAGGGTTTAGTTATATTCCCCAGATCATTACTAAGGGAAAAGGACGGGCTGAACGGCCTGATTATGCTTTGTTTGCTGATCCAGTCCAGAAATCAGCCGCTTATTCTGAACAAAATAATGAGTCGGTTTTTTATCGTCAGGTGGTAGCGATCGCGGAGGCTAAATATTGGGAGCGGCCTTTAAGTAAGGTTTCCAGTAATGATCAACGGGATTATTATAAAAACACAAATCCGTCCTTTCAGATTGCCAGTTATTTAATTGGTACGGGGGTTAATTGGGGTATTTTAACTAACGGGCGGGAATGGCGGTTATATTATCGGTTAGCGTCTTCAACGGCAACGGAATTTTATCCGATTGATTTAGTAGAACTATTAGAATCAGACGATTTAGCGCGATTTAAATATTTTTGGTTATTTTTTCGACGGGAGGCTTTTGAAGCAGATAGTCAAGGCAAAAATTTTCTAGAGCGGGTCAGAGAAGGTAGTGCGACCTATGCCACCAGGGTTGGTAATGAGTTAAAAAGTTTAGTGTTTGAGCAAATTTTTTCCCAGTTGGCGGGAGGATTTGTGGCTCAGATCACACAGCCAGGGCAAGCGGTTAAAGCGAGTCTGGTTTATGAAGCAACGTTATCATTTTTGTATAAGTTGTTGTTTTTATTTTATGCAGAAGCGCGGAATTTATTACCGATGGATCGGGATTATCGCAGTTATAGTTTAATTACCCTAGCTCAGGAAATTGCGATTAAAATAGATCAGAAAAGGGCTTTTAGTTCTAAGTCTTTTATTTATCAAAAATTAATTGAATTATTTAAAACCATTGATCAAGGTGATACGTCGTTAGGGGTTCCTCGTTACAATGGTGGTTTATTTCATTTTGAAGGCTCTCTTTCTTCTAATCAACCTAATCATTTTTTATTAAGTTATCAGTTATCAGACACAATTTTGGCTCCTGTGATTGATAAGTTAGCTCGATTTGAAGGTCAAGCCATTGATTATAGTTTTTTGGGAGTGCGACAATTAGGCTCTATTTATGAGGGTTTATTAGAATATCGTCTGATTATTGATGATGCAGAAACGGGTCAAGTCCATTTAGAAAATGATAAGGGCGATCGCAAAGCTTCGGGATCTTATTATACGCCCGATTATATTGTTAAGTATATTGTCAGTCATACCTTGAAGCCCATTTTGACGGAACGGGAGCAGCAATTTAAGGTGTTAATGGGGGAGATTGAGCAGTTACAGCAACAACGGAACAATAAAAAGTTAAGTTTAGAAACTTTAAATAGTCTTTCTAAAACATTAGCAGTGTTGGAACGTCAAGCGCAAACTATTTTGTTAGATATTAAGGTTTGTGATCCGGCGATGGGCAGTGGTCATTTTTTGGTGGAGGCGGTGGATTTTTTAACGGATGAGTTAATCCAAATTTTAAACCGTTACCCTGACTATAATCCCATTTTAAAGATGTTGGATCAGATGCGTCAAAGTATTATTGACAATTTACGCTCTCAAGGGATTCAACTGGATCCGAGTCGTTTGGAACCGACACAATTATTACAACGGGTTGTCATGAAACGCTGTATTTATGGGGTGGATTTAAACTCGATGGCGGTGGAGTTAGCAAAGGTTAGTTTATGGTTACATTCCTTTACGATTGGTGCGCCGTTAAGTTTTTTGGATCACCATTTGCGTTGTGGTAATTCCTTAATTGGGACAACAGCCAGGGAAGCAGAATTGGCAATGTCTCAGGAAAAAAATGGCAATACGGTGCAGTTTAATTTGTTAACGGGGCCGTTTGTAGGTTTATTGCGTGCGGCAGAAATTATGCGCGGCGTGAGTGTTTTAAGTGATGCGACTTTTGCGGAAGTGGAACAAAGTGAGCGATTATTTAAACAGTTTGATGCGGCGGCGAAACCGTTTAAGCAATTATTAGATATTTATGTGTCGCAATTTTTTGGAGTGAAACAAGCGAAAAATTTATTAGAACGTTTAGGAACGGCGTTAATTAATCCTGATCTAGCCTCAATGAAGGAAGCTGATTTAACGGTTTTAGAAGATTCTCATCGGTTATATGAAGAAAAGCATTTTTTTCATTGGGATTTGGAGTTTCCAGAGGTTTTTGTTGATTTAGAAAATGCAAATTGGGCTGAAAATCCTGGTTTTGATGCAGTTATTAGTAATCCCCCTTATGTAGATATAAAGGGTCTAGAAAAAGGAATGGTAGATTACTTATTTGAGCGTTATTCAAATATGCAATTACGAATTAATATATTTGCAGCATTTCTTGAAAGTTGTTTTCCTCCAATTACTTCTAAGTTAGGAAAATGTGGCTTTATTATTCCTTCATCTTTTTTAACTCAGGTCTCTTATTCCAAAATTCGCCAAAGCATTCTTAAAAATAAATGGATTAAAAGTATTGTAAGATTACCTAATGAGTTATTTGGTGAAAAAATGGGAGAGGTAAAAGTTGATACCTGTTTAATACTTATTTATCCACAACCAAGCAATGAATCAAATGTGCTTACAACCGATATTCTTATTTATGATTCCTTTGAAAGAATAGATGCTATCTCTTCTGATTCTGCATCCAGTTATTTAAATATTGAACAAGGGAACTGGTTGAACAGCAATGATTTTACAATAACTATTGTAAATCAAAGTGAGTTTTCACTCACAAGAAAAATTGAAGACTGTTCTAACGATTTACAAAATTACTGTGAATTTTGTTTGGGGATAACTCCTTACGATAAATATCGAGGTCATACTGATGAAGAAATCAAAAAACAAATATTTCATGCAACTACAAAAATTGATTCGACTTATAAAAAACTGCTTGTAAGTGGGGATGTCAAAAGATATGAAGTTCAATGGAATGGTGAAAAATGGATTAAATATGGTACTTGGTTAGCTGCTTCAAGAGAATCCAGATTTTTTAAAGATGAAAGAATTTTAGTTCAACAAATTATTGATTGGAGTTCTCTCAGAATTTTTGTTTCATATACAAACGAGGAGTTATACAATACTCAAAATCAATTCAATCTTCTTGCTCATGAAGGAATTAATTTAAAATTTATACTTTCTATTTTAGCATCTCAACTTATAAGCTTTTATCATCGTAAAACTTTTCTTGATGCTGCATTACAACGTTTTCAAAAAGTATTGATTAAAGATGCAAAACTTCTACCAATTCGTAAAATTAACTTCACAACAAAGAGCGATCGCCGTCAACGAGGACTAGAAAACTTAATTAACCTTTATCAAACCTATCAAACTAATTTTGATCTTGTGCCTATTCTTTCCCAATGCCAACAACACTTAAACCAACAACCCGAAGAAGCCGATATCATCCACGACTTTTTAGCCTATCTTGCCGAACAAATGATTGCTCTCAATCAACAAAAACAAACCGAAATTAAAGGCTTTTTAGAATGGTTAGAAAGTTTAATTGGTTGTCCCATTGCTAATCTTAAAAATAAAAGCAAGATTCAAAACTATCTCGGTGATTACAGCAAACAAATGACCCTTGATCCCGCCCTCGATCTTGACGGTTTAATTAGCATTCTTAACCAAAATAAAAAATTAATCAAAATTGATCCCAGTTCTCGCCAAGACCATACCCGCATTAAAACCGAATACCAAGCCAGCTTAAATATCTTAATACCCCTTAAAACTCAACTCAAAAACTGCGATCGCCTAATTGATGAAATTGTTTATCAACTCTATGGCCTAACCACTGAAGAAAAAGCAATCATTGAAAACTCACTGGCCAAATAAACCGCGATCGCCTTGATCAGCAATAGACAATCCTAATTATACAATGTAGAATAGAAAAGTCGCCATCATTCGGATTTAGTCGCTATGGATTTATCCATTCAAAGAAGAGCAGAAATAACTTTGCGCTCCCTTAGCCCCTCCGAACGCAAAAAAGTTCTTCATAAATTGCACTTGCTTACCGATGCAGAATTATCTTATTCGGGAAATATTCGTAAATTGCAATCCACTGATTTGTATAGCTATCCTGCCGGTCGCTTGAGAATTATTTTGTCTAAAAATGATGCTGGATGGGTTGTAGAAGACATTATCGATCATGACAAATATCGTCGTTTAGGTCTGGAAGATAAATATCGCCGTTTAGAATTAGAAACTAGCCCAGTGGAAAAAGCATGAAGATTCTGACCAAACATTCCTTTGATGCAAATAACTGTCGCAAGGAATGGAATGATTTTGTTCGATTACTAGCTCAAAATCAGACGCTAAGTGAACGGAATCATATTCTGCCATTTTTTAAACAAAGTCGTGATCTTTCAATTTTCATTGGTGAGTTTTTTTCAAAAATTAAAAAGCCAGATGTTTTTGCTCACGAGTATGAAATTTATGGAGATTTTATTGCTGATTTAGTGATTGGTGATTCTGTAACTAATCATTATCTGCTGGTGGAATTTGAAGATGGTAAACCAGAAAGTATTTTTTTAAAAAAAGGAAATAAATCTACTCCCGATTGGTCGCCCAGAATAGAAGCCGCTTTTTCCCAGTTAGTAGATTGGCTCTGGAAATTAGAAGATATGAGAAGTACGGCGGATTTTCAAAATACTTTTGGTAGTAGAAGAGCTACATTTGAAGGCTTAATTATTATTGGTAAAGATATGAATCTTGCGCCTCAAGAGGCTGATCGTTTAAAATGGCGAATGGATAGAACGATGATTGATTCAAATCCCATATCCTGTATTTCGTTTAATCAGTTAAGTGAAGATTTAAATTTTTATTTAACCACTCGTTATAATGTTTAAAGTTAATAAAGTTAATAAAATTAAAATGTAATTTAAAAACAGCGATCGCCTAATCGATGAAATGGTTTATCAACTCTATGGCCTAACCACTGAAGAAAAAGCAATCATTGAAAACTCTTTGCAACCAAAATAAAACAACTATGGAAAAAATTATTCATAAAACAACCAAACAACAACAAACAAATGATTTTGAATACTGGCAAAATCAACCACCTCAAAAACGCCTAGAAGCTCTAGAACAAATTCGTCAAGAATATCATCACTATAAATATAATGCTCAACCAAGATTTCAAAGAGTTTATACAATTATTAAACGAAAACCAAGTTAAATATCTGGTAATTGGTGGTTATGCAGTTGCTATTCATGGCCATCCCCGTTACACAAAAGATATTGATATTTGGATTGAAATAAGCCAAGAAAATGCCGAAAAATTAATTACAGTCTTAACTCAATTTGGATTTGGTAGCTTAGGCTTAACTTCCCAGGATTTTCAGTCTCCAGATCAAGTTATCCAACTTGGCTACCCTCCCAACCGTATTGACTTAATTACAACGCCTGATGGTGTTGATTTTCAAACCTGCTATAATTCAAGGACAGAGGTATTGTTGAGCGATATTATAGTCAACTTTATCGATCTTGATAATCTCAAAAAAAACAAATTGGCCTCTGGTCGTTTTCAGGACTTAGCTGATCTTGAGAATTTACAAAATTAACAAAAATTCTGATACTGCGATCGCCTAATCGATGAAATTGTTTATCAACTTTATGGCTTAACTCCCGAAGAAAAAGCTATTATTGAAGACAAGTTCCAGTAAAAGCAGTTATATACACCTTATCTATCTAGTTAATTATGTCTTTTGATTTTGACCTATTTGTCATTGGGGCTGGTTCAGGGGGAATAGCTACGGCTCGTCGAGCAGCAGAGTATGGGGCCAAAGTGGGTATTGCCGAAGCTGATCGATTGGGGGGAACCTGCGTGAATCGAGGTTGTGTGCCAAAAAAACTACTAGTCTATGCTTCCCGTTTCGCTGATCAGTTTAAAGAAGCACCTGGCTATGGTTGGAGTCAAATTTCAAGCCATTGTGACTGGAAAACCTTAATTACAGATGTGAATAAAGAGGTGGATCGCCTTAATGGGATTTATCAACGTATGTTAGATAATTCTGAGGTTAGATTACTATCGGGTTTTGCTCGTTTTCTTGATCCCCATACCCTAGAAATTGCTGGACAAAGGATTACGGCGGATCGGATTTTAATTGCGGTGGGTGGCCAGCCAGTAAAACCCAATATTCCAGGCTCGGAACATTTACTCGTTTCGGATCATCTTTTTCACTTGCCTGAATTACCCCAACATTTAGTCATTTTTGGTGCGGGTTATATTGGTGTTGAGTTCGCCTGTGTCATGCACCATCTAGGTGTGCAAGTGACTCAAATTATTCGTCGGGATAAAATTTTGCGTGGTTTTGATGATGATATTCGTGAGGAAATTCAGACCGCAATGGAACGCCAGGGAATTCGTATTCTGACCCATCGTCAACCTGTAGCGATTACCAAGACAGAATCAGAGTTAACATTGCAACTGGATCATAATGGCCAAGTAGAAGAACTGGTGATTGCCAATGCCTTGGCCTTAGCTGCCACTGGCCGAAAAGCGAAACTGGAAGGGCTGGGATTAGATTTGGCCGGCGTAACGGTTCAGAATGGCGCGATCGCTGTTGATGATTTTAGTTGTACTTCCCAAGCTAATATTTATGCCGTGGGAGATTGTACTAACAGAATTAACTTAACACCCGTGGCCATTAATGAAGGCCGAGCCTTTGCCGATACAGAATTTGGCGGTAAACCCCGTTTAATGAGCCACGAAAACGTTCCTTCTGCCGTGTTTACTACCCCAGAAGCCGGAACAGTCGGTTTAACAGAAGCCCAGGCGATCGCCAAGTATGGAGAGGCAGCCATTAAGGTCTATCGCACTAAGTTTCGTCCCATGTATTATGTTCTGCCCAATGGAGACGATAAAACCCTGATGAAGTTAATTGTTCATCAAGAAAGCGATCGGGTTTTAGGGGCCCACATGGTAGGAAATCATGCCGGAGAAATTATTCAAGGAATGGCGATCGCGGTCAAAATGGGAGCCAAAAAAGCTGATTTCGATGCCACAGTGGGCATTCATCCCACCTCTGCCGAGGAATTTGTCACCATGCGGTGAACGACCTTACACCGATTAGTTGAGTGATCAAGCTAGAGCTTCTCAATTCAACGGCCTCCAGCACTTCGTAGATTCTTTTGGTCTTACATTGTCTTCAATGGCAGGAGTTCTGGTTCCTAAGATCGATAAGTTGTTTCGGTAATGCTCTAAACTGGTGGAGCCTGCTTCCAGAAAGTAGTCAGTCCATTCATTGTGAATTGCGACCTATCTTCTCCACCAATCTAGAACACTAACCTTTAACTACAACGTCCCAGACTTTGGAGTTTCCAACCGGCAGGATCATCACAGGCAAAATTGACAAAGGCTCCTATGTTTCCAGCTCCTCGGGTACCATAGGCACTGTTAGGAAACTGCACATTTTGTCCAAATCGAGAGGCACCCATGACCTTGGTATTAGGATCTGTATAGCCCCAACTTGTAACCCCAACAACAATGTTACGGTTAGTTGCAGAACCGTAGGTACCACCTGTAGCATTGATTCCAAAATTAACGAGCCAAGGACCACCACTGGATCCACCTGTCATCGCGGATCCTAACACAGTATTTTGTAGATTACCGTTGATGTAAGAAGCACCGTAAGCAGTATTAATCTGCATTATGTTACCCGAATCAAAAGAACCTGGGTATCCCAATTGAGTAATAGCCGCAAACTTCTTGTTACCAAAGACGTTTTGGAAAAAACCTGAAACTGGAGTAGCAAAACTAAAATCATTCCATCCATAGCCAAACCAGCCAGCCATAACACCTGCTTGCTGACCTGAACTATTATTAGGAAGTGCAATTAAAGCGATATCATTGTTGCAGACAACTCCAGGCGCAGAACTGTCACAAGTATCAGTCCCATTGTAGTAGGTACCAGAAATCAAATAGGTCGAACTTTCAAATTCTCCGTAGGGCCTGCTGTTGGTAGTACCTTTAAAGGCCGGAACAAATTTAACCTTTGTGGCCCATCCGTTAGCCTGTTGTCCAAAATTATGAACACAGTGTGCCGCAGTCACGACAAGACTTTTTCCGATCAATGAAGCAGAACAAATATAGTTGTAGGTAGTTCCGCCAAAAGCCATATACAGTTTTCCTGCGCGCCTGTAGGTATCAGCTTGAGCTTCATTAGTCGTACCACCCAAGACGCGGGATGTGGAAAAAGGGACTCCACTAGCTGAGCCAAAGGCGGCTGGAACAACATTCTGGTCGCCAGATCCCTGAGCACTACCTGAAGATTCCCCCTGTACATTTGCTGGTGCTACTGAGGTACCAGTCGGGGGGCTAACGAGCATTGGCATCCGCGATCGCAGTTTATCTGGCGAAAGGGTATCGAACTTCTTGTCCTTAAATGCCTGCCCGACACCATCAGTGTCAGAGGAAACTACTCTTGCTGGTTTTGGCAGAGCAGAGACATCCATCGTATTAACGAAACCTGTTGCCGACAGAACGAGAGAACTAATTAGGCAACGTAACATGAAAGAGATTTTCGGTTTCATACTTCAGTCTTCCCTATTTATTTTATATCTTGGGTTCACTTTAATACATATTGTGCAAGTTGACAAGTAGTTCAGAAAAAATATTCTCTAGTACCAAAACCAAAAAAACACGCTGAGAGAGTTAACTATACTCTGAACGGGTTGGAGCTTAACTTTTTGAAAATGCCTAAAATTTTTATCAGATGATGGTTTCAGCCCTTTTTCCAAGAAGTCAATTTCTTAGCCGTTTAGAGTATAGTAGAGAAAGGTAACGTTCTAGACCTGTGGGACATACTTTTGGAAAGCAGTCAGTCTCTTAAATTACGATCCATTTTATCCACCGGCTCAGAAAACTAACACGGAATTAACCACCGCGTAATTTTTGTGCCCAAACCTTGGTCGGTAAGCCCCAAATATAGATAAAACCTTCCGCTGCTTTATGGTCAAATTGATCTTCCATACCGTAGGTGGCTAAATCGGCATCATAAATAGAGTAATCAGACTGGCGGCCAACCACTTTGGCAGTCCCTTTCAAGAACTTAACTCGTACCATTCCTGTGACCCGTTCCTGGGTTTTAAGGATAAAGGCATCCAGGGATTCCTTGAGAGGACTGTACCATAAGCCGCGATAGATTAATTGGCTATAGATTTCTTCAACGGAATTTTTGTAATGACTTACATCGGCGGTGAGAGTCAAGCTTTCAAGATCACGGTGAGCGTCAATGAGTACCAACAAAGCAGGAGCTTCGTAGATTTCCCGTGATTTGATACCAACAACCCGATTTTCGATCATATCCAAACGACCAAAACCATGATTACCGGCAATCTCATTTAAGCGGCTAATTAGGGTAACTCCATCTAAGACAACGCCATTTAAGCTAACAGGAATGCCTTTTTCAAAACCGATATCCACATACTCCGGCTCATCAGGAGTGTCGGCGATCGCCTTGGTCATCAGATAAATTTCTTCCGGCGGTTCGGTCATGGGATCCTCTAGGGGGCCAGCCTCAATACTGCGACCAAGTAAGTTGCGGTCAATACTGAAAGGAGAAGATTTTTTAACGGGTGATTCCACGCCAAAACGTTCTCCGTAGGCAATGGTTTCTTCCCGACTCATGTTCCATTCCCTGGCAGGAGCCAAAACCCTGATCTCAGGATTGAGGGCCATTATACTAATATCGAAGCGAACCTGATCATTGCCTTTGCCGGTACAACCATGAGCCACCGCATCAGCTCCGTATTTTTCCGCCGCTTCTACCAACATTTTGGCAATCAAAGGACGGGCTAGGGCAGTAGAGAGAGGATAACGATTTTCGTAGAGGGCATTGGCTTGAATGGAGCGAAAGGCATAATCCGTGACAAATTCAGCTTGGCCATCCACAACTAAAGATTCAATGGCACCACAACGTAGAGCCTTTGCCTGAATTGGCCCCAGTTCATCCCCCTGACCTAAATCTGCTGCGAGGGTAATGACTTCTTTAACTCCCCATTCGTGGATGAGGTAGGGAATACAAACGGAGGTATCAACCCCACCCGAATATGCTAAAACAACTTTATTGGCACGACCCATAGATGGTTTACCCTAAAAATGACTAACGGGCTATTTTAACAGGTATCACCCAGGTCAAGGGGAGAAATGCACAGGAAACCTTGACGGTTAATGGATTGTTAAAAGTTGGGTAGGAAAATTTGAGAATAGAGGGCCAGCAAGCGATCGCCCCAAAATAGACTCAATAAGGCTCCTCCGGCCAAAAAAGGACCAAAGGGGAATCCCTGTCGTTGTTTCAGTTCTCCAATCGCGATCGCCAATCCCCCAATGATTGCCCCTAAACTACAGGCGAGAAAAACAGAAACCAGCAGTAATTTCCAGCCTAACCAAGCCCCCATCATGGCCGCTAACTTGGGATCACCGTCTCCCATGGCTTCTTGACCCAACCAAAAAGTGCCGATAATGCGAATTAAATCCAATAACCAGAGACCTACTAAGGCTCCTCCCAAAGCTTGTATCAAAGCTTGAGCAAATTCTCCCCGTTGGCTACCCAAAAACAGTTGTAAGCTTAAACCCACCCCTAAACCCGACTTGGTTAAAACACTGGGCAAGGTCATCGTGTCCCAATCGATCAGAGCTAAGGCCAGCAAAAAACTGATTAATACCCAATAACTGAGAGTTTGACCTGTCCAACCAAATTGCATCAGAGTGAAACAAAAAAGTATCCCCGTTACTAATTCCACCAGGGGATAGCGCATTGAGATTTTCGTATGACACCAACGACATTTACCCTGTAACCAAAGCCAACCCAGGACAGGCACCTTTTCCGTTCTACCCAGGGAATGAAAACAATGCGGGCAACGAGAGGGAGGATGGATTAGAGAAAGACCCTCCGGCAGACGATAGACGACAACGTTGAGAAAGCTACCCACAGAAGCACCAAAGGCAAAGACAAAGGGTAAAATCCCCAATGTAAAGATTAAATCGGCTGAGATGGGCAAACTCATGTTCAGTAAAAGTTAATGATGAGTGGTGAAGACATTGCTGATACCGGTGGCTGGAGCGATCGCTAAGGTAAAGTCTTTGATTAACTGGTTTGCTGAAGTTTGTTTAAGAATTGTATGTTTTTCTGCCGATCTTAAAGAAGACCATAATAGGATAAATGGGTGATTGATCTACCCCATTGCTTCTAAATTCAGTGAATTCGTATGCCCAATTATCAACCTCCCGTGAGTCAACTGTTAACCTACTGCAATTGTGGTGAACACAAGGACTGGGCTAATTATCGAGAAGAATTTTCCCTCACCATTGATCATATCCCTGCCTTGATTGCTATGGCGGTCGATCTAGAACTGCTTAGTGCGGATTCTAGTTTGGAAGTTTGGGCACCGGTTCATGCCTGGCGTGCTTTGTATCAATTTGGCCCCGCCGCGATCGCGGCACTAGAACCCTTACTGACCTTACCGGGTCTTGTGCCAGATGATGACTGGATATTAATTGAAATCCCTAAAGTCATTGGTAACATGGGGGAATTGATTATTCCTGTCCTAGAGCAAGAATGGGACAATGCCGTCAAAGACGAGGATCAACGTATTTTTGTAGTGGAGTGTTTTAAGGAACTAGGAGAACACTATCCCCATTGCCAGGCCCAGATTAATACCATTGCTGCTCGCCATCTGGAAAACTATCGTCATGATACGGATGCGGTTAATGGCTTTTTGATCGCATTGCTCTGCGATTTTGGCGGGCGTGAAGCTTTGCCCCTGATTGAAAGAGTCTTTTTTGAAGACAAGTTAAATACGTTTATAGCCAACTGGGAAGATGTTCAGATTTCCTTTGAGATCAACGATCCCGATCCGAGTCAAGCCACTATCAAAGACATTATCCACCTAGCAGGACAATCGCGTCCTAAAGCCAAAGGATTTGGAGACACTCATGCCCAAAGTTCTCCCACGAGTAAATCTGCAAAAAGAAAAGGTAAGGGATAATTAACGGTGGGAATTTTTAGATAAGTTTGAAAGAGAGATTACCGAACCCAGTGCAACTCAGCAGAAAAATGGCATCAATGTCTAAAAAACCCAAGGAATTGTTGGAAATTATCGCTTTTTTCTCTGAGTCTTATTGACACAGCTTTCCAGTTAACCGCCATTCTAGCTGACAAGATGTACAGCAAACAACAGCGTGTAAAAATCTCTGTGCTAGAATTAGCAACACATAGGGCAAGCTGAGGTGATGGATTAGATTATGTTTGAACGCTTCACAGAAAAAGCTATTAAAGTAATCATGCTCGCACAAGAGGAAGCCCGTCGCCTCGGACATAACTTCGTGGGGACGGAACAGATTCTTTTGGGCTTGATTGGTGAAGGCACTGGAGTCGCCGCCAAGGTTTTGAAGTCAATGGGGGTCAATCTCAAGGATGCCCGTATTGAAGTTGAAAAAATTATCGGGCGCGGTTCAGGGTTTGTGGCGGTGGAAATTCCCTTCACCCCCAGGGCAAAACGAGTTTTGGAGCTTTCCCTCGAAGAAGCCCGCCAACTGGGACATAACTATATTGGGACAGAACACCTACTCCTCGGTTTAATTCGAGAGGGTGAAGGTGTGGCTGCTAGAGTTTTAGAAAATCTGGGGGTTGACCTAACCAAGGTTCGTACCCAGGTGATTCGGATGTTGGGCGAAACGGCGGAAGTCGGTGCAGGTGTCGGTGGCGGCGGTGGTCGTCAGAAAACGCCTACCCTGGACGAATTTGGCTCGAATTTAACCCAATTGGCGGCGGACGGTAAACTTGATCCCGTTGTCGGTCGGCAAAAGGAAATTGAACGGGTGATCCAAATCCTGGGTCGTCGTACCAAGAATAATCCCGTTTTAATTGGGGAGCCTGGGGTCGGTAAAACCGCGATCGCCGAAGGATTGGCCCAACGCATTGCTAATAAAGATATTCCCGACATTCTCGAAGAAAAACGGGTAATGACCCTGGATATTGGTTTACTCGTAGCAGGGACTAAATATCGCGGGGAATTTGAGGAACGCCTCAAGAAAATCATGGACGAAATTCGCACGGCGGGTAACGTTATCCTCGTGATTGATGAAGTCCACACTCTGATCGGAGCGGGTGCAGCAGAAGGGGCCATTGATGCGGCCAATATTCTCAAACCAGCTTTGGCTCGCGGTGAACTGCAATGTATCGGTGCAACCACGTTGGACGAGTACCGCAAACATATTGAACGGGATGCGGCCCTAGAGCGTCGTTTCCAACCTGTGATGGTGGGTGAACCTTCCGTTGCCGAAACCATTGAAATTCTCTACGGTCTGCGGGAACGTTACGAACAACATCACAAGCTCAAGATTTTGGATGAGGCTTTGGATGCGGCGGCTAAACTTTCCGATCGCTATATTTCCGACCGTTATTTGCCCGATAAGGCGATCGATCTGATTGATGAAGCGGGTTCGCGGGTACGTTTAATCAATTCCCAGTTGCCTCCAGAGGCCAAGGAATTAGATAAACAATTGCGCCAAATTCTTAAGGATAAGGATGATGCCGTTCGTTCCCAAAAATTCGATGAAGCGGGTAAACTCCGCGATCGGGAAATGGAGATCAAACAGCAAATCCGTGATATTGCCTCTGCCAAGAAAGGGACTCAAGGCGATGGTGATGAGGCCCAGGTGACATCAGAAGAAATCGCTCACATTGTCGCTTCCTGGACTGGTGTTCCCGTTCAAAAGCTGACGGAAAGTGAGTCTGACAAACTGATGCACATGGAAGACACTTTGCATCAACGACTGATTGGTCAAGAGGATGCTGTTAAAGCGGTTTCTCGTGCTATCCGTCGGGCGCGGGTTGGTCTGAAAAATCCCAATCGTCCGATCGCCAGTTTCATTTTCTCTGGGCCAACAGGGGTCGGTAAAACCGAGTTAACCAAGGCTCTGGCTGCCTACTTCTTCGGTTCGGAAGATGCCATGATCCGTCTGGATATGTCGGAATTTATGGAACGGCATACGGTTTCTAAGTTAATTGGTTCTCCTCCAGGCTATGTGGGCTATAACGAAGGCGGTCAGTTAACGGAAGCGGTACGTCGTCGTCCCTATACAGTTGTTCTTTTTGATGAAATTGAGAAGGCTCACCCCGACATCTTTAATATGCTGTTGCAGATTTTGGAAGATGGTCGTTTGACGGATGCCAAGGGTCGTACTGTTGACTTCAAGAATACTCTTCTAATTATGACCTCGAACATTGGTTCTAAGGTGATTGAGAAAGGTGGCGGTGGTCTGGGCTTTGAGTTTGAAACGGATCAAGCTGAGTCTCAATACAATCGCATTCGTGCCTTGGTCAATGAAGAGTTGAAGAATTATTTCCGTCCAGAGTTTCTTAATCGTTTGGATGAAATTATTGTCTTCCGTCAACTCAACAAGGAAGAGGTCAAGGAAATTTCCGAAATCCTTCTGCGCGAAGTCTTTGCCCGTCTCGTTGAGAAAAATATTGCTCTCAGTGTGACGGATAAGTTTAAGGAGCGTTTAGTGGAGGAGGGTTACAATCCTGCCTACGGTGCGCGGCCGTTACGTCGAGCGATTATGCGTTTACTGGAGGATGTCCTAGCGGAAGAAATTCTAACGGGTCGTCTGCGAGAAGGGTCTTCGGCTCTGGTGGATGTAAATGAGGAAGGCAAGGTTGTTGTTTCTCAGCCAGAAGTCCGTGATTTAGTTGGTGCTGGTGTTGAATAAATAGGGTTTCTCGGAATCCCCCTAAATCCCCCTTTCAAAGGGGGACTTTTTTTTGAGAGATAAGGGGCGATCGCACTATATAACCCACATTCCGTACTTGGCAACAAGAATTTTAATTAATACGAACAAGTCTAGATTAGCAGAAGTGCTTCCCCACAAAGGTTTCAGGAATCACAATCTGCTGATCAACAAAAGTACGCCTCTTTATGCAGTACAAAAGCACTGATAAGCGCACTACTATAGTCTTTCCTTCTCCGTCTATATCTAGTTTTGTGATGGCTAATGATGCCTGCATATAGCGTGTAAATTTTAAATTATTTATTTTCTTCTAATTGGTACGGAATATGGGATATAATTGCGTTGTCGAACTTATATGGTGAACTATGGGCTTCTTACCCCTTCTCCCTCAAAATGATCCCCAAATTGCTGAACGCGAGGCTGAACTGCATCAGCAGCAAGCTAAATACCAATACAACTACACCTACGTTGCCCCCCTTCCAATGGTGCAAAGCCTACCTTCGGCGGAGCAGCCCTCCCTGCGGTGGCTCCTCCGCGTACTAGACGCGTCGGTGAAACTAGTTCTCAACTCCCTCCAGGTGAAACACAAGGATTCCCTTCTTGACAAGATCGAAAACCTTGCCAGTTACGTTAAGTTCACTAAACTTTTGAGAAAGAATAATCCACAAGAAGTGGAGAAAGGCTTAGCGGATATTTTGAACACGATCCAAGCAGTTCAAGTCGAGGGACCGGGCAACAGTTGGCAGGAATATCAAGAGATTTTCCAAGCGATTCCCCTGCCAGCAATTAGCAAAGTCTTTACCGAAGATGCTGAATTTGCTTGGTTTCGGGTTGCGGGACCTAATCCCCTAGTCCTGGCGCGGGTAACGGACATCAGCCAATTGGATTGGCTCAGCGAAACTCAATATCAAAGCGTTTTTCCATCGGATACCATCGCTGCCGCCGTAGCAAGCGGTCGTTTATACCTCGCTGACTATAGCGTGCTGAGTACGGTAGAAGCTGGGTCGAACCCCAAACAAAAATATTTAACCGCCCCCTTGGCTCTCTTTGCAGTTAAAGCGGGCGCGCTGACCCCGGTTGCCATTCAGATTTCTCGCGGTGGTGCGGTTTTTACACCGACCACGGCTGATCAAACCACCAATGCCTATTGGACTTGGTTAATCGCAAAAACGATTGTGCAGATTGCCGATGCCAACTATCACGAATTGATTTCCCATTTGGGACGGACTCACCTTGTGGTTGAACCGTTTGTGATCGCCACCCACCGCCAATTGGCTCCAAACCATCCCCTCAATCTCCTGTTGGTGCCTCATTTTGAAGGCACGCTCAGCATTAATGATTTGGCGCAACGTTTTTTGATTCAGGCTGGAGACCCGGTAGACCAACTCTTGGCGGGAACGATTGAGGCATCTCGAACCCTAGCGGTACAAGGGGTAGAAACCTTTGGATTCAATGATCAATTGTTACCCGATACTTTTAAAAAACGTGGGGTTGAGGACAAAACCCTCCTGCCCGATTACCCCTATCGGGATGATGGTCTTTTGATTTGGAATGCGATTGAAGCATGGGTTACAAACTACCTATCGGTCTATTATCACGACGATGACGATGTGAGTCGTGACACTGAACTCCAAGCCTGGACTAAGGAACTGTTAGCTGGAGATGGCGGCAGAATCACCAACTTCGGTCAAGCAGGTGGCATTCAGACCCTGAGCTATCTTATCCAAGCCGCGACCTTGATTATTTTCACGAGCAGTGCCCAGCACGCAGCAGTGAACTTCTCCCAAAGCTCCTTGATGAGCTATGTACCCCCGATACCGATGGCGGGTTACATGCCTGCTCCTCTGACCAGCGATAGTGCGACCAAGCAGGACTACTTCGATCTGTTACCGCCGATCAGCCAAGCCCAAAGTCAATTGTCCCTAACCTATTTACTTGGGACAGTTTATTACACTAAACTGGGCGATTACACGGACTTGATTGATCCTCGCATTCAACTATCTTTAACCCAATTCCGAGATCAGCTCAAAGCTATTGAAGGACATATTCGTGCCATCAATGAAGATCGTAGCCGCCGTTATGCGCCCTACACCTACCTGATTCCTTCCTTCATCCCCCAGAGCATTAATATTTAATATGGCTAGCCCTAGCCCCTTGGTATGAAGGGCTCTTTTCTTCATCACACTTTTGGGTAAACTAAACCCATGAACCCAGAATGCGATCTCGTTTGAGACTGAGCGCGATCGCTGTTTTCTTATTGATTAAATTAAAACCGTGATGTCTTTGGGGAAATGTAAAGTGCGGTGGTACTATGCTCTTTTCTTGAAAAAACACCATTACTTGCTTGCTTGGAATTGAAGGCGGCGATCGCGAGAAAAAGGATATGATGGTATCGTGTTCCTACCTGTCAGTCATACCATGCAGTCGCAAAAAATATCAATTTCCTTACCGCCAGAAATGGTAGTGTTCCTAGACCATTATCAAAACAGCACAGGTTGTCGCTCCCGTTCTCAGGTAATCTCCGAAGCTCTTCAGTTATTGCGCTTACGCGAATTAGAAGAAGCCTATCGAGAAGCCTCCCTTGAAATTGATTCAACCTGGGAAAATACGGCAGGAGATGGACTCAGTGATGAAACGTGGTGAGATTTATTTTGCAAATCTTGATCCTTCTATCGGTTCCGAAACCGCAAAACGCCGTCCAGTTTTGATTGTTAGTAATGATATTAATATACTTCAAACGTTCATAATCTGAGATTTATCAAAGCGTTGAAATCGTAAGGTGAGCAGAGAATCAAGCTCCTCCTTATATTTTACGTTAGCATCCTCAAGACATCCTGAAATTGCTGCAGAAAACTGCGTAAAATCTTCATAATATTTTGCGTATAAACACTTCTTCTTCACAAACTTCCACAGTCTTTCAATTAAATTCAAGTTAGGAGAATAAGGAGGTAAGTACAGTAACTCTATTCCTAATGATTCTGCCAACTCCTGTACAATTCGGCATTTTTGATAACGAGCATTGTCTAATACCAACGTAATCGGTATTAATAGTCCTAATTCTGCTATCTTTTCTAGGAGTTCACAAACCTGAGTTCCCGTAATATAAGAACTGTTCGTTACCATAATTACTTCATGGGTAATTGCATTTAATGCTCCTAACACATTAAAACGTTTTCTCCCTGATGGTGACTTAATAAAAATCCTCTTGAAGCACCATATAAAATTTACAAATGCTCCCATTACAAAATGAGAGGCATCTACAAAGAAAACTGCCCTTTTTCCTGCTTTTGCCTCTTCTAGCCTTGGTTCTAGCTCTTTTTCTCTATAGCTATCCTGAGCTTCTACATCTGCTTTTGATGGAATTGTTCCCACCTTTAGACACCTCATTCCTATTGACTTTAAAAATTTTCTGACTTGCGTCGGACTTCTTTTTATTCCTGTTAATTCTTCTATTCTTTTTACTGCTTCATTTATTGTTGCTGGTGGATTTGACTCAAAATATGCCTCAATTGTCCCTTGATGCTCTGTTAACTCGCTTTTCGGGCGATTAAATTTTATTTCTTTTAGTTTTTCTATCCCGCCCTCTTGATAATCACGGATATAGCTTGTCACCGTATTTACTGAAACTCCTGCGAATTGAGCAATTTTTTGATGAGACAATCCCTGACTTTTTAGCCATAAAACTTCCATCTTTAGCTGCACTCTAGGATGCGGGTGATTAAACCGACCGTAAGACAACAGTCTTTTGTCTTCTTCTGTAAATTCTAACTTAATCATTTCTCAGCCTCTTGACTAATTTTTCTATTTTTATTATATTATCTCTTATTTTTAGAATTCGCAACCTGTGACCGTGTTTAGTATAATCAGGCCGCAACGACAATAACGATTTTGCCAATCACCTCTAACGTCTCTAAAATCTACCCATTTGAAATTTTTCTACAACTTTCAGAAAGTGGTTTGCCGAAACCGTCCAAAATTCAATCTCAACAAATTAGAACAATATCTAAACAGCGTATTAATGGTGATCGTGTTGGTAGCTTAAATGATCAATTAATGAGTTTAGTTGATGCAGCCATTAGATTACATTTGGGTCTTTGATATAATCTAATCTATTGGGATAGATTTTATAGTGATCGCCATCCTTCTGTTGATTAAACTAAAAGTGCGATCGCTCTGGGGAAATGTTAAAGTGCGATCGTAATCTTCTTGTTGATTGAACTAAAAGCGCGATGTCTTTAGGGAAATGTTAAAGTTCGAGAGAGGCGATCACACAAAGAATCGTAAATTATAATGTATAGCAATAGCATCCTAACGTTTGCGTCTAATTTTGAGATTTGGGAGTTTTGAGCAGGAAAACTTAGTATGACTACTTATGCCATTGAAGTAACTGATTTAGCCATTGAAGAATTGAGCAATATTCGTGCATTTGAGCGTCGTCCAATTCTGGAGACAATTCGTCAACAACTCACCTACGAACCTACCGTTATTACACGAAATCGCAAACTTCTTGAATCTTTAATACCTAGTTTTGAATCAGTTCCCCCCATTTGGGAATTACGAGTGGGAGAATACAGAATATTCTATGATGTAGATGAAGGTGAAAAAATTGTTTACGTTCGAGCTATTCGCCGGAAAACACCTGAACAAACCACAGAGGATATAGTGTAATGAAACAACTAACCCTAGAACAACTATCAGAGCAAGTACAGGACTATATACGCTCTGCTCAAGGAGAACAAATCCTGATCACTGACAACGGTAAACCGATCGCTCTTTTGTTAGGATTAGAAAACTCTGAGCCAGAGCAATTAAACTTGCAATTGTCAGCACAATTTTGGCAAATGATTAGCGATCGCAGAAAACGCCCGACTGTCCCATTATCTTTAGTAGAAGCACAATTAATTGATTAAAGTTTAAAACTGCGATCGCTTTGGCTGTTGAAAGTGAGATCGCTGTCTTCTTGTTGATTAAACTTTAAAACCGCGATCGCCCTAAGAAAATATTAAAGTGCGATCGCTGTTTTCTTATTGATTAAATTAAAACCGTGATGTCTTTTGGGAAATGTAAAGTGCGGTGGTACTATGCTCTTTTCTTGAAAAAACACCATTACTTGCTTGCTTGGAATTGAAGGCGGCGATCGCGCGAAAAAGGATATGATGGTGTCGTGTTCCTACCTGTCAGTCATACCATGCAGTCGCAAAAAATATCAATTTCCTTACCGCCAGAAATGGTAGCGTTCCTAGACCATTATCAAAACAGCACAGGTTGTCGCTCCCGTTCTCAGGTAATCTCCGAAGCTCTTCAGTTATCAGTTATTGCGCTTACGCGAATTAGAAGAAGCCTATCGAGAAGCCTCCCTTGAAATTGATTCAACCTGGGAAAATACGGCAGGAGATGGACTCAGTGATGAAACGTGGTGAGATTTATGGCTCTTCCCCCAACTGTGTGGAAAGTGTATAATAGTAATACCACAGTAGGAGGTGGAGTATGTGGATAAACTTGGATGAGCTACTAGGTTTGCCAAAGGTAACAGTCGTAAACTATCGAGAAATAGATGGTGCTTTGTTCTTAAAATTAAAAATGAAAAACGAAGTAATGGAATGTCCAAATTGTCATAAAGAATTGGAAGATATAAATCAAATAGAATATAATTTGGTTCGGGATTTATCCCTATTGGGAAAGAAAGTATATCTGGAAGTGCCCCGCCGCCAGTTCCATTGTGAAAAATGTCAGAAATACATAGGGCTTGCTGAAAAAAGCTGAAACCTTTACGGAGAAAAATAGTAGGCGAATTAAGAACCGCTAGAATGCACGAAAATAGGGTAGAATGCCTCAAAACCATTGCATTAAGAAGAGAGAAAGCAGATGTACCGAAAGCAACAGTACTCAATTGAAACACCAGAAAACTTGAAAAATCTGTTCGGCGGGCAGTTAGACGAAGAAAATCGTTGGATAGAAATGTCAAAAATGATTCCCTGGGAAGAATATGAGGAAGAATATGCAAAAAACTTCACAGAAAAAAAAGGAGCCCCAGCCAAATCATTTAGAATGGCATTAGGAGCATTAATTATCAAAGAAATTTCAGGAAAAAGTGACAGAGAAACAGTAGAACAAATAAAAGAGAACCCTTATTTACAGTACTTTATAGGAATGGAAAGCTATAGTAGCAAAGAAGCATTTAATGCGTCAATGATGGTTCATTTTCGTAAAAAAATAGGAATGGAATTAATAAATAAAATTAATAAAGAAATAGAAAAAAAAGCGACGGGTGTAGCGTCAGAAAAAAAAGAAAATGAAGGAAAGTTATTGTTAGATGCGACTTGTACACCAGCAGATATAAAATATCCAACGGATATAGGAATATTGAATGATGCCAGAGAAAAAACAGAAAAAATAATAGATAAGCTGTATGAAGAAATAAAAGAGGGTTCTCCTGAACAAAGAGTGATAATTAAAGCTTATCATGAAAAGCAAGCTAAAAAACGATTTCGCATATTATCAAAGTTCATAAATCCATAAGCTTGACGCTTGATTAGTTTAAGACGATTATTGATGCCTTCCATTGCCCCATTCGTCGTTCGACTCAAAAAGTAGTTACAAATAGAGTCCAAATTCCTACGAATTGTGCTAATTACATCTGTATAAATGCTCTTTGCATTCTCTAACCATTCTGTAAATTTTAATCTTCCTTCTTCCTTATCATTTACTTTTTCATATATCTCTCTAAATGACTCTTTATATTCATACGCTTTACGCAAACGAGCAGATTGCTTTAACACCAATTCTAGTTTTTCTAACTCTTCCTCTTTTAGGTCTTCTTTATTTTTTAATAATAGCCACTTTTCTCCCTTGATTTTTACATTCAATTTTGTCTGTTTACGGATTTTATTCAATTCTTCATTCAACGCCTTCATTACATGAAATCTATCTGTTACAATTACTGCATTCGGAAATACTTTTTCTATTACTTTAGGAAATCCTCCCCACATATCTACACTCACTTGTTCTACTCCTTCCCTCACCTCTAATTCTTTCTCCATCAGCACTTCGATGATTTTATCTTGTTGATGACTATCTATCACTTCTATTAATTCTCCTTTCTCTATATCTCCTAACACTGTTACAAAATTCTGATGACCTTTTCGTTTCGCTATTTCATCCATCCCGAGGTGTTTTACTCCTTGCCAATCTTTTTTTTTAGCTTCACATTGACGTTGGTAAATTCCATTCACTTGATCCCATGATAGAGATTCCTCTCTACCTACTTGTTCCACACTGCTCACATTTACTCGTCCATAAATATATTCTTCATACCTCACTGTGTATTTCCTACGGGCTTCCATAAATTCTAGATTTTCTGTAAAAAACCTTTGACAATCTTTACAGTAAAATTTACGACGAGGGACTTTCAGATATACCATTTGACCAGAGATAGACAAGTCCCTTACTAATACACTGTTCGTCTGATGTAATTCATCCGTTAAGCTACCACAATAATTACATTTGACTTCTTCCTCTTGACAACTCAGTATTAAAAACGCTTGTTTTCCCTCTTGAATCACATTTCTTATGTTTACCTTTGGCAAATCTACCAGATTTTCTAGAAAAAATAACATTGATGCCATCCTCATATAGTGTATCTTATTATACATCTTCTACCGCAAAGCCAGAAGAACCTAAAAGAGAAAAGGAAAGAAAAGCCGAGGACTTATAGGGAAGTGGCAAGAAAAGAGTACTTAGCCATAGCAAAAAAACGTCGTGTGTCAAAAAAAGAAAGAAGAAAAGGGGGGAGCATCTCACCTTTGCAATAAGTAGAAATACTTAACGAGGTAAATGAAAGAGTCAAAAAAGGTAATCATTTAAATAGGAACAGCGATGACGAAGTACTTGTGGTACATTGTCAGAATTCCAACTCGCACCAGTAATTTTAAGACGATGACCAATTTGTTTAACTTGAGATTCGACAGAGCCAGAGCCAATAGAAATGCCCTCTGCCTGCAAATAACCATAATTGACAATCCGATGTTTATGCTTGTTTAAATAAATGATAAAATTCTCAGCTTGAGGCTCTGACCATCCCTCAAAACAGGAGATAGCGGCATCCACTTCACCCGTCCAAAGAAAAGACTTGACCTCCTCAATTCGCTGGGGAGCATCTCACTTATGCAATAAGTATTAATACTTATGGGCAGAAAAATAAGACTTTGAACTTTATCGAACTTTATCAAAAAAAGAAATGAGAGTATAATAGTCGAGACCCACTTTCCAAAATCTATCCCAATTGAGGAACAATCTCATGTTATCAGTGTTATCAGAAAATGAAAAAAGGATTCAAGAGTTATGTCAAGAGTTGGGAGAATGTCTCTATCAACAATCTCAAGTTAAAACATTTAATAATTTGGGCGAAATAGAGGAGACTGTCAGAGACTTAATGATTCAGTATGTCAACCCAGAAATAGGTATTTTTTTGTCAAAACAAGTACCGAGGAAACCACAGGTCGGATACGAACAGTAAAAAGTATTTTGGGGGAATTGCCCATTACAGAAAAACAAGCGAAGAAATTAGAACTAAAGCCTCGAACTCAGATGAGTCCAATGTTAGAGAAGAACTGTTTGCTACTGAGTGGCGATGAGTCTTATGAAAAAGCAGCTAAGAAAATCCAATCATTGACGGGAATTGCTGTTTCTCACAGTACGCAACAACGCCTTGTACATCGCTATCATTTTGAAGAATTACCCTCTAACACAGAAGTCGAAGAAATTAGCATAGATGGTGGGAAGGTACGACTCAGAACTCCCAAGGGAGAACCCTTAATTTGGCGTGATTATAAAGGAGTCAGTTTTCATCAATTGGGGGTAGCTGCCTTTTTTCAAGATAACTCGGCTTTATTAGATTTGGTTAATTCTCAAATTTTGGCTAAGCCTTTAATTTGTTTGGGAGATGGACATGATGGTATCTGGAACTTATTTCGTGAGATAGGACAGAAACATGAGCGAATTGAAATTTTGGACTGGTATCACTTAATTGAAAACCTCTATAAAGTTGGGGGGTCATTCCAGCGAATTGAGGAGGTCAAGTCTTTTCTTTGGACGGGTGAAGTGGATGCCGCTATCTCCTGTTTTGAGGGATGGTCAGAGCCTCAAGCTGAGAATTTTATCATTTATTTAAACAAGCATAAACATCGGATTGTCAATTATGGTTATTTGCAGGCAGAGGGCATTTCCATTGGCTCTGGCTCTGTCGAATCTCAAGTTAAACAAATTGGTCATCGTCTTAAAATTACTGGTGCGAGTTGGAATTCTGACAATGTACCACAAGTCCTTCGTCATCGCTGTTCCTATTTAAATGATTACCTTTTTTGACTCTTTCATTTACCTCGTTAAGTATTTCTACTTATTGCAAAGGTGAGATGCTCCCGTCTTTTGGTTCTACCAGAGTTGCTAGGTAAAATTAAGAAACAGAAGCAAAACTTAGCTCACATCGTAGCACAAAGTTGTCGAAGTTTCTAAACCCATAACTGCGTCTCTTAATTACCTTTAGCTTATTATTTATTCCTTCTACAACCCCTTGAGTTGTTCTATTATCAAAATAAGCCACTATCTCCCCTAACCATCTTCTTATTACCCCACAACTCTTCGGTAAATAGTATATCGCTTTTCGCATCCAGTTGGTTATTCTTAATAAACCATCCGCCCAGTTTTCACAGGTGTTAAATATCTGTCTTAGCTTTTCTTTTAGGCGATACGTACTCCCCAGCTCCTCATAATTTTTGAGGATATCATCCATTTTTTTCACCTCTTCTTCTTCCAAGTCTTCCCGATTTTTCAGTAAGACATATTTGCTATTTTTAAGTATTTCTAACTGGCTTTTTAATTCCTGTTTCTTCTTTTTGTTTTTTGCTTTTTTGATCCTTAATTCCATTTCTCTTTTCGCACTTCTTCTCGCTTTATCTAACTCCTCATTAATCTGCTTCATTACATGAAATCTATCCACCACTACCTCCGCTTCTGGCATCATTTCTTCCGCCACTTTTTGATAGGGTCTCCACATATCTATGCTTACCTCCTCAATACCTAAAAGCACTTCTTCCCCCCATTCTTTCATGTATTTTATCAATTCTTCCTTGTTTCGCTTTTCTAATATCCCTAACAGCTCCCCCGTTTCTATATTTACTAATACTGCACAATAATTCTGCTTACCTTTTTCTAACGCTATTTCATCTATCCCTAACTTTTTCAGCCCTACTGGCTTCCCCTTTTTTAGTTCTTCTCCTTTGTCTTTTAGCATTGTTTGAATTTCTTGCTCACTCACTTCATTATTGAGCGCTGTATTTTTTATGTCACTATTGATGACTTCTTTGATAATCTTCTCTACCATTCTATTGGTAAATTTTCTGTTTTTCTTCACATAGCTTAATTCTTCGACAAATTTATGACCGCACTTTTGACATCTCATTTGACGACGATTAATATTTAAATGAACCATTTTACCCATCATCGGTAAATCTCTAATCAACTGGCTATCATTTCTATTTACTCTACCCGTTTTGCTTTGACATTTAGGGCATTCTACTATTGGACATTTATTCTCCACTGAAATGACTAGACCGAACTCAGGTATGAATCCAAAATTGATGACTTTTACATCATCTAAGTCTAAACATTTAGTTAAAAGGCTTAATTCACTATTAGAAGGCATAGGTTAACTTTATTAAAATACAATGATAACTGAAAGGCAATAAAATGCTTTTGGAGAAAATCCAAAACTTTATATTATGCTTTAAAACCATTTCTGAGAAAGGATTACAGCAATTATAGCATAAACTTCCCATGAACTTTATTGAAGTTTTATAATCTAGTTTTACCTCATAAGTTCGGTAGAGCCAGTCTTTTTTTCCTTTTCTATTACTAAATTCGTCTAAACTTATCTTTTCTGGTAATTCCCATTCCTTCTTTTCTGCCTGCTTTGCATACTCTTCAAATATTGATTCCAATGTTCCCCAACTTATTTCTTCTTCTTGCCTTACCTCTTCTACATTTTTCTTTTTTACTTGCTCATAAATCTTTTCTTCATAACGAATTGTATAATGTTTTCTTAGCCGCATAAAGTCCAGTCTTTCTGTTATGTAGGGCTTGCTGAAAAAGTCAAAAAACGAAAGAAATGTGGGTTAGGGAAGTATGGACTGAAAAAGCATAGATAACTTATCCTTATGGAAACAAATCAAAATACAGATTTTGTTTAATCTATTGTTCCTTTCTGTCTAAAAAGGTCAACACAAATCACTCCTCACAAAAGAGAGGAAAATTAACACCATTTTTCACAAGAAAAACGACTCTACAACTTTTTACTTTTTGTTTTCTTTTTTGTCTTCTGAAGTAGAGTAGAAAGATTCATTACCAAAAAGTTCATCGCAATTACCGTTTCCGAGGTCTCAGGTAGTTTGGCCATCACTCGACCAAGACTAAATTTCCTCTTTCCCTGTCCGAATTTACCCTCAATGGCATTACGCACTCTTTCATCTGAGCGTGCCTCTTTCTTTTTTTCTTTGCTCACCTCTTTCGGCGGTCTTCCCAATCGGGGACCACTCATTCTTATATCCCTTTCTTTACAATAAGCTCGATTCGCTTTTGTTCGATAGATTTTATCCACATGAACCGATTCCGGATAACATCCTGTTTCCCTTTTATATTCTTCTATTCGCGCTTGTAAATCTCCCGATTCGTTGTAATTATCCCAACTTAATTTGTCTAAGAAGACAAAGCCATTCACATTACTTGCCGATATTTTAGCTCCAAACTCTACTGCTTTTCCCGCTTTTCCACGCACTATTGGACGCACGTGAGGTTGGCTTACACTCACAATTCTGTTTTCTACTTTATTTGTCTTTTTTTCATACATTTCTAACTGTTGCTCATACACTTTTCCTATCGTTACAAGCTCTTCTTGCTCTTTTTTCGTTAGTTTTTCTAACTTTGCTCCCTCTTCTATCATTTTTTCTATATCAGACAAGTTTCTTTTTATATATCCTAGTTGTTTTTTTGTTCCTTTTCGGGAGCATCCCAGATTTGCAATGAGTAAAAGTACTCAGGCAATAGCTTCATTGAGATAAGCACAGCGTAATCTCAATATTTGAGGAACGTTTTCTGACTTCCAACAAGCCCCTGCTATTTGTATTCTCTTGCCAATTTGTTTGATTTTTGACTCTACACTTCCTGAGCCAATGCAGATACCTAAGTCTTGATAGAGTCCATAATCTGGCATTCTGCTTTCATGTTTCTTCATATAATTGATGAAGTTAATTGCTTCCTTTTGTTTTGAACCGTTCAATTCTTTAATTGCTGAATCTTGCTCCCCTTGCCATAAGTACGTCTCTATTTGCCTCTTTACCTTTTTTGAAACTTTCACTTTATGGATATTTTCCACCAAGTGATACCAATCCAATACTTCCCTTCTTTCGTCTTTATCCCTTATCTTTTCTATCAGATTCCAAATCCCATCATGTCCATCTCCTAAGCAAGTTACTACTCTCGCTAATGGTTGATTATTTGTCCAAGCGATTAATTCTTCCTGCGCTTGAAAAAATGCCGCACATACCTGACCATGTAAGCTTACTGCTTTATAATTTTTCCAGATACTTTCTTCGCCTACGCTCGTTCGTATTCTTACTGTTCCGCCATCTATGCTTAGACTTTCTATTTTCCCTTTACCTTGAGCTTCTTGAAATTCATACCCTAATGCTAATCGGTGTTGACTGCTTTTTGAGATGGACATTCCCGTCGTCATCTTGATTGTTTTTTCTCCTCTCTCAAATGACTCACAGGCTACAATATTTAAGCAGCATTTTTCTAAATAAGGACTCACTTGTTTATTTTTTTCTAACCCTAGCTTTTTCGCCTGTTTTTCTGTAATTTTTACTTTTCCGATAATACTGTCCACTGTTCTTTCTCTTCCTGCTTTTGTTCCTGTTGCTGTTTCACAAAAAAAACGGCCAATAGCTGGACTTACGACCGTCAACATTTGCTCTCGTACCGCTAGTTCTATACTTTCAAAGCTTTTCAAGTCTTCTTTTTGCGTATTTCTGACCATGATTTCTGCGATAGCTTTGAGATGGTCGTCTAATTTTTGCTTATCTTCAACGTTCATTTTTTGTACTCCAATTTTTATAACTTTTTAGATTATCCCCTTTTCCCTTCTTTGTAACTAAGCATTTATACTTACTGCAAATTTGGGATGCTCCCGTCGGCATTAACCAAGGAATTAAATTTATCTTTTGTAAAAAAGTTGTCTTTAACGTCAATCGCTTTGCAAATGCAAGGAAGTAAATACTTTTCATCTATTCCATACTGACTTGCTTTTGATTTTGAAAAAATAAAATACTCGTTTGCCCCTGTTGCAATTCCACGAACAACTTTAGCAACACTTGAGAAAGGAATTAAATTTTTATATTTAATTCCGTTTTGTGCTTGATAGTATTTACGCCACTTAATTTCTGGGTCAAGCTCATTATAGGTATATGTAGAATTATCATCACTTTTAACATAATAGTTTGCAATGTAGGCCTGAATATTTTCCAATTCATCAATTTTTTTGATTGTCGAAAACTTCACTTTTTGATAATTCTTATCATTTGAGCAGAAGAGAATACAGGCAGTTGTTAGGGCATCATCAAAAACATTTTCTTCAAAGTCGAAAACGATAATATGTCTTAAAATTTTGTTTTTGATTAGAGCCGATTTTACAAGTTTGCCATAATCTGAATTTAAAAACTCAGAAGGAATTATATAGGCAAGCCTGCCGTTGGTATTTAACTGATAAATAGACTTTAGCAGAAAAAGTGCGTAAATATTTGTAAAGCCATTAAGTTTTATTTTTAAATGATTCTCAATTTCATTCAAGATTGTTTTATTGTCGTAATCGTGGAACTTAAAATAGGGTGGATTGCATATAATACCGTCATATTTATTGTTCCAATCATTGAACATATAATCTTCTAAATGAATGTCAACTTTTGGTATATCGTGAAAAATCTCTTTTGCTTCTGCAAAAATTGTTTCATCAATATCAAAGCCTTTAATCGAAAGCTCGGATTTTTGCTTAGTAAGGCTCTGGAAAAAACGCCAAGCCCAAAAGCTGGTTCCAAAACAGTGTTTAGATTTTGGTTTCCTAACAACCAATCAGTCATTAATGATGCTAACTGAAAAGGAGTGAAGAATTGGGCAAATTTTTTCCTATGCTCTAAAGAAATTGATTTAGAGTAGCTTTTTTCAACCTGATTGTTTGTTGATAACGATATGTCTTTTAAATCTATCATTAGAACTCTTCTATATCAATACCAAGAATGTTAATCAAATTATCAACATTAAGATATGCCGTTCCACCGTTAAAGGTTACATAAAACAAAAGTCGCCCCCTATCCATTTCCAGGGTAATCGCATATTAGTAGAGTGGAATCAAAAAAGAAATCTAGCTTAAAAATAGACTATATCAAAAACTAAAAAGAGAGGCACTGGTATCGTCTAGCTAGAAGCTACAAACGTTGCAATACGAGAGGTTCAAGAAATCAGGCGAATTTGGAGTAAGTCCTCCCAAGTTAACCCTTTTTCAATTATACCGAGAGCTACAGCAGGAACTTCTCTAGTCGTAAAATGGCTGCGAACAAAGTTATGAACCATCCAGAAAATATCTAGGACTCGCTGTAATCCCACAACAGATTTAGCATAAGTATTTGTACGACGACGAAAGGCGGCTAAATAGCGTCGGATAGAACTATTAAATGCCTCAACGTGGTTGGCATGGATGTCCTTTTCTTCTGGTTTTTCTGTTGTCTCTGGATGTTCTGGTTTCGGAGTTTCTACTTTCTTTAGTTTACCCTCAGAATCTCGACGTTTACTACTCTTATTTTTTAGTCTTACCACAAGACCCTTCGGTAATACTTTGGTGGGACGACCTCGCTTTCCAGTCCTTAATACTTCGTGACAAATATTAAATAGCATTGACTATATCGCTTTTCTCCATCTGTAAATAACTGGAGAGATTCTGCACTCATTTCAAATAATTCCGCTACCGTCATCATTGCCTCTAGAAATAATTTCTGCTCTTTTCGACCACATTTTAAATGCCAAATAAAGCGGCTTGCCCTGTCCATGAGAACGATTGTCCACCCCTCAGAGGCACTTGCTTCTTTATTTTTTCCAACTTTTGTGTATAGTTCATCCCCTTCTATTACTAATTTAACAAATTCATTCACTAAGGCGTATAAAAATAATGTCTCTTGTAATCCTGATAATTTCTTTTCCCAATTCAATATTGTTGTTTTCGCGTAGCCGAATACTCGGACTGCGGCATTTAATCCTATTCCTTCCATTCTAGCTTTTAATACTTTTACAATTTCACTTAATGGGGTTTCTAAGCCAGCGATTACGCTACCATAAGTCTCAGCAAAACAAGAACTACATTCTTGACAAATGAACATTTTACGTTCCCCGTTACCTTTCGTTTGATAATGAGAATGTATTTTTACTTTTTCACTATAGCAATGAGGACAGTTTTTCTTGAATAAGGCATCCTCTTTCTCTTGGCACAAGCCAACATCATTCAGGATTTCCATAGAGCTTTTCTTTAATATTGACATTGTTTTCTGTTTCCTTCTTCTTTGATATAATGACAATAATAATAGTACAATAAAAATGGGCCGATGTCTAGTCTTAAACTATTTTTCTATTTTCTCAAAGCCTTACACCATAACTTTTTCCAACTTTGATCAGACGATACCAGTTCCAAAAGAGAAGAAAATCAACTTAAACTCTAAAAGATTAAGTAATTTCGCTAATTCATAATTGTTGGTACTGGTATCGTGTGATCAAAGCTAGAAAAAGTTATGGTGTAAGGCTTTGAGAAAATAGAAAATAACTTACGACTGGACATATTCCCGTTTTTGTTATACTATTATTATTGTCATTATATTAAAGAAAGGGAAAACGGAAAGCAATGTCAACATTGAATAAAAGCTCAATTGACCTCCTAAGTGATATTGGCTTACCTCAAGAGAAAGAGGAAGCCTTATTTCAGAAAAACTGCCCTCATTGCTATAGTGAAAAAGTAAAAATACATTCTCATTACCAAACGAAAGGTAACGGGGAACGTAAAATGTTCATCTGTCAAGAATGTGGTTCTTGTTTTGCTGAGACTTATGGTAGCGTAATCGCTGGCTTAGAAACCCCATTAAGTGAAATTGTAAAAGTATTAAAAGCCAGAATGGAAGGAATAGGATTAAATGCAGCAGCCCGAGTATTCGGCTACGCAAAAACAACAATATTGAATTGGGAAAAGAAATTATCAGGATTACAAGAGACATTATTTTTATACGCCTTAGTGAATGAATTTGTTAAATTAGTAATAGAAGGGGATGAACTATACACAAAAGTTGGAAAAAATAAAGAAGCAAGTGCCTCTGAGGGGTGGACAATCGTGCTCATGGACAGGGCAAGCCGCTTTATTTGGCATTTAAAATGTGGTAAAAAAGAGCAGAAATTATTTCTAGAAGCAATGATGACGGTAGCGGAATTATTTGAAAGGAGTGCAGAATCTCTCCAGTTATTTACAGATGGAGAAAAGCGATATAGTCAACTGCTATTTAATATTTGTCACGAAGTATTAAGGACTGGGAAGCGAGGTCGTTCCACCAAAGTATTACCGAAGGGTATGGTGGTAAGATTAAAAAATAAGAGTAGTAAACGTCGAGATTCTGAGGGTAAACTAGAGAAAGTAGAAACTCCGAAAACTGAACATCCTGAGACAACAGAAAAACCAGAAGACAAGGATGTTCATGCCAACCACGTTGAGGCATTTAATAGTTCTATCCGACGCTATTTAGCCGCCTTTCGTCGTCGAACAAATACTTATGCTAAATCTGTTGTGGGATTACAGCGAGTGCTAGATATTTTCTGGATGGTTCATAACTTTGTTCGCAGCCATTTTACGACGAAAAAAGTTCCTGCGGTAGCTCTCGGTATAATTCAAAAAGGGTTAACTTGGGAGGACTTACTCCAAATTCGCCTGATTTGTTGAACCTCTTGTATTGCAACGTTTATAGCTTCTAGCTAGACGATACCAGTGCCTAATTGTTGGTGTCAATATTTTGCCAATCCTCCTATTTGGGGCTTGCTGAATAAGGATGAAATCCTTGCTAGACAATACTTTCAGGCATTTTACAAACGATCAGATGCAAGGCTATGGCATTTGGAGGCTCAAAATCCATGCACTTTGCTGGAAAAATGTGAGGTAAAACTGGAAACTGAGCTCTGAAGTCACCATTTTTCGCGCCCTGTGGCATCTAGGTTCGTTTTGTGGACTTTTTCAGCAAGCCCTATTTGAAGCTAAATATACTCATGAATATCACTCCCGTGAACTAGCTGCTAAAACCTGTAGAAGAAAATTGTTGTCCATCGCCGCCAAATAACGCTTCATCTTCAAGCTTTTTTGAGATGGCTCATGTTTAAGCAAATTAATACTTAAACGACGGAGCAAGCCCAAATTATCAGCCGCATTACCTTGACGCACTCGACTCGCATCCTCATTAAAAGTGACATCTAAAACCCAATGCAGACTATTTTCAATACTCCAGTAAGAACGAATCACATGGCTATGACGTTCGGCATCCGTAGGAAGACTGCTAATATAATAGCGAAACGTCTCTGTTGTTTTATGACCGAATTGAGTTTTACTTTTAACCATCACAACAGTTGCTAAACCGACCCACTGATTTTGGCGATGCAATGCGGAAAGCTGATTGATTGACACTGTCCAGACTTGACGAGTTTCTAAACGGTAATGTCCTTTTTCTGTCTTCTCATGATAACTGTATTCAATTCCTTGCCAGTTCTGAGCGACCGCTTGTTTAAACCAATCCCTAACTTGTTTATTAAGTTTGCCCTGATTTCCTTTGAGAGCCAATACATAGTCACCTTCACCTTGCTTTATTTGTTTTGCGATTTCTGTCTGCGTTCCCATTGCATCTAGGGTTACTACTGCCCCCTTGATGTTAAGTAACTTCAGTAACAAGGGGACTGCTTTTATTTCATTAGATTTACTATCTACTTTCTTTTGCGCTAACATCAGTCCCCGCTCACTACTCCACGCACTTATGCTGTGTAACGCATTTAGTCCTTTTTCCCTATCATAAGAACCTCTTTTCGTTTTTCCATCTATCTGTATCAGCTCTATGTCCATTTTCTCCGTTAGACTGCTTATCCAGCTCAGAAAACTTTTTTCTAGTTCTTCTGTTTCTAACATTCCAAATACTCTTCCAAAGGCAGGGCAAACGCATCTTATCCGAGTAAAACCTTAAGGAGATAGTCCTCGTCCCAACCAGCGCGTAGCCGTTTATTCTTGATACCAAGTTTCAGAGTATTTTCCTTTGTGAGCAAGTTAAGAGCGATATGGCGTAAGACGGCTAAATTCTCAGGAGCAAAATCCTTACGAATGCGACAAGCATCCTCGTTGAAGGCCAAGTCTAGAACCCAATGTAAAGAGTTTTCTATCAACCAATGACTACGAACAGATTGGGATAATTTTTGAGCATTACTCGGCAGGCTACTGATATAGTAGCGGGTCTCATACTCTGTTTTGTCTTTCAATCGTCTCTCCGCTTTAATCATACAGATGCTCGTCAACTTTGCCCATTTCTCCCCACCCAGCAAAAATTCTGTTTGTTCCATCGTCCAGCAACGGCGAATTTCAATCCGTCCATGTCCCTTGTCTATTGTTTGATGAAAATCATGCTTAATTCCCGCAAAATTAACCGATTGAGCATGAGCAAATAATTGTTCAACATCCTCACATAGATTACCTTGATTGCCTTTCAATGCCAAAACATAATCTCCCCCTCGCCCTACTATCTGTTGGGCAATCTTTGTCTGAGTTCCCATGGCATCAATCGTTACGATACAACCTTTGACCTCTAGCATTTTCAGGAGTTTGGGTATCGCCGTGATTTCATTCGATTTGCTTTCCACCTTGCACTGTCCTAGTACTAGACGATTTGCTGTTGCCCATGCACTTACCATCTGAATTGCGCCCTTTCCGTTGGCATTATCATAGGAGTGGCGAAGGGTTTTGCCGTCAATCGCTATCACTTCCCCTTCACTTACCTCCGCTATACTTTTGACCCAATGCAGAAAACAGTCTTGAAATTGCTCTGGATTCAGACTAGCAAATACACGCGCAAACGTATCGTGGGAGGGGATGCCATTTGGCAATTCCAAAATTTTTTTTAGCCATTGATGTTTAGCCTTGCCGAAACTTTCCATGGCTACCCAACCTTCTGCTCCACAAATGACGGCTAAGATGGCAATCGTTAGAATATCAATGAGTTTATGCCGTTTTGTTCGTTCGATGCGAGGGTCATCTATTTCGGCAAAGTGTTCTACCAGTCTATATTTGGGTCGGAGTTTCATCGCTTTTGTTTTCTATGCACTTTCCCTTATTTTCCCTTATCCATCCCTCTATAATGTTCTTGTATCTGTATCATTTTTAGATGCGTTCGCCCTGACTTCTCCTTCACTTACCTCCGCTATACTTTTGACCCAATGCAGAAAACAGTCTTGAAATTGCTCTGGATTCAGACTAGCAAATACACGCGCAAACGTATCGTGGGAGGGGATGCCATTCGGCAATTCCAAAATTTTTTTTAGCCATTGATGTTTAGCCTTGCCGAAACTTTCCATGGCTACCCAACCTTCTGCTCCACAAATGACGGCTAAGATGGCAATCGTTAGAATATCAATGAGTTTATGCCGTTTTGTTCGTTCGATGCGAGGGTCATCTATTTCGGCAAAGTGTTCTACCAGTCTATATTTGGGTCGGAGTTTCATCGCTTTTGTTTTCTATGCACTTTCCCTTATTTTCCCTTATCCATCCCTCTATAATGTTCTTGTATCTGTATCATTTTTAGATGCGTTCGCCCTGAAGGAGAAGTGATAGCGATTGACGGCAAAACCCTTCGCCACTCCTATGACAATGCCAACGGAAAGGGCGCAATTCAGATGGTAAGTGCATGGGCAACAGCAAATCGTCTAGTACTAGGACAGTGCAAGGTGGAAAGCAAATCGAATGAAATCACGGCGATTCCTAAACTCCTGAAAATGCTAGAGGTCAAAGGTTGTATCGTAACGATTGATGCCATGGGAACTCAGACAAAGATTGCCCAACAGATAGTAGGGCGAGGGGGAGATTATGTTTTGGCATTGAAAGGCAATCAAGGTAATTTATGTGAGGATGTTGAACAATTATTTGCTCATGCTCAATCGGTTAATTTTGTGGGAATTAAGCATGATTTTCATCAAACAATAGACAAGGGACATGGACGGATTGAAATTCGCCGTTGCTGGACGATGGAACAAACAGAATTTTTGCTGGGTGCGGAGAAATGGGCAAAGTTGACGAGCATCTGTATGATTAAAGCGGAGAGACGATTGAAAGACAAAACAGAGTATGAGACTCGCTACTATATCAGTAGCCTGCCGAGTAATGCTCAAAAATTATCCCAATCTGTTCGTAGTCATTGGTTGATAGAAAACTCTTTACATTGGGTTCTAGACTTGGCCTTCAACGAGGATGCTTGTCGCATTCGTAAGGATTTTGCTCCTGAGAATTTAGCCGTCTTACGCCATATCGCTCTTAACTTGCTCACAAAGGAAAATACTCTGAAACTTGGTATCAAGAATAAACGGCTACGCGCTGGTTGGGACGAGGACTATCTCCTTAAGGTTTTACTCGGATAAGATGCGTTTGCCCTGTAAAACGACCTCGCTCTCCATCCAGAATGTGAGCGACTCCCTACAAAATAATTACTCTCTTAAATCACATCAGCATAGTATGATGATAAGCAGAAAAGCCCAAGTCTGAAAGCAACGCAACCCTTAGTGCATGCGCCCCAAAGTAAGTTGATTAGTGCCAATACCCAAATACCGTCATTTTTGTCTTTAAAGAATTGTTGAAAAATATACGCCTGATGTGAGTTGGGGCATGGAATGGCATAAACTCGTTTAATTGATGCTTTCTCTAATTAAAGGGGGGGCTAAAACCCTTGCTGACTATTAGGTTATTTTAACTCACATCAAACGTAATATAGAAACGATCATTCTGTCTGCACAATTATGATATCATAGTCAACCATAAATTTAGTTGTTTAAAATTTTTCCTTATTTATGACTGCAAGTCCCCTAGCTGTTTCCCCCGATTTGACCACTCGACTAGTCAGTGGACTATTAAATATTAAACCTATCTGGGCGATCGCCAAAAAACAGGCCCGCAGTATGATGATCAAACGGGCAGAACGGTTAGGGATTCCCTGGCGAGAAACCGTGTATCAGTTGCAGAATCATGACTGGCAAAGCGATTGGGCTACGCTTCATAATGCCGATTTAAGCTATCCCGATTATTACCAAGCCTCCTTTCATGGCTACGATCAAGGCCATTTATGTTGGGATGCGGCCTTTGAATTTGAGGTAGCCGCTAATGCAGTTCATTCTAGTCTTTATCCTGAAGCCGGAGCCAAGGGCGATCGCTGTTTAAGAGATAGCTATCACGATATTCTTAAGGCAAAATTAAGTTATGAACCTAAGCAGATTTTAGACTTACATTGTACCGTTGGTTTAAGCACTTTTATTTTGCAAGAAAGTTATCCCCATGCAAAAGTGACAGGCTTAGATTTTTCCCCTTACTATATCGCCCTTGCCCACTATAACGGACAGATAAAGCAAACTCATATTGATTGGATTCATGCCTTACCTGAAGCAACTGGATTAGCCGATCAATCCTTTGATTTAGTTTCCGCCTTTCTCCTTTTCCATGAAATGCCTCAGGAACCCACCCGTCGTATTTTTCGTGAAGTTCGTCGTTTAGTTGCTCCTGGCGGTTGTTTTACCCTGATGGATATGAATCCCCGTTCCCAGGCCTATCTGACCATGCCTCCCTACGTGATGACTTTACTTAAAAGTACTGAACCCTTTATGGATCAATACTTTGCCTTGGATCTGGAACAGGAATTACTAGCCGCCGGTTTTGATCAAGTGGAAATTATGCCGAATAGTTCGCGTCATCGTACCGCGATCGCCAGAGTGTCGGCTTAAAAATCTTGAACAATGAAACACTAAATTAATAAGGGCAAGCACATGTTTACTTCATGGTCAAAAGCAGACAAAGATCAAAAAATACGGATTCGGAAATATCAGCAATATCGAGGCATTGCCCAAAAATTAAGCGAAAAAGTGATAGAAAAGTTTACAGACAATCAAAGTCTCAAAGTCGTTGGTAAATTACTGGGCATTACAGAAGGAACAACTGTGGTTCTAGACTCAGAGGAAGAACTTAATTTTGTCATGGACTTTAGCATTTTTGAGTATCAAGTTGAGGGTAAAAATTTTGTCCAGAGATACCAAGAAGATGAGACAGCCAAGAAAACAGAGATAGAAACAGAAATACTTGCTGCCCAGGGTTTATCCTACACATCTTTGTTTAAAATAACAGAAACCGATCCGGTTAATGCGACCGTTACTTTGAGTGATCTTCTGAATAATAATCAGGAGTTAAAAATCATTAATATCAATCTCAGTCAAACGGCCTACCCTGGACTTCTTATCTTTACTCGCATTGAACCATTTGCTGATTTTAATGCCGCTTCTGGTATGTATGCCCTTTTTCCAGAGGTTTCAGAAAGAAGTTTATTAAAGAAAATGAAGATCATGATGAGAAAAGTTAAATCAGATGTTGAATCAGTTCAAAGATTTGTTGCCTTTTTTAAGTTAAATCGTAAGGAAGGATTGATGACCAAAACAGCCGAGGTATAGATGAGTTGCTGTGCATCTAAACGACAGCAATATTAATAGCCCTAGGTAAAGAGTCTGTTAGGATAGAAAACAGTCAGTTTATCAGTGCTTATGTTGAGTCAGTTTCGTCAGCAATATCCCCAGGGCAGTTTGACTAGTGAACTGTTAATGATTGATCATGGGCTTTACATCGTTCGAGCGATAGTTCAGGTAGAAAATATCCCCTTAGCCAGTGGGTTAGCCGCCGCCGCCAAGCTTGAAGACGCAGAAGATCAGGCAAGATTGAGAGCTTTATCCCTATTGGATCTCAACCTGATCGCTACCCTTGAACCTACTGCTCTTCCCATTCCCCCCGCTCTTCCCATTCCTCCCACCCTTCCTACTTCTCCCCCTCTTTCCACTCCCCCTGCTGTCTCGGAATCCTTTCCTGTACCGAAAACCCCCCGAAAAACAGCCAAAGTTGCTCCGGCAAAGGCAGAAGTGATGCCTTTAATCTCAGAGCCAGAAGCTGCTATTCCCGAAATTACTGTTCCCGAAATTGCTATTCCCGATGTTTCAACTACTGTCCCTTCTGTCATTGAGCAAGAAGCACGGGCGGCTCTGCCCCTAGAATCCTCGGCTGAAGCGGCGGAACCCGTATTAACCCCAGAACCCGCACCAGCATTAACCTTAACCCCACCTCCGGCCCTTACTCTAACGATGGAACCAGAACTTGTTTTGTCGTCTCCTGAACCCCTACCTTTACCAGAAATCCTAGAGCCGGTTTTATCTTTGTCACCGCCGGAAGAAGTCCCTCTTCCTCTGGAAACGCTTCAGGAACCCTTGGCAATGACCACAGAAGCAGCGATCTCCGTTACGCCCGTTGAATCGGAAGTGTCTGAAACAGTTGAAATTCCTGAAGTTCCCGAAACGGCTGAACCCTCTAAAGTGACTCCCTTGGGGATTGATCCGAATGCCCCCATTGACTTCTCTGAAATTATTTCCCGTAGCAATGTGGAATTGAAACGCTTGGGCTGGACAAGTGATCAAGGTCGTAATTATCTGTTGCAAACCTATGGCAAGCGATCGCGGCAACTGCTTTCAGATGAAGAACTATTAGAATTCCTCGTCTATTTAGAAGCCCAACCCAATCCTGTTTAAGGCGATTAGCGGCGAATTAGACCGAACCTTCTACAATAGGGGATGTTTGTCAGACGCAATCATCACTTAAATTTAGCAATATCAATACCGATGGATACTAAAGCATTTAAACGCTCCTTACAAAAATCGGATAATTATCACCGCAAAGGATTTGGCCACGATAAGGAAGTCATGGGGGTAATGAATACCGAATATCAAAGCCAATTAATCCAAGAGATCCGACAAAATCACTATCGCTTAGAACGGGGCGATGTCACCCTTTGTCTGGCGGAGGCTTTTGGCTTTTGTTGGGGAGTGGAACGGGCCGTGGCCATGGCCTACGAAACCCGGCAGCATTTTCCTAACCAACGGCTGTGGATTACCAATGAAATTATCCATAATCCCTCGGTTAATGAACGGTTACGACAAATGGAGGTGGGTTTTATTCCGGTTGAGGGAGATGTGAAGGACTTTAGCCAAATCGCTCAAGGAGATGTGGTGATTTTGCCCGCCTTTGGAGCCAGCGTCACGGAAATGCAGATTCTCGATCAGAAGGGTTGCACCATTGTTGATACCACTTGTCCCTGGGTTTCCAAAGTCTGGAATTCGGTCGAAAAGCATAAAAAAAGTCAATATACTTCCATTATTCACGGTAAATATAATCACGAAGAAACAATCGCGACCAGTTCCTTTGCGGGAACCTATTTAATTGTTCTCAATTTAGAGCAGGCTAATGATGTCTGTGACTACATTCTGCACGGCGGCGATCGCCAGGTTTTTCTCGACAAATTTAAAAATGCCCATTCCGTCGGTTTTGATCCAGATCGAGATTTGGAAAGTTTAGGGGTAGCAAATCAAACCACCATGCTCAAAAGTGAAACCGAACAAATTGGCAAGCTTTTTGAGAAAACCATGATGAAAAAGTATGGCCCGACGGTTTTAAACGAACATTTTATGAGCTTTAATACCATCTGTGATGCGACCCAGGAACGTCAAGATGCCATGTTTGGCTTGGTAGAGGAAGAGCTTTCCTTGATGGTGGTTATTGGCGGTTATAATTCTTCCAACACGACCCATTTACAGGAAATCGCCGTTGAGCGTCAGATTCCCTCCTACCACATTGACAGTGCCAGCCGCATTGGGCCCGGTAATCGAGTCGAACATAAACCCCTGGGTAAACCGTTAGAAATCGCTGAACCCTGGTTGCCAGATGGGAAAATTGTTGTTGGCATTACCTCTGGAGCTTCTACCCCTGATAAGGTTGTAGAGGAGGTAATGGAGTGCCTATTTGCTATTAAAGGCATTAATCATTAGCCGTCTAAAAATGACATTAATTTCCAAGGCCCATGAAAGTTGTCGGATTTATTACCCAGGTTTTGTTGGTGTCTTTGCTGATATCCTTGGCGATCAAGTATGGGGGGCCAGCTTTAGAGATTGAACCCACAGCTTTGAATGCTCTGTTCGGCATTACGGTTCCCCCGTTAATCATTGCCTTTGTACTTATTTGGCAGATGGGACTGGGGAGGAAGTCAACGTGACTTTTGCCCAGGGGGTTGGTTTTCTCACCCTACTATTGGCTTTAACGACGTTATGGCGTATTCGGCAATTGTTGCTGTTACTCTTTGCGGCGATTATTGTGGCCAATGCTCTCAATCATTTCGTGATCCGTTTACAGCGTCAGAGATTACCGAGAGGTGGGGCGATCGCTGTGGCCGTTACGAGTTTACTGGGTAGTTTGGGATTATTTATTTGGCTGATTATTCCTCCTTTTTTAAGTCAGTTACGAGAACTGGTTACCCTGGCTCCCCAAGGCATTAATCAAGTTATAGAGCAACTGAAAGAGATCGCGGCCCAAACTGATCCTGAATTAATCCATGCTTTACCCAATTGGCAACAACTCGGTCAACAATTACAACCTTTATTAAATCAGATTGCAGGTCAGGGACTCAATATTTTTTATAGTACTCTTGGCTTGCCCCTGAGTTTATTATTATTATTAGTTTTGAGTTTGATGTTATTAGTGAATCCTCAACCTTACCGCCGAGGATTTGTTCGTCTCTTTCCAGCCTTTTATCGTCACCGTCTCGATCAAATTCTAAGTTTGTGTGAAGCTTCCCTGGAAGATTGGTTAATTGCCCTGCTGGTGAATATGGGCGTTGTCACTGCCCTGAGCTTTGTTAGTTTATTTTTACTGCAAGTCCCCCTCGCTTTGGCCTTGGCTTTAATCGCTGGATTGTTTACCTTTATCCCCTATATTGGGCCACTGATTAGTCTGATTCCCGCAATGGCGATCGCCCTTTTAGATCATCCTTGGAAGGCCGTTATTATTTTAATTATTTATACAATTATTCACCAGTTAGAAAGCCATTGGATCACCCCCAAAGTGATTCCCAAACCCTTACCATTGTTACCTGGCATGATTCTTTTAGCTCAAGTCTTTTTTGCCAGTTTATTTGGTTTTTTGGGGCTATTTCTAGCCGTTCCTCTCAGCGTAGTTAGCCAAGTGTTACTTAAGGAAATTTTCATTAAAGATATTCTCGATCAATGGCGATATTCGTCTCCCCATGCTGATCATTAAGTCTGCCTATTTTCCTAATTTTCCTATTTTATGATGCGAACAGTTGCCGAAATTAACGAAAAAATTAGCCAAAAAAAAGCAGTGGTCTGGACAGTGGATGAGGTCAAGGCTAAAGTCTTGGAATTAGGGATTGAGAAAGTTGCTAAACAGGTGGATGTGGTTTGTACAGGAACCTTTGAGTCGATGGAATCCTCTGGGGCGATCATTAATTTAGGTCATACCGATCCCCCCATCAAGATTCGTCAATGTTGGCTAGATGGGGTTCCTGCCTATGCTGGCTTTGGGGCTGTGGACTTATATATTGGGGCAACGGCCATGAGTGACTATCAGAGCAGTGGAGATAGTCTAGAGGGAGAGTTGCGTAATCATCCGGCCGCTTCAGAACGGGGGGGAGGCCATGTGATTGAGGATTTAATTGCGGGTAAAGCTGTCTCTTTGCGGGCGATCGGCCAAGGTACGGATTGTTATCCCCGCTCCTCCTTAGAAACCCTGATTACCAGTAAAAGTATTAATCAGTTTTATCTCTACAATCCCCGTAATCTCTATCAAAATTTTATTGTCGGGGTTAATGGCGGTGATCGCCCTTTATTCACCTATCTTGGCCCTTTGCTGCCCCGTCTAGCGAATGCTGTTTATTGTAATCCTGGGGCCATTTCTCCCCTTTTCAATGATCCAGAACTAGAGGTAATTGGCATTGGCACTCGTATTTTTCTAGGAGGGGGAGTGGGCTATATCGCTTGGGAAGGAACTCAATATTTTCCCTTACAAAAACGATTACCGAATCATACGCCCATTGGCCCGGCTGCAACCTTAGCATTAATAGGAGATGCTAAACAAATGAATGCTCGTTGGGTACGGGGCTGTTATTTTAAAAATTATGGGACATCTCTGATGTTAGGAGTGGGGGTTCCCTTACCTGTTCTTTCTGAAAAGGTGATCGAACGCTGTGCCGTGCTGGATCAGGATATTGTGGCTCCGGTGGTGGACTTTTCGATTCCGCGCCGTGTTCGTCCGACGTTTGGTTTGGTTTCCTATGCTCAACTTAAAACGGGTCGCATGACTATTGAGGGAAAAAGTGTGCGAGTTGCCCCCCTAGGTAGTATTGCGCGATCGCGTCAGGTCGCCATTGAATTACAAACTTGGATTAAAAACGGGCAATTCTTATTAGCTGAAGGCGTGGTTCCTTTAGCCCGTGATCGCACTTTTATTCCCCAGGATTTATTAGGCAGTCAAAGATTGTCGGAATAGCCTCGCAATAAGTTAGTGAACTATTTAAAAAAACAGCTAATTTGTATTATTTTTAGTTTTTCTATGTTACGTACAGAATATGGATTTTAAAGCAATCTCTACTGCAAAACCAAGAGACAGAATAATGCTAGAGATCAATTAAGAATCTGATTGAAAAAAGCTTTTGATCTTCTCAATAACACCTTGGAGATCTTGCCAAGAAAACTTAAGCAGAGAAAAAATCCCTACCGCAATTAATACAGTTCCAATCAGAACATTGCTGTCATAAAGAAATAGACCCACTAGGACAATAAAATAAGGTGAAAGAATGCCACTAATTCTCTCAACTACATTGACAATTTCAGGGGAGTTATTCATAGTTTTATTTAAATTAAACTCAGTGTCATCATTCATCATTTCAGCATCCGTATTCTCTAATTCCATTTCCTTAGAAAATAGAATTGCTTCAAGGTCGTTACCTTCGCTATCTTGAGAGTCTTTGGGGAATTTTCCAAACATTTTGGCTTTGAGTTGGTAGTAACATTACAGTGTCATGAAACCATCATACCCAAAAACTTGTCAGACATCTCCTCTTTAATTGAGCCATCATGTAGTAAATTTTGACTCAATAGTTGTTCGGGGGATTACGGTGAGAATTCTGGTTGATAGAAAGAACATCCTTCACAAGGGCCCATCGGATTCACAGCACAGCGAAGGTGATAGGAATGAGCATTATAGCGGCAACTAGAATCACCGATAAAATCCTCATAATGTTCAATTTGAGAGGTCTCTGGCAACGAGGAAAAGAGGGTTCGAGTTCGATAGTAGTTTAATACTCGAATCCGTCTCATACGTTCATTGAATCTTCGTTTAGCTCTACGAACAAGAAACCACGAAACGAGGGCAGAAATTAACGCAATCCCCAAAACAAGAACGATTTCTAGTGCGAAATAAGAAAGGAACACCAACTCAAAGACGATGATTGTGACTTCTTAATTCTAGATTGAATTTTTCAATGTCTGGGATTTTCGTTGCCAAACCTTAACTCTAATCTTGCTGTAATTTTTTCGTTGATGATATCTTCTGATCCAATGGCGGAAGTCTTACAGTGCCGTGACCCAGGATAAGCTATCAACGAATTATTTACAGGTAGAAATATTTAACTACGGCGGGCTTTGTCACCTTACCCATAGCATTACGGGGCAAGGATTCTAGGGTCAGAATGCGAGTTGGCACCTTATAGATCGCTAATTGTTCCTTGGCCCAGAGACGAAAGGTTTCTAGGTTTAAATGACATTCTGGTTGTAGTACCAGAGCCGCACAGACCCGTTCCCCCCATTCGGCATCCATTACACCTACAACGGCACAGTCTTGAATAGCGGGATGGGTACGCAGAACTTCTTCAATTTCCAACGCTGATACCTTATAGCCGCCGGTTTTGATAATATCCACACTGAGGCGGCCTAAAATCCTATAGTTCCCTTGGCTGACAATGGCCATATCTCCAGTGCGAAACCAACCATCCTGAAAAGCTTGAGCGGTGGCAGTAGGATTTCGCCAATATTCCAAAAAGACATTGGGGCCTTTGACTTGAATTTCGCCAGGGTTCTCGACACTGACTTCTAGGCCCTGTTCATCCACTAAACGCACTTCAACAGCCGGTAAAGGTCTGCCCACACAACCCGCTTGTCGTTGACCATGGAGAGGATTAGAGAGGGCCATGCCAATTTCCGTCATGCCATAGCGTTCTAAGAGGAAATGACCACTGATTCCTTGCCATTTTTCTAATACTTTGACCGGTAAGGCGGCTGAACCCGATACCATTAAACGCAGGTTAGCACAGCCTTGGGAATATTGTTGTTGGCGATCGCGGTCACTGGCCTCCCAAGCGGCAATTAATTTAGCATAGATGGTGGGAACTGCCATAAAAAGGGTTAAATCCCCTTGACTGAGACGATTCCAAACCACGTCGGCGGCAAATTTATCGAGGAAATGACATTCGGCTCCGGCCCATAAAGCGCAGGTAAGCACATTAATAATGCCGTGAATGTGGTGTAGGGGTAAAACGTGCAGAATGCGATCGCGGCTTGTCCATTGCCAGGCCGTCATTAAACTGGTGACTTGTGCCTGAATATTGTGATGGGTGGTAACAACTCCCTTGGGTTTGCCCGTTGTGCCACTGGTGTAGAGAATTAGGGCCCGTCGTTGGGGATCTAAAGGGGGTAATGGGCCAATCTCTTCCGGTAAGGGGTCAGTCGTCAATATAAGCGGTATTTGCTTTTCGGCGGCGATCGCGCTTAATGCTGACTCAAATTGAGGATGGGCAATCAGAATGGAAGCATCGGCTTGGTTGATCACATATTCCAATTCGGGGCGAGGATGGGAAACACAGAGCGGAACTGCAATTCCTCCTGCCTGCCAAATGCCCCATTGAGTGACAACATAGTCAAAGCCAGGCGGAACGAGAAATGCCACCCGTTGTTCTTGCAAATCTGCCGTTGCTTGTAGCAGTCGCCTCGCTAACTGGCCAGAACGTTGAAGTAACAATCCATAGGAAAAAGCCTGGCCAGAAGCAACAATGGCGATATTTTGAGAAGATTGCCGCGCACGCGCAAAAAGAGGAAGAGTCACGGTCTTTTGCCTATATTTTCTCTTATGGATTCAGGGCAAACGCATCTAAATTCTAGACTCCTTATCTGATAAGACTTTCAGCGTTTCATAAAAAATCAATCATGATCTCGGAAACCCTTATCCAGCCTACCTTTCAAAAATAAGATGCGTTCGCCCTGCTTATGGATTAAGATAGCTTGACTGTTGTAAGAAAATTACCAAAAAACAAATTAGGGACAATTCACAAGCATTGCCCCTAGCAAAAACTTAGGCCATTGACGATTAGAGAACGCCAATGCTGGCCAAGCCTAAAATAGCACCGGCTCCTAAAATATGTCCAAAACAAGTTGTACCTAATACTGCACCCAGACCAAATCCACCAAACATATTGGAAGCAGGCATAGCCGGGCCAGTACTGGGTTGTTGAATCGTGAATTTACCAAAGGCGATCGCCAAAATATTGCAAATGATCATCACCACAGCAACTTTAGGACTCCATTCCAGAGTAGTGGGGACAGTGGTAGCCAGTAATAAAGTAGAATACATGAGATTTTCCTCAAGAATCAGAGTCATATTAAGTTTTTTATCTTAAAGGCCAACCTGACCTTCACCACTCACCTGTTGCAATACTTAACGAAATCTTCAACTATGACCTACTGTTTAGGACTCATTAACCGTTTTGGCATTGTCATGGGAGCCGATTCCCGCACGAATGCTGGTGTTGACTACATTTCTGCCTATCGCAAACTCTTTGACTTTTCGGTAACAGGAGAACGGGTCATCATTCTTTGTACCTCTGGCAACTTATCCGTCAGTCAAGGCGTGATTAATCAAATTAAGCGGGATCTTCGTAGTGAAGAGGAGCAGACCCTGCACACCCTGATGAGCATGAATGACGTGGCTCACTACATTGGCACTAAAGTTCGTCAAATTCAAGACCGCGATCGCCTTTGGTTAGAGCAAGACAAGATTGACTACCATTGCAGCTTTCTGTTGGGAGGACAAATTCGGGGCGAAGAACCCCAGCTATTTCTCATTTATCCCCAGGGAAATTATATTCAGGCAACCAAAGAAACCCCTTTCTTGCAGATTGGCGAAACGAAATACGGTAAACCCCTATTGGATCGCACCATTACCTACGATACGCCCCTAGAAGCCATGGCCAAGTGTGCGTTATTATCAATTGACTCGACCATGAAATCCAACATTTCTGTTGGCCCACCTATTAATTTAGTCATGTATAAAACCGATAGTCTAACGCTGCGAAACAAATTACAGTTAAGACTGGGTGATCCCTATCTGGCTAAGATGCGGGGTTTATGGGAAGAATATGTGCGCCATGCCTTTGAATCCATGCCAGAGGTGGAATGGGATGCCAATTTAGTCGATTCTGGAGAAAATATTTTTATTGATTAAAGCATAAATTAAAAACCAAAAAGACGACCCTGGGATTACCGACTTGCACTCCTAAGCGATCGCCTTTCTAGTCTTTCTAACCCTGTCAAGTTAAACAGAGAAGGCTATACACCAACGAGTTGAGGTTCAGGGCGTTTACTATGACGTACCCCTTCGATCGCCTCTGCATAATTGGGAGCCTTAAAGACAGCCGAACCTGCAACAATCGCATTAGCACCCGCTTCTAAAACTTGCCAGGTATTATTGGGTTTTAGTCCGCCATCGACTTCGATCCAGGGATCTAAGCCCTGCTCATCACACATCCGACGCAGTTGTTTAATTTTGGGAACCATTTCAGCAATAAAACTTTGGCCACCAAAACCAGGGTTAACACTCATAATTAACACCAAGTCACAAACGGGCAGCACATATTCCAAAAAGTCCAAAGGAGTCGAAGGATTGAGCACAACCCCAGACTGTTTACCCAATTCCCGAATCTGACAAAGAGTCCGGTGTAAATGGGGAGAAGCATTGTGTTCTGCATGAACCGAGATAATATCTGCCCCTGCCTTCGCAAAGTCTGCTACATATTTTTCGGGTTCAACGATCATTAAATGAACATCTAAAGGCTTTTTTGTATAGGGACGAATGGCTTCCACAATCAAGGGGCCAATGGTGATATTGGGAACAAAGCGTCCATCCATGACATCTACATGGATCCAATCGGCTCCGGCCCGATCAACAGCTTCAATCTCTTCCCCTAAGCGACTAAAATCTGCCGATAAAATCGAGGGGGAAACGACAATGGGTTTTTGGGACATGACTATTTCTTAACTGAGGCAAACTTTGGCTATGGCTTCAGTGTAAACAAAAATGGTATTTTCTGTAACTATCGACGGTTTGATTCTCAGGGCGAACGCATCTTATTTTTGAAAGGTAGGCTGGATAAAGGTTTCCGAGATCATGATTGATTTTTTATGAAACGCTGAAAGTCTTATCAGATAAGGAGTCTAGAATTTTGATGCGTTTGCCCTGATCATCAGAATGCTTTCAAGGAACAAATCGCAACTCAATTCGTCGGTGTTTTTCAATGATTACTGCAAGATGTTCCATCCTTTCCAGAAATTTTTCGTCAAACTTCTTCACTGATGTTGAATAAATTATCTGAGTGTACCTTAAACAGTCCTCGATATTAACCTTAGTGACTTGCCAAGTATTTTATCTAAGGGTGCGACCTCTAGTTGATATTAAATAAGGTTTTTAAAAAGTTTACTGGACATCGATTTTTCAATCAATCGTAACATACGATGTTCTGAAGTATCTACCGGCAAAAGGACTCATTAAACAAGGATTTATCAATTAGAGGTCACACCCTTATCTAATCTCAATTTATGGCTCCCAAAATCCAAAGAATTAGCCTAGGGCTTTTAAGTTCTATTTTATTACCGACGAATTTAGTGTTAGCTCAACAGCAATTCCCTGAACCTTTTGCCTACCCGACCAAAGGGCAAACTCCAGAACAACAACAACAGGATCATTTTGCTTGCTACACTTGGGCAAAACAACAAACAGGGGTTGATCCTTCCCAATTGTCCACTGCTACCACTACTCAATCTTCCCAACAAGGTCAAGTGGTACAAGGAGCCGCAAAAGGTTCTCTCCTCGGTGTCGTAGGTGGGGCGATCGGCGGAAATGTGGGGGAAGGTGCGGCGATCGGTGCAGGCGTGGGAGCTTTAGCTGGATTATTTCGGAAGCGGGAAGAACAACAGCAACAGGCTCAAGTTCAAGCCCAGACAAATAAAGCAGAACAACAACAATTGCAAACCTACTATAGTGCATGGACAGCTTGTATGCAGGGACGCGGTTATACCGTTAATTAATTATTATGGAAGCTCTAAAACACGAACTCAAGAAAATTGGCTCTCTTAGTCTTTTTTTCTTTATTGGCTATGGGTATATTCTCATTCTGATGAAGCTTTTTCTGAAGGAGTTTTCGGTTGATGTCAGTATTTTTACCAAAGTTGTGATTTATGCCTTAGTTTCAGCTAAATCCGTCGCGATTATGGATATGACTCCTTGGATGAATCGTTTTGCCGAATCTCCTCGTTATCTCCAAGTTCTTTACAAAACTGCGGTTTATACATTTGCGGTTTTCGTGTTGAGTTTGATTGAAAATCTTTTTCATGCTTATCACGAAACGAAGGCCCTAATACCAGCCTTGACCCTATTCCTAAAGACTCGCAGTTTTGATCGTTTTTTAGCGATTCTCCTCTGCGTCTCAGCCGTTTTCTTAATTCACAACATTTTTCAGGAACTTGACCAGTATTTAGGCAAAGGTAATCTTAGCAAATTTTTCTTTAAACCACCGCAATGATTGTTATCCTATTAACAACTACTGGAGACATTTGAATTATGGCTGTACGCAAGATTTCTATTTTCTTGTTAGGGACAATTTCCTCTGTTCTATTAGGTTTTTTAGGACAAAAATTTTCCCTCATTGCTCCCGTCCAAGCCCAGGATAATCCACCTGATCAGGCTCAAAATGCCGCGCTACAAGCTGTTGCCAAAATGACTGAGGGCCAGCGTACCTATTACCAAACAAATGGTCAATTTAAAGCAACAGTTGACAATATTCAACAAGACTTTGGGGTTATTCTACCTCAAACCTTTGACTATGCGGTACGAACAACGTCGGAAGCGGCATATAGTTACGTTATTCCAGCCCAATCTCCTTTAAAAGATCAGTTGAAAGCCTATGTGGGGGCTGCATTTCTCACCCCAAATCAAAATCCTAAAATTACGACAATTATTTGTGAGAATAATAAACCAGGAACCATTCGTCCCGCCGATCCTCAACTTGTCCGAGGAACTGATTTGAATAATCCCACTAAGCTTGCTTTAATCTGTGGGGATTTTTCTACGCAAGTTCCTGCCTCTATGTTCAATGAATAGGTTGTATGGCTTTATTCTTTAAACAGTTAGGGGTCTTTTGGTTCGCGATCGCCGTTTGGTTGCTCCTGAGTCCAATGGCTTGGGCCTGTCCTGACGGTATGGTGGAAATGCCAGGGGGAACTTTTCGGATGGGAGCTGATAATCAATGGCCAGAGGAACGATCTGCTGAAGCGGTTACGGTTAGCCCCTTTTGTTTGGATGCCCAGGAGATAACCAATGCCCAATTTGCCCAGTTTGTGAAAGAGACAGGTTATCTTACTGTTGCCGAACGACCCTTATCGAAAGAACAATTTCCTGAACTAACGGAAGAGGAGCGATCGCCTGGTTCCGTCGTCTTTCAAGCATTATCCCCAGGGCAAGCGATCGCAGAATTAAGTTGGTGGCATTGGCAACCAGGAGCAGATTGGCAACATCCTGAAGGTCTAAGTAGTACGATTCAAGGGAAGGAAAATCATCCCGTTGTTCATGTAGCTTTTGAAGATGCCCAAGCCTATGCAAACTGGGCTGGAAAAGCATTACCAACGGAAGCACAATGGGAATTTGCGGCACGAGGGGGCCTAAAAGACCAGATTTTTGCATGGGGTAACACCTATAACCCCAAAAAAGCCAATACTTGGCAGGGAGAATTTCCCGTCAAAAATACCAAGGAAGATGGTTATTTCGGTACGGCTCCCATAGGTTCGTTTCCCCCTAATGGCTATGGCTTGTACGATATGACAGGTAATGTGTGGGAATGGACGCAGGATTGGTATGAGGTGGGACATGATCGCCAAGCCCATCAAGTTGATCCAGTTATGAATAACGAAAAAGCAAGTTTTGATCCCCGTGATCCAGGCGTTGCCAAACACGTTATTAAAGGCGGTTCGTTTTTATGCGCTCGCAATTATTGCAGTCGGTATCGTCCCTCTGCACGGGAAGCACAATCCCCTGATACAGGAACTTCCCACATTGGTTTTCGTTTAGTTAATAAAGCTGAATAATTTATAGATTTTTATGCACAAAATTTTCCCAAAATTTTATTTGAGATTATTGATTACTCCATTGCTTTTAGTTGCTTTTCCTCTGATTGGTAGCTGTTTTTTGATTTCGAGTGTGAGGGCTGATAATTTACCCAAAACTGCTCCACTTAATCAGCCTTTAATTTCGGCCAATCCCCAGAAAAATTTGGAACCAAAAGCGATCGCAATTCTCAAAGCCATGAGCGATCGCCTAGCAAAAGCTCGCACTTTACAATTTACCGCAGTTACCACCTATGAAAGTCCGAGTCGTTTGGGGCCAGCTTTGGCCTATCACACCCTGTCTAATGTAATTTTGCAACGACCGAATAAGTTACAAGTTATTTCCCCTGGCGATGGCCCCGCCTCAGAGTTTTATTACAACGGTAAGACCTTAGTAGCTTTTGCACCTACAGAAAATTTAGTGGCGATCGCCGAGGCTCCTGACACCATTGATCAAGCGTTAAAATTTGCCTATGACACAGCGGCCATTTATTTTCCATTTATGGATTTTTTAGTGGCTGATCCCTATGGAGATATTGCAGGGGATTTAAAAACGGCCTTTTATATTGGTCAATCTCAAGTTATTGATGGTACAACTACCGACATGATTGCGATCGCTACTGATAAAGTTTTTGCCCAAATTTGGATCGGCACAAAGGACAAATTACCCCGCATGATTCGGGCAGTTTATCGAAATGATCCCTCACGGTTACGCCATCAAGTGGCATTTTCCAATTGGCAGTTAGATGTACCTATTTCTGCTGATACCTTTGGTTCGACCCGTGCGAATTCGGCGAAACCCATTCCCTTTAAACGTCCTGAACCCGAACCGCTTGAGAAAAAGCCTGTTTCTAAACCCTAATTTTCTATTTTTGAGGTTAATTCTATGAAAAAAATAATGGCGATCGGTTTTACGAGTCTCTTACTCACTAGCCTAAATTTAAGTCCAGCCCAAGCAATGTTTCACGGTGGCGGTGGCTCTTGGAGTGCTAGTGGTGCCAGGGGAACGGCTTCTGGGGGTGATGGTTCCTGGAGTGCGGATGGTTATCGCGGCGGATCGGTTTCGGGTGGCGATGGCTCCTGGAGTGGCACGGGCTTTCGAGGAAGTTCTGCGTCAGGTGGCGATGGCTCCTGGAGTGGGACAGGTTATCGCGGTGGCTCTGCTTCGGGCGGCGATGGTTCATGGAGTGGGACGGGTTATCGCGGCGGAACGGCATCGGGTGGGGACGGTTCCTGGAACGCGACGGGTGCTTATGGAGCAACGGCATCAGGTGGTTATGACCACTATTACGGCGGAGCCTATTACGGGGGCTATCATCCGCCAACGGTTGTCAACACTTATTCGACAGGTTGTACGACTTGTGGGGGTTGGTATGCCGCAGGAGCCGCCGCTACAGGAGCAGTCATAGGAGCGACAGCCGCTAATGCGAATAATGCCAATACCTATGCAGAAGGTTACGCCGCAGGAGCCGTAAGTACGGCCTATGCGATGGGAGCAATTTATCCGACTTTACCCCCAGGAGCGGCGATGCAGACGATTGGAAATGCAAATTATTATCTCTACAACGGGGTTTGGTTTAGTCCTGCCTATGGTGCGAATGGTGTTTATTACCGTGTGGTTCCTGCGCCTTAATGTCCTTGCACAGTAATCGAAAATGAGGTTATAATTTCTCTAGTCAGGTTGCGTTCCTTAACCCAACCGGCTGGATCGATAATCGCACGAAAGTTAAGGCAAAAGTCTTTTTTCTAAAATAAATTATCTACAAACTCAAGATTTAGATAAAACTCGGCGTTGCTGACTTGAGGTATGAATCTCTAAAGATGCAATTTTTAAAACATTGACTCACACTGGTTTCTAGATGTATGCAAAATTCTATTTCATACCCTGATTAAGCAACGCCCTCAATTATATTCTTAAGTACAAGTAGTTAAAATCAAATGTTATTTCGTTAAGCAAATATCCTTAATTTTCAAAAAACTATGATAAATACAATTCAGATATCATCGGATAAAATTAATCCAGACAAAATTAATAAAGTAGAGGAGCAAATACGTCAACAAAGTAAACCAGTTGACTATAACACTCTTGAATATCCAATTGAGATTATTGTTCAGAAATATTTGGATGGTGAAGATAAAGATGAAAATGAAATATTCATTCCAGATTATCAAAGAGAAATGGTATGGAGTGATGAGAATCAATCTAAATTTATAGAGTCAATTTTTCTAGGATTGCCTATCCCATATATCTTTATTGCGGATGTTTCATCGGAAGTTGAGTCAGAGGACTCTGCGCGATTGGAAATTATTGACGGGACTCAACGGGTGAGAACTCTTGCTCGATTTCTTCAAAATGAATTAGTTCTAAAAGATCTTAAAAAACTCACGGAGTTAAACGGTTTACGTTTTGGCAATCTTTCTGGTTCACGTCAAAAAAGATTTAGAAGAATACCATTACGAATGATCCAGCTTACAGAAGAAGCTGACGAAGGAATTCGTCGCGATTTGTTCGAGCGAATCAATTCAGGTAGTATTGAATTAAATGAAATGGAGAAGAGAATTGGAGGACAACCTGGCTTATTCTTAGACCTTATCCAAGATCTTGCTAAAACTTTAAAATTCCAAGAATTATGCCATTTTTCACAAGTTCAAAAAGATAGAAGAGATCCCCAAGAATATGTTTTACGATTCTATGCTTTTCTATATAAATATAAAGAATACCCTAGCAAAGTTCACGTTTTTTTAGACGATTTTTTGATTAATCAAAATGAAGAACTTAAGAAATTGAGAGAAAAAAACTTAAAAGATTTTGATGACAAAATCAACCAAATAAATCAAGAATTTAATTCAATGCTTGATTTTGTGTCTAAAAATTGTCCAGAGGTTTTCAGGGTTGGAGTTAAGGAAATAAGACCAACAACTAGAAGTAAGTTTGAATCAATTTCGGTTGGCATTTCCCTTGCTTTAAGAGAAAATCCAAATCTAAGCTGTAAAAACTTTGATTTCTTAAAGACTGATCGTTTTGATCGTTTAACAGATAAAAATTCCAGTAGTTCGAGACAGAAAGTTGAACAGCGCATTGAATATGTTAGGGATTATTTATTGAAGCCATGAGTGATTCAGGATTAATTCAAGATTTCCAAGAAAAATCAAAAGAAGTTAAGCAATATTGTCTATGGCTAAAAAATGTTGAGTCAAAAATGATTCAATTAAGTATTGGAGATCACTCTGCTAATCGAAATAAAATCAAATCTCTTGATTCAGAACTAGAAGAAACACTGAAAGCGACGGTCTTTTTACTGCTTTATAATTTGGTAGAATCAACGATACGAAGAGCAGTCGAATACATCTATGACGACTTGAAAAATAACCAAATTTCTTTCGATGATTTGAATCAGAGTTTTCAAAATCATATTATTAAGATTTTAAAAGATTCTTCTTTGAAAGATAAAGTATGGCAGCCGACTATAGCTATTACTCTCATTACCATCTCAGCCGATAAAGATCTATCCTTTGCTGGTAATTTAGATGCTAAAAAAATCAAAGAAACCTTAAAAAATTACGGAATTACACTTACAAAACAAGTTGGTAATATGACAAATGGTGAAGATTTACTCATCGTTAAAAATGCTAGAAAAGATCTCGCTCATGGATATAGTTCGTTTTCTGAAAAAAGTCGTAATTATACATCAGGTGATTTACTCGCAATGCAAAAAAGAGTGACTTTATTTTTAAAACAAGTTTTGATGGATGTTCAAAATTACGTTGATCAACAAAATTACTTGAAGTGATATCTTGACTGTTCTATAATATCTTTTTAATAAGATAAGCTGTTGCATATCTAAATCACACATAATCAAAATAGTGCGATCTCCACTGTCCTGTTGATTAAACTTTAAAACCGCGATCATTTTGGTTTGAAATTGCGATCGCCGTTTTGTAAGTTGAGTTGATAAAAAAAGTTAAAGAAATCTAGTCAACACAACTAGTTTAGAATTTTTAAGTAGCAAAAAAAATTATCATGGATACTTCCTTAATTCAAAACCTTAATTTTTCCAAACAACATCCCTATCTTGCAGAAATTCTAGAAAAATTTAAACAACAAATCAAAAATATTTATCAAGAGCAACTAGTTAAATTAATTCTCTTTGGCTCCCAAGCAAAAAAACAGGCTAAACCTGACTCTGATATTGATATTTTAGTGATTTTAAAAGATAAGCTAATTAACGATGAGCAACATCAGAAAATTATTAATCTTATCTCTGATTTGTGTTTAGAGTACGAAGTATTGATCAGTTGTGTTTATGTTAGCGAGGCTCAATTTAACCAAGAAAAAAGTCCATTGCTCCTAAATATTGAGCGAGAGGGAATTATTGTATGAAAATTGAGCAACAACAGTTATTAGAAAAAGCTAAAGAAAGTTTGCAGGCTGCACAATTATTAGCCAACAACAATTTACCCGCCTTTGCAACCGCAAGAGCTTATTATTTAATGTTTTATATTGCACAAGCATTTTTATTAGGAGAAGACTTAACTTTTTCTAGTCATTCAGCCGTTATTGCTGCCTTTGGCAAAACCTTTATCAAAACAAAACGCCTGCCTGTGGAATATCACCGTTATTTAATTTACGCACAAGAACAGCGAACAGATGCGGACTATAGCCTGACTCCAAATATCACCCCCAAAAAAGCCCAAGATATTATAGAGAATGCTCAAAGAATGCTCGATTTTGCTCAAGAAAATGTTGAAACGGCATAAAGGGCGATCGCCTTTATCTTATTGATTTAATTTTAAAATTGCGATCATTTTAGCCTTTGAAAGTGCGATTTAGCAAATGTAGATTTGGTTGACGAAAGTGCGATCATTTTTGCCTTTATAAAGTGCGCTCACCGTTTCATTATTAAAGTCATATAGAAATGAGATAAGATCAAAACACTCCTGTAAACTGTAAACAATTTATGAAATCCATTAAAATCATTGTGGAAAAGCATTCTGATGGCTATATTGCTTATCCATTGGGAATTCAAGGCGTAGTAGTCGGTGAAGGTGATAGCTATGAAGATGCTCTTAATGACGTGCGATCAGCGATCGCTTTTCATATTGAAACTTTTGGGGAATCAGTTCTCGAAGCCGACTAACATTACCAAATCACAAGCAAATTGAAAGCTCTACATTAAGGAGTATTTGCACTCAAGCAGGTATCTCACGAGATGATTTTATTGCTTCCTGTGAAAAGATTTAACCGACATTCCGCAGGTTGCCGCCACCTATAGAGTAATTAATTTAAACTACTCTATTCATAGTGCATTAGAACAAATTAACGCCATACAGAAAGAGCATCTATTTGTATTTATGCGCTATCTGTAGCGTTTGCGGAATGTGGGATTTAAGACAAAATCCTTTAAATGTGATCGCTTTTTTAATTGAGAGGCGATCGCACTTAATCAGAGAAAGCGATCAGCTCTAACTCTTAATTCAAAGAGGAGATCGTACTGTTTATTCAGAAGAGCCTGAGAAAATATATGGCGTTGCTGATTTGAAGTATGAATCTTCTTTTATGAGATTTTTAAAAGCTAGACTCAAACTGACTTTTGGATATGTGCAAAATTGATATTCCAGCAATTCTAAATTTGAAAAATCAGGAGGAATTAGTGGCGGGCAGAGAGTCAAATGGCTCAAGCATAAAATCAAGAAGGTGTTGCCAGCTATCAAAGACAAAATAGGTAGGGCTTGCTGAAAAAAGCTGAAACCTTTACGGAGAAAAATAGTAGGCGAATTAAGAACCGCTAGAATGCACGAAAATAGGGTAGAATGCCTCAAAACCATTGCATTAAGAAGAGAGAAAGCAGATGTACTGAAAGCAACAGTACTCAATTGAAACACCAGAAAACTTGAAAAATCTGTTCGGCGGGCAGTTAGACGAAGAAAATCGTTGGATAGAAATGTCAAAAATGATTCTTTGGGAAGAATATGAGGAAGAATATGCAAAAAACTTCACAGAAAAAAAAGGAGCCCCAGCCAAATCATTTAGAATGGCATTAGGAGCATTAATTATCAAAGAAATTTCAGGAAAAAGTGACAGAGAAACAGTAGAACAAATAAAAGAGAACCCTTATTTACAGTACTTTATAGGAATGGAAAGCTATAGTAGCAAAGAAGCATTTAATGCGTCAATGATGGTTCATTTTCGTAAAAAAATAGGAATGGAATTAATAAATAAAATTAATAAAGAAATAGAAAAAAAAGCGACGGGTGTAGCGTCAGAAAAAAAAGAAAATGAAGGAAAGTTATTGTTAGATGCGACTTGTACACCAGCAGATATAAAATATCCAACGGATATAGGAATATTGAATGATGCCAGAGAAAAAACAGAAAAAATAATAGATAAGCTGTATGAAGAAATAAAAGAGAAGGCTCTTCCCCCAACTGTGTGGAAAGTGTATAATAGTAATACCACAGTAGGAGGTGGAGTATGTGGATAAACTTGGATGAGCTACTAGGTTTGCCAAAGGTAACAGTCGTAAACTATCGAGAAATAGATGGTGCTTTGTTCTTAAAATTAAAAATGAAAAACGAAGTAATGGAATGTCCAAATTGTCATAAAGAATTGGAAGATATAAATCAAATAGAATATAATTTGGTTCGGGATTTATCCCTATTGGGAAAGAAAGTATATCTGGAAGTGCCCCGCCGCCAGTTCCATTGTGAAAAATGTCAGAAATACATAACAGAAAGACTGGACTTTATGCGGCTAAGAAAACATTATACAATTCGTTATGAAGAAAAGATTTATGAGCAAGTAAAAAAGAAAAATGTAGAAGAGGTAAGGCAAGAAGAAGAAATAAGTTGGGGAACATTGGAATCAATATTTGAAGAGTATGCAAAGCAGGCAGAAAAGAAGGAATGGGAATTACCAGAAAAGATAAGTTTAGACGAATTTAGTAATAGAAAAGGAAAAAAAGACTTTATTACAACAGTGATAGATATAAATAAAAAGGAATTGTTAGAAGTAATAAAAGGACACAAAAAAGAAGAGATAATAGAAGCCCTAAAAGTGCAGCCAGCAAGGGTTAGAGAGAATGTAAAGGAAGTAAGTGTGGATATGTGGGAGGGATTTACGTCAGCAATAAAGGAGTTATTTGTAAATGCTAAAATCGTCTATGATAGATTTCATGTAATGAAAAATATAAATGAAGAATTGAATAAATTGAGAAAGAAAATGAATATCCATAAACTGGACAGTGGGAAGTTCTCGAGGCGTGTAAGTGGAGAAAAGAAAATCGGACATCCGATACAAAAGAGTGCCGTTATGTCCGAAACTGGCTGATATAAGAAAATCGATAGCCAGTGCTATCTATCAATTATGCAACTATGTCAGCGACTAGAGCAAATCCTCAATAATCTCCGTCCAGCCTTTAGCCGAGAAGCAACGTTCCAATGGTTTATCCTGTTAGTCTGGGGAGTAGTGCTCAACAGCCAACCCAGCGCAATAACTAGCTATGTCAATGCCATTGGCTTAACAGAGAGCTACTACAATCAGGCTCTACATTGGTTTGATTCCAAGGCGTTTAGGGTCGAAGGACTAACTTTACAATGGTCAAAGTGGCTAAGTCAGCATGAAAGTCTATACAGAATTAAAGGGAAACGGGTGTATGTGGGTGATGGCATCAAAGTGGGGAAAGAAGGACGCAAGATGCCAGGTGTAAAACGACTACACCAAGAATCGGAAGATGTGTCCAAGCCAGAGTGGATAAGGGGTCATTACTTCAATGCCTTGAGTATTTTGGTGGGAGTAGGGAAAGCCTGCTTTGCCTTGCCCTTAGTGTTGCGGCTAGACGATGGCATCAAGTCCAAAGCAACCGAGAAGGGGGAGGGAAAAGGCAAAAAAAAGGTGAAGACGAGCCTGGTGACAAAAATGGCTGACCTTTGTGTTACTTACGCAGAGGCAGGGAGTTATGTAATTTTGGATGCTTATTTTGCTTGCGAACCAGTGCTCAAAAGTTTTCGCCAGAACGCCTTGCATCTAATCACAAGAGTGCGTTGCTCCACCGTCGCCTATGCCCCCTTTTGTTCCGTGCCGACGCTGACGGGGAGAGGACGACCACGGATTTGGGGGAGTTCGATAAAACTAGAAAAGCTGTTCGCTCTGGCGGCGGACTTTCCGACAGCTAAAGTCTGGCTCTATGGTCAACAAGTCACGGTTTCTTATCAGTGCTTTGAGTTCCACTGGGATAGTCCCCATCAGCTCGTCAAGTTTGTTCTGACCCAATTGCCTAACGGACGACGACTGATTCTGCTTTCTACTGATCTCTGTTTGACTGGACCTGAGATTATTGCCGCTTACGGTCTCCGATTTAAGATTGAAGTCACTTTTCGTCAATTAGTCCATCTTTTGGGCAGCTTTGCCTATCGTTTTTGGCTTAAGAGTCTTCCTACTTTACCTACCTGGCCCAGCAATCTTATCCTCAGTGACTATCCACAAGCTGTTCAGACTCAGATTTTAAACAAGGTAGAAGCCTTTGAGCGTTTTGTTAACCTTAATGCCATTGCTTTAGGGCTACTTCAAATTCTCGCCTTAGAGTTACCCCAGGGGATTTGGGCTAATTTTCCTCGATGGTTTCGGACATTACCATCCCATGGCTACCCTAGTGAACGGATTGCTCAACTAGCCCTTCAACATCAAGCCCAAATGATTTTTCCTCAAAGTCCACCCAGTCTGCTTTTGCCTAAATTCCTTACCGCTAAACTTGCCTCTTCCCCAAGCCCTGATATGCTTACTTTCGTCGCATAGTCATTACCTTATCTGGCATCCATAAACTTCCCACTGTCCAGTCCATAAAAAGGGTTTAACATACCTATTATGGAAAAATAAAGAAGAGTTAAAAGAAGAAAAAAGAGAAGAGTTAGAAGAGATATTGAAAATGTATCCTTGTTTAGGAATAGCGTATGAAATGAAGGAAGAGATTAGAGATATTTATGAGCATTCAAGAACGACAAATGGTGCAAGGAGAAAATTTGAAAAATGGATGAGAACAGCGAGCCTATTCTATAAAAAAAGTGTGGGTATGCTGAAAACTCATTTGACAGGCATATGCAATTATTTTGAAAACCATACAACTAATGGATTAACGGAAGGGATGAATACAAAAATTAAATTAATAAAAAGGAAAAGTTATGGATTTGCTAATTTTGAGCATCTACGGCTTAAATTGTTAGCTTGCTTTAACTCTTAACATAACATTACACACAGACAAGGGGAGAGCCAAAGAGAAAAGGAAAGAAAAGCCGAGGACTTATAGGGAAGTGGCAAGAAAAGAGTACTTAGCCATAGCAAAAAAACGTCGTGTGTCAAAAAAAGAAAGAAGAAAAGGAACAAAAAAACAACTAGGATATATAAAAAGAAACTTGTCTGATATAGAAAAAATGATAGAAGAGGGAGCAAAGTTAGAAAAACTAACGAAAAAAGAGCAAGAAGAGCTTGTAACGATAGGAAAAGTGTATGAGCAACAGTTAGAAATGTATGAAAAAAAGACAAATAAAGTAGAAAACAGAATTGTGAGTGTAAGCCAACCTCACGTGCGTCCAATAGTGCGTGGAAAAGCGGGAAAAGCAGTAGAGTTTGGAGCTAAAATATCGGCAAGTAATGTGAATGGCTTTGTCTTCTTAGACAAATTAAGTTGGGATAATTACAACGAATCGGGAGATTTACAAGCGCGAATAGAAGAATATAAAAGGGAAACAGGATGTTATCCGGAATCGGTTCATGTGGATAAAATCTATCGAACAAAAGCGAATCGAGCTTATTGTAAAGAAAGGGATATAAGAATGAGTGGTCCCCGATTGGGAAGACCGCCGAAAGAGGTGAGCAAAGAAAAAAAGAAAGAGGCACGCTCAGATGAAAGAGTGCGTAATGCCATTGAGGGTAAATTCGGACAGGGAAAGAGGAAATTTAGTCTTGGTCGAGTGATGGCCAAACTACCTGAGACCTCGGAAACGGTAATTGCGATGAACTTTTTGGTAATGAATCTTTCTACTCTACTTCAGAAGACAAAAAGTAAAAAGTTGTAGAGTCGTTTTTCTTGTGAAAAATGGTGTTAATTTTCCTCTCTTTTGTGAGGAGTGATTTGTGTTGACCTTTTTAGACAGAAAGGAACAATAGATTAAACAAAATCTGTATTTTGATTTGTTTCCATAAGGATAAGTTATCTATGCTTTTTCAGTCCATACTTCCCTAACCCACATTTCTTTCGTTTTTTGACTTTTTCAGCAAGCCCTAGGTAGTAAGAGTGCGTAAATGGGAAAAAAAGCATCTTCGAGTCCCTAAAAGTAGTCGGATACGTTGGTAGGACTCATCTAAAAGCTGTAAAACGGTGTGAAACAAGAAAGCCAGTAAATTTAAGGTGAGCAAAAAGGTAGCAAGATGGTGGTCACCATGTCCAAAATTGTGTTCTAGATGGTAGCCCTGAGTCTTAAGAGTATTATGGTTCTCATTTTCGGTTTTCCAACGAGAGCGAGCGACACTGACTAACTCAACAATGTTATCGGCTTGGGGGAAAAGGTCGGTAATCCAATCGTTGTGAAAGAGAACCTGACCGTCAGAACGGCGAGTAACGGTAACCTCAAACCAATGAGTATTGAGGGCGGCGGAACCATCTCTTAGGGGCAAGTGATAAGTCCAACGATAATGATAGTCATGCCAATCGCGACCATGACGACGACGCTCATGGAAAGAGTAAACCTCTCCAATCTTCTCGGCATAGTCCAAAAACTCATAAAGAGTGGGGTGAGATTCAGGCAAACAGACAAAGAGATAGTGAAAGTGGTTTTGAAGAGCCTCTTCGCACATCGGTTGACGACTATAGAGGTCATCCCCCAATCATAGTAACGCTAAACGGGTCAAAGAATTCTCGATGTCTGTGGAGCCAACGTTTTGCCGCCGCTACCTCACAGTCCTGTTTCTCGTGACCATCTTGAGGAGTAATAAATTCAGGGTCAAGACTAATCCAGCAATTCTAAATTTAAGGCGAGGTAAGGGTTGTAGAAAAAAAGGATAATGGGAAAGGACAACAAGGTAGCCAGAGAGGAAGAAAAGATGCAAGGAATAATCAGTATGACTGGTCTGATAGCGTACTTGGTAGCAAGTATAGAGAAAATGAAAGACCCTCGCCAACCCAGTCCAAATACAACCTACAGCCTAAAAGATGCGGTACTAGGTGGTTTCAGCCTGTTTCTAATGCAATGTGAATCATTCCTAGAACATCAAAGACAACTGCATAGTCGCAACGGTAGGGATAATCTTCAAACTCTATTCGGTGCCATCAAAATACCTAGTGACAATCAAATCCGCAATATCCTGGATAAAATCAAAGCCAATTCGTTATTTGTGGTGTTTAGTGACATTTATCAACTACTAAAGACCAGAGGAATATTGACTCGGTATGAGGTGTTAGACAAGCAATTACTAATTCCGCTAGATGGCACAGAGTATTTCTCCTCCCAAAATATCCACTGTGAGCAATGTTCCCATCGAACCCATAAAAACGGGACAGTGACTTACTTTCATTGGGTGCGACCTTTAGTTGATAAAAGCTGTTGTAATCAGGGTTCTACAGGGAACCCATATTGATCAAGTTTTGCCCAAAATTGACTCCATCGTTCCTTGGTCAATACCAAAGCTCGTAGGCTCAAAATAATTCCTGCTCCTTTTTCCTTCCATCGCATCCCTGAACAACATAATCGTTGTTTGACCAACGTCTTACAAGCTGCTTCCGTAACACCTGAACCAATCGGATACTTTTTCTCTATGTATTCAGCATAATCCATTTGATGCTGATGATTCTCGTAATAAGTAATCGCCGCTTGTAGTTTCTCGGTAAGATTCTTAGAATGACTTTTTTCTTCTTTGACTTCTTTCATCAGATTTAGCAGTTCTCCTGCTTTTCCTTTTTCATGCTTGAGTTCTCGACAATTTTCAGTCAACCATTCTTTTTGTTTTGACACGGTATTCGGATGCAACGCTTCTGCCAAGGCACCTAAGTAACCAGAGGCATGATAGAAATCTAATATCTGTTCTTCCGTTTGCTTTTCTAAAAACTTCCAATTTGATTCTGCCCCGTCTGCTATCCCGACCAATGTTGCCTCTGGATAACGGTTTTTCGCTCGCTCAATTTCTCTTTCTAATCTTTCTAGAAAACTCTTTTTTCCATACTCTGGTGCCGCACCTAGATAGATTGTAGGTTGACGTTCGCCTTCACTATCGTATAGGGAAACGTTTCCCACCATTGCTTCACGGTAGCCATCCTCACACATCAGCATACAGGTTCCATCTAATCCTATTCCCACTGTTGCAATTTGGCTATCCTCCTTGGGCGGGGCATAACTCCACGCTTCTTCTTTTGCCTGTACCACACTTCCTACTGCTTCACTCAATCTTTGGATATAGGATAGCGCTACTTTTCTACCATGATTTTCTAATAAATCATTTTTCGCCTCTTTGCCTGCCATCCCTGACATTTTTGAGGATACCTGTTTTGCCAATAATGGCGTTGATGTTATGATTATCCTTGCTTCTCTTTCTAAGGGGCAATACGTTTTTCCTCAAAGGTGAACGCTGATATACATGACGATTCACTATAACCTCACCATAAGGTGTTTGATATTCTTTCGGTTGCTCTCCCTTACTCTTCCAGATTTCTTCACCGATTTTTAAGGGTGAACCATCTGTATCTAAATATTTCAAGGCTTCTTTGCTGGCGATGCAACCTACTTCGTTTAAGCCTTTTTGAATATTTATTTCTGTATCCAACATTGAACGACTGAGTTCTAATGTTAGTTCTATTTTTATCTTTGAACCCTCTACATTAATTAGTTTTGCTGTCATCATTGTTTCCTCTTTGTCACTTTTCATCCCATGTTAACACTTTTCTTTTCCTTCATCAACTAAAGGTCACACCCCTTTCATTCGGCAATCTTACCGGTAATTGTCTCACCTCAGCAAAAAGCGGTGATTAGTCTTGACCCTGAATTTATTACTCCTCAAGATGGTCACGAGAAACAGGACTGTGAGGTAGCGGCGGCAAAACGTTGGCTCCACAGACATCGAGAATTCTTTGACCCGTTTAGCGTTACTATGATTGGGGGATGACCTCTATAGTCGTCAACCGATGTGCGAAGAGGCTCTTCAAAACCACTTTCACTATCTTTTTGTCTGTTTGCCTGAATCTCACCCTACTCTCTATGAGTTTTTGGACTATGCCGAGAAGATTGGGGAAGTTTACTCTTTCCATGAGCGTCGTCGTCATGGTCGCGATTGGCATGACTATCATTATCGTTGGACTTATCACTTGCCCCTAAGAGATGGTTCCGCCGCCCTCAATACTCATTGGTTTGAGGTCACTGTTACTCGCCGTTCTGACGGTCAGGTTCTCTTTCACAACGATTGGATTACTGACCTTTTTCCCCAAGCCGATAACATTGTTGAGTTAGTCAGTGTCGCTCGCTCTCGTTGGAAAACCGAAAATGAGAACCATAATACTCTTAAGACTCAGGGCTACCATCTAGAACACAATTTTGGACATGGTGACGAGCATCTTGCTACCTTTTTGCTCACCTTAAATTTACTGGCTTTCTTGTTTCACACCGTTTTACAGCTTTTAGATGAGTCCTACCAACGTATCCGACTACTTTTAGGGACTCGAAGATGCTTTTTTTCCCATTTACGCACTCTTACTACCTATTTTGTCTTTGATAGCTGGCAACACCTTCTTGATTTTATGCTTGAGCCATTTGACTCTCTGCCCGCCACTAATTCCTCCTGATTTTTCAAATTTAGAATTGCTGAGACTAATCACTGCTTTTTGCTGAGGTGAGACAATTACAGGTAAAATTGCCGAATGAAAGGGGTGTGACCTTTAGTTGATGAAGGAAAAGAAAAGTGTTAACATGAGATGAAAAGTGACAAAGAGGAAACAATGATGACAGCAAAACTAATTAATGTAGAGGGTTCAAAGATAAAAATAGAACTAACATTAGAACTCAGTCGTTCAATGTTGGATACAGAAATAAATATTCAAAAAGGCTTAAACGAAGTAGGTTGCATCGCCAGCAAAGAAGCCTTGAAATATTTAGATACAGATGGTTCACCCTTAAAAATCGGTGAAGAAATCTGGAAGAGTAAGGGAGAGCAACCGAAAGAATATCAAACACCTTATGGTGAGGTTATAGTGAATCGTCATGTATATCAGCGTTCACCTTTGAGGAAAAACGTATTGCCCCTTAGAAAGAGAAGCAAGGATAATCATAACATCAACGCCATTATTGGCAAAACAGGTATCCTCAAAAATGTCAGGGATGGCAGGCAAAGAGGTGAAAAATGATTTATTAGAAAATCATGGTAGAAAAGTAGCGCTATCCTATATCCAAAGATTGAGTGAAGCAGTAGGAAGTGTGGTACAGGCAAAAGAAGAAGCGTGGAGTTATGCCCCGCCCAAGGAGGATAGCCAAATTGCAACAGTGGGAATAGGATTAGATGGAACCTGTATGCTGATGTGTGAGGATGGCTACCGTGAAGCAATGGTGGGAACCGTTTCCCTATACGATAGTGAGGGAGAACGTCAACAGACAATCTATCTAGGTGCGGCACCAGAGTACGGAAAAAAGAGTTTTCTAGAAAGATTGGAAAGAGAAATTGAGCGAGCGAAAAACCGTTATCCAGAGGCAAAATTTGTCGGTATAGCAGATGGTGCAGAATCAAATTGGAAGTTTTTAGAAAAGCAGACGGAAGAACAGATATTAGATTTCTATCATGCCTCTGGTTACTTAGGAGCGTTGGCAGAAGCGTTGCATCCGAATACCGTGTCAAAACAAAAAGAATGGTTGACTGAAAATTGTCGAGAACTCAAGCATGAAAAAGGAAAAGCAGGAGAACTGCTAAATCTGATGAAAGAAGTCAAAGAAGAAAAAAGTCATTCTAAGAATCTTACCGAGAAACTACAAGCGGCGATTACTTATTACGAGAATCATCAGCATCAAATGGATTATGCTGAATACTTAGAGAAAAAGTATCCGATTGGTTCAGGTGTTACGGAAGCAGCTTGTAAGACGTTGGTCAAACAACGATTATGTTGTTCAGGAATGCGATGGAAGGAAAAAGGAGCAGGAATTATTTTGAGCCTACGAGCTTTGGTATTGACCAAGGAACGATGGAGTCAATTTTGGGCAAAACTTGATCAATATGGGTTCCCTGTAGAACCCTGATTACAACAGCTTTTATCAACTAAAGGTCGCACCCAATGAAAGTAAGTCACTGTCCCGTTTTTATGGGTTCGATGGGAACATTGCTCACAGTGGATATTTTGGGAGGAGAAATACTCTGTGCCATCTAGCGGAATTAGTAATTGCTTGTCTAACACCTCATACCGAGTCAATATTCCTCTGGTCTTTAGTAGTTGATAAATGTCACTAAACACCACAAATAACGAATTGGCTTTGATTTTATCCAGGATATTGCGGATTTGATTGTCACTAGGTATTTTGATGGCACCGAATAGAGTTTGAAGATTATCCCTACCGTTGCGACTATGCAGTTGTCTTTGATGTTCTAGGAATGATTCACATGGGTGCGACTTTTAGTTGATGAAGGAAAAGAAAAGTGTTAACATGAGATGAAAAGTGACAAAGAGGAAACAATGATGACAGCAAAACTAATTAATGTAGAGGGTTCAAAGATAAAAATAGAACTAACATTAGAACTCAGTCGTTCAATGTTGGATACAGAAATAAATATTCAAAAAGGCTTAAACGAAGTAGGTTGCATCGCCAGCAAAGAAGCCTTGAAATATTTAGATACAGATGGTTCACCCTTAAAAATCGGTGAAGAAATCTGGAAGAGTAAGGGAGAGCAACCGAAAGAATATCAAACACCTTATGGTGAGGTTATAGTGAATCGTCATGTATATCAGCGTTCAGTAGGAGGAAAAACGTATTGCCCCTTAGAAAGAGAAGCAAGGATAATCATAACATCAACGCCATTATTGGCAAAACAGGTATCCTCAAAAATGTCAGGGATGGCAGGCAAAGAGGTGAAAAATGATTTATTAGAAAATCATGGTAGAAAAGTAGCGCTATCCTATATCCAAAGATTGAGTGAAGCAGTAGGAAGTGTGGTACAGGCAAAAGAAGAAGCGTGGAGTTATGCCCCGCCCAAGGAGGATAGCCAAATTGCAACAGTGGGAATAGGATTAGATGGAACCTGTATGCTGATGTGTGAGGATGGCTACCGTGAAGCAATGGTGGGAACCGTTTCCCTATACGATAGTGAGGGAGAACGTCAACATACAATCTATCTAGGTGCGGCACCAGAGTATGGAAAAAAGAGTTTTCTAGAAAGATTAGAAAGAGAAATTGAGCGAGCGAAAAAACGTTATCCAGAGGCAACATTGGTCGGGATAGCAGACGGGGCAGAATCAAATTGGAAGTTTTTAGAAAAGCAAACGGAAGAACAGATATTAGATTTCTATCATGCCTCTGGTTACTTAGGTGCCTTGGCAGAAGCGTTGCATCCGAATACAGTGTCAAAACAAAAAGAATGGTTGACTGAAAATTGTCGAGAACTCAAGCATGAAAAAGGAAAAGCAGGAGAACTGCTAAATCTGATGAAAGAAGTCAAAGAAGAAAAAAGTCATTCTAAGAATCTTACCGAGAAACTACAAGCGGCGATTACTTATTACGAGAATCATCAGCATCAAATGGATTATGCTGAATACTTAGAGAAAAAGTATCCGATTGGTTCAGGTGTTACGGAAGCAGCTTGTAAGACGTTGGTCAAACAACGATTATGTTGTTCAGGGATGCGATGGAAGGAAAAAGGAGCAGGAATTATTTTGAGCCTACGAGCTTTGGTATTGACCAAGGAACGATGGAGTCAATTTTGGGCAAAACTTGATCAATATGGGTTCCCTGTAGAACCCTGATTACAACAGCTTTTATCAACTAAAGGTCGCACCCATTCACATTGCATTAGAAACAGGCTGAAACCACCTAGTACCGCATCTTTTAGGCTGTAGGTTGTATTTGGACTGGGTTGGCGAGGGTCTTTCATTTTCTCTATACTTGCTACCAAGTACGCTATCAGACCAGTCATACTGATTATTCCTTGCATCTTTTCTTCCTCTCTGGCTACCTTGTTGTCCTTTCCCATTATCCTTTTTTTCTACAACCCTTACCTCGCCTTAAATTTAGAATTGCTGGGACGGGTGTGACCTTTAGTTGATGAAGGAAAAGAAAAGTGTTAAGCTGTCATCAGTTTAACTTGCAATAATACTTGAGCCCTTGTTTTTGATTTTACGTCCCCAACATATTGTCAATCCACCTTCATTAAGAAGTTTATGGATGAGAGATTCTAATTCTTCAATTGATTTGAATAATTTATTTGCAATATATTCTTTTGCTGAATGCCATACCAATTCCATTAAATTATAATCGGGACTATAGGGGGGTAAAAACTCCAAAATAATGTTTGGCATTTCTTCCGTGCTCTCGTCTAGAATTTCTTGCTTTTTGTGGAAGCTCGCATTATCTAAAATAATCACAATCTTCGGACCATTCTTTTCAAAGTCTTCTTTTTTATTTCCTTGTTCTATCCATTCTCTTTGTATGTCTTTGTAAAATTTTAATAATACACTCTTGAAGTTCTGAGAGTTACCAGTGGGAATCAAATCAACCCACCGTTTTTTGTCAGTATATCTAATACCACCCATTACATTGACTCTTCCTTTTCTTCTATCTCCCCTCACTTTTTTACGCTTTCCTTTTTTTGTCCAATGTTTTCTCCGTATTACTCTTAAGCTGAAGCCACTTTCATCCCAAAACCATATCTGGATTGATTCTGGCTTTTCTTTCAAAAGCTTCTTGTACTCTTCAACTTTCTTTCTAAATTCCTCTCTTTTTTGCTCATCTTTTTTATCTTCTAGACTATATTTTGCCCAGATGTAGACAAATCGCTTTTTTTTAAGCATATTTCTAAGTTGTGTATTTCCTAACAATATACCCGTTTCTTTTTCCATATGAGTTGATAGTCTTGCTACTGTCTAACGTCCAAATTCATATCCAAACTCTTCAGGCTCTTTGATTATTATCTCCGTCAATTTCTCTATGTATTCTTCTGTTACTTTCCTGTGATTTCCTTTTTTTCTTTTGTCTCTTAAGCTTTCTATCTCTTTCGGATTTCCATTATTGCACCAGTACCACACTTGTCGTTTGCAACATCCTAATAATCCTGATATTTCATCATACGTTTTTCCTTCATTTCTCAGTAACATAATCAATATTCTCTCTCTTGTAACTGCGTGCTCTTCCGTTTTAAGGGCTTTTTGTAGCTCTTTCTTGGTCTTTTGGTCTAAGAAGTTTAACGTCAGCATAGTCATACAAAAAAGTAAGTCTATATATTCTACCTTATATCCACTTAGAGTGATGACAGCTTAACATGAGATGAAAAGTGACAAAGAGGAAACAATGATGACAGCAAAACTAATTAATGTAGCAGGGTAATCGCATATTAGTAGAGTGGAATCAAAAAAGAAATCTAGCTTAAAAATAGACTATATCAAAAACTAAAAAGAGAAGAAAATCAACTTAAACTCTAAAAGATTAAGTAATTTCGCTAATTCATAATTGTTGGTGTCAATATTTTGCCAATCCTCCTATTTGGGGCTTGCTGAATAAGGATGAAATCCTTGCTAGACAATACTTTCAGGCATTTTACAAACGATCAGATGCAAGGCTATGGCATTTGGAGGCTCAAAATCCATGCACTTTGCTGGAAAAATGTGAGGTAAAACTGGAAACTGAGCTCTGAAGTCACCATTTTTCGCGCCCTGTGGCATCTAGGTTCGTTTTGTGGACTTTTTCAGCAAGCCCTATTTGAAGCTAAATATACTCATGAATATCACTCCCGTGAACTAGCTGCTAAAACCTGTAGAAGAAAATTGTTGTCCATCGCCGCCAAATAACGCTTCATCTTCAAGCTTTTTTGAGATGGCTCATGTTTAAGCAAATTAATACTTAAACGACGGAGCAAGCCCAAATTATCAGCCGCATTGCCTTGACGCACTCGACTCGCATCCTCATTAAAAGTGACATCTAAAACCCAATGCAGACTATTTTCAATACTCCAGTAAGAACGAATCACATGGCTATGACGTTCGGCATCCGTAGGAAGACTGCTAATATAATAGCGAAACGTCTCTGTTGTTTTATGACCGAATTGAGTTTTACTTTTAACCATCACAACAGTTGCTAAACCGACCCACTGATTTTGGCGATGCAATGCGGAAAGCTGATTGATTGACACTGTCCAGACTTGACGAGTTTCTAAACGGTAATGTCCTTTTTCTGTCTTCTCATGATAACTGTATTCAATTCCTTGCCAGTTCTGAGCGACCGCTTGTTTAAACCAATCCCTAACTTGTTTATTAAGTTTGCCCTGATTTCCTTTGAGAGCCAATACATAGTCACCTTCACCTTGCTTTATTTGTTTTGCGATTTCTGTCTGCGTTCCCATTGCATCTAGGGTTACTACTGCCCCCTTGATGTTAAGTAACTTCAGTAACAAGGGGACTGCTTTTATTTCATTAGATTTACTATCTACTTTCTTTTGCGCTAACATCAGTCCCCGCTCACTACTCCACGCACTTATGCTGTGTAACGCATTTAGTCCTTTTTCCCTATCATAAGAACCTCTTTTCGTTTTTCCATCTATCTGTATCAGCTCTATGTCCATTTTCTCCGTTAGACTGCTTATCCAGCTCAGAAAACTTTTTTCTAGTTCTTCTGTTTCCAACATTCCAAATACTCTTCCAAAGGTATCGTGAGAGGGAATTCCCTTTGGTAACTCTAGAAACATTTCTAGCCATTCTCGTTTGGCTTTGCCATAGGCTTCAATTGCTACGAAGCCATCTGCCCCTGACAATACTGCCAATATTCCTATGGTGACAATTGCTGTTAAGTTATGGTCTTGCCTTCTCCCTGTTCTCGGTTCTTTTAGGCACTGAAAATGTTTCAGTATGCTTCTTTTGATAATTTTGACTTCTTTTTCTTGTTGTGGGGTTAGAACTCTTGCGCCGAAGCCTTTTGCCATCTTTGACCTCACTCACTTACTTTTTTTAAATAATAAGCTGTCATCACTCTAAGTGGATATAAGGTAGAATATATAGACTTACTTTTTTGTATGACTATGCTGACGTTAAACTTCTTAGACCAAAAGACCAAGAAAGAGCTACAAAAAGCCCTTAAAACGGAAGAGCACGCAGTTACAAGAGAGAGAATATTGATTATGTTACTGAGAAATGAAGGAAAAACGTATGATGAAATATCAGGATTATTAGGATGTTGCAAACGACAAGTGTGGTACTGGTGCAATAATGGAAATCCGAAAGAGATAGAAAGCTTAAGAGACAAAAGAAAAAAAGGAAATCACAGGAAAGTAACAGAAGAATACATAGAGAAATTGACGGAGATAATAATCAAAGAGCCTGAAGAGTTTGGATATGAATTTGGACGTTAGACAGTAGCAAGACTATCAACTCATATGGAAAAAGAAACGGGTATATTGTTAGGAAATACACAACTTAGAAATATGCTTAAAAAAAAGCGATTTGTCTACATCTGGGCAAAATATAGTCTAGAAGATAAAAAAGATGAGCAAAAAAGAGAGGAATTTAGAAAGAAAGTTGAAGAGTACAAGAAGCTTTTGAAAGAAAAGCCAGAATCAATCCAGATATGGTTTTGGGATGAAAGTGGCTTCAGCTTAAGAGTAATACGGAGAAAACATTGGACAAAAAAAGGAAAGCGTAAAAAAGTGAGGGGAGATAGAAGAAAAGGAAGAGTCAATGTAATGGGTGGTATTAGATATACTGACAAAAAACGGTGGGTTGATTTGATTCCCACTGGTAACTCTCAGAACTTCAAGAGTGTATTATTAAAATTTTACAAAGACATACAAACTGGACAGTGCGAAGTTCTAGGAAAATCAACGAGTTTACTAGGGTTTCAGCCCCCAACGTCCTTCACCCCTCTTCCAGACTCACAATCGCTGAAAGGCTTTCAATGCAAGGCTTTTAGGCATTTTGTCAAAATGTCTGACAGAGAACTTCGCACTCTCCAGATACAAAGAGAATGGATAGAACAAGGAAATAAAAAAGAAGACTTTGAAAAGAATGGGGCTCTTCCCTTGTCTGTGTGTAATGTTATATTACGAGTTAAAGCAAGCTAACAATTTAAGCCGTAGATGCTCAAAATTAGCAAATCCATAACTTTTCCTTTTTATTAATTTAATTTTTGTATTCATCCCTTCCGTTAATCCATTAGTTGTATGGTTTTCAAAATAATTGCATATACCTGTCAAATGAGTTTCTAGCATACCCACACTTTTTTTATAGAATAGGCACGCTGTTCTCATCCATTTTTCAAATTTTCTCCTTGCACCATTTGTCGTTCTTGAATGCTCATAAATATCTCTAATCTCTTCCTTCATTTCATACGCTATTCCTAAACAAGGATACATTTTCAATATCTCTTCTAACTCTTCTCTTTTTCTTCTTTTAACTCTTCTTTATTTTTCCATAATAGGTATGTTAAACCCTTTTTATGGATATTCATTTTCTTTCTCAATTTATTCAATTCTTCATTTATATTTTTCATTACATGAAATCTATCATAGACGATTTTAGCATTTACAAATAACTCCTTTATTGCTGACGTAAATCCCTCCCACATATCCACACTTACTTCCTTTACATTCTCTCTAACCCTTGCTGGCTGCACCTTTAGGGCTTCTATTATCTCTTCTTTTTTGTGTCCTTTTATTACTTCTAACAATTCCTTTTTATTTATATCTATCACTGTTGTAATAAAGTCTTTTTTCCTTTTCTATTACTAAATTCGTCTAAACTTATCTTTTCTGGTAATTCCCATTCCTTCTTTTCTGCCTGCTTTGCATACTCTTCAAATATTGATTCCAATGTTCCCCAACTTATTTCTTCTTCTTGCCTTACCTCTTCTACATTTTTCTTTTTTACTTGCTCATAAATCTTTTCTTCATAACGAATTGTATAATGTTTTCTTAGCCGCATAAAGTCCAGTCTTTCTGTTATGTATTTCTGACATTTTTCACAATGGAACTGGCGGCGGGGCACTTCCAGATATACTTTCTTTCCCAATAGGGATAAATCCCGAACCAAATTATATTCTATTTGATTTATATCTTCCAATTCTTTATGACAATTTGGACATTCCATTACTTCGTTTTTCATTTTTAATTTTAAGAACAAAGCACCATCTATTTCTCGATAGTTTACGACTGTTACCTTTGGCAAACCTAGTAGCTCATCCAAGTTTATCCACATACTCCACCTCCTACTGTGATATTACTATTATACACTTTCCACACAGTTGGGGGAAGAGCCAGAATGGTCAGAAGATTGTGATTATTTTAGATAATGCGAGCTTCCACAAAAAGCAAGAAATTCTAGACGAGAGCACGGAAGAAATGCCAAACATTATTTTGGAGTTTTTACCCCCCTATAGTCCCGATTATAATTTAATGGAATTGGTATGGCATTCCTAAGTACAGGACAAAAAATGTAGGGAGTCGAGAAAAAGAGAAAAATTGGGTAGAGAAGGATTAAGAACAAGATGACGAAGATGGTCAAAACCAAGACGAAAAAGACTCTGCGCTAGGCGACCATGTTTCTTGAGGGGAATGGGATGAAGATGATGAATTGCTAGACCAGTTTTGAGAGACCAAGCCAAAGCTAAAGTCAGTAAAGCCAAAAGCTTACGAAGACGCTTGGGGTCAGTAAAGTGAGTAGATTCCAAGCAAAAGCCACGAGTCTTAAAGATGCCAAAAAGGGTTTCAATGCCCCAACGCAGGGCATAATCGTGAATAAGACCTTGGGAATCGGGATGTCCAATGACGATGAGTAGAGAATTATCAGGCAAGCGAAGAGCCTCTACAGAAACAGGATATCCCCAAACCCGACAACTCCCTTGAAGACGTTGAGATTCACCAATAGCAAGATGGGCAAAAATGACTTTGGCGGCCAAAAGCTTGCCATTGTGCTCAATCTTGTCCGTAGCCCGAATTCTCAGACAGAAAGCCAGTAGCGGTTCGAGCAGAAGATAGCGAAGCCAAGCCTGACCAATAAACTCACGGTCGCCACATAAACAACGAATCAGGGCGGTGGGAAAAATCTTGAGCATCTCCTCGATAAAACGCATTCGTTCATCACTGTTAGAATTGCCCTTTTTCTTGCTAAGCATCCACCACAAGATGGGAATGGCTACTCCTTCATGGACAATGCCGACAGTGAGGATATTATAACCATGACTGCCAAACTCCCAGGTTGTGCGGTCAATACTTAATACCCAAGGTTGAGGGATATCCAGCCAACTGACTACAATACGGGCAATGTGATGGTAATCCAGCTCAAATCCTGAGAAAAAGCGTTGTAAGCGTTTGTAATGAGAATCCACCAATGCCCGACCTTCAAAACCCAGAGCCAATTCTTTAAGGTTAACCGTTTTCACTTTGAGGAGGGCGAGTAAGAACAAGGCTAGGAAGGAGAGTCTGGCACCATGCCATCCCAAATGGGGTTTTAGGGCTTGTTTCAATGCGTTATATTGGTTCATGGGTTTTCTTACATTACGTTCATCTTCCATGAAACCCCTTTCTCGTATACTTTTCAAGCCTTTTGTCCTGTACTTAGATGGCATTCAGCAAAAGAATATATTGCAAATAAATTATTCAAATCAATTGAAGAATTAGAATCTCTCATCCATAAACTTCTTAATGAAGGTGGATTGACAATATGTTGGGGACGTAAAATCAAAAACAAGGGCTCAAGTATTATTGCAAGTTAAACTGATGACAGCTTAGCCTTTTCTTCTCTTAGATGACTGCTTCTTTTTTACGCTATATTTCTCTCTTTTTGTCTGTATTTTTTGTAACAAATAAGATGCGATTACCCTGATTAATGTAGAGGGTTCAAAGATAAAAATAGAACTAACATTAGAACTCAGTCGTTCAATGTTGGATACAGAAATAAATATTCAAAAAGGCTTAAACGAAGTAGGTTGCATCGCCAGCAAAGAAGCCTTGAAATATTTAGATACAGATGGTTCACCCTTAAAAATCGGTGAAGAAATCTGGAAGAGTAAGGGAGAGCAACCGAAAGAATATCAAACACCTTATGGTGAGGTTATAGTGAATCGTCATGTATATCAGCGTTCACCTTTGAGGAAAAACGTATTGCCCCTTAGAAAGAGAAGCAAGGATAATCATAACATCAACGCCATTATTGGCAAAACAGGTATCCTCAAAAATGTCAGGGATGGCAGGCAAAGAGGTGAAAAATGATTTATTAGAAAATCATGGTAGAAAAGTAGCGCTATCCTATATCCAAAGATTGAGTGAAGCAGTAGGAAGTGTGGTACAGGCAAAAGAAGAAGCGTGGAGTTATGCCCCGCCCAAGGAGGATAGCCAAATTGCAACAGTGGGAATAGGATTAGATGGAACCTGTATGCTGATGTGTGAGGATGGCTACCGTGAAGCAATGGTGGAAACCGTTTCCCTATACGATAGTGAAGGCGAACGTCAACCTACAATCTATCTAGGTGCGGCACCAGAGTATGGAAAAAAGAGTTTTCTAGAAAGATTAGAAAGAGAAATTGAGCGAGCGAAAAACCGTTATCCAGAGGCAACATTGGTCGGGATAGCAGACGGGGCAGAATCAAATTGGAAGTTTTTAGAAAAGCAAACGGAAGAACAGATATTAGATTTCTATCATGCCTCTGGTTACTTAGGTGCCTTGGCAGAAGCGTTGCATCCGAATACCGTGTCAAAACAAAAAGAATGGTTGACTGAAAATTGTCGAGAACTCAAGCATGAAAAAGGAAAAGCAGGAGAACTGCTAAATCTGATGAAAGAAGTCAAAGAAGAAAAAAGTCATTCTAAGAATCTTACCGAGAAACTACAAGCGGCGATTACTTATTACGAGAATCATCAGCATCAAATGGATTATGCTGAATACATAGAGAAAAAGTATCCGATTGGTTCAGGTGTTACGGAAGCAGCTTGTAAGACGTTGGTCAAACAACGATTATGTTGTTCAGGGATGCGATGGAAGGAAAAAGGAGCAGGAATTATTTTGAGCCTACGAGCTTTGGTATTGACCAAGGAACGATGGAGTCGGAACTGGTATCGTCTGATCAAAGTTGGAAAAAGTTATGGTGTAAGGCTTTGAGAAAATAGAAAAATAGTTTAAGACTAGACATCGGCCCGTTTTTATTATACTATTATTATTGTCATTATATCAAAGAAAAAGGAAACAGAAAACAATGTCAATATTAAAGAAAAGCTATATGAAAATCCTGAATGATGTTGGCTTGTGCCAAGAGAAAGAGGATGCCTTATTCAAGAAAAACTGTCCTCATTGCTATAGTGAAAATGTAAAAATACATTCTCATTATCAAACGAAAGGTAACGGGGAACGTAAAATGTTCATTTGTCAAGAATGTAGTTCTTGTTTTGCTGAGACTTATGGTAGCGTAATTGCTGGCTTAGAAACCCCATTAAGTGAAATTGTAAAAGTATTAAAAGCCAGAATGGAAGGAATAGGATTGAATGCAGCAGCCCGAGTATTCGGCTACGCGAAAACAACAATATTGAATTGGGAAAAGAAATTATCAGGATTACAAGAGACATTATTTTTATACGCCTTAGTGAATGAATTTGTTAAATTAGTAATAGAAGGGGATGAACTATACACAAAAGTTGGAAAAAATAAAGAAGCAAGTGCCTCTGAGGGGTGGACAATCGTGCTCATGGACAGGGCTAGCCGCTTTATTTGGCATTTAAAATGTGGTCGAAAAGAGCAGAAATTATTTCTAGAAGCAATGATGACGGTAGCGGAATTATTTGAAAGGAGTGCAGAATCTCTCCAGTTATTTACAGATGGAGAAAAGCGATATAGTCAACTGCTATTTAATATTTGTCACGAAGTATTGAAGACTGGAAAACGTGGTCGTCCCGTCAAAGTATTACCGAAGGGAATGGTAGTAAGATTAAAAAATAAGAGTAGTAAACGTCGAGATTCTGAGGGTAAACTAAAGAAAGTAGAAACTCCGAAACCAGAACATCCAGAGACAACAGAAAAACCAGAAGAAAAGGACGTCCATGCCAACCACGTTGAGGCATTTAATAGTGCTATCCGACGCTATTTAGCCGCCTTTCGTCGTCGTACAAATACTTAGGGCTTGCTGAAAAAGTCAAAAAACGAAAGAAATGTGGGTTAGGGAAGTATGGACTGAAAAAGCATAGATAACTTATCCTTATGGAAACAAATCAAAATACAGATTTTGTTTAATCTATTGTTCCTTTCTGTCTAAAAAGGTCAACACAAATCACTCCTCACAAAAGAGAGGAAAATTAACACCATTTTTCACAAGAAAAACGACTCTACAACTTTTTACTTTTTGTCTTCTGAAGTAGAGTAGAAAGATTCATTACCAAAAAGTTCATCGCAATTACCGTTTCCGAGGTCTCAGGTAGTTTGGCCATCACTCGACCAAGACTAAATTTCCTCTTTCCCTGTCCGAATTTACCCTCAATGGCATTACGCACTCTTTCATCTGAGCGTGCCTCTTTCTTTTTTTCTTTGCTCACCTCTTTCGGCGGTCTTCCCAATCGGGGACCACTCATTCTTATATCCCTTTCTTTACAATAAGCTCGATTCGCTTTTGTTCGATAGATTTTATCCACATGAACCGATTCCGGATAACATCCTGTTTCCCTTTTATATTCTTCTATTCGCGCTTGTAAATCTCCCGATTCGTTGTAATTATCCCAACTTAATTTGTCTAAGAAGACAAAGCCATTCACATTACTTGCCGATATTTTAGCTCCAAACTCTACTGCTTTTCCCGCTTTTCCACGCACTATTGGACGCACGTGAGGTTGGCTTACACTCACAATTCTGTTTTCTACTTTATTTGTCTTTTTTTCATACATTTCTAACTGTTGCTCATACACTTTTCCTATCGTTACAAGCTCTTCTTGCTCTTTTTTCGTTAGTTTTTCTAACTTTGCTCCCTCTTCTATCATTTTTTCTATATGAGACAAGTTTCTTTTTATATATCCTAGTTGTTTTTTTGTTCCTTTTCTTCTTTCTTTTTTTGACACACGACGTTTTTTTGCTATGGCTAAGTACTCTTTTCTTGCCACTTCCCTATAAGTCCTCGGCTTTTCTTTCCTTTTCTCTTTTATTTCTTCATACAGCTTATCTATTATTTTTTCTGTTTTTTCTCTGGCATCATTCAATATTCCTATATCCGTTGGATATTTTATATCTGCTGGTGTACAAGTCGCATCTAACAATAACTTTCCTTCATTTTCTTTTTTTTCTGACGCTACACCCGTCGCTTTTTTTCTATTTCTTTATTAATTTTATTTATTAATTCCATTCCTATTTTTTTACGAAAATGAACCATCATTGACGCATTAAATGCTTCTTTGCTACTATAGCTTTCCATTCCTATAAAGTACTGTAAATAAGGGTTCTCTTTTATTTGTTCTACTGTTTCTCTGTCACTTTTTCCTGAAATTTCTTTGATAATTAATGCTCCTAATGCCATTCTAAATGATTTGGCTGGGGCTCCTTTTTTTTCTGTGAAGTTTTTTGCATATTCTTCCTCATATTCTTCCCAGGGAATCATTTTTGACATTTCTATCCAACGATTTTCTTCGTCTAACTGCCCGCCGAACAGATTTTTCAAGTTTTCTGGTGTTTCAATTGAGTACTGTTGCTTTCGGTACATCTGCTTTCTCTCTTCTTAATGCAATGGTTTTGAGGCATTCTACCCTATTTTCGTGCATTCTAGCGGTTCTTAATTCGCCTACTATTTTTCTCCGTAAAGGTTTCAGCTTTTTTCAGCAAGCCCTACTTATGCTAAATCTGTTGTGGGATTACAGCGAGTCCTAGATATTTTCTGGATGGTTCATAACTTTGTTCGCAGCCATTTTACGACTAGAGAAGTTCCTGCTGTAGCTCTCGGTATAATTGAAAAGGGGTTAACTTGGGAGGACTTACTCCAAATTCGCCTGATTTCTTGAACCTCTCGTATTGCAACGTTTGTAGCTTCTAGCTAGACGATACCAGTGCCATGGAGTCAATTTTGGGCAAAACTTGATCAATATGGGTTCCCTGTAGAACCCTGATTACAACAGCTTTTATCAACTAAAGGTCGCACCCGCTGGGACAAACCTTCGCAGAACGCGAATTAGGGTGGAATAGACGAACAATCCGCAAAGGAACAGAAGAATTAACGAGTGGTCAAGCATTCATAGATGGTCGCAGCCGTAGTGGGCGCAAAAAAAAGAAACAAAATTACCGAATATCTTAGAAGATATAAAGTCGATAGTGGAGCCGAAAAGTCAAACAGACCCAAGTTTTAAAAGTACGCGATTATATACGAGAATAACAAGTGAAGAGGTGCGTAGGCAACTGATTGTACAATCAGGGGTACATCCCGGATAAAATAGTACATAGAATCTGGGGTAAAATGGAAAAAAACTGATGAGCGAAAAAAGTATGTTACCGATTCCCCCAGAAGAAAAAGCACTGTTAAAACAGCATCTCACCGAATCAGCCCGTATCCTGCGCAAATATACGGAACCAGAGAAACAGAAGGACTTTGGAAGCATCGAAGGGTGCGACCTTTAGTTGATAAAAGCTGTTGTAATCAGGGTTCTACAGGGAACCCATATTGATCAAGTTTTGCCCAAAATTGACTCCATCGTTCCTTGGTCAATACCAAAGCTCGTAGGCTCAAAATAATTCCTGCTCCTTTTTCCTTCCATCGCATCCCTGAACAACATAATCGTTGTTTGACCAACGTCTTACAAGCTGCTTCCGTAACACCTGAACCAATCGGATACTTTTTCTCTATGTATTCAGCATAATCCATTTGATGCTGATGATTCTCGTAATAAGTAATCGCCGCTTGTAGTTTCTCGGTAAGATTCTTAGAATGACTTTTTTCTTCTTTGACTTCTTTCATCAGATTTAGCAGTTCTCCTGCTTTTCCTTTTTCATGCTTGAGTTCTCGACAATTTTCAGTCAACCATTCTTTTTGTTTTGACACGGTATTCGGATGCAACGCTTCTGCCAAGGCACCTAAGTAACCAGAGGCATGATAGAAATCTAATATCTGTTCTTCCGTTTGCTTTTCTAAAAACTTCCAATTTGATTCTGCCCCGTCTGCTATCCCGACCAATGTTGCCTCTGGATAACGGTTTTTCGCTCGCTCAATTTCTCTTTCTAATCTTTCTAGAAAACTCTTTTTTCCATACTCTGGTGCCGCACCTAGATAGATTGTAGGTTGACGTTCGCCTTCACTATCGTATAGGGAAACGGTTCCCACCATTGCTTCACGGTAGCCATCCTCACACATCAGCATACAGGTTCCATCTAATCCTATTCCCACTGTTGCAATTTGGCTATCCTCCTTGGGCGGGGCATAACTCCACGCTTCTTCTTTTGCCTGTACCACACTTCCTACTGCTTCACTCAATCTTTGGATATAGGATAGCGCTACTTTTCTACCATGATTTTCTAATAAATCATTTTTCACCTCTTTGCCTGCCATCCCTGACATTTTTGAGGATACCTGTTTTGCCAATAATGGCGTTGATGTTATGATTATCCTTGCTTCTCTTTCTAAGGGGCAATACGTTTTTCCTCAAAGGTGAACGCTGATATACATGACGATTCACTATAACCTCACCATAAGGTGTTTGATATTCTTTCGGTTGCTCTCCCTTACTCTTCCAGATTTCTTCACCGATTTTTAAGGGTGAACCATCTGTATCTAAATATTTCAAGGCTTCTTTGCTGGCGATGCAACCTACTTCGTTTAAGCCTTTTTGAATATTTATTTCTGTATCCAACATTGAACGACTGAGTTCTAATGTTAGTTCTATTTTTATCTTTGAACCCTCTACATTAATTAGTTTTGCTGTCATCATTGTTTCCTCTTTGTCACTTTTCATCTCATGTTAACACTTTTCTTTTCCTTCATCAACTAAAGGTCACACCCCCTCTTTGCCTGCCATCCCTGACATTTTTGAGGATACCTGTTTTGCCAATAATGGCGTTGATGTTATGATTATCCTTGCTTCTCTTTCTAAGGGGCAATACGTTTTTCCTCAAAGGTGAACGCTGATATACATGACGATTCACTATAACCTCACCATAAGGTGTTTGATATTCTTTCGGTTGCTCTCCCTTACTCTTCCAGATTTCTTCACCGATTTTTAAGGGTGAACCATCTGTATCTAAATATTTCAAGGCTTCTTTGCTGGCGATGCAACCTACTTCGTTTAAGCCTTTTTGAATATTTATTTCTGTATCCAACATTGAACGACTGAGTTCTAATGTTAGTTCTATTTTTATCTTTGAACCCTCTACATTAATTAGTTTTGCTGTCATCATTGTTTCCTCTTTGTCACTTTTCATCTCATGTTAACACTTTTCTTTTCCTTCATCAACTAAAGGTCACACCCAAAAATTGTAACCTGATCACTTATTTACTGCTTGCAAGCGCAGCTACCACCAGCAATTCCAAATTCAAACGGCAACATAGGATACAGACACGATCTTGTTTTTATGGATGTAAGAGATATTAACCTAATCTCTGAGTTTTTTTGCATTCCCTCCTCGAATCTCGGTCTCTTAGAGAGTCAGTAACCTGCAAACAAACTTGATCAATCACTAAATAGAGCATTACATTGATTTTAAATATTGGCATTAAACCCCTTGACCGTAAGCACTTCAGGTTTTTTGTATCTTTAGCTACATTCTGAATTTGGAATTGCTGGCTCTAGGACAGGGCAAACGCATCTAAATTCTAGACTCCTTATCTGATAAGACTTTCAGCGTTTCATAAAAAATCAATCATGATCTCGGAAACCCTTATCCAGCCTACCTTTCAAAAATAAGATGCGTTTGCCCTGGTCGGGCTGAAATGTGAGGAAAAATACGCTAAAGTTTTCTAAGCTACTTTTGTTACTTGATTTGGGAATAAGGCAATGGATTTATTGGTATCTACCCTACTCTCAGAAACGGGCCTCGTTGCGTTGCTCTATCTGATTCTGAGTTTTGCTTATTTGTTAGTATTGCCTGCCCTGCTCTATTTTTACTTGAAAACGCGCTGGTATGTTGTGGGTTCGATTGAACGTACCTTTATGTACTTTTTAGTTTTCTTTTTCTTCCCTGGTCTGTTGCTACTCAGTCCTATTCTCAACTTTCGTCCCCATCGTCGGGCCGTTTAGAGATTAATTAACAGTGAATCATTATGCGACGAATTGACGCGATCGCCATTAGTTTGGGCTTTTTTCTAGCCGGTGGCGGAGTTTATGTGTTGTTGCTCACGATCGGTATCGACAGCCAAAAAGCAGGCATTTGGACTCAAGCCGTTTTAGTCGGGGGTTTAATCCTCTGGCTCTGTTCCTATGTCTTTCGGGTGTTAACCCACGATATGACTTACCATCAACAAATTAAGGATTATGAAGAAGCCATGATCCAAAAACGTTGGGAAAGTCTCAGCCCCGAAGAACGGGAAAAACTTCAGGCAGAAGTGGAACAGAAACGCTCCGATCTGGCCGCCAAGGATTAAAAGGATTCAGTTTCCCTCTCTCCCCTCAGAATGCCATGCAATCTATCTATATTCCCCATCTCCTTCAGCAACCCCAACGGACACAGACCCTTTATCTAGATGGCAATATTCCCCATTTAGAGACTTTAACGCCGGTGCGGGGGGAAATGAAAATTCGACATGGTGGTACGTTTTTAGAGGTGGGGGTCGAAGCAGAAACGATTGTCACCTTAATCTGCGATCGCTGTGCTCAACAGTACAATGATCGTCTGGTACTGAATACCTCAGAATTAATCTGGCTCGATAAAGAAGCCTCACAAAATGCCAATTATCCTCAGGAACGAGAAGTTTCTTGGGAAGATTTATCGGAAACCTTGCCACCGGATGGGCATTTTGATATAGACACTTGGCTGTACGAACAATTTACCCTGGCACTCCCCCTACGCCGTCTCTGTGGTAAGGATTGTCGGGCTCCGATCACCGATATTGATAATCAAGAGATCAAAAGCAATTTAGAAAAGGCAGTTGATCATCGCTGGTTAGCCTTGGAAATTTTAAAGCAACAATTATCTCAATAAAATACAGCAGGTAGTGATTCGATAGTAGTGGTGGCAGCTTAAGCCTTTGCTAATTGGGGCTTGCTGAAAAAAGTGAAACCCTTATGGACAAAAGATAGTAGTCGAATTAAGAACAATTAGGATGCAGAAAAATAGGTTAAGATAGTGGGAAAGGCTTAGACCTATTGCACAAGTCTTGTAACGGCTGATATGAAAAACAGATTTAATCTAGAAAATTTGCATCGACTGTCAAAAACGGTTTTAAACTTATAGCGGTATTCAGTCGTATGAGGGGCAATAAAATCTTTGAAAGGCTTACTGTAAAAGACTCCAATACATCTCACTCACTCGACTACCGCTATATCGGAAATCAAGACAAAATAATCTCTCAAAGTAGAATAACAAAAAATTGGCATACTCAAGCCGCTCAGCTTGTCTCCAAAAGCTGAACTTGAAGAATAAATTATCTCGAATAAATTATTCTGTTTTCATCTCCACTGTCATCTCCACCTTTGCTTCCAATTCTTTTGTTTCTAACTCGTAGTTATGGCACTGGTTCAGCCTAGTTGTTAAATAGCCTGAAAGTCTTGCCCTGTAAGGATTTTAGTGATTCAGGGCAAAAATCGTTGTATCCCTTGCTGCACAGGGGTTTGATGCAATTCCAATAATCAGACTGAACCATTGCCGTAGTTATAAATACCTGCTATTAAATTTGCTCTTAAACCGAACCTTGTATGTTGGGAATGGAGGATAGGAGCTATCCTAATCTCAAGAAGAACAAGAAAAAGAGTGACTCTGAACCCAACCTAAAGCAAAAAGCTTGCTTCGTAGATAAAGAGCCTCCTATTTGTTCTTCGGAATGTCACCTTCCGCAGACTGGACAGTATCAACGTGGCTTTTCTCAAAAAACCTAGTATTTGCAAGGATAGCGCGGCAGAGTGACAACTATTTTTCTGACTCACAAGGAGTTAAATCATGAGCGAAAAAGAAGCCATTCTCGGCATAGATATTAGTAAAGAAAAATTCTCAGCCGCCTTACTCAACTGGACAGTGGGAAGTTCTCGAGGCGTGTAAGTGGAGAAAAGAAAATCGGACATCCGATACAAAAGAGTGCCGTTATGTCCGAAACTGGCTGATATAAGAAAATCGATAGCCAGTGCTATCTATCAATTATGCAACTATGTCAGCGACTAGAGCAAATCCTCAATAATCTCCGTCCAGCCTTTAGCCGAGAAGCAACGTTCCAATGGTTTATCCTGTTAGTCTGGGGAGTAGTGCTCAACAGCCAACCCAGCGCAATAACTAGCTATGTCAATGCCATTGGCTGAACAGAGAGCTACTACAATCAGGCTCTACATTGGTTTGATTCCAAGGCGTTTAGGGTCGAAGGACTAACTTTACAATGGTCAAAGTGGCTAAGTCAGCATGAAAGTCTATACAGAATTAAAGGGAAACGGGTGTATGTGGGTGATGGCATCAAAGTGGGGAAAGAAGGACGCAAGATGCCAGGTGTAAAACGACTACACCAAGAATCGGAAGATGTGTCCAAGCCAGAGTGGATAAGGGGTCATTACTTCAATGCCTTGAGTATTTTGGTGGGAGTAGGGAAAGCCTGCTTTGCCTTGCCCTTAGTGTTGCGGCTAGACGATGGCATCAAGTCCAAAGCAACCGAGAAGGGGGAGGGAAAAGGCAAAAAAAAGGTGAAGACGAGCCTGGTGACAAAAATGGCTGACCTTTGTGTTACTTACGCAGAGGCAGGGAGTTATGTAATTTTGGATGCTTATTTTGCTTGCGAACCAGTGCTCAAAAGTTTTCGCCAGAACGCCTTGCATCTAATCACAAGAGTGCGTTGCTCCACCGTCGCCTATGCCCCCTTTTGTTCCGTGCCGACGCTGACGGGGAGAGGACGACCACGGATTTGGGGGAGTTCGATAAAACTAGAAAAGCTGTTCGCTCTGGCGGCGGACTTTCCGACAGCTAAAGTCTGGCTCTATGGTCAACAAGTCACGGTTTCTTATCAGTGCTTTGAGTTCCACTGGGATAGTCCCCATCAGCTCGTCAAGTTTGTTCTGACCCAATTGCCTAACGGACGACGACTGATTCTGCTTTCTACTGATCTCTGTTTGACTGGACCTGAGATTATTGCCGCTTACGGTCTCCGATTTAAGATTGAAGTCACTTTTCGTCAATTAGTCCATCTTTTGGGCAGCTTTGCCTATCGTTTTTGGCTTAAGAGTCTTCCTACTTTACCTACCTGGCCCAGCAATCTTATCCTCAGTGACTATCCACAAGCTGTTCAGACTCAGATTTTAAACAAGGTAGAAGCCTTTGAGCGTTTTGTTAACCTTAATGCCATTGCTTTAGGGCTACTTCAAATTCTCGCCTTAGAGTTACCCCAGGGGATTTGGGCTAATTTTCCTCGATGGTTTCGGACATTACCATCCCATGGCTACCCTAGTGAACGGATTGCTCAACTAGCCCTTCAACATCAAGCCCAAATGATTTTTCCTCAAAGTCCACCCAGTCTGCTTTTGCCTAAATTCCTTACCGCTAAACTTGCCTCTTCCCCAAGCCCTGATATGCTTACTTTCGTCGCATAGTCATTACCTTATCTGGCATCCATAAACTTCCCACTGTCCAGTTACTCAAAGGAGAGAAAAAAAGTCAGGTTAAAGAATTTGCCAATAACCTTGAAGGGTTCGAGCAACTCAAAAAATGGTTGGAGCAAAACCAACTGGAAAGAGTTCATGCTTGTTTAGAGGCAACTAGTACGTACGGTCATTCAGTAGCAACTTATTTACACAGTTTAGGTCACATTGTCAGTATTGTTAATCCTGCCCGAATTAAGGGATTTGCTCAAAGTCGCTTGAGTCGAACAAAAAATGATCAAGCCGATGCCACAACCATTGCACGATTCTGTGCAGCCCTTAAACCACAAGCTTGGACACCTCCAAGTCCAGAAATGGCACAATTACAGTCTTATAGCCGTCGATTAAGAGCGTTAGAGCAGATGGCAACTCAAGAAAAAAATCGTTTAAAAACAACAGTTGATGAGAGTCTCATAGAAGATATTGAAGCTCATCTTGTATTTTTAGAAACTCAAATTGACAATGTAAAAAAGCGACAAAAAGAATTGTTGAACGAATATAGTTCCCTAAAAAGTCAAGCAGATTTATTGACTTCGATTGTAGGAATTGGTGAGCCGACAGCAATGACAATTCTGGCAGAAATTGGCGATATTAATCAGTTTTCTTCTGCTCGTCAATTAGCGGCATTTGCGGGTTTAACACCTCAAGAGCATCAATCGGGAACCTCTGTTAAAGGGAAAACTCGGTTGTGTAAAATTGGTAATCCTCATTTACGTAGGGCTTGCTGAAAAAGTCAAAAAACGAAAGAAATGTGGGTTAGGGAAGTATGGACTGAAAAAGCATAGATAACTTATCCTTATGGAAACAAATCAAAATACAGATTTTGTTTAATCTATTGTTCCTTTCTGTCTAAAAAGGTCAACACAAATCACTCCTCACAAAAGAGAGGAAAATTAACACCATTTTTCACAAGAAAAACGACTCTACAACTTTTTACTTTTTGTCTTCTGAAGTAGAGTAGAAAGATTCATTACCAAAAAGTTCATCGCAATTACCGTTTCCGAGGTCTCAGGTAGTTTGGCCATCACTCGACCAAGACTAAATTTCCTCTTTCCCTGTCCGAATTTACCCTCAATGGCATTACGCACTCTTTCATCTGAGCGTGCCTCTTTCTTTTTTTCTTTGCTCACCTCTTTCGGCGGTCTTCCCAATCGGGGACCACTCATTCTTATATCCCTTTCTTTACAATAAGCTCGATTCGCTTTTGTTCGATAGATTTTATCCACATGAACCGATTCCGGATAACATCCTGTTTCCCTTTTATATTCTTCTATTCGCGCTTGTAAATCTCCCGATTCGTTGTAATTATCCCAACTTAATTTGTCTAAGAAGACAAAGCCATTCACATTACTTGCCGATATTTTAGCTCCAAACTCTACTGCTTTTCCCGCTTTTCCACGCACTATTGGACGCACGTGAGGTTGGCTTACACTCACAATTCTGTTTTCTACTTTATTTGTCTTTTTTTCATACATTTCTAACTGTTGCTCATACACTTTTCCTATCGTTACAAGCTCTTCTTGCTCTTTTTTCGTTAGTTTTTCTAACTTTGCTCCCTCTTCTATCATTTTTTCTATATCAGACAAGTTTCTTTTTATATATCCTAGTTGTTTTTTTGTTCCTTTTCTTCTTTCTTTTTTTGACACACGACGTTTTTTTGCTATGGCTAAGTACTCTTTTCTTGCCACTTCCCTATAAGTCCTCGGCTTTTCTTTCCTTTTCTCTTTTATTTCTTCATACAGCTTATCTATTATTTTTTCTGTTTTTTCTCTGGCATCATTCAATATTCCTATATCCGTTGGATATTTTATATCTGCTGGTGTACAAGTCGCATCTAACAATAACTTTCCTTCATTTTCTTTTTTTTCTGACGCTACACCCGTCGCTTTTTTTTCTATTTCTTTATTAATTTTATTTATTAATTCCATTCCTATTTTTTTACGAAAATGAACCATCATTGACGCATTAAATGCTTCTTTGCTACTATAGCTTTCCATTCCTATAAAGTACTGTAAATAAGGGTTCTCTTTTATTTGTTCTACTGTTTCTCTGTCACTTTTTCCTGAAATTTCTTTGATAATTAATGCTCCTAATGCCATTCTAAATGATTTGGCTGGGGCTCCTTTTTTTTCTGTGAAGTTTTTTGCATATTCTTCCTCATATTCTTCCCAAAGAATCATTTTTGACATTTCTATCCAACGATTTTCTTCGTCTAACTGCCCGCCGAACAGATTTTTCAAGTTTTCTGGTGTTTCAATTGAGTACTGTTGCTTTCGGTACATCTGCTTTCTCTCTTCTTAATGCAATGGTTTTGAGGCATTCTACCCTATTTTCGTGCATTCTAGCGGTTCTTAATTCGCCTACTATTTTTCTCCGTAAAGGTTTCAGCTTTTTTCAGCAAGCCCTAATTAATGCTCCTAATGCCATTCTAAATGATTTGGCTGGGGCTCCTTTTTTTTCTGTGAAGTTTTTTGCATATTCTTCCTCATATTCTTCCCAGGGAATCATTTTTGACATTTCTATCCAACGATTTTCTTCGTCTAACTGCCCGCCGAACAGATTTTTCAAGTTTTCTGGTGTTTCAATTGAGTACTGTTGCTTTCGGTACATCTGCTTTCTCTCTTCTTAATGCAATGGTTTTGAGGCATTCTACCCTATTTTCGTGCATTCTAGCGGTTCTTAATTCGCCTACTATTTTTCTCCGTAAAGGTTTCAGCTTTTTTCAGCAAGCCCTACGTAAGGCTCTTTATTTTCCTGCATTGAGTTCTATGCGTCATTGTTCTCCCATGACTTACATCTTGCAGCAGAACAAAAGAACGACTGGCGGAAAGGGTCAAGAAAGTGGAAAAAGGAGTAGAAGTGAAAAAACAGCAAAACAATGGAAACCATTCTTATACAAGCCCAGACCCTAGTTTATACATTGCTAGGTTTGATGCCGACCTCCTATCAACGCGATAGTTTGCAGGCAATGTTGGGGCTATTCCTAGAAGCTCAAGGTCATCCTCTACCCCAACATAGTCAAACAAAATCACCCTCGGCCTTAAGCCGATTTTTGAATCAGTATGATTGGGGTACTCGCCAAATTATCCGAGCAGTGCGAAAAGCAATTCTCAAAGAACTACTTACCTATGCTCCAAGAGGAAGACGACCTTGGTTGCAGGTGATTGTGGACTTAACGACACTGGAGAAATGCGGAAAATTTAAGGCTTTTGAGCATTTAATTCATGTTCTTCACGGGAAGAGGGGTTTACATCTTTTGGTGATTTATCTGGTGATAGGAGAATTTCGAGTCCCCTGGGGATTTCGAGTTTGGAGAGGTAAAGAAACAAGAAGTCCCGCTCAACTCGCGGTGCGATTAGTGGATAGCCTACCCAAAGAACTCCTGAGTGCTTTTCGGGTTGTCATTTTAGCCGATACCGCCTTTAGTAGTGTGCAATTCCTTCAAGCGATGAAAAAACGCCGTCTTGCGGTTATCGTCGGTGTGCGTTGTGACCGTAAATTAGCTGATGGTCGTCAGCTTCGTGATTTGCTCAAAAAAGGACAACAGGTCACTCTTGATGGATTATCTTTCCCTGTTACTATCTCTTGGTTCTACCTCAAACGTAACGGCAAACTCGAAAAACGCTTCGTCTTATCGACTCGTCCTCTTAAGTCCAGTACCATTATCTGGTGGGGACGGCGAAGATGGAGTATTGAGGGCTTTTTCAAGACCGTAAAACATCGTTTTGGTTTACATCGTTTTGGTCAACAAACTCTTCTGGGGGTTTATCGCTGGTTGCTTCTTTCGATGATTAGTTTTCTTCTTGCCCATTGGGTTTATCTTTCTACTGACTCCTCTAAACCACCTGATTGGGGTCAAGCTTCTGCTTCTGCTCTTCAGACACTTTTTCCTGATGTTGCTCTTTGTTCCCTTTTTTCTCAAGTCGAGCGATTACGTCCACTTTTGCAATCTTTTGGACTCCAACTTCAGTTAGTTGCTGTCACAACTTAGAACATGAGTTTTGGTGCAAGATGTAAGATGAAGGACTTGCGAGAACGGTTTTTAGAGGCAGGAAAAAATAAAATGCAGATCGTTGGGGTTGTAATGCACAAACTCATTCGGATTGTTTACGGGATTCTCAAGTCAGGGAAACCGTTTGACCAGACTAAGTTGGCTCTTCCTAACGTTGTTTTAGAGGAGGAAACTGATTTTTTTCCTGTTTCCCCTTGACACTTAACACAGTATCTACGATGTCTAGGTAGTGTTCTGAATCTGTGGAAGCACATCTAAATAAGACATCCAAATTCAAAGCGATTGATAAATAATCCAAGGACAATATACTGAACACGGTCACAAGTTGCGAATTTTAAAAATAAGAGATAATATAGTAAAAATAGAAAAAGTAGTCAAGAGGCTGAGAAATGATTAAGTTAGAATTTACGGAAGAAGACAAAAGACTGTTGTCTTACGGTCGGTTTAATCACCCGCATCCTAGAGTACAGCTAAAGATGGAAGTTTTATGGTTAAAAAGTCAGGGATTATCTCATCAAAAAATTGCTCAATTCGCAGGAGTTTCAGTAAATACGGTGACAAGCTATATCCGTGATTATCAAGAGGGCGGGATAGAAAAACTAAAAGAAATAAAATTTAATCGCCCGAAAAGCGAGTTAACAGAGCATCAAGGGAAAATTGAGGCATATTTTGAGTCAAATCCACCAGCAAAAATAAATGAAGCAGTAAAAAGAATAGAAGAATTAACGGGAATAAAAAGAAGTCCAACGCAAGTCAGAAAATTTTTAAAGTCAATAGGAATGAGGTGTCTAAAGGTGGGAACAATTCCATCAAAAGCAGATGTAGAAGCTCAGGATAGCTATAGAGAAAAAGAGCTAGAACCAAGGCTAGAAGAGGCAAAAGCAGGAAAAAGGGCAGTTTTCTTTGTAGATGCCTCTCCTTTTGTAATGGGAGCATTTGTAAATTTTATATGGTGCTTCAAGAGGATTTTTATTAAGTCACCATCAGGGAGAAAACGTTTTAATGTGTTAGGAGCATTAAATGCAATTACCCATGAAGTAATTATGGTAACGAACAGTTCTTATATTACCTGACTTTTCCCGTTAAGTCCAAAATCCAGCAATGCAAACTTCTAGAGGCTTTATCTGGCAAGGGTTTGAGTAATGATTCTCTTGACAGGAAAAAAATATTCTGAAGCCATCATCCCGCTTATCGTTCAAATTTCAAAAACAAAGGATGAAGGGAGTATGAGACTGTAAAATGGAGAAAATCTTAAAGGGCAGGTCAAAAAATGTTGGAATGGTGGACAAAAAACTTTGCCAGTTGTGAATTGGGAGACGAGAGGCTAAACAATCGTGCCTTCTCGATTGGGAAAAAGTTAAGTGAGGGGTTTGGAAAAGCCTTATCAGAAGTGTTTAAGGGAGGAAACGAGTTAAAGAGGGCCTATGAATTTTTGGGAATCCGAAAACAGACTTTGTCAAGATAATAGAGCCGCACTGTGAAATGACAACTGCCGCCGTAGAAGAATATAAGATAATGCTATCAGTCGGAGATACGACCTTCTTAGATTATCGCAATATCAAGGAAAAAAGGGAAGGGTATGGGCCGACTGGAAAAGGAGGGAATGGATTAATACTGCATAGTGCTTTAGCAATTGAGCCAGAAAAAGGACAAGTATTAGGTTTATTATGGCAAAAACTGTGGAATAGGGAGGTAAAAGAAAAGCCCCCAACAGATGAAACGGCGAAGCAGAAAAAAGAAAGACAGAAAGAACAAAGAAAAGCAGCTCGTCAAAGACCATTTGAGGAAAAAGAATCCTACAAATGGGTAGAGGCTCTAAACACCTGTGAGAAACAGGTAGAAAGTTCAACGAGGGTAATTCATGTATTTGACAGAGAAGGAGATGTTTCAGAAGTCTTTGACTCAGTGCGTCAACTCAAGCATACAGGAGTGCTGGTCAGAGCGTCTCATAATCGTAGTTTAGACAAAAATAGTGAACGACTTTGGCAACATTTGGAATCAGAACCGATTCGTTTTCATCAAGAAATCGAGATTCCGAGTACAGGAAAAAGAAAAGCACGGAAGGTTAAGCTTGCCGTCCGATTTTGCTCAGTTAATCTACGAACTCCCTATCGTTTTGATAATCGTGACCCGTTGAATGTCTATGCTGTTTATGCGACAGAAATCGATTGTCCCGAAGGCGAAACTCCTTTATCTTGGATGCTTCTGACTACAGAAGTTGTTGAGACTATTGAGATGGCTGTCACTATTCTTCGTTGGTACACCTACCGATGGCGGGTTGAAGAATTTCATAAAGTCCTTAAGTCTGGTTGTCAGAGTGAGCGTTATCGACTTGCCTCTGATGGAATGAAAACTCTTTTGGGTTTTTTAAGTGTCATTGCTGTTGAACTTTTACACGTTACTTATCTTCATCGTACCCAGCCCGATGCTCTCGCGATTGAAATTCTTAATCCTCTTCAACTTCAGGTGTTAAAAGCAGCCGCCTCTCAAAAACTTCCCCCTATTTTGACTGTTGCTTGGGCTGTCGAGTCTGTTGCTTTTCTTGGTGGTTATCTTGAACATCGTCGTAAAACTCCTCTCGGTATCCAAGTCCTTTGGCGCGGTTGGTTGAAGTTGCATGACCTTTGCCAAGGCTGGCAGCTTGCAATCCGCACTTAACGGGAAAAGTCAGCTTATATTACGGGAACTCAGGTTTGTGAACTCCTAGAAAAGATAGCAGAATTAGGACTATTAATACCGATTACGTTGGTATTAGACAATGCTCGTTATCAAAAATGCCGAATTGTGCAGGAGTTGGCAGAATCATTAGGAATAGAGTTACTGTACTTACCTCCTTATTCTCCTAACTTGAATTTAATTGAAAGACTGTGGAAGTTTGTGAAGAAGAAGTGTTTATACGCAAAATATTATGAAGATTTTACGCAGTTTTCTGCAGCAATTTCAGGATGTCTTAAAGATGCTAACGTAAAATATAAGGAGGAGCTTGATTCTTTGCTCACCTTACGATTTCAACGCTTTGATAAATCTCAGATTATGAACGTTTGAAGTATATCGTGCATCACAATAGATTTGGAGAAACAAATCGTTTTTCTCGCTAATCTCTTTATTCGAGTTCTCAATGTCAAGTGCTTTCGTTCGATTTTTTGAGTATTATACTTACCCACCTCATGCAATGCTGGCTCAATATGTCGTTCGTAAGCCCCCCATCCATCTGTATAATATTGAGTAATACCAAAAGGTTCTAACAACTCTTTTAGCCTTAGAAATGCTTCGTCTTTGTGACCAGACAAAACATAAGCTAATATCTCACCTGTCTTATGATCAATAGCGTGCCATAACCATCTTTGCTCTTTTTTGCTCTTCACAAAACCCCACATTTCGTCGAGTTCTGCTTCCACGTCATTCCATTGGCAGAGCGTTACAATACTCTGACTGGGTTCCAGTTCTGCTAGTTTTTTTTCGTTGACGAATACTAAACTAGACTCTTTTTTTTAGTTCACTAATCACTGTTGATGGACTAATCCTCAGCACACGGGCTGTATCCCTTATGCCACTACCATTCATTGCCATTTCGGCAATCTTTTCCTTTACTTCTGGCAAATAACCTTTATAAGTATAGTTTAAGATAAATGTGCAACGCTTACATTCTGTATTACGACATCTGTAACGCTCTTTCCCCTCCCCAGAGGGGCCGTGTTTCACAATATCCGTACTTTGACAACTTGGGCAAACAATTGCTTTGAATAGCATGGCACACCAATTTTAAGATTTACATTTATTTATTATTACTCTTTTCCACAGGTTTAGAACACGACCTCTATTTCTATAGGTTGAAGATAATATTCTGAAAATTTTTAATCGTCGATTAACGTGTTCTACTACTACTCGAAGACGGTTTAATAACTTATTTATATTGCTTCTCCTCTTTACTCAATTTTTTACCCTTTTTTTTCTTAATCGGTGTTTCACTTAACTCATGAATTTTGGCAATTCCTTGATATCCTTTGTCCGCAATGATTTTTATCAAATCTCCAACTCTTACTCCACTATTTTGAAATAGCTTGAAGTCATGCACTCTTCCTTTACCACTCGCTAAACAGATGATTTTCTTGCTTTTTAAGTCAATAATTAGTTGTGTCTTTAATGTATGTTCTCCCCGCTTTCCGCTATAAAAACTTTTCTGATTTTCTTTCGGTTTTTCCATCGGAATCTCTGTTACATCCATTACTACTACTTTTTCTTCTGCCTCTTTTTGATGTAACTCTTTTTTCCCTGGTAAACTGAACACTCCTGAGCGAATTAAGATATTTTCGATTTTCTGAGTTGTACGACAGACCGTTGATTCTGATACTCCCCAGTCTGTTCCAATATAATACTGTACTGGTGGGGCGACAAGAGTAGGTAAAAGTCCTGTGTAGCAAGGATTACAGTAGAAAGAAACAAGACAAGACACTCTATAAAAGAGTACAATAACCCCAAAAGGAAAACATGATAGCAAAAGAATATGAAGCCACTTTACAAGAGAATCTAAGTCGAGCCGAATACTTATTCCTATTTGTAGTAGTAGGATGCTTGCAAATATTACAAGATATGAGGTTAGAAAGAATAGCGGAAGCTCTACCAATTCCCATCTTAATGGAAAGTAGAAGGAGAAAAATACAGAGATTTTTAAATCTGGAAAAACTAAGTATAGAGAAAATCTGGTTTCCCTGTGTAAAAGAGTTAATAAAGAAGCCAGAAAAATGTGTTAAAAATGGTTGTGTATATCTAGGGTCTGCTGAAAAAGTCCACAAAACGAACCTAGATGCCACAGGAGGCGAAAAATGGTGACTTCAGAGAGTAGTTTCCAATTTCAACCCCCAGTTTTCCAACGACGTGCATGGGCTTTGAGCCTCCAAAGGCCATAACCTTGCACCTGATCGTTTTTAAAATGCTTGAAAGCATTATCTGGCAAGGGTTCTATACTTATTCAGCAAGCCCTATCTAGCAATAGATAGAACAAATTAGGGCTTGCTGAAAAAAGCTGAAACCTTTACGGAGAAAAATAGTAGGCGAATTAAGAACCGCTAGAATGCACGAAAATAGGGTAGAATGCCTCAAAACCATTGCATTAAGAAGAGAGAAAGCAGATGTACCGAAAGCAACAGTACTCAATTGAAACACCAGAAAACTTGAAAAATCTGTTCGGCGGGCAGTTAGACGAAGAAAATCGTTGGATAGAAATGTCAAAAATGATTCCCTGGGAAGAATATGAGGAAGAATATGCAAAAAACTTCACAGAAAAAAAAGGAGCCCCAGCCAAATCATTTAGAATGGCATTAGGAGCATTAATTATCAAAGAAATTTCAGGAAAAAGTGACAGAGAAACAGTAGAACAAATAAAAGAGAACCCTTATTTACAGTACTTTATAGGAATGGAAAGCTATAGTAGCAAAGAAGCATTTAATGCGTCAATGATGGTTCATTTTCGTAAAAAAATAGGAATGGAATTAATAAATAAAATTAATAAAGAAATAGAAAAAAAAGCGACGGGTGTAGCGTCAGAAAAAAAAGAAAATGAAGGAAAGTTATTGTTAGATGCGACTTGTACACCAGCAGATATAAAATATCCAACGGATATAGGAATATTGAATGATGCCAGAGAAAAAACAGAAAAAATAATAGATAAGCTGTATGAAGAAATAAAAGAGAAAAGGAAAGAAAAGCCGAGGACTTATAGGGAAGTGGCAAGAAAAGAGTACTTAGCCATAGCAAAAAAACGTCGTGTGTCAAAAAAAGAAAGAAGAAAAGGAACAAAAAAACAACTAGGATATATAAAAAGAAACTTGTCTGATATAGAAAAAATGATAGAAGAGGGAGCAAAGTTAGAAAAACTAACGAAAAAAGAGCAAGAAGAGCTTGTAACGATAGGAAAAGTGTATGAGCAACAGTTAGAAATGTATGAAAAAAAGACAAATAAAGTAGAAAACAGAATTGTGAGTGTAAGCCAACCTCACGTGCGTCCAATAGTGCGTGGAAAAGCGGGAAAAGCAGTAGAGTTTGGAGCTAAAATATCGGCAAGTAATGTGAATGGCTTTGTCTTCTTAGACAAATTAAGTTGGGATAATTACAACGAATCGGGAGATTTACAAGCGCGAATAGAAGAATATAAAAGGGAAACAGGATGTTATCCGGAATCGGTTCATGTGGATAAAATCTATCGAACAAAAGCGAATCGAGCTTATTGTAAAGAAAGGGATATAAGAATGAGTGGTCCCCGATTGGGAAGACCGCCGAAAGAGGTGAGCAAAGAAAAAAAGAAAGAGGCACGCTCAGATGAAAGAGTGCGTAATGCCATTGAGGGTAAATTCGGACAGGAAAAGAGGAAATTTAGTCTTGGTCGAGTGATGGCCAAACTACCTGAGACCTCGGAAACGGTAATTGCGATGAACTTTTTGGTAATGAATCTTTCTACTCTTCTTCAGAAGACAAAAAAGAAAACAAAAAGTAAAAAGTTGTAGAGTCGTTTTTCTTGTAAAAAATGGTGTTAATTTTCCTCTCTTTTGTGAGGAGTGATTTGTGTTGACCTTTTTAGACAGAAAGGAACAATAGATTAAACAAAATCTGTATTTTGATTTGTTTCTATAAGGATAAGTTATCTATGCTTTTTCAGTCCATACTTCCCTAACCCACATTTCTTTCGTTTTTTGACTTTTTCAGCAAGCCCTAATTAGGGTGTAATAAACATCCTGACAGTAAGCTTAATTTATGAGAAAAGAGCGGTGTTAGTATATTGGGAATTTTTAGACAAAAAAGGAAATAGTAATTTAACGGCTCAAAAAGGGTATTTAGAGAAGGCAATAAGCCTATTCTCAGAATACAAAATAGTGATATTAGGGGACAGAGAATTCTGTTCAGTCACACTGGGAAAGTGGCTAGGAAAGAAGGGTCTATACTTTTGTTTGAGACAGAAAAAGACGACAAATGTGTCGGAAGATGAGCAGCTTTACCAAGAAATGAGAGCGTTGGGATTATCCCCGGGAACAAGTCTATTTTTTAACGAAGTAAACGTTACCAAAATGAAAGGATTTGGAGGATTTAATTTAGCCTGTAAATGGAAAAAGACCTACGGCGGATTTAAGACAAAAGAGCCTTGGTTTATCTTGACAAATTTAGGAAGCCTAGAGGAGGCAATTAAATCGTATCAAAAAAGATTTGGTATCGAGGAAATGTTTAGGGATTTGAAGTCTGGAGGCTATAATCTAGAGGGAACAAATCTAGAGGCAGAACGACTATCAAAGCTATTAATTGTGGCAGCGATTGCCCATACGAGTGCAATTCTACAAGGTCAAATGGTCAAGGAAAAAGGAATTCAAAAATATGTGGTCAGACCAGAATCGAAAAGAACGAGTAAACGTCGTCACAGTAGCTTTTATGTAGGGCTTGCTGAAAAAAGCTGAAACCTTTACGGAGAAAAATAGTAGGCGAATTAAGAACCGCTAGAATGCACGAAAATAGGGTAGAATGCCTCAAAACCATTGCATTAAGAAGAGAGAAAGCAGATGTACCGAAAGCAACAGTACTCAATTGAAACACCAGAAAACTTGAAAAATCTGTTCGGCGGGCAGTTAGACGAAGAAAATCGTTGGATAGAAATGTCAAAAATGATTCCCTGGGAAGAATATGAGGAAGAATATGCAAAAAACTTCACAGAAAAAAAAGGAGCCCCAGCCAAATCATTTAGAATGGCATTAGGAGCATTAATTATCAAAGAAATTTCAGGAAAAAGTGACAGAGAAACAGTAGAACAAATAAAAGAGAACCCTTATTTACAGTACTTTATAGGAATGGAAAGCTATAGTAGCAAAGAAGCATTTAATGCGTCAATGATGGTTCATTTTCGTAAAAAAATAGGAATGGAATTAATAAATAAAATTAATAAAGAAATAGAAAAAAAGCGACGGGTGTAGCGTCAGAAAAAAAAGAAAATGAAGGAAAGTTATTGTTAGATGCGACTTGTACACCAGCAGATATAAAATATCCAACGGATATAGGAATATTGAATGATGCCAGAGAAAAAACAGAAAAAATAATAGATAAGCTGTATGAAGAAATAAAAGAGAAAAGGAAAGAAAAGCCGAGGACTTATAGGGAAGTGGCAAGAAAAGAGTACTTAGCCATAGCAAAAAAACGTCGTGTGTCAAAAAAAGAAAGAAGAAAAGGAACAAAAAAACAACTAGGATATATAAAAAGAAACTTGTCTGATATAGAAAAAATGATAGAAGAGGGAGCAAAGTTAGAAAAACTAACGAAAAAAGAGCAAGAAGAGCTTGTAACGATAGGAAAAGTGTATGAGCAACAGTTAGAAATGTATGAAAAAAAGACAAATAAAGTAGAAAACAGAATTGTGAGTGTAAGCCAACCTCACGTGCGTCCAATAGTGCGTGGAAAAGCGGGAAAAGCAGTAGAGTTTGGAGCTAAAATATCGGCAAGTAATGTGAATGGCTTTGTCTTCTTAGACAAATTAAGTTGGGATAATTACAACGAATCGGGAGATTTACAAGCGCGAATAGAAGAATATAAAAGGGAAACAGGATGTTATCCGGAATCGGTTCATGTGGATAAAATCTATCGAACAAAAGCGAATCGAGCTTATTGTAAAGAAAGGGATATAAGAATGAGTGGTCCCCGATTGGGAAGACCGCCGAAAGAGGTGAGCAAAGAAAAAAAGAAAGAGGCACGCTCAGATGAAAGAGTGCGTAATGCCATTGAGGGTAAATTCGGACAGGGAAAGAGGAAATTTAGTCTTGGTCGAGTGATGGCCAAACTACCTGAGACCTCGGAAACGGTAATTGCGATGAACTTTTTGGTAATGAATCTTTCTACTCTACTTCAGAAGACAAAAAGTAAAAAGTTGTAGAGTCGTTTTTCTTGTGAAAAATGGTGTTAATTTTCCTCTCTTTTGTGAGGAGTGATTTGTGTTGACCTTTTTAGACAGAAAGGAACAATAGATTAAACAAAATCTGTATTTTGATTTGTTTCCATAAGGATAAGTTATCTATGCTTTTTCAGTCCATACTTCCCTAACCCACATTTCTTTCGTTTTTTGACTTTTTCAGCAAGCCCTATGTAGGTCAACACCTCCATTTGTGGCTGGGACTACGGCAGATGTATGAAAAAATAATTCAAGAGCTAATGCAAATTAGTCGTCATCGGTTGAGGGATTACATTCGAGGTCAGAGGGCTATGGAGCTTGCTATGTCTGTCTTCTAGCTATCTTGTCGCCCCAGCAGGTATTCAGCATAATCCATTTGATGCTGATGATTCTCGTAATAAGTAATCGCTGCTTGTAGTTTCTCGGTAAGATTCTTAGAATGACTTTTTTCTTCTTTGACTTCTTTCATCAGATTTAGCAGTTCTCCTGATTTTCCTTTTTTATGCTTGAGTTCTCGACAATTTTTAACCAACCATTCTTTTTGTTTTGACACGGTATTAGGATGCAACGCTTCTGCCAACGCTCCTAAGTAACCAGAGGCATGATAGAAATCTAATATCTGTTCTTCCGTTTGCTTTTCTAAAAACTTCCAATTTGATTCTGCACCATCTGCTATACCGACCAATTTTGCCTCTGGATAACGTTTTTTTGCTCGCTCAATTTCTCTTTCCAATCTTTCTAGAAAACTCTTTTTTCCATACTCTGGTGCCGCACCTAGATAGGGTCTGCTGAAAAAGTCCACAAAACGAACCTAGATGCCACAGGACGCGAAAAATGGTGACTTCAGAGAGTTGTTTCCAATTTCAACCCCCAGTTTTCCAACGACGTGCATGGGCTTTGAGCCTCCAAAGGCCATAACCTTGCACCTGATCGTTTTTAAAATGCTTGAAAGCATTATCTGGCAAGGGTTCTATACTTATTCAGCAAGCCCTAGATAGATTGTCTGTTGACGTTCTCCCTCACTATCGTATAGGGAAAGGGTTCCCACCATTGCTTCACGGTAGCCCTCTTCGCCTATCAGCATACAGGTTCCATCTAATCCTATTCCCACTGTTGCAATTTGGCTATCCTCCTTGGGCGGGGCATAACTCCACGCTTCTTCTTTTGCCTGTACCACACTTCCTACTGCTTCACTCAATCTTTGGATATAGGATAGCGCTACTTTTCTACCATGATTTTCTAATAAATCATTTTTCACCTCTTTGCCTGCCATCCCTGACATTTTTGAGGATACCTGTTTTGCCAATAATGGCGTTGATGTTATGATTATCCTTGCTTCTCTTTCTAAGGGGCAATACGTTTTTCCTCAAAGGTGAACGCTGATATACATGACGATTCACTATAACCTCACCATAAGGTGTTTGATATTCTTTCGGTTGCTCTCCCTTACTCTTCCAGATTTCTTCACCGATTTTTAAGGGTGAACCATCTGTATCTAAATATTTCAAGGCTTCTTTGCTGGCGATGCAACCTACTTCGTTTAAGCCTTTTTGAATATTTATTTCTGTATCCAACATTGAACGACTTAGTTCTAATGTTAGTTCTATTTTTATCTTTGAACCCTCTACATTAATTAGTTTTGCTGTCATCATTGTTTCCTCTTTGTCACTTTTCATCTCATGTTAACACTTTTCTTTTCCTTCATCAACTAAAGGTCACACCCGTTTAACAGGTTGGTTAATTGGGATATTGTTTGCTTTGGTTGGGGGATTGTTGGGACTGTTAGGAAAAATTGCTTTTTTCCCATCGGCTTAAAGCGATAAACCGGCGATCGCGTTTTTCCTTGTTGTATAATTTGTATTGTTGCTTCGGGAATACTGTCCTATGCCTACTGTCACCGATTCTGAGTTAAAGGAAATAAAAGACCTGATAACTGAGCTTAAGCAAAGTGTGGAAAAAATTAACGAGACTGTAATTGAGATCAAAATTAATCAGGCGAGAATGGATGAGAAGTTAGAGGCTATCAACGATAATATGGCGGAACTCAGAAAACAATCTGAGAAGCAGGATACTCGTCTCTGGGTTCTCATTTCAGCAATGTTTTTGGCTCTATTAGGATTTGTTATAAAATCATCCCTTAATCCTTAACGGCGATCGCATTTTTATCACATTAACATAAAGTAAAGTATTTAAGTGTAGTTAATTTTTTTAAATAAGCGTAGTTAATTTTTTTAAATTCGATGGGTACGATAAGCCGTCACATAAAACCTACACTGTTAATCACGATACTCAAGAATAGTAAGAATAGCGACGGAAATTTCTTGCATTTTGGATGAATCAGCACTGCCCAATTTTTGGATGAATCTTTGTAAATCCACACCTCTAATTTGTAGGGCATCAATGGCGGAAATTTTTGTTAAGCCATTTGTCGTATTTGGCTCAATTTTTATATGCCAAAAATTTTGAGTAAAATAGGGCTTCCAATCGGTAATTGGTGCAATGAGTTTAATCGGTAATTTTCCGACTGCGTTCGAGCTAATGACAACGGCAGGACGACTTTTTCTGATTTCAGCCCCAATGGTCGGATCGAAGTTTACTAACCAAATTTCACCACGTTTTAGGGTTTCGGGCTTAATAGTCAATGATGTCATTGCTTAATAGTTCTTTCCATTCAGAGTTTTCTTGATAGTGATTAACCATTGATTCTGCTTGTTCTTTTAGAATTTTTTGTCGCTCGAAAAGAGGCAATTTTAAAAAGGTAATACGGTCTTCTAGAGAAAGTTCAGATTGCGAAGATTCGGGTATCAGAACCACAATTTCTACGGATTGACCAACGTTAAGATCGGGGTTTTGAATCTCAATTTTGTTGCCAGGTAAAGCGGTTGTAGTTAAGTATAAGGAGGATTTCATCATTGTAAATTCTGATTTTGGGAATTAATTAAGTTAATAAAACGGGAATCATGGCGAATTTTATCAAAGTCGGTGTCATTTTTTGCATCTTCTAAATATTCGGAATCTAGTTTAATTGCTTGTTTTAAGTGGGTGCGACCTTTAGTTGATAAAAGCTGTTGTAATCAGGGTTCTACAGGGAACCCATATTGATCAAGTTTTGCCCAAAATTGACTCCATCGTTCCTTGGTCAATACCAAAGCTCGTAGGCTCAAAATAATTCCTGCTCCTTTTTCCTTCCATCGCATCCCTGAACAACATAATCGTTGTTTGACCAACGTCTTACAAGCTGCTTCCGTAACACCTGAACCAATCGGATACTTTTTCTCTATGTATTCAGCATAATCCATTTGATGCTGATGATTCTCGTAATAAGTAATCGCCGCTTGTAGTTTCTCGGTAAGATTCTTAGAATGACTTTTTTCTTCTTTGACTTCTTTCATCAGATTTAGCAGTTCTCCTGCTTTTCCTTTTTCATGCTTGAGTTCTCGACAATTTTCAGTCAACCATTCTTTTTGTTTTGACACGGTATTCGGATGCAACGCTTCTGCCAAGGCACCTAAGTAACCAGAGGCATGATAGAAATCTAATATCTGTTCTTCCGTTTGCTTTTCTAAAAACTTCCAATTTGATTCTGCCCCGTCTGCTATCCCGACCAATGTTGCCTCTGGATAACGGTTTTTCGCTCGCTCAATTTCTCTTTCTAATCTTTCTAGAAAACTCTTTTTTCCATACTCTGGTGCCGCACCTAGATAGATTGTATGTTGACGTTCGCCTTCACTATCGTATAGGGAAACGGTTCCCACCATTGCTTCACGGTAGCCATCCTCACACATCAGCATACAGGTTCCATCTAATCCTATTCCCACTGTTGCAATTTGGCTATCCTCCTTGGGCGGGGCATAACTCCACGCTTCTTCTTTTGCCTGTACCACACTTCCTACTGCTTCACTCAATCTTTGGATATAGGATAGCGCTACTTTTCTACCATGATTTTCTAATAAATCATTTTTCACCTCTTTGCCTGCCATCCCTGACATTTTTGAGGATACCTGTTTTGCCAATAATGGCGTTGATGTTATGATTATCCTTGCTTCTCTTTCTAAGGGGCAATACGTTTTTCCTCAAAGGTGAACGCTGATATACATGACGATTCACTATAACCTCACCATAAGGTGTTTGATATTCTTTCGGTTGCTCTCCCTTACTCTTCCAGATTTCTTCACCGATTTTTAAGGGTGAACCATCTGTATCTAAATATTTCAAGGCTTCTTTGCTGGCGATGCAACCTACTTCGTTTAAGCCTTTTTGAATATTTATTTCTGTATCCAACATTGAACGACTGAGTTCTAATGTTAGTTCTATTTTTATCTTTGAACCCTCTACATTAATTAGTTTTGCTGTCATCATTGTTTCCTCTTTGTCACTTTTCATCTCATGTTAACACTTTTCTTTTCCTTCATCAACTAAAGGTCGCACCCTTTTAAGTTTTCAATTGCAAGAGCAATTTTTTTGTAAGGCATAGGTACAAGCAACGCATTCCCTCGGTGGTTCCAAGCTTTATACTTATCAGACTTGAATTTCAAAGCATTGTCATAGGAGGTAATCGCTTCTTCGTTTCTGCCTAAATTCCCTAACGCATTCCCTCTGTTGTACCAAGCTTCGTGGTAATCAGGTTTAATTTTCAAGGCGTTGTCATAGGAGGCGATCGCTTCTTCATACCTATCTAGATTAAACAATGCAAGACCTCGGCTATTCCAAGCTTCATAATCACTAGGTCTCATTTTCAGAACATTGTCGTAGGCCGTTATTGATTCCTCATATCTTCCTAAATCTTCAAGAGCAACTCCTTTATTATACAAAGCATTGTATTCATCTGGATAAAATTGTAAAACTCGATCAAATGCAGAAATTGCTTTAATTTGTTCTCCCACCATTGCAAATACTAAACCCATTTCAAACCAAAGTTCAGAAGCTTTATATTTTTCTAAATTTGGAGAATCACTTAAGTAGGCTTTAAGTTCTGCAAGTTTTTCTTTTAGTTCTTTAGATAATGTATCTTGATCTAACGGAAATTCATAAATACCTGATCGCCAATCAAAAAAATCGGGAGCGCGGCGAATAAAATAACGCAGGGCAAACTCAGGTAAACAAAAAACAATAGAAAAAGGAAAATGTTCACGGAATCTTTCACGGCTCAGGTTTAAATGTCCTAAAATACGCGGTACACCAGCCCAAGTTCCCCCATAAACAGCACTTTGACTCAGTAAAAAAAGTCCTTCAGATTCTCTTTCTTCATAACGTAATAGCGACAACTCTAAACCAGAAATAAATAAAATATTGAGATTTTGGTAATTGGGTAAATTAGTGATAAGATTAAAAAGATTATCAACCTCATACGTCAGTGGTAAAACACCTATATTTTTATTTGGTAAATCACGTTTAATATCTTCAATAATAGCCTGAGTTTGGACAGGCGAAGAACGTACAAAATATAAACCAAAACCTTGATTACGATTTAGAGCATTTTGCAAAGACTGATAGGATTCTTCCTTGCTACTCACCACATCTTGATCCCAATCAATAGTAGTTGCAATCATCGTTAATTACCTGATAAATTTTGACTTTTTTCTAGTTCTTTCTTAAATTCCTGAATACCGAGAATCAAGGGATGAACGTCATACCAGCGTTGCATTTCTTCCTGTTCATCAAAATCTACATATTGTAAAATGCAATGATTAAACAGTAACTTGCGATATTCATCATTATTTTTAATAACTTTATTGCGGTAAACGTCCGCTAAAATTTCCCACTGCTTATCTTCAACAGTAGAACGAAAAATGTCTCTGGCTTGAGTAATAGCTCTTTGAGCAGCACGGATTGTAATCGGTAAACTGTTGACATGATCAATCGCTGATTCAATTAAAAACATTAAATTTCTCATGTGACCACCACTCATCAAACACAGCCGCTCTAAAACCTCTTTAGTTTCAAAAATTTCTGTTTCTAAAGAACGAGTTGGAGAAAATTGTTGCACTCTCTTTTCCACAACTGTTTTCATTAAACTGAGTCCTTCTATGCAAGGAGAATTATCTCTTTGTTGTACCATTACCATCGGCAAAGCTAACGGATCACCATCATAAAGATTGCGTAATTCCGTAGCCCGAATAGAATAGGCCAAGGATATAGGAATGGTATAAATAACATGACAAGCTAAACCTTTTAATTGATTAGCTCGGTCTAAAAAAATCTCATCGTGATTGGTTCTATCCGTCTTTAAAACAGGAGCAATCCGATCTAAATTATCTGCAATAATGACTAATTGAGTTTTCCCCTCAGAAAGTTTGCGTTTACCATCTTCAATAAACAAATTCAGGGCATTCAGTAACGTTACCGTATGAGGATTAAGTTTTTCTCGAATCTTAGCTCTTTCGGTCGGTATAGCACGAATATTAGCTGACAATTTAGCAAATAAAGGAATCAAATTTTCTATTTTTAAATCCTGAACGGTAATTTCTAAAGAAGCAATATCTTCTAAATCTCGCCAACGTTCTTCAATCCAACGAAACAAAGGCTGAGTGTCAGCGTCTTTTAGAGCCTTTAACAAATGACGAGTACAGGCAATTAAAATATCCGTGTATTGGGCATCTTCTTGATCAATATCTTCTTCATCTGCTGCAAAATAAACCACAAAACAGCCTTGTCTTTCTAACTCTGCCTTTAATCGCAATAATTCTGTTGATTTACCGCCGCCCCGATGCCCGACATACAATTGACAAGTATTTCGATTCGGCGATCGCAGAATTTTATGGCCAAAATCCCGAATAATATCACTGTCTCCCCGCACTGCTTTTAAGTCAACATAAACAGGATCACCCGCAGGCAGAACCTTATCAGGATCAAACGCATTATAGAGATTGGTAATAAGGTCTTGAGACATCGGCGATCGCCAAAATTGCTTGCTTAAACTATTATAGACAAATTCTCCGCCTTCCTAACCTCTGCAATTATACTTCAAACGTTCATAATCTGAGATTTATCAAAGCGTTGAAATCGTAAGGTGAGCAGAGAATCAAGCTCCTCCTTATATTTTACGTTAGCATCCTCAAGACATCCTGAAATTGCTGCAGAAAACTGCGTAAAATCTTCATAATATTTTGCGTATAAACACTTCTTCTTCACAAACTTCCACAGTCTTTCAATTAAATTCAAGTTAGGAGAATAAGGAGGTAAGTACAGTAACTCTATTCCTAATGATTCTGCCAACTCCTGTACAATTCGGCATTTTTGATAACGAGCATTGTCTAATACCAACGTAATCGGTATTAATAGTCCTAATTCTGCTATCTTTTCTAGGAGTTCACAAACCTGAGTTCCCGTAATATAAAAACTGTTCGTTACCATAATTACTTCATGGGTAATTGCATTTAATGCTCCTAACACATTAAAACGTTTTCTCCCTGATGGTGACTTAATAAAAATCCTCTTGAAGCACCATATAAAATTTACAAATGCTCCCATTACAAAATGAGAGGCATCTACAAAGAAAACTGCCCTTTTTCCTGCTTTTGCCTCTTCTAGCCTTGGTTCTAGCTCTTTTTCTCTATAGCTATCCTGAGCTTCTACATCTGCTTTTGATGGAATTGTTCCCACCTTTAGACACCTCATTCCTATTGACTTTAAAAATTTTCTGACTTGCGTCGGACTTCTTTTTATTCCTGTTAATTCTTCTATTCTTTTTACTGCTTCATTTATTGTTGCTGGTGGATTTGACTCAAAATATGCCTCAATTGTCCCTTGATGCTCTGTTAACTCGCTTTTCGGGCGATTAAATTTTATTTCTTTTAGTTTTTCTATCCCGCCCTCTTGATAATCACGGATATAGCTTGTCACCGTATTTACTGAAACTCCTGCGAATTGAGCAATTTTTTGATGAGACAATCCCTGACTTTTTAGCCATAAAACTTCCATCTTTAGCTGCACTCTAGGATGCGGGTGATTAAACCGACCGTAAGACAACAGTCTTTTGTCTTCTTCTGTAAATTCTAACTTAATCATTTCTCAGCCTCTTGACTAATTTTTCTATTTTTATTATATTATCTCTTATTTTTAGAATTCGCAACCTGTGACCGTGTTTAGTATATCATAGAAATTGTCCTCCACCTCCGCCCTTTGTAACGGAACCGCGATAAAGTGGCACAAATAAATCTATCCGAACTTCCCGAAAATCTGCAAAGTTTCCTCAACCAAGCTCAAACCACTGGCGAAATTTTGACCATCACCCAAAATGGTATCCCATACGCGACTATTTCTCCCATCAAAAAAAGTAAACGAGCCACCTTTGGAGCCATGAAAAACACGGGTAAAATTGTGGGAGATATTGTTGAACCAACGGCCAATTTAATCACTTGGGACGCTTTAGAATGAGACTTTTATTAGATACCCATATTTGGGTTTGGTATCTTCTGGGTGACTCTTGCCTTTCAACAACTTTAGCGAAAGCGATCGCCCTTCTCAAACTCAACAAAACGCGATCGTACTTCTCAAACTTAATAAAAAACGATCGCCTTTAAATTGTTTGCCAATCTTCTACTTCAGTAAAGAGGGATAGGTGTTTTTTGTTACTGGTGGCAATGATCACTTCATAACCGAGATTTTTTAAAGTAAGAGCTTGAGACGCTAAAATCACATCTCCATCTAAAGCCTGATTATCGGCAGTTGGTTTTCCCTGTTGTCTGGCTTTAGCCCATAGTTCGGCGGCTTTTAACATAATTTCTGTGGTGATCGGTAGATAGAGAATTTCTGATTTAAGCTGCTCTAATCTCCTTAAATCTGACAGTTTATTTGCTCTCAATAATTCTCGTCTAATTTCATAATCTACGATTTTAGGTAATATCACTTTGTACCTTCCTTGAAGTAGTGTGTAAAACCATTGTTGACAATCCTTTGCTAAAGAATTAGATTTGGGATTGGTAATTAATCACACTGGTGATGAGTCGAGAATAATGATTTTTTCCATTATTTTAAATGGCTACTCTTTCTAAATTTTGAATAATTTCTAAGGTTTCTTGTTGATCTTGCTTCATCATTGAACTGATCCCAAGAGTCAAATAATTTTTTGATTTTTTCGGCTTGGTTTTCTGGAATTTCTGTTTTTAATTGTTCAAGGGCATTTTCCCAATTATGTTCAGATTGAAATAAAATGTTTTTTACAACTTCTAATGAATAGGTTGAGTCATCTTTTTGTTCTGCTTTGGCTTGTCTTAAGTCTTCCAAATCCTCTAAGTCTTCTAACAATTTTTGGATTTGTTGAAATTCGGCATAGGGCAAAACCACAAAACCTTGTCCGTTCTTGGTTAAGGGTTCTGGATGTAATTGGAGCATTGTTTTACTTACCTCAGTAATTCATAATTTTGCTAAAGGTTAACCCAGTTTAATCTAAAGTCTTTGAATGCGATCGCCACTTTAAACTTCCTTAAAACAGCGATCGCTCTTGATTAAGCTACAGCCTAAGTACAGGACAAAAGGCTTGAAAAGTATAAGAGAAAGGGGTTTCATGGAAGATGAACGTAATGTAAGAAAACCCATGAACCAATATAACGCATTGAAACAAGCCCTAAAACCCCATTTGGGATGGCATGGTGCCAGACTCTCCTTCCTAGCCTTGTTCTTACTCGCCCTCCTCAAAGTGAAAACGGTTAACCTTAAAGAATTGGCCCTGGGTTTTGAAGGTCGGGCATTGGTGGATTCTCATTACAAACGCTTACAACGCTTTTTCTCAGGATTTGAGCTGGATTACCATCACATTGCCCGTATTGTAGTCAGTTGGCTGGATATCCCTCAACCTTGGGTATTAAGTATTGACCGCACAACCTGGGAGTTTGGCAGTCATGGTTATAATATCCTCACTGTCGGCATTGTCCATGAAGGAGTAGCCATTCCCATCTTGTGGTGGATGCTTAGCAAGAAAAAGGGCAATTCTAACAGTGATGAACGAATGCGTTTTATCGAGGAGATGCTCAAGATTTTTCCCACCGCCCTGATTCGTTGTTTATGTGGCGACCGTGAGTTTATTGGTCAGGCTTGGCTTCGCTATCTTCTGCTCGAACCGCTACTGGCTTTCTGTCTGAGAATTCGGGCTACGGACAAGATTGAGCACAATGGCAAGCTTTTGGCCGCCAAAGTCATTTTTGCCCATCTTGCTATTGGTGAATCTCAACGTCTTCAAGGGAGTTGTCGGGTTTGGGGATATCCTGTTTCTGTAGAGGCTCTTCGCTTGCCTGATAATTCTCTACTCATCGTCATTGGACATCCCGATTCCCAAGGTCTTATTCACGATTATGCCCTGCGTTGGGGCATTGAAACCCTTTTTGGCATCTTTAAGACTCGTGGCTTTTGCTTGGAATCTACTCACTTTACTGACCCCAAGCGTCTTCGTAAGCTTTTGGCTTTACTGACTTTAGCTTTGGCTTGGTCTCTCAAAACTGGTCTAGCAATTCATCATCTTCATCCCATTCCCCTCAAGAAACATGGTCGCCTAGCGCAGAGTCTTTTTCGTCTTGGTTTTGACCATCTTCGTCATCTTGTTCTTAATCCTTCTCTACCCAATTTTTCTCTTTTTCTCGACTCCCTACATTTTTTGTCCTGTACTTAGATTAAATTTACCAGTAATGGTGGCATTAGTGTTAAGTATAGTGTATCGTCAAATAGCGGGTATAAGTGAAGCGGTAAGACTGTTAGAGGAAGAGGGATTGCTATGGGTAGCATCATTAAAAGTAAGCAAACAGGCAGTATCAAAAAGAATGATGAATGTGCCAGCCGAAATATTTGCAATATTACTAAAAGAAGTGTTAGAAAAAGCAGCCGAAAAAGGGAAGAAGCTCGAAGCTCCAAGTAGGAGAAAAATGGGAAAAAATAAGAGAAAAGTTTAGTGCAGTGTGGATAGCAGATGGCTAAACGCTAGAGCAGATAAGGAAAAATATGAAAATAAGTAAAGAAGAAAAGAGTAAATTGGGGGGTAAAATAATGATGGTAGTGGAAGCCTTTACCCAAAGACCCGTTACTTTATGGTACACAGAAAATGATAAAATATGGTGTGAAGAATTGGCAGCTAAATTACCAGAAAATGGTTTAATTCTCGTAGATATGGGATTTTTTAGCTTTGTGTGGTTTGATTTGTTAACAGAAGCTAAAAAGTTTTTTCTAACCAGATTTAGAGCGGGTACATCTTACAAAACCAAACAAGTATTGTCTCAAGGTAGTCATTACAGAGATGAGATTATCATTATGGGAAATTACCGTTCTAATCCTTGCAAGCATCCGGTGAGATTAGTCTCAGTATTATGGGGAACAATCTGGTATCAGTATTTAGGGCTTGCTGAAAAAGTCAAAAAACGAAAGAAATGTGGGTTAGGGAAGTATGGACTGAAAAAGCATAGATAACTTATCCTTATGGAAACAAATCAAAATACAGATTTTGTTTAATCTATTGTTCCTTTCTGTCTAAAAAGGTCAACACAAATCACTCCTCACAAAAGAGAGGAAAATTAACACCATTTTTCACAAGAAAAACGACTCTACAACTTTTTACTTTTTGTCTTCTGAAGTAGAGTAGAAAGATTCATTACCAAAAAGTTCATCGCAATTACCGTTTCCGAGGTCTCAGGTAGTTTGGCCATCACTCGACCAAGACTAAATTTCCTCTTTCCCTGTCCGAATTTACCCTCAATGGCATTACGCACTCTTTCATCTGAGCGTGCCTCTTTCTTTTTTTCTTTGCTCACCTCTTTCGGCGGTCTTCCCAATCGGGGACCACTCATTCTTATATCCCTTTCTTTACAATAAGCTCGATTCGCTTTTGTTCGATAGATTTTATCCACATGAACCGATTCCGGATAACATCCTGTTTCCCTTTTATATTCTTCTATTCGCGCTTGTAAATCTCCCGATTCGTTGTAATTATCCCAACTTAATTTGTCTAAGAAGACAAAGCCATTCACATTACTTGCCGATATTTTAGCTCCAAACTCTACTGCTTTTCCCGCTTTTCCACGCACTATTGGACGCACGTGAGGTTGGCTTACACTCACAATTCTGTTTTCTACTTTATTTGTCTTTTTTTCATACATTTCTAACTGTTGCTCATACACTTTTCCTATCGTTACAAGCTCTTCTTGCTCTTTTTTCGTTAGTTTTTCTAACTTTGCTCCCTCTTCTATCATTTTTTCTATATCAGACAAGTTTCTTTTTATATATCCTAGTTGTTTTTTTGTTCCTTTTCTTCTTTCTTTTTTTGACACACGACGTTTTTTTGCTATGGCTAAGTACTCTTTTCTTGCCACTTCCCTATAAGTCCTCGGCTTTTCTTTCCTTTTCTCTTTTATTTCTTCATACAGCTTATCTATTATTTTTTCTGTTTTTTCTCTGGCATCATTCAATATTCCTATATCCGTTGGATATTTTATATCTGCTGGTGTACAAGTCGCATCTAACAATAACTTTCCTTCATTTTCTTTTTTTTCTGACGCTACACCCGTCGCTTTTTTTCTATTTCTTTATTAATTTTATTTATTAATTCCATTCCTATTTTTTTACGAAAATGAACCATCATTGACGCATTAAATGCTTCTTTGCTACTATAGCTTTCCATTCCTATAAAGTACTGTAAATAAGGGTTCTCTTTTATTTGTTCTACTGTTTCTCTGTCACTTTTTCCTGAAATTTCTTTGATAATTAATGCTCCTAATGCCATTCTAAATGATTTGGCTGGGGCTCCTTTTTTTTCTGTGAAGTTTTTTGCATATTCTTCCTCATATTCTTCCCAAAGAATCATTTTTGACATTTCTATCCAACGATTTTCTTCGTCTAACTGCCCGCCGAACAGATTTTTCAAGTTTTCTGGTGTTTCAATTGAGTACTGTTGCTTTCGGTACATCTGCTTTCTCTCTTCTTAATGCAATGGTTTTGAGGCATTCTACCCTATTTTCGTGCATTCTAGCGGTTCTTAATTCGCCTACTATTTTTCTCCGTAAAGGTTTCAGCTTTTTTCAGCAAGCCCTATCTATTATTTTTTCTGTTTTTTCTCTGGCTTCATTCAATATTCCTATATCCGTTGGATATTTTATATCGGCTGGTGTACAAGTCGCATCTAACAATAACTTACCTTCATTTTCTTCTTTTTTTTTTCTACTCCCTCAACCTTCTTTACCATTTCTTTATTGATTTTATTTGTTAATTCCATCCCTATTCTTTTACGAAAATTAACCATCGTTGATGCTTCAAACGGCTCCTCGCTACTGTAGCTCTCTATTCCGATAAAGTATTGTAAATACGGATTTTCTTTTTATTGCTCTACTGTTTCTCTATCACTTATTCCTAACATTTCTTTAATGATTAATGCCCCTAATGCTATTCTAAATGATTTTGCTGGTGCTCCTTTTTCTTCTTTGAAATTTTTAGCATATTCTCCTTCAAATTCCTCCCAGTGAATCATTTTTGACATTTTTATCCAACGATTTTCTTCGTCCAATTTCCCCTCAAACAGGTTTTTGAAGTTTTCCAGTGTTTTTTCTGTGTACTGTTCTTTGCGATACATACTGTTGAGGGGAGGGATGCAGGGTTTTCGGCTCATTTTAGCTTATTTTCCTACACCTTTGACATTGTTATTATGGCTATACTCTTTTCTCTATAAGGGTTTTAGCCTTTTTCAGTGGGTGCGACCTTTAGTTGATAAAAGCTGTTGTAATCAGGGTTCTACAGGGAACCCATATTGATCAAGTTTTGCCCAAAATTGACTCCATCGTTCCTTGGTCAATACCAAAGCTCGTAGGCTCAAAATAATTCCTGCTCCTTTTTCCTTCCATCGCATCCCTGAACAACATAATCGTTGTTTGACCAACGTCTTACAAGCTGCTTCCGTAACACCTGAACCAATCGGATACTTTTTCTCTATGTATTCAGCATAATCCATTTGATGCTGATGATTCTCGTAATAAGTAATCGCTGCTTGTAGTTTCTCGGTAAGATTCTTAGAATGACTTTTTTCTTCTTTGACTTCTTTCATCAGATTTAGCAGTTCTCCTGCTTTTCCTTTTTCATGCTTGAGTTCTCGACAATTTTCAGTCAACCATTCTTTTTGTTTTGACACGGTATTCGGATGCAACGCTTCTGCCAAGGCACCTAAGTAACCAGAGGCATGATAGAAATCTAATATCTGTTCTTCCGTTTGCTTTTCTAAAAACTTCCAATTTGATTCTGCCCCGTCTGCTATCCCGACCAATGTTGCCTCTGGATAACGGTTTTTCGCTCGCTCAATTTCTCTTTCTAATCTTTCTAGAAAACTCTTTTTTCCATACTCTGGTGCCGCACCTAGATAGATTGTAGGTTGACGTTCGCCTTCACTATCGTATAGGGAAACGGTTCCCACCATTGCTTCACGGTAGCCATCCTCACACATCAGCATACAGGTTCCATCTAATCCTATTCCCACTGTTGCAATTTGGCTATCCTCCTTGGGCGGGGCATAACTCCACGCTTCTTCTTTTGCCTGTACCACACTTCCTACTGCTTCACTCAATCTTTGGATATAGGATAGCGCTACTTTTCTACCATGATTTTCTAATAAATCATTTTTCACCTCTTTGCCTGCCATCCCTGACATTTTTGAGGATACCTGTTTTGCCAATAATGGCGTTGATGTTATGATTATCCTTGCTTCTCTTTCTAAGGGGCAATACGTTTTTCCTCAAAGGTGAACGCTGATATACATGACGATTCACTATAACCTCACCATAAGGTGTTTGATATTCTTTCGGTTGCTCTCCCTTACTCTTCCAGATTTCTTCACCGATTTTTAAGGGTGAACCATCTGTATCTAAATAGGGCTTGCTGAAAAAAGCTGAAACCTTTACGGAGAAAAATAGTAGGCGAATTAAGAACCGCTAGAATGCACGAAAATAGGGTAGAATGCCTCAAAACCATTGCATTAAGAAGAGAGAAAGCAGATGTACCGAAAGCAACAGTACTCAATTGAAACACCAGAAAACTTGAAAAATCTGTTCGGCGGGCAGTTAGACGAAGAAAATCGTTGGATAGAAATGTCAAAAATGATTCTTTGGGAAGAATATGAGGAAGAATATGCAAAAAACTTCACAGAAAAAAAAGGAGCCCCAGCCAAATCATTTAGAATGGCATTAGGAGCATTAATTATCAAAGAAATTTCAGGAAAAAGTGACAGAGAAACAGTAGAACAAATAAAAGAAAACCCTTATTTACAGTACTTTATAGGAATGGAAAGCTATAGTAGCAAAGAAGCATTTAATGCGTCAATGATGGTTCATTTTCGTAAAAAAATAGGAATGGAATTAATAAATAAAATTAATAAAGAAATAGAAAAAAAAGCGACGGGTGTAGCGTCAGAAAAAAAAGAAAATGAAGGAAAGTTATTGTTAGATGCGACTTGTACACCAGCAGATATAAAATATCCAACGGATATAGGAATATTGAATGATGCCAGAGAAAAAACAGAAAAAATAATAGATAAGCTGTATGAAGAAATAAAAGAGAAAAGGAAAGAAAAGCCGAGGACTTATAGGGAAGTGGCAAGAAAAGAGTACTTAGCCATAGCAAAAAAACGTCGTGTGTCAAAAAAAGAAAGAAGAAAAGGAACAAAAAAACAACTAGGATATATAAAAAGAAACTTGTCTGATATAGAAAAAATGATAGAAGAGGGAGCAAAGTTAGAAAAACTAACGAAAAAAGAGCAAGAAGAGCTTGTAACGATAGGAAAAGTGTATGAGCAACAGTTAGAAATGTATGAAAAAAAGACAAATAAAGTAGAAAACAGAATTGTGAGTGTAAGCCAACCTCACGTGCGTCCAATAGTGCGTGGAAAAGCGGGAAAAGCAGTAGAGTTTGGAGCTAAAATATCGGCAAGTAATGTGAATGGCTTTGTCTTCTTAGACAAATTAAGTTGGGATAATTACAACGAATCGGGAGATTTACAAGCGCGAATAGAAGAATATAAAAGGGAAACAGGATGTTATCCGGAATCGGTTCATGTGGATAAAATCTATCGAACAAAAGCGAATCGAGCTTATTGTAAAGAAAGGGATATAAGAATGAGTGGTCCCCGATTGGGAAGACCGCCGAAAGAGGTGAGCAAAGAAAAAAAGAAAGAGGCACGCTCAGATGAAAGAGTGCGTAATGCCATTGAGGGTAAATTCGGACAGGGAAAGAGGAAATTTAGTCTTGGTCGAGTGATGGCCAAACTACCTGAGACCTCGGAAACGGTAATTGCGATGAACTTTTTGGTAATGAATCTTTCTACTCTACTTCAGAAGACAAAAAGTAAAAAGTTGTAGAGTCGTTTTTCTTGTGAAAAATGGTGTTAATTTTCCTCTCTTTTGTGAGGAGTGATTTGTGTTGACCTTTTTAGACAGAAAGGAACAATAGATTAAACAAAATCTGTATTTTGATTTGTTTCCATAAGGATAAGTTATCTATGCTTTTTCAGTCCATACTTCCCTAACCCACATTTCTTTCGTTTTTTGACTTTTTCAGCAAGCCCTAAATATTTCAAGGCTTCTTTGCTGGCGATGCAACCTACTTCGTTTAAGCCTTTTTGAATATTTATTTCTGTATCCAACATTGAACGACTTAGTTCTATTTTTATCTTTGAACCCTCTACATTAATTAGTTTTGCTGTCATCATTGTTTCCTCTTTGTCACTTTTCATCTCATGTTAACACTTTTCTTTTCCTTCATCAACTAAAGGTCACACCCCTAGCCGTTTTCAGTAAGCCCTAATTATCTACAGGTGGGAATATTTCGTACCTAACCAGAATAATTTCGTACCCAAAATAAGCTCGCAAAGCAATCAAAGAGCAACAGGAAATATTTGATACTGAAAATTTAGAGTCCCGATTTAGCAGGACGATGTGTTACCCAAAGTTGTAAACGACCAATCAAATAATCTAAAACTAAGCCTGTAATGCCAATTACAAAAACTGCTAAAAATACAGAACTGAGGTTTAAACGATTCCATTCATCCCAGAGAAAGAAGCCAATACCGACTCCTCCTGTTAGCATTTCTACCGCCACAATGACCAGCCAGGCAATTCCTAAACTAAGTCTTAATCCTGTAAAAATGTAGGGTAAACTGGCAGGTAAAATAATTTTGAAGATCTGACGGTGTTGGGGCATTTCTAAAACTGCGGCCACGTCTAAATAATCCTGGGGAACACTGGCAACCCCTAATGCTGTATTAATAATCGTTGACCAGAGAGAAGTGATAAAAATAACAAAAATGGCTGACGGTTCCGCTACGCCAAACATCGCTAAGGCGATCGGCAACCAGGCCAGGGGAGAAACGGGTCGCAAAATCTGAATAATCGGGTTAATAATCAACATTGCCGTTCTTGATAGCCCAATTAAAAAACCCAGGGGAATAGCAACGGCGGCTCCCAATAAAAAACCAAGACAAACCCGTCTCAAGCTGGCTAACAGTAACCACCCAATGCCCAAATCTCCCGGCCCCTTTTGATAAAAAGGATTAAGGATATAGTGCAAATTACTCGTAAAAGCTTCTAAGGGGGTAGGCATTAATTCACTGCGAAAAGTCGCAATGATCCACCACAGGGTAATTAAGCCTAAAAAGCCGAGGGCTGGGAATAGGACAACATCTCGTAAAACGATAGGTTTAAGTTTTTTCCAACCAGCTTGGGCAGCTAGGGTAAAAATAGCAAGGTTCATCGAAACACTTCCTTTTCAAGATTAGGTACAAAAGTAGCGAGCAGCACCTATCAAGAATACTGAGTCTAGCCAGAAAAAATCTGTCGAGAAACAATCTTCCCTCAATGCCGACGAAGTTAGCTGACGGGCTAGAACTGAGAGATGTCCTTTTCTGGAAACCTTAACGATTTCCCTGAAATAAGCCCCAGAATTTGGTTCCTCCGCTCCAATATCATTGGATTAGGCTGATTTGCTCTATTTAGACATGAAGTCTAGCACAACTTTTGGCAATAGAGAAGATTTTTTCTGAAAAAAGCAAATAGAAAAGTATTTTGTCATTCGCAAAAATCAATGATCAACAATGGCGTCATTTTGTACGCACACTTGTATTGTCATTGCTGCCATAAGCAAGATTGTTTTTTGCTTTTCTTTGCACTTTTAGGATGGAGTTAATGTCAAAAGTATCGCCTAAAGCTGATCGCCCTGCTCAGACAGAAATTGACTGTTCAGTTGTTGGCGATTATGCTCAAATAAGTTAAGATATCTCTCTTGTGTTACTTTAGGAAATGATTTTAAATCTCAAATCCTACAACCCTTGCTCAACAAGGATTCTGTCGTTATTTCTGAGGATAAAATAAAATATGTGTGGTTCTTCGGTAGGTATTATGCAAATAAAGAAAAAAACTTAATTAGTCAGACAAAAAAAGAAGAGGATAACAGTCAAAACCCTTACAGTAAAAGAATTATGAGAAATTTAGAAGATAAATAGATTGTATAAAATCTAACTTTATCCTAAAATGAGAAGAGAAAAGCTATGAGAAAAAAACAATGCTAGACAAAATTCTGAACCTAAAAGACATAATTATTGAGTGGTGCCAACACATTGAAGATATTGGTATATATTTCCATGTAAAAGGAAGAAATGAGAAAGCAATTTGTCCTCGGTGTGGAGAAGTAAGTGATAAAATCCATCAAAAGTATTTTCAATTAAATTAAATTTTGGTGAATAAGCTGGCAACCAAAATATTTCTAGATTTTTCTCTTTCCACTCTTCTATTTTTTCCCTGCTGGGGCGACAAGATAGCTAGAAGACAGACATAGCAAGCTCCATAGCCCTCTGACCTCGAATGTAATCCTTTAACCGATGACGACTAATTTGCATTAGCTCTTGAATTATTTTTTCATACATCTGCCGTAGTCCCAGCCACAAATGGAGGTGTTGACCTACATAAAAGCTACTGTGACGACGTTTACTCGTTCTTTTCGATTCTGGTCTGACCACATATTTTTGAATTCCCTTTCTCTTGACCATTTGACCTTGTAGAATTGCACTTGTATGGGCAATCGCTGCCACAATTAATAGCGTTGATAGTCGTTCTGCCTCTAGATTTATTCCCTCTAGATTAGGCTCTTCCCCCAACTGTGTGGAAAGTGTATAATAGTAATACCACAGTAGGAGGTGGAGTATGTGGATAAACTTGGATGAGCTACTAGGTTTGCCAAAGGTAACAGTCGTAAACTATCGAGAAATAGATGGTGCTTTGTTCTTAAAATTAAAAATGAAAAACGAAGTAATGGAATGTCCAAATTGTCATAAAGAATTGGAAGATATAAATCAAATAGAGTATAATTTGGTTCGGGATTTATCCCTATTGGGAAAGAAAGTATATCTGGAAGGGGTGCATCCCACTTAAGATAATACATTGACACTCAAAAGAGGAGAGTGATTGAGATGGGTGCGACCTTTAGTTGATAAAAGCTGTTGTAATCAGGGTTCTACAGGGAACCCATATTGATCAAGTTTTGCCCAAAATTGACTCCATCGTTCCTTGGTCAATACCAAAGCTCGTAGGCTCAAAATAATTCCTGCTCCTTTTTCCTTCCATCGCATTCCTGAACAACATAATCGTTGTTTGACCAACGTCTTACAAGCTGCTTCCGTAACACCTGAACCAATCGGATACTTTTTCTCTAAGTATTCAGCATAATCCATTTGATGCTGATGATTCTCGTAATAAGTAATCGCCGCTTGTAGTTTCTCGGTAAGATTCTTAGAATGACTTTTTTCTTCTTTGACTTCTTTCATCAGATTTAGCAGTTCTCCTGCTTTTCCTTTTTCATGCTTGAGTTCTCGACAATTTTCAGTCAACCATTCTTTTTGTTTTGACACGGTATTCGGATGCAACGCTTCTGCCAACGCTCCTAAGTAACCAGAGGCATGATAGAAATCTAATATCTGTTCTTCCGTCTGCTTTTCTAAAAACTTCCAATTTGATTCTGCACCATCTGCTATACCGACAAATTTTGCCTCTGGATAACGGTTTTTCGCTCGCTCAATTTCTCTTTCCAATCTTTCTAGAAAACTCTTTTTTCCGTACTCTGGTGCCGCACCTAGATAGATTGTCTGTTGACGTTCTCCCTCACTATCGTATAGGGAAACGGTTCCCACCATTGCTTCACGGTAGCCATCCTCACACATCAGCATACAGGTTCCATCTAATCCTATTCCCACTGTTGCAATTTGGCTATCCTCCTTGGGCGGGGCATAACTCCACGCTTCTTCTTTTGCCTGTACCACACTTCCTACTGCTTCACTCAATCTTTGGATATAGGATAGCGCTACTTTTCTACCATGATTTTCTAATAAATCATTTTTCACCTCTTTGCCTGCCATCCCTGACATTTTTGAGGATACCTGTTTTGCCAATAATGGCGTTGATGTTATGATTATCCTTGCTTCTCTTTCTAAGGGGCAATACGTTTTTCCTCAAAGGTGAACGCTGATATACATGACGATTCACTATAACCTCACCATAAGGTGTTTGATATTCTTTCGGTTGCTCTCCCTTACTCTTCCAGATTTCTTCACCGATTTTTAAGGGTGAACCATCTGTATCTAAATATTTCAAGGCTTCTTTGCTGGCGATGCAACCTACTTCGTTTAAGCCTTTTTGAATATTTATTTCTGTATCCAACATTGAACGACTGAGTTCTAATGTTAGTTCTATTTTTATCTTTGAACCCTCTACATTAATTAGTTTTGCTGTCATCATTGTTTCCTCTTTGTCACTTTTCATCTCATGTTAACACTTTTCTTTTCCTTCATCAACTAAAGGTCACACCCATTGAGATAAGCACATCGTAGCCGAAGAATACGAGAAACATTATGAAGATGCCAACGTGCTCCCGACAATTTAACCCTAGCTCCCACCTGTTTAATCTTAGACTCCACATCACCAGAACCAATCACAATACCAAGCTGTTGATAGTATTGGTAATCAGGGATACGCTGATAATGCTTCGTCAAATAGGCTTGAAAATTCTTTGCCCTCTTGCTTTTGACTCCATCAAACGCATCTATTGCCTTGTTCACAAAACCCCGCCACAGTAAATGCTCCACTGCTTCTAGCCGTTTGAGAGAGCCACCCACTTTGAACAGATTCTCCTTGAGATGATACCAATCCAACACCTCTCGTCGTATCAGCCACGATTGAGTGGCGAAACTCTCTACCGCATTCCAGATTGCGGGATGACCATCTCCCAAAAAGGTCACTATTGGGGACAAAGGTTGAACATTGCTCCAATTCTTTAAGCCCTCTGGGTCTTGGAAAAAGGCTTCACAGACATTGCCATGAAGACTCACCAGTTTATAATCTCGCCACTGTCCCCCTTCCTTCTCCTCGCCCCGCAGACAAATCTTTCCCCCATCTATACTGACCCCCGCACTCTCTGACTGAGCTTGAGCTAAGGGCAGTTCTGTCCGTTCTATACTTCAAACGTTCATAATCTGAGATTTATCAAAGCGTTGAAATCGTAAGGTGAGCAAAGAATCAAGCTCCTCCTTATATTTTACGTTAGCATCTTCAAGACATCCTGAAATTGCTGCAGAAAACTGCGTAAAATCTTCATAATATTTTGCGTATAAACACTTCTTTTTCACAAACTTCCACAGTCTTTCAATTAAATTCAAGTTAGGAGAATAAGGAGGTAAGTACAGTAACTCTATTCCTAATGATTCTGCCAACTCCTGCACAATTCGGCATTTTTGATAACGAGCATTGTCTAATACCAACGTAATCGGTATTAATAGTCCTAATTCTGCTATCTTTTCTAGGAGTTCACAAACCTGAGTTCCCGTAATATAAGAACTGTTCGTTACCATAATTACTTCATGGGTAATTGCATTTAATGCTCCTAACACATTAAAACGTTTTCTCCCTGATGGTGACTTAATAAAAATCCTTTTGAAGCACCATATAAAATTTACAAATGCTCCCATTACAAAATGAGAGGCATCTACAAAGAAAACTGCCCTTTTTCCTGCTTTTGCCTCTTCTAGCCTTGGTTCTAGCTCTTTTTCTCTATAGCTATCCTGAGCTTCTACATCTGCTTTTGATGGAATTGTTCCCACCTTTAGACACCTCATTCCTATTGACTTTAAAAATTTTCTGACTTGCGTTGGACTTCTTTTTATTCCCGTTAATTCTTCTATTCTTTTTACTGCTTCATTTATTGTTGCTGGTGGATTTGACTCAAAATATGCCTCAATTGTCCCTTGATGCTCTGTTAACTCGCTTTTCGGGCGATTAAATTTTATTTCTTTTAGTTTTTCTATCCCGCCCTCTTGATAATCACGGATATAGCTTGTCACCGTATTTACTGAAACTCCTGCGAATTGAGCAATTTTTTGATGAGATAATCCCTGACTTTTTAACCATAAAACTTCCATCTTTAGCTGTACTCTAGGATGCGGGTGATTAAACCGACCGTAAGACAACAGTCTTTTGTCTTCTTCCGTAAATTCTAACTTAATCATTTCTCAGCCTCTTGACTACTTTTTCTATTTTTACTATATTATCTCTTATTTTTAAAATTCGCAACTTGTGACCGTGTTCAGTATACATGACGATTCACTATAACCTCACCATAAGGTGTTTGATATTCTTTCGGTTGCTCTCCCTTACTCTTCCAGATTTCTTCACCGATTTTTAAGGGTGAACCATCTGTATCTAAATATTTCAAGGCTTCTTTGCTGGCGATGCAACCTACTTCGTTTAAGCCTTTTTGAATATTTATTTCTGTATCCAACATTGAACGACTTAGTTCTAATGTTAGTTCTATTTTTATCTTTGAACCCTCTACATTAATTAGTTTTGCTGTCATCATTGTTTCCTCTTTGTCACTTTTCATCTCATGTTAACACTTTTCTTTTCCTTCATCAACTAAAGGTCACACCCCTTGAGATTCTGATGCTAACGGTTTTGGGCTTGGTTGCAAGGCTTCTCCAAAATGGGCTAATACCTCGGCATCTATTTTGTCCGTTTTCGCTAGACGACCTGATGCCTTGGCAAAATCTCTGGCTCTTTTGGGATTAATCACTGCTACCTTGAATTCCTCTTTTTGCAGCTTGTGAGCCACTCCTCTTTCCATTCCTCCTGTTGATTCGATGATGATTAACTCAATTTTGTATTTTTTGAGTTGTTCGCTTAATTCCTGCCAGCCTGACTCTTGATTGGTTACTTGCAAAACCTTATTCGCTGGACGTAAAGCTATGTCCAACTTGGCTTTGCTGACGTCTATACCAACCCATTGGCTTGCTACTTGAGTTTCCATGCTTTTACCCCTTTACTTTGAGTTTTTATCTTCATTACTCGACCTTGTTCACTACGGGTTCGAGACCCTCTCGATTTTTCGAGTTTTTGAAGGATTGATGAGTGGCGACCTAGACTAAATCTCGGCTTTTATAACCAAGGGGGAATCGGTCTACCACTCTTCCTTTAAGATACAAGGGGGTAAATTAAAACTTTCAGAATTGGGATACGGCAAATTGCGTTGTAACGACGGATAAATCTTTGTAGGGACATAATATATTATGTCCCTACCCTGTACGAGATTTAACCATAAAGTGCTGTATTTAGAAAACAAGAAAAAATTAAACATAAAATTATTTAAGGAGATAAAGTACAAGTTAAAGTTCCTAATTGACTAACGATCGCTTCCGAAGTAGGAACTTCCAAGGGAAACTGACAAATCCCCTCTTTAAAATCAATTTTGACCTGATAAGTTCCTGGTTTCAAATTATCTAAATAAAATTCCCCTTCTTTGCCAATTGGCGATACTTGAGCATTACCCTCTACTGAAATTTCTCCATAGCCTGGAATCAAAGTTTCTTTACCCTTTTTAACTCGCAATAAACCCGTTACCGCCTGGGTTTTCTCTACCACAAACCGAATAATTCCTCCTCCTCGATAGGGCGGCGCAATCACCTGGGAAGTGCCAATGGTGTTATAAGCAAGCGGTAAATTATCCGCCGAAATCCGAATTTGATTGCCATAATTGGGTTGTAAATTAGGTAAGAATACATAACCTTGTTTATTAGTTGTTCCATAATCCTGCCCATTAACATAGGTAACGACTCCAGGGACATCAGGAATTTGTACTAAGGCAAAACTATTTTGAATGGGCCGACTCGCATACAAACGACCATCTAAAAACACTAAAGACCCCGCAATATTAAAATTAATTGGGCTATTTTGGTTAAGACTCTCGAAGGTTAAGCCATAGAGTCCAAAGGGTGCTTGATACTGGAGAGTAAGACTTGTACTGGTATCCTGATTATCCGTTGCATTGCCCCGTAACAAAAAGCCAAAACCTGTTTGAGTCGGTAAGGGCTGTTGCACCGCCGCCACCATGCTGTTTTTGCCAGATTGTTGTTGAAAGGTTAAAGAAGAGGTGCGATTATTTCCTAAAAAGTAATTCAAACCCAAAAATAATTGATTATCGGGTTCCTGTCCCTGATTCAAATAACGAGAACCTGATAGGTTAATGGTCATTTGGGAGTTGAGGTTAATACTCAGTCCGATTGTGTCCCGTTGCGTAAAATTTTGATAACGACTGGGTGCAGAAGAGTGAAGCGCATATATTCTCACTGCACGACCCAGATTAAGACTGCCCGCCAGGTTAAATTCCAACAGATTGCGATCGCTGGTCGGTAAGAGACTGGCATTGGCATATTGAGGGCTAAGAATACGAATCAATGCCGAAATACTGGCATCGGCTCCCGATGTGGAATAGGACAAAGCGGCAGCACTGCCAAACCGTCCTTGAAATTCACTCACCGCCGCACTCAGGTTAATTTCTCCCAGGGGTAAACGGGTTGTCATTTGTACGCCCCCATTTAAAAAGTTTGGGGCCGCTTCGACTCGAAACCCCGCCGATAAATTATTGCTAATGCCATATCTTTGTTTTCCGAGAAAAAGCAGGGAATTTTGTTGAATATTCAAGTCTCGGCACTGGTATCGTCTAGCTAGAAGCTACAAACGTTGCAATACGAGAGGTTCAAGAAATCAGGCGAACTTGGAGTAAGTCCTCCCAAGTTAACCCTTTTTCAATTATACCGAGAGCTACAGCAGGAACTTTTCTCGTAGTAAAATGGCTGCGAACAAAGTTATGAACCATCCAGAAAATATCTAGGACTCGCTGTAATCCCACAACAGATTTAGCATAAGTATTTGTACGACGACGAAAGGCAGATAAATAGCGTCGGATAGCACTATTAAATGCCTCAACGTGGTTGGCATGGACGTCCTTTTCTTCTGGTTTTTCTGTTGTCTCAGGATGTTCTGGTTTCGGAGTTTCTACTTTCTTGAGTTTACCCTCAGAATCTCGACGTTTACTACTCTTATTTTTTAGTCTTACCACCATACCCTTCGGTAATACTTTGGTGGGACGACCTCGCTTTCCAGTCCTTAATACTTCGTGACAAATATCAAATAGCAGTTGACTATATCGCTTTTCTCCATCTGTAAATAACTGGAGAGATTCTGCACTCCTTTCAAATAATTCCGCTACCGTCATCATTGCTTCTAGAAATAATTTCTGCTCTTTTCGACCACATTTTAAATGCCAAATAAAGCGGCTAGCCCTCTCCATGAGCACGATTGTCCACCCCTCAGAGGCACTTGCTTCTTTATTTTTTCCAACTTTTGTGTATAGTTCATCCCCTTCTATTACTAATTTAACAAATTCATTCACTAAGGCGTATAAAAATAATGTCTCTTGTAATCCTGATAATTTCTTTTCCCAATTCAATATTGTTGTTTTCGCGTAGCCGAATGCTCGAGCTGCTGCATTTAATCCTATTCCTTCCATTCTGGCTTTTAATACTTTTACAATTTCACTTAATGGGGTTTCTAAGCCAGCGATTACGCTACCATAAGTCTCAGCAAAACAAGAACTACATTCTTGACAAATGAACATTTTACGTTCCCCGTTACCTTTCGTTTGATAATGAGAATGTATTTTTACGTTTTCACTATAGCAATGAGGACAGTTTTTCTTGAATAAGGCATCCTCTTTCTCTTGGCACAAGCCAACATCATTCAGGATTTCCATAGAGCTTTTCTTTAATATTGACATTGTTTTCTGTTTCCTTCTTCTTTGATATAATGACAATAATAATAGTATAATAATAACGGGCCGATGTCTAGTCTTAAACTATTTTTCTATTTTCTCAAAGCCTTACACCATAACTTTTTCCAACTTTGATCAGACGATACCAGTTCCCAAGTCTCCAGGCGACAGAAAAATGGAGTTGTTGTAGGTTGTGGCAAGGGGTGTCCCATAACCCCAACTATCATTATTGAGATTATTACGACGTATTCCTAAGCCATAAACAAATTCGGTTTTGCCAGGAGGAATAAATTGGGTGATGGCATAGCTGGGATAGTCAAAATTTTTTTCTTGACCTGTACTATCTTTGACTTTTAAACTGACACGGCTTACTCCCGTTGGTACGGATAAATTTTTAAGAATAAAGGGGCCAGGGGAGAGGTCAATTTGGCGGACTTGACGTTCATTAATGTAAAGCGTGGCAGTGGAGGGTAGGGCAACTTCTCCAGGAATATCCACAAATGGCGAGTAGGGCTGATAGGGATCAAGGCTACGCTCTGTGGTATAGGTGACACCGCCAATGTAACCGCCGCCGCCCAGATCGCCTGTGCTAATAAAGTTATCGCCAATAATCCAACGGGTTTGATCTTCTCGATTATCGAGAGTAATATTGCTCAATCCTCGAACGGTGTTGCGATCTGAACCGATATTAATATTGCTATACAACAACACATTATCCCAATTCCAAGCTATTTCTCCCGCGACAATCAGTTGACTGAGAGCGATCGTTCCCACGCTATAGTTAAGAAAAAAGCTGGAATCTTCGGTATAGACCATATTATCGGGACGATTACTTTGATAAAGGTCAATAATATTTAATTTTAAATAATCGGTTTGAACGGTTAGGTCTAGGCTAAATTTTTCGAGGTTAATTTGATAGCTGAGAATTTTATTGAGAGAATTTAAGGCAGTATAATTTTCTCCTTTAATTAGTTTTTGTTCACCAATAAAATTTTCCAGTCCTGCGGTTTCTAAATCCTGGGTTTTAACCCAAACTTTTTCCCCTTCTAAAATCACCAGACTAGGATTTTGTTGGTTTTGATTGATTACTAAATCCAGCAGAACATTTTGTTCTTCGGCTCGTAGGGGTAAGGCAACTAAAAAAAAACTGGTGATGATGATACCTAAAATCTTTATCCAGATACTTTTGTTAAAGTTCACACTATTTCTTTTAAGGACAAATACCTTTGGGAGTTGGCAAACTCTGGCTAACATTTGTCGTATCTGTTTTGAGATTAACGGTTAAATTTGTCACCTTTTGGCAATCTGTTTTAGGCAATTCGAGGTCATAAAGTGGAGTACTACCTGCGAGGACATACCAGCCTGTTCTTGATTTTTGAAAAAGGGTTTTACCGCTTGCATCCGTTCCTGTCACCTGCATGTCCTTAGCCATATAATGAGCGTTACCCGTATTGCTCAACTGAAAAGAAAATTTGCCTTTGTTGTTGGCCAGATTAGTGATGCCAGGCTGACTTTGTGGTTGTTCAGGGGTCACAAAAACAGGCACACTCATTTTAATCAGAAAGCTAATGCCTGTACCTTTAGGCTTTTCTTGGGTTTGAGCATCGGGTAACTCTTGGATGAGGATGCGATAGGTTTTTTCGACGGGCTTGGGAGGTGCAACAATTCCTACTCGTAAATCTCGACTTTTGCCTGCTTCAATGGTCAGCAAGAGGGGAAATAAAACAATTTCTTGGCTGGGAGTTAACTGGATCGGTTCTTTGTCGGTTTGAGTCCAACTAAATACTTGGGCTTGAAAGCGTTTGGTAACGTCACTGGTGTTGTTAATCTTTAAAAAAGTATTGGGAGACGGAGCCGCGCCATTAATAAAAATCTGAACGGGAATCACGGAAAAATGAGCAGATCCTTTAGTTTCTTGACTTTGGGAGAGGGATTTGGGGCTGATAAAAATCAGACTTAAACCAATAATTCCGAGGCCAATACAATCACGACAAGAAGGTAAACGCATTCAATAAAATTGAGAAAATTATTAATATTACAAGTTTTCCTGTAGGGGCGCAAGGCTTGCCATTGGTGTCAACTTAAGCCAAAATGCCTACTCACAAAAGATTAGCCTAAAAGCAGGCGGAAGTAAGAGTAGGCTGAAAAAAAGGTTAGTATATAAAAAAGTGAGCAAAAAACAAATGGCAAGACAACATCCTCGGAGAAAAGGAAACCCAGACTTACGTCGTAAGACAAATCAGCCAGGGGTAGAAATCCCTGAAATAACAAAAGAGTTGTTTGAATTACTAGAACCCACAATGTTTACACCATTAAAATATTTACAGGGAACTCATGAGAAAATGATGAGAGATAGGGTGCTAAATTTACCAGTAATGGTGGCATTAGTGTTAAGTATAGTGTATCGTCAAATAGCGGGTATAAGTGAAGCGGTAAGACTGTTAGAGGAAGAGGGATTGCTATGGGTAGCATCATTAAAAGTAAGCAAACAGGCAGTATCAAAAAGAATGATGAATGTGCCAGCCGAAATATTTGCAATATTACTAAAAGGAGTGTTAGAAAAAGCAGCCGAAAAAGGGAAGAAGCTCCAAGTAGGAGAAAAATGGGAAAAAATAAGAGAAAAGTTTAGTGCAGTGTGGATAGCAGATGGCTAAACGCTAGAGCAGATAAGGAAAAATATGAAAATAAGTAAAGAAGAAAAGAGTAAATTGGGGGGTAAAATAATGATGGTAGTGGAAGCCTTTACCCAAAGACCCGTTACTTTATGGTACACAGAAAATGATAAATCAAATGATAAAATATGGTGTGAAGAATTGGCAGCTAAATTACCAGAAAATGGTTTAATTCTCGTAGATATGGGATTTTTTAGCTTTGTGTGGTTTGATTTGTTAACAGAAGCTAAAAAGTTTTTTCTAACCAGATTTAGAGCGGGTACATCTTACAAAACCAAACAAGTATTGTCTCAAGGTAGTCATTACAGAGATGAGATTATCATTATGGGAAATTACCGTTCTAATCCTTGCAAGCATCCGGTGAGATTAGTCTCAGTATTATGGGGAACAATCTGGTATCAGTATTTAACAAATGTGTTGTCTCCCGAACAACTGTCCGCCGAAGAGGTCTGTGATTTATATCGAAGACGATGGACAATCGAAGAAGCCTTTTTATTAACGAAAAGACTTTTAGGACTAGCCTATTTATGGGTAGGGAATAAGAATGGTGTCCAAATCCAGATTATTTGCACTTTGATTTTCTATACGGTCTTAAATCAATTGGTAGGGGAAGTGGCGATTGCTCTAAATCAACCGAAAGAAAAAATCTCAGTAGAGATGGTGTTTCGGAGTCTATACTATGTAGCGAAGGCTATTGCTAGAGGAGAAAAGCCTGATACAGTAACCTATCTGGCTGAACGTGCTAAGTTATTTGGTTTGGGTGCGACCTTTAGTTGATAAAAGCTGTTGTAATCAGGGTTCTACAGGGAACCCATATTGATCAAGTTTTGCCCAAAATTGACTCCATCGTTCCTTGGTCAATACCAAAGCTCGTAGGCTCAAAATAATTCCTGCTCCTTTTTCCTTCCATCGCATCCCTGAACAACATAATCGTTGTTTGACCAACGTCTTACAAGCTGCTTCCGTAACACCTGAACCAATCGGATACTTTTTCTCTAAGTATTCAGCATAATCCATTTGATGCTGATGATTCTCGTAATAAGTAATCGCCGCTTGTAGTTTCTCGGTAAGATTCTTAGAATGACTTTTTTCTTCTTTGACTTCTTTCATCAGATTTAGCAGTTCTCCTGCTTTTCCTTTTTCATGCTTGAGTTCTCGACAATTTTCAGTCAACCATTCTTTTTGTTTTGACACGGTATTCGGATGCAACGCTTCTGCCAAGGCACCTAAGTAACCAGAGGCATGATAGAAATCTAATATCTGTTCTTCCGTTTGCTTTTCTAAAAACTTCCAATTTGATTCTGCCCCGTCTGCTATCCCGACCAATGTTGCCTCTGGATAACGGTTTTTCGCTCGCTCAATTTCTCTTTCTAATCTTTCTAGAAAACTCTTTTTTCCATACTCTGGTGCCGCACCTAGATAGATTGTATGTTGACGTTCGCCTTCACTATCGTATAGGGAAACGGTTCCCACCATTGCTTCACGGTAGCCATCCTCACACATCAGCATACAGGTTCCATCTAATCCTATTCCCACTGTTGCAATTTGGCTATCCTCCTTGGGCGGGGCATAACTCCACGCTTCTTCTTTTGCCTGTACCACACTTCCTACTGCTTCACTCAATCTTTGGATATAGGATAGCGCTACTTTTCTACCATGATTTTCTAATAAATCATTTTTCACCTCTTTGCCTGCCATCCCTGACATTTTTGAGGATACCTGTTTTGCCAATAATGGCGTTGATGTTATGATTATCCTTGCTTCTCTTTCTAAGGGGCAATACGTTTTTCCTCAAAGGTGAACGCTGATATACATGACGATTCACTATAACCTCACCATAAGGTGTTTGATATTCTTTCGGTTGCTCTCCCTTACTCTTCCAGATTTCTTCACCGATTTTTAAGGGTGAACCATCTGTATCTAAATATTTCAAGGCTTCTTTGCTGGCGATGCAACCTACTTCGTTTAAGCCTTTTTGAATATTTATTTCTGTATCCAACATTGAACGACTTAGTTCTAATGTTAGTTCTATTTTTATCTTTGAACCCTCTACATTAATTAGTTTTGCTGTCATCATTGTTTCCTCTTTGTCACTTTTCATCTCATGTTAACACTTTTCTTTTCCTTCATCAACTAAAGGTCACACCCTTTGGTTTGGTCAAAGCTGAGAGAAAGCGACATCGAGAAAAGGCCGCTCTCAATCAACAAATTTGGGAACCCATTCCTTTAAGTTGACACGGATGAAGGCTTGCGCCCAGAAATTTGCTTGCGCCCAGAAAATTTGTGATTGTCCAGAAATTTGCGCCGAGAAAACCACAATGATTGAACCTGTAGGGGCTTGGTCTCCAAGTCCAATTTTTTAAAATTTAGAAACCAAACCCCCACACAATGTTTTGGATTTTGAAATATTTGGGATTTGGAAACCAAACCCCTACGGAATTTTAGGGATATTTTTTTAACGGGTTTTGATTCAGAGCATTTTAATAAAGGGTTGTCACCAGGAGAGTATCTATGTAATAACCTACCTTGGCATTTTGACCAGGAGATATCCGCAAATGAAAGGGGACATTCTGTTGAGAGCCAGTTCCAGCAAGAGTGACTCCTGTTGGCTCCGTGTTACCCCAATCGTTATTAAAAGAGGCATCTTTGGTGAGTTCATAGTCGAGGAAATTTCCCTGACCATCGCTCATTCGTCGCACGGGATTACTGTCGCTTGAGCCTGAACCTGGATTCTGTCCCTGGCCAATCAGGATGGTCAGATTGGTTCCTTGACTGGCGGTTAGGGTAATATTGGAGGAGACATCAGACCCTGTTGATGCGTCATAGGGGATATTGTTGACGGGAGTGGTATCCACATTAACAGAGGGGGGAACGGTGGCCGTAACCGATAAATTACTAGTGGCATTTCCCGCCCAACTTTTTGGCACAAAAAAACAGCCACTCGCTAACAAAAGCAGAAGCAACCAGGGCAAACGGGCTTTGAGAACAGACATTAGATTAAGTTCTCCTAACGATGGGTCAAACTTAAGGAGACTTTTTTTCAGAATACCTCTTCTGACCCCTAAATTTACCAATAATGGGGGATTTCAAACTGTTAGCTTGTCTGAAATTCCCCCAAATAAACGACACAATCCTGGATTTGACACGAAAAGAGTACGTACACTCACCAGGACAAAGATGGTTGTCTAGTGTCCTTAGTAGGTAACAGTGACAGCAACAGTATCAGAGTAATTCCCAACAGGGGCAGTTTGACCAGCGGGAATTTTACCGTAAGCAGTCAACCCCGTGGCGGTTCCATTTGCAAGGAATGATTGAGAGGTTCCACCACTCCCCCAGACATTATTATTCTGATCTTGATAAATGCCGTAAGCCAAAGTGCCAGCAGGCAAAGCATCGGAAACCATTGATCGTTGAGGAGCTTCAAGTGTACTGCCCGATAGAGGATTTTGACCTTGATCTAGGTGAACTTCAGGCTCTAGCCCGTTAGTACAAGTTACAAGAATGGTGCTCACTGCGGTGGCCTCATTATACTTCAAACGTTCATAATCTGAGATTTATCAAAGCGTTGAAATCGTAAGGTGAGCAGAGAATCAAGCTCCTCCTTATATTTTACGTTAGCATCTTCAAGACATCCTGAAATTGCTGCAGAAAACTGCGTAAAATCTTCATAATATTTTGCGTATAAACACTTCTTCTTCACAAACTTCCACAGTCTTTCAATTAAATTCAAGTTAGGAGAATAAGGAGGTAAGTACAGTAACTCTATTCCTAATGATTCTGCCAACTCCTGTACAATTCGGCATTTTTGATAACGAGCATTGTCTAATACCAACGTAATCGGTATTAATAGTCCTAATTCTGCTATCTTTTCTAGGAGTTCACAAACCTGAGTTCCCGTAATATAAGAACTGTTCGTTACCATAATTACTTCATGGGTAATTGCATTTAATGCTCCTAACACATTAAAACGTTTTCTCCCTGATGGTGACTTAATAAAAATCCTCTTGAAGCACCATATAAAATTTACAAATGCTCCCATTACAAAATGAGAGGCATCTACAAAGAAAACTGCCCTTTTTCCTGCTTTTGCCTCTTCTAGCCTTGGTTCTAGCTCTTTTTCTCTATAGCTATCCTGAGCTTCTACATCTGCTTTTGATGGAATTGTTCCCACCTTTAGACACCTCATTCCTATTGACTTTAAAAATTTTCTGACTTGCGTCGGACTTCTTTTTATTCCTGTTAATTCTTCTATTCTTTTTACTGCTTCATTTATTGTTGCTGGTGGATTTGACTCAAAATATGCCTCAATTGTCCCTTGATGCTCTGTTAACTCGCTTTTCGGGCGATTAAATTTTATTTCTTTTAGTTTTTCTATCCCGCCCTCTTGATAATCACGGATATAGCTTGTCACCGTATTTACTGAAACTCCTGCGAATTGAGCAATTTTTTGATGAGACAATCCCTGACTTTTTAGCCATAAAACTTCCATCTTTAGCTGCACTCTAGGATGCGGGTGATTAAACCGACCGTAAGACAACAGTCTTTTGTCTTCTTCTGTAAATTCTAACTTAATCATTTCTCAGCCTCTTGACTAATTTTTCTATTTTTATTATATTATCTCTTATTTTTAGAATTCGCAACCTGTGACCGTGTTTAGTATAGAAGAATCGTAAGAGCCGAAGTTCATGGGCGTGGTGCTAAGAGTGCAAGTTCCAGCTACCGTCGCGCTAACTTCGATCGAGCTTTGCGCCGTTGTTGGCTGCGCGGCAACGGCGGGTTTGGAGATTAGGGTGCTGCTGAGGGCGAGGGTGGAGCCGAGCAGGGCGGCGGTGAGGACGGAACAACGGGAAGAGAGCATAGACATGGTTTGGATTTCTCCTAATGTAATTTGAATTGTTGAATTAAGTACACTCTGAACGGGTTGGAGCTTAACTTTTTGAAAATGCCTAAAATCTTTATCAGATGAGGATTTCAGCCCTTTTTGCGGGAAGTACATTTCTTAGCCGTTTAGAGTATAAATACACGAATACTTTGGTTTATTTTTTCTAAGTAATCACACCTTTGGATGATACTATGAATAATTAAAAATGAATGTATTCACTAATACATTTTTTGCATAATTTTTACACAAACTTTTCATAACCCTTTCACAACTTTTGCCTCTATTCATTTAAAAGTCTGAGTAGAAAGGTTTTTAATGTAATTGTTTAGTTTGTGCCGAGCCTGAGTACTATTACCTATTAAGCCATTGCTCTTCTTCACCAATGCTAAAATAGGGCTATTGTCCACTCCTCCCAATCCATTCAAGCACAATCTATAGGGATTATAACCTATGCCACCGACTATCGTTGAAACCGACTTGAAAGAAATTTTAGGTAGTATCCAAAAAGACCTTAAGGATATTCGAGAAGACCTAATCGACCTTAAGATCAATCAGGCCCGAATGGAAGAAAGGCTATCAGGACAAATCAGTCTCGTAGATGAAAAGCTATCAGGACAAATCAGCCTCGTAGATGAGAAAGTCTCTGGACTAGGTAAGCGATCTTGTTTTGGGCGGGGCGGCTAAATATTTGGGAATTATGCCAAAACTCTAATCGGCGATCAAGGAAAACGAGATAGCGATCTCTGTTTTTCACCAATGCTAAAATAAAACTATTATTGGTCTGGCAGGTTGAAGAATCAAAACTCAGCTTTTAATCGTGGTTTAGCCAGTCCTGTTAAATTGATAAAATGCCAACAATTTTTCGTCTAGTCGCGCTGACGCGCTAAAGGCCGCCAAATGCGGTGTAAATTTGGCGGTAAAGAAGCAAATATTGACAAGCCTCCTGCCGAGTGGCTACGGACTATGGAGGCTCTATGTCGGTTCCTACGTTGGTCTCCACCAGAGCGTATTGTCCTGATTATCGCAGATTCCTGAATGAGTTTTCCAACCGACATATCGGGGGAAGTACAGAGCTTGGCGACTACCAGAATAGACTTTTGAAGGTCTAGGACTTCACTACAACACTCCCTTGACTACGAGAAACGAACTACTTAAACAGGTCTCGATCCGCATCAAAGAGACATGGCAAAAGGCTAGAGTTCTTTCAACAGGAGGCTAATAAACTTATTAAGCACCTTTACGGTCTCCTTGTAATACTTGGATTGTTCCCCAACCGACAAAATCTTCATCCCAAGAACCCGATCTCGAAGCTGATGTAGCAGATCACGATCAAGTTGCTTAATACCTGAAAACATATCTAGTTGTTGAGGATTTCCATGATTAGAGAAAGAAGTCTTACCCTCCATGTCCGATAGCTGAAGTCGCAATACTGCCATCTCGTCTTTCAGTTTCTCGTTTTCTTTTTCCAAACTCTCATGTAATACATGGTTTAATGCAAAATGTTCAATCAAATCTGCCCTTGTAATACGCTGTTTGTCGGCTATATTTCCTAGCATTTCCCATGTTGAATCTGTCGCCCGAATGCTTCTGACAGGACGAAGCTCATTAGACTTTTGAATAAATTTACCGTTGTCACCACGAATGCGGGTCATACCGAGTAATACATGAAAGTCAGAGGATTGATTACCGAAAGGATAGCACTATCCATGTATTACTTGATTATTTATTATTTTTCATCTTCAAGATAGAACCGTCCTCGTCTAGCTTGCTCTAAGCGATACCTTGCAAAACTTATTTTTTCAGTAAAGTCAATTGGATTTGGAACATGGTTCGGAGGCAAAACTTGCTTGGCGGCCATTTTTATGGCGTTTATGGGGTGCATCCCGTTTTCTATGTTGTTTGCTGCTGTCTGACAAATCGCAGCATAATCAGCCAAATCAGTAATAGGAAAATAATCACGAAGTAATTCATTTTCACTAACAGGCTTACCTAGGGCTTGCTGAAAAAGTCAAAAAACGAAAGAAATGTGGGTTAGGGAAGTATGGACTGAAAAAGCATAGATAACTTATCCTTATGGAAACAAATCAAAATACAGATTTTGTTTAATCTATTGTTCCTTTCTGTCTAAAAAGGTCAACACAAATCACTCCTCACAAAAGAGAGGAAAATTAACACCATTTTTCACAAGAAAAACGACTCTACAACTTTTTACTTTTTGTCTTCTGAAGTAGAGTAGAAAGATTCATTACCAAAAAGTTCATCGCAATTACCGTTTCCGAGGTCTCAGGTAGTTTGGCCATCACTCGACCAAGACTAAATTTCCTCTTTCCCTGTCCGAATTTACCCTCAATGGCATTACGCACTCTTTCATCTGAGCGTGCCTCTTTCTTTTTTTCTTTGCTCACCTCTTTCGGCGGTCTTCCCAATCGGGGACCACTCATTCTTATATCCCTTTCTTTACAATAAGCTCGATTCGCTTTTGTTCGATAGATTGGGTGCATCCCACTTAAGATAATACATTGACACTCAAAAGAGGAGAGTGATTGAGATAAGCACATCGTAGCCGAAGAATACGAGAAACATTATGAAGATGCCAACGTGCTCCCGACAATTTAACCCTAGCTCCCACCTGTTTAATCTTAGACTCCACATCACCAGAACCAATCACAATACCAAGCTGTTGATAGTATTGGTAATCAGGGATACGCTGATAATGCTTCGTCAAATAGGCTTGAAAATTCTTTGCCCTCTTGCTTTTGACTCCATCAAACGCATCTATTGCCTTGTTCACAAAACCCCGCCACAGTAAATGCTCCACTGCTTCTAGCCGTTTGAGAGAGCCACCCACTTTGAACAGATTCTCCTTGAGATGATACCAATCCAACACCTCTCGTCGTATCAGCCACGATTGAGTGGCGAAACTCTCTACCGCATTCCAGATTGCGGGATGACCATCTCCCAAAAAGGTCACTATTGGGGACAAAGGTTGAACATTGCTCCAATTCTTTAAGCCCTCTGGGTCTTGGAAAAAGGCTTCACAGACATTGCCATGAAGACTCACCAGTTTATAATCTCGCCACTGTCCCCCTTCCTTCTCCTCGCCCCGCAGACAAATCTTTCCCCCATCTATACTGACCCCCGCACTCTCTGACTGAGCTTGAGCTAAGGGCAGTTCTGTCCGTTCTACCAAGCGATGTAAACTGCTATGTCCTACTTTTATCCCCATCAACTCCTCTATATCTTCTTCTGCTTGTTGGTAGGATGTTTTCGCACTGGCTCTTAGACAGCATTTCTCTAAACCTGGACTTAAGACGATTTTTGGCGACACCTTTAGTTTTCTGGCTTGTTTTTGGCTTATTTCCACTTCTCCGACTAGGGTTTTGATTTTTCGCTTGTTTCCAGACCGTTTTTTTCCCCCTTCTGAAAAAAAAACTCCCCCATTGTTGGCCCCACAATTTCTAACATCTGGGTTCTGACTTCTACTTCGATGCTTCCAAAGTCCTTCTGTTTCTCTGGTTCCGTATATTTGCGCAAGATACGGGCTGATTCGGTGAGATGCTGTTTTAACAGTGCTTTTTCTTCTGGGGGAATCGGTAACATACTTTTTTCGCTCATCAGTTTTTTTCCATTTTACCCCAGATTCTATGTACTACTTTATCCGGGATGTACCCGATAGATTTTATCCACATGAACCGATTCCGGATAACATCCTGTTTCCCTTTTATATTCTTCTATTCGCGCTTGTAAATCTCCCGATTCGTTGTAATTATCCCAACTTAATTTGTCTAAGAAGACAAAGCCATTCACATTACTTGCCGATATTTTAGCTCCAAACTCTACTGCTTTTCCCGCTTTTCCACGCACTATTGGACGCACGTGAGGTTGGCTTACACTCACAATTCTGTTTTCTACTTTATTTGTCTTTTTTTCATACATTTCTAACTGTTGCTCATACACTTTTCCTATCGTTACAAGCTCTTCTTGCTCTTTTTTCGTTAGTTTTTCTAACTTTGCTCCCTCTTCTATCATTTTTTCTATATCAGACAAGTTTCTTTTTATATATCCTAGTTGTTTTTTTGTTCCTTTTCTTCTTTCTTTTTTTGACACACGACGTTTTTTTGCTATGGCTAAGTACTCTTTTCTTGCCACTTCCCTATAAGTCCTCGGCTTTTCTTTCCTTTTCTCTTTTATTTCTTCATACAGCTTATCTATTATTTTTTCTGTTTTTTCTCTGGCATCATTCAATATTCCTATATCCGTTGGATATTTTATATCTGCTGGTGTACAAGTCGCATCTAACAATAACTTTCCTTCATTTTCTTTTTTTTCTGACGCTACACCCGTCGCTTTTTTTTCTATTTCTTTATTAATTTTATTTATTAATTCCATTCCTATTTTTTTACGAAAATGAACCATCATTGACGCATTAAATGCTTCTTTGCTACTATAGCTTTCCATTCCTATAAAGTACTGTAAATAAGGGTTCTCTTTTATTTGTTCTACTGTTTCTCTGTCACTTTTTCCTGAAATTTCTTTGATAATTAATGCTCCTAATGCCATTCTAAATGATTTGGCTGGGGCTCCTTTTTTTTCTGTGAAGTTTTTTGCATATTCTTCCTCATATTCTTCCCAAAGAATCATTTTTGACATTTCTATCCAACGATTTTCTTCGTCTAACTGCCCGCCGAACAGATTTTTCAAGTTTTCTGGTGTTTCAATTGAGTACTGTTGCTTTCGGTACATCTGCTTTCTCTCTTCTTAATGCAATGGTTTTGAGGCATTCTACCCTATTTTCGTGCATTCTAGCGGTTCTTAATTCGCCTACTATTTTTCTCCGTAAAGGTTTCAGCTTTTTTCAGCAAGCCCTACCTAAAGAAGACTCCAGCCTTTGCCTCATGTCAGAAGCCTTCTCTCCTGTAAGAACAAGATTGACTTCGTTGTGGACTCGTCCAAAGAATATCCCTGTTTCTTTAGAACGTGGGTTGTATTGGTTGGATGCCTCTAAAAACGACTTTACCTGATCTGTCAGTGCTGTCCTGCTAGAATTTTTCAATTTATCACGCATAGCAATCCTGTCTATATCTGCTTCCATCTGAGCAGGAGTATAGCCAGAACCCAATCAAGAATGAATCCAGTCTTCTACGAACAAAGAAAAATCATCGTTGACCCACATCGTAAAACGAACAGCAAGACGGGGATGTATCCATGTCCCCTGATATTTGCCACCTTGCTTTACCTCTATTAATTCCGTTACAGGAATTCCTGTAACGAGAGAAAGCTTATTGATGGCGGACTGTGCCATTTTTGTTTGTAGCCAATTGGACGTATCTTTTCTCTCTCCCGTTATCTCCAGATGTGCCTTACATATCTGGGTTGCATTGACATATCCATCTGTTTCTCGCTGATATATGGCAATTCCCTCAATTTTGCGCTCTATAGTCTTAATTCTAGTGTTCATACTCTAAATTCCTTTGATTAACTGGTCTTTATAAGCTTCAGAGATAATTCTTTCCGTTAATTTATCTGGCTTAATCTCATAACCCAAAAATAGTAGATCACTGAGAAATATACAGGACTTGCCATTCTTTGTGAAAACTGACACCCCTGACAAATCAATGATTTTTGTCTCTGTAACACAATCATAGTCGCTTGCGTCTAATCGCCTAGCGAACTCCAAAATATCATTAGCGAGTGAATCGGGAACCCTGATAACTCTTGTTTTCCCGTGATTCCACTTAAACTTTCCTCCTGCGCCAACACGCTTACCACCTCTAGGCATTTTCTTTCTCCTATATTGACTATGTTACACCATCATTATCATAAGTAATGGAAAATGTCATGTAATACATGGTAAAGTATAGCAAAAATTATCCATGAAATACATGGATAAAGCCAGTGTTATACTCTGAACGGGTTAGAACTTAACTTTTTCAAAATGGCTAAAAGCCTTATTAGCAATGGATTTTAGTCCTTTTTTATAAGTCCATTTTTTAGCCGTTTAGAGTATAGAAAGAGTCATGTTTTAGTGGTGTTAGGTGGTGTCGTCATATCCCTTTTCGGGAATCTTACAGACAATCCCTATCGCGGTCGCCGTAACCATGACATATTTTTTGATTTTCCTATTCCATCGAAAATAGAGAGACGGGCCTTCAGTCTCTTCCGTTGATTCCTCATCATGGCCAATTAAATCCTCTGGCTCCTCTTCTAATTCTCTGAAATAGTCCCGAAGAACACCGCCAACCCCGACTGCTCTTGTACCATGTACCTGTTTAACATACTCCAAAAACCAATCACAATCAGCCACAAGGTCACTTTCCTTGCACTGGTACTTTAAGATTTCCGCAATCAACCCCACTGGTGAACTTTCAGCCTGAACAGCTTTTACGTCCAGAATTGGAGAATAATCAACTCGAAGGCATTGCTTCCATAAAGCGATCCAATCAGTCTTGGATAGATAATCTTCCTTGTAATAGCTATCCTTCAACAGGATTAGACAATGGAGATGAGGATGTGCTGATTGCCCATCGCGTCCCCTTGTAATCTCAACCGACTTTATCCAACCTATCCCAGGGAATGCCTTCAACTGGGTTAACCGTCTAAAAGACTGATTAAGATGATGCAATGTCTCTCTTAAATCGGTCAACTCACAATTTTTCATGGTCAACGTCAGAAAAATCCAACGCCCATCAGGATAATCAGTAACTACCTTTGGTAGATTCTCGTAGGCTTTTGCCTTCCAACGGAGCGATCGTCTCCACTGACAGATCGGACAATGGCGAACCCGACAGAATTTAGCAGAAGCCAACTTTAACCTCTGTTGACCTGTCTTATTATCGGGAACCAGTTTGAATTCTAGTAATTGAGAGCAAAGGGAAACCCTCTCGGCGTGAGAATCCATTCCCCCTTGCTTGTAATAATTAGAGATGATGTCGGCATTTTTCCGATGCTTATCCCAAGGCTTATCTTTTTCAGAGAGGGATTCTAAGAATGTATATCCATCTTGATGAATAAAAGATACAATGGGAACATTAGATTTTTGACCGATATTGAGTTGGTCAGGCACAAAAACTCCGAGTATTTGGTTGGCGTAAGATACCTTCTAGGATACTGGAGTTTTTTGCTATTTGAGATTAATTATTTTGAAGTGCAGGGGATACGGGCAAAACCTCGATCAACGTTATCCCTTAATGATTCGAGTAGAGGGCATGACCGCAAAGGAGGCCAAACAAGCTCTTTTGATAGTCAAAGAGAATGCCTCAGTTTTTTTAACCCAGTGGGAAGATATTCATGGATAACACAACGTTTGATGACCTGGCTTTTAGGGAGCAGTTTACCCAAGCTCAAACGGCGGCCAAAATCGCTAATATGAGTGAACCTAGAGCAGTTTCTGCGATGTATGATGCGACCAACTATTTAGTTGTTATTCATTTAAAAAATGGGTCTATTTTCAGTTTTCCGCCAGCGATCGCCCAAGGATTAACAGAAGCCAGTCCAGAGGATTTAGCCAGGGTGGAATTGACTCCATCGGGAGATGCTTTACACTGGGAAAATTTAGATGCTGATTTGAGTATCCCTGATTTATTGATGGGGGTATTTGGCTCAAAAAAGTGGATGGCTAAATTACAACGACAATGGTTAAATCAACAGGCTTCCTAAATCCAATAAGGGATAGTTCACCCAACTGCTATATCTCCGTTTTGAAAGAAAAGAAGCCAAAGACAAGGAAAAGCGGCTAACTTCTTCCAATCCATTCAAAAAATCTCTAAGGGAATCATAAACTATGCCACCAACGATTGTTGAAACCGACTTGAAAGAAATTTTAGGGCGTGTCATCAATCAGCAATTCCAAATTCAGAATGTAGCTAAAGATACAAAATCCCTGAAGTGCTTACGGTCAAGGGGTTTAATGCCAATATTTAGAATCAATGTAATGCTCTATTTAGTGATTGATCAAGTTTGTTTGCAGGTTACTGACTCTCTAAGAGACCGAGATTGGAGGAGGGAATGCAAAAAAACTCAGAGATTAGGTTAATATCTCTTGCATCCATAAAAACAAGATCATGTCTGTATCCTATGTTACCGTTTGAATTTGGAATTGCTGCACATTTCTTTCGTTTTTTGACTTTTTCAGCAAGCCCTACTTAATTTTTTACCCTTTTTTCTCTTAATCGGTGTTTCACTTCATTTATGAATTTTGGCAATTCCTTGATATCCCTTGTCCGCTATCATTTTTATCAAATCTCCTACTCTTACTCCACTATTTTGGAATAGCTTGAAGTCATGCACTCTCCCTTTACCACTCGCTAGACAGATGATTTTCTGGCTTTTTAGGTCAACAATTATTTGCGTCTTTAATGTATGTTCTTTTTGCTTCCCACTATAATAATTTTTCTGATTTTCTTTTGGTTTTTCTATCGGACTCTCTGTTACATCAATTGCCACTACTTTTTCTTCTGTCCCTTTTTGACGTAACTCTTTCTTTCCAGGTAGACTGAATACTCCTGAGCGAATTAAGCTATTTTCGATTTTCTGAGTTGTACGACACACCGTTGATTCTGATACTCCCCAGTCTGTTCCAATATGGTACTGTGTTCTATATTCTCTTAAATATTGAAGGGCCATTAAAACTTGATCTTCTATTCTCAATTTACACGGACAACCAACCTTCTTTTTTTTTCTCCTCATTTTTGACCAACTCTACCATTCGCTTAAATGTCGGTTTTTGAACCCCTGTCAGTCTCTTGAATCGATTTGCTGATAGTTTTCTTGCCTTGCTATATTCCATAATTAAATTACGATGAGTGATTTTAGTTTCCACTTTCACGATAGCATTTTCTGTTTTTATACGGTAAATTTATGCCACTGTTTGTATAAAACGTATTTTAGTTAACCCTTTATTGTAACATATAATATTTATGCAAGAGGTCTAATGAAATATCTTGATTGTTATCCTTTAAGTGCGGCTCCGATGATGGACTATACCGATCGCCATTGTCGTTATTTTTGGCGACAGATTAGCCGTCGAACCTTGCTCTATACAGAAATGATTACCACCGCAGCCATTTTAAGGGGCGATCGCCAGAAATTATTGGCATTTTCCCCAGAGGAAAAACCTCTGGCCTTGCAATTGGGAGGCGACGATCCCAAAACCTTAGCCGAATGTGCCCAGATTGGCCAGGATTGGGGTTACGACGAAATTAATCTCAATGTGGGTTGCCCCAGCGATCGCGTTCAGAATGGACAATTTGGAGCTTGTCTAATGGCGCGACCTCAACAAGTGGTCGACTGTGTGGCCAAAATGCAGCAAGCCGTTTCCATCCCGATTACCGTCAAACATCGAATTGGCATTGATGACAGAGATAGTTACGAAAAGCTGGCCGAATTTGTGCAAATAGTGGCCGAAGCCGGTTGTCAACGCTTTACTGTCCACGCTCGCAAAGCTTGGTTAACGGGTCTAAGTCCCAAGGAAAATCGCACCATTCCACCGCTTCGTTATGACCTGGTTTATCGACTGAAACAAGACTTTCCTCAACTTTGCATTGAAATTAATGGCGGCATTACTACCATCGCGCAAGTTAAAGACCATCTGCAAGCCGTTGATGCGGTGATGATTGGTCGTGCGGCCTATGATAATCCCTACCTTCTCGCCACCGTTGATCGCGATATTTACGGGGAAGATCGGATGCCGCCCACTCGTTCCGAAATTGTTGCGAGCATGTTGCCCTATATCGATCATTGGGTGCATCAAGGCTTGAAATTACATAGTATTAGTCGGCATCTATTAAATCTATTTAGTGGTCAACCCCGTAATAAGGCTTGGAAACGCTATATTAGCGAAAATTCCTGTCTGCCTGGTGCGGGTATTAACATTATTGAAACCGCGCTAGAGAAAATGTCCCTAGGGGAGGATCGAACTTAAACTACCCTTATTTTCTCTTGTTTTTTTTGCGAATTCTAATTTTTATTGTAACGATCTATTAAGCTGTTATTTTAAGAGTAGAGATTGAGTGAGAAAAACGTAAGTTCAAACTCTCTAGAATGTTTAAAAGTACATTATATGTGGGATAGAACCCTCATTAAAAACGTTAGATAATGAGGAGAAAACTAACCTAGTGGATGATAACAGGAAAGAGCAAAGTTTGTTATCTTGAAAAAAGTTAAGTATTTTTCCCACACTATTATTGAATCTAAAAAAGGACAGGAAGCTAACACATGGTCGCAAAATCAGCCAAAATTGTCTCTCCAGTAACCGCCTTATCTGCAAATTTGAATGTGGCACCGGCCTTGGTCTTGCGATCGCCCCTAGGGGAAACGGGAAAAGCGATCGCGGCTCTGGGGAAACGACCGTTGGTGATTGGGGGACAAATGACGCTGGATTTAGTCCAAAAATCCCTCACTAAGCTGTTTGAGTCTCAGCAATTAACAGCCTTAGCCCAAAGTTATGCTCCTGATTGTTCCGAATCTTCCCTTGCCCATCTGCAAGCCGCCGTTAAAAATCACCAAGCGGATCTGATTATTGGTATTGGTGGTGGCAAGGCTCTTGATACCGCTAAACTGGTGGCCCACGCTTCCCAATTACCGGTTATAACGATTCCCACCGCCGGTGCTACCTGTGCGGCCTGGACGGCTCTGTCTAATGTCTATAGTGAAGCCGGAGCTTTTCAGTATGATGTCCCCCTACGCCGTTGTCCCGACCTTCTAATCCTCGACTATGAATTGGTGCAAACGGCCCCTCAACGAATGCTCATTGCCGGTATTGGGGATGCGATCGCCAAATGGTATGAAGCCTCCGTCAGCAGTGGCCATTCCTCTGATACCTTAACCATTGCAGCCGTTCAACAGGCCAGGGTATTACGGGACTTGTTATTACAAAAATCGGCGGAAGCCCTACAAAATCCAGGCAGTCAAATCTGGCGGGAAGTTGTTGATGCAACAGTTTTATTAGCGGGAGTGATTGGGGGATTAGGTGGCGCAAATTGTCGGACGGTCGCGGCCCACGCCGTTCATAATGGTTTAACTCAATTGCCCTTAGCCCATCATGCTTTGCACGGGGAAAAGGTAGCCTACGGTATTTTAGTACAACTACGACTAGAGGAATTGCTGGCGGAGAATCAGTTGGCCCTCTCCTCCCGTCAACAATTACTCAAATTCTATGGTGAGATTGGCCTACCGAAAACCCTAGAGGAGCTGGGTATGGGAGCAATCACTATGACGGAATTACGACAAATTGCTGAGTTCACCTGTCAATCTACTTCCGATATTCATCGCTTACCCTTTAACGTTACGCCTGAACCTCTTATGGCTGCAATGGTTTCGACCACTGGTATTTAGTGTCTGAGTTCTACAGTGACCCTAGCCCTCTGAGCCTTCTGACAAACTAGGATCAACTGTACTGAGATTGCTGCGATTGAACATACCTAATCGGGAAGGATTTTGTAAATTTAACTGATCCATCGCCCATTGAGCCGTTTCTTGAACCCCACTATCGTGGTCATGAACTGCAAAGGAAAGCTGTTGACTAATTTGAGACATTAAATCATAGAGACGGGTTAAATCTCGGATCGCATTTTTTCGTACCTGAGGATTTTTGTCCTGCAAAGATAGAGCTAAGGCCTGATTCATCGGCTTTAGAGTGCGTGTACTGATCTGAGATAGGGCCTCTAGAATTAAATTCCGCTCTTGGGAATCAGTACTAATCATTAAGTCAACTAAGGGCTTAACGGCCCGTGAATCCCCCTTTTGAGCCAATTCCCAAATGACTTTACGTCGTTTTCGGGCATCGGTTGTACTTAAATCCGTAATTAGTTGCTCCACAAACTCTGTTTTACGGATCCGTTGGGTTGTTTGCAGAGGGAGATTGTTTTCCTCAGAACTCAGAGAAGGCATGAGGGGCGTAAGGGGAAGAGGTGCGGGAGTCTGGGATTGAGTTGTATTTGCGGTTGCTTTCAATTCCCCAGCTTGTAGTGATTGCTGTAAAGGTTCAAGTTGTTGACGACGTTCCAGGACTTCCCTTAAGAAATGTTGCTGGGATTGATGGAAAATAAGCAAAAAAATGCCAAATAAAGCAATCATCATCACCATGACGCCTAGCAATAATAACCAGAGGGGCGGAAATTGTTGCTGGTTGATGACTTGATAAGTGTCTATATTAAATAGTGCCTGCCGAGCATAAATATCATTGGGGTTCAACTTCAAGGCTTCTTGGAAAAATCGACGGGCTTCAGCATAACGACGAGATTGAGCAGCCCCATAACCCGATTGCATGGTGAGATTGTATTGTTTTCTGACTTCCGGCGATAGAGGTTCAGGCTTGGTGTTTGAGCCTAGGTCATTGGGGGTAGGGCTTTGGGCCAAAACGGATAGGGATCCTAGGGCGATCGGCTTTGTTACTCGCCCTGGAGCAATAACAACAAGTACTGTCCAACCGATGAGACTACAGACAATTAAGCGGGTAAGACGATTGGGGGTGATAACCATAGAGGGCTGCTTGGACAGACAACGATATTTAGTACAAAACTTTTTTATTCAGGCTTTGGCTTGATAATAACGTTCAGCTTACCAGAAAAATTGGTTTAAAGCCCTGTCCTTCTAGGACAACTTGATTAGGGAGAGCGGCGATTCAAGGCTTATCTCTCTGTGATACAATATCAAAAGGAAAGCAGGTTGTCACTATCAAATCTATACCAATAAACTACAAAACGTCGCATTTACTTCATTATTTGGGTGCGTAAGGGTTGCTTGAAATGATGCGTTAACGTACTGAAAGAATTGTATAGAAAATGAGAAAAATAATAGTCATTTAATCATAAAAAACGACCTCTCCCCAATTTTCGCAAAGGATTAATCGAGAAGTTTTTGCAATATCTTACCCATCCACTGAGACTGAATTTTTAACTTTTTCTTTAGCTTTCTTGACTCACTGTTTCCTGACTTAATTTTATAAGCAAAATTCTAGTTCTAAGTCATAATAGATAGAAAGGCAAAGTCAGCAAGGTAGCGTTAACATTATGCAACAAGATACTAACCCTTGGACGGAAATGGCCAATCCCTTCGGCAAACTTTGGCTAGAAACAGGAACTCAGATGTGGAAAAACTGGTTTGATCTGATGGGTAAGCCTAATATCCCTAACCCCATTGAGCAAGGTCAGCCCGCATTTCAACACTTTAGTCAACAAATACTCACGAATCAAGCTCTATACGCTCGTCTCCTAGAAACGTCCTTCAACACCTGGCAAGAACTTTTTCCGAAAATTGAGGCGGGACAAAATTGGCAGCCATTATTGGGTCAATATCTTGCCCAGGTTCAGCAGCAACTCCAACAGTCCGCAATCGCTTCTGGCAAAGTTACCCAGGATGTGAGTGAACTCTGGCAAATGTATCTCAAAGAAGTACAAAAATTCAATCAACTTTGGCTAGATTCCGTTACCGCATCACTCCAGCCCCTCAGTCAAACCACGACGGGAAGCAATAAGCCCTGGCTAGAACTCAATAATCTCTATTGGAATTTGCTCTACGAGGAAACCTTTGGCAGTTTAATGCAAAGTCCTCTGTTGGGGCCCACCCGTGAGATTAATGGCAAGTTACTGAAAACCTTTGATGTGTGGACGGAACTGTACCGAGCCAGTGTTGATTATCAAATTGTGCTTGCCGATGTTCAATATCGTTCCCTAGAAGCCCTCATGCAGGAGTTAGTTACCCTCTACGGACAGGATAAAAAAATTACGGATTGGCGGGAATTCCAGCAAATTTCCAGTGTTATCGCCGATCGCATTTTTGAGGAAACCTTCCGTCAGGACGACAATCTGCGCATACGGGGAAACTTTATCAATAAGCTCAACAGCTATCGTCTGCAACAACAGATCTTGATGGAAGAGTGGATGAAGTTGATGAATCTACCGACTCGCAGCGAAATTGATGAAGTTCATCAAAATATCTATTCTCTTCGCAAAGAAGTTAAACAACTCAAGAAGCAATTGGCACAAATTGAATCCGTTGAATCCCAGATTTCAGCCGATCCTTCCTAATGCCCAGGCTAATCAAGAATCGGGTGCGACCTTTAGTTGATAAAAGCTGTTGTAATCAGGGTTCTACAGGGAACCCATATTGATCAAGTTTTGCCCAAAATTGACTCCATCGTTCCTTGGTCAATACCAAAGCTCGTAGGCTCAAAATAATTCCTGCTCCTTTTTCCTTCCATCGCATCCCTGAACAACATAATCGTTGTTTGACCAACGTCTTACAAGCTGCTTCCGTAACACCTGAACCAATCGGATACTTTTTCTCTATGTATTCAGCATAATCCATTTGATGCTGATGATTCTCGTAATAAGTAATCGCCGCTTGTAGTTTCTCGGTAAGATTCTTAGAATGACTTTTTTCTTCTTTGACTTCTTTCATCAGATTTAGCAGTTCTCCTGCTTTTCCTTTTTCATGCTTGAGTTCTCGACAATTTTCAGTCAACCATTCTTTTTGTTTTGACACGGTATTCGGATGCAACGCTTCTGCCAAGGCACCTAAGTAACCAGAGGCATGATAGAAATCTAATATCTGTTCTTCCGTTTGCTTTTCTAAAAACTTCCAATTTGATTCTGCCCCGTCTGCTATCCCGACCAATGTTGCCTCTGGATAACGGTTTTTCGCTCGCTCAATTTCTCTTTCTAATCTTTCTAGAAAACTCTTTTTTCCATACTCTGGTGCCGCACCTAGATAGATTGTATGTTGACGTTCGCCTTCACTATCGTATAGGGAAACGGTTCCCACCATTGCTTCACGGTAGCCATCCTCACACATCAGCATACAGGTTCCATCTAATCCTATTCCCACTGTTGCAATTTGGCTATCCTCCTTGGGCGGGGCATAACTCCACGCTTCTTCTTTTGCCTGTACCACACTTCCTACTGCTTCACTCAATCTTTGGATATAGGATAGCGCTACTTTTCTACCATGATTTTCTAATAAATCATTTTTCACCTCTTTGCCTGCCATCCCTGACATTTTTGAGGATACCTGTTTTGCCAATAATGGCGTTGATGTTATGATTATCCTTGCTTCTCTTTCTAAGGGGCAATACGTTTTTCCTCAAAGGTGAACGCTGATATACATGACGATTCACTATAACCTCACCATAAGGTGTTTGATATTCTTTCGGTTGCTCTCCCTTACTCTTCCAGATTTCTTCACCGATTTTTAAGGGTGAACCATCTGTATCTAAATATTTCAAGGCTTCTTTGCTGGCGATGCAACCTACTTCGTTTAAGCCTTTTTGAATATTTATTTCTGTATCCAACATTGAACGACTTAGTTCTAATGTTAGTTCTATTTTTATCTTTGAACCCTCTACATTAATTAGTTTTGCTGTCATCATTGTTTCCTCTTTGTCACTTTTCATCTCATGTTAACACTTTTCTTTTCCTTCATCAACTAAAGGTCACACCCTCAAGAATCAGGCTTTTCCTCTGCTTTTTATCATTAACTGGATGAGAATTATGCTACCGTTTTTAACGCAAATGCGAATTGAAGAATCCACCCATGAATATGTTGAATTAACCAAAAAGGTGGTTAAGGGAATTGAAAATTTGAGTAATCTCACGGAAGAGGATATTCAAATCGGTGTAACCCCCAAGGAGGCGATCTATCAGGAAGATAAAATTGTTCTCTATCGCTTTAAGCCGGTGGTTGAACATCCCCTGGCCATTCCGGTTTTGATTGTCTATGCCCTGGTCAACCGTCCCTATATGGTGGACTTACAGGCTGACCGTTCCCTGGTGGCCAATCTACTTAAACTGGGCATTGATGTCTATCTCATTGATTGGGGCTATCCCACTCGCAGCGATCGCTGGTTAACCTTGGATGATTATCTCAATGGCTATATCAATAACTGTGTGGATGTGATTCGAGAACGGCATCATCTTCCTAAAATTAATTTACTGGGGGTTTGCCAAGGCGGAACCTTTAGCCTTTGTTATGCAGCCATTTACCCCGAAAAGGTTAAAAATCTGATTGTTATGGTCGCTCCGGTTGACTTCCACCAACCAGAAACGCTATTAAATGCCAGGGGTGGTTGCACCATCGGAGCCGAGGCAGTGGATATTGATCTGATGGTGGATGCCTTGGGAAATATTCCAGGCGATTTTCTCAATCTAGAATTTTTGATGCTGAAACCGTTACAGCTAAGTTATCAAAAATATTTAGATATGCCAGAAATCATGGAAAGTGAAGATAAATTAGTTAACTTTCTCCGCATGGAAAAATGGATTTTTGATAGTCCTGACCAAGCCGGAGAAACCTATCGCCAATTCCTCAAGGATTTCTATCAAGGGAATAAGTTAATTAAGGGGGAAATAGTGATCGGCGATCGCCCGGTTCATCTTAGCAATTTAACCATGCCTATCCTCAATCTCTATGCCGAAAAAGATCATTTAGTGGCTCCGGCTTCTTCCCTGGCCCTGGGAGATTACATCAACAACGAGGATTACACCGTTAAATCCTTCCCCGTCGGTCATATTGGCATGTATGTCAGTGGTAAAGTCCAACGAGATCTGCCCCCAGCGATCGCCGATTGGTTAAAATCCCGTCAATCCTAAATAATAGATAACCCCTCTCAAAACGGGAGGGGCTAACATCTCAACATCATTTTTCATCTAGCGACGACGGGAACGCTGTCTTCTACGGGTGGCTTCCTTACGTTTCCGTTTTTCCTGAGGTGTTTCAAAGAATTGGTGTTTCTTGAAATCTGTATAAATGCCTGCCTTGGCGACTTGGCGTTTGAAGCGACGTAAGGCTGATTCGATGGGTTCGTTTTGACCGACGACAACTTGAGTCATTCCTGAATTTTTAAACCTCCTAATCAAGGATATGGGATGGGGGGGGAACTATTTTTGTTTGTGAACAAAGTACCCCTAGCCTATCCATATTACTTGTTTTTGACCCCTTAGTCATCTTCCTGGTTATAATTTTTGTCAGGCTTTAGAGAAAAATTCTCCCTCGTTTTAGCTTTTTATTTGAGTTCATCAGCTTCTTGAAGAAGCCAAAAGCCCGCAAACGACTCTGATTCAGGACGATCTTGAATGGCGAGAAAATGGAGATTATGGGCTTGCGCCTTGCGTTGTTCAAAGCCCTGGGCCTCGGCCACGGTATTGGCATTGGTCATATTGGCTAAAATCCAACTGTCACTGGTTCCCGTCTCTAGGCGAATCATGGGTTGAGGGGTTTTGCTGAAGCTGAGATAGCCCAATTCTAATCCCGACAACCAACCGGCAAAGGGCAGCGATCGCGGTGAAAAGAGAATTAAGCCTGGAATTGAAGTTTCTGGGGTGACACCAAAGGCGGTCAAGGGAAAACTTTCTCCAAAGCTAATCTCCCATTCGGGTAAATCTTCAAAGGCCGCTACTTCCAAGCTAACTAAGGCCCATTGATCCCCGCGATCGCCGCGAATCGCATCGGGTAGGGGAATAGCATTCAAAGCTGGATATTGAACCGATGTATTTTTGACTAATTGGGGATCATAGCCTGGTTGCTGAGGATAAAATTCGACTAGACGTTGATTGAGCCACTGGTTCAAGCTATAGGTACGACGACTGGGGGCTGGAGGAATCCCTAACTCCTCACAGGCTTTACTGATCATGTTATTCATCTGCCGTCGGAAAAAGCGTATCTTTTGGGGCATTTCTCCTGATTCGGCGATCGCTGCCTTAATCGCTTCTTTGAGCCAAACAGAGTTAACGGTACTGCTCGGACAAAATTGGCTATAGCGAAATAGGGACTCTGGTAACTGTCGGGGAGACTGGGGGGACTCGCAAATCAATACTTCCCATTGTTTTTTTTGCTCTTCATCTAAAATTGGGCGCGAATAAAAATCTAATTCCCAGATAGTTCCCATTTTTGAACTTAAACTCCTTAGCATTCATATAGTGCCAGTACCAATTCGGCTTACCAGTTTTACCCAGACCGTTGGCCAGATCTCATTATAGGACGACAGGAGAAAAGCTTTGGTCAACTATTGCTTTACCCAAAAAGGCGGTTATGCCGCGGCAATTAATATCTCAACTCGGTCAAGACTTAAGTTCTATTCTGATTCACCACGACAGAGAGAACCCGTTTTAATTTGACCCGCACGGGTGGCCACCGCCAAATCAGCGGAAATAATGTCATCTAAGGATTTTGATTGCGATCGCATTTTTTAGTTTTCCATAACAAAGTCTCTAATCATTCGATTGTTGTTTAAACCATTCAATAATTTTTCCTTCTGAGGTTGTTTGAAAAGTCTGTTCTAAAGATGGAGACTTGGCTATTTCTCGCAATACTTCTGATAGTTCCTGATTATATTCAATTGCTCTTAGAAAAAACTGGCCTTGCTCAATATCAGTAGCATCGAAAAGAAAATCTAAAACTTTATCTCCTTCATGAGTGGCTGTTGCACGCCAAATAAAATGAGGCAAACTATACGACAATACTTCTAAACGTAGTTTACTTTCGATCTCATTAGAATTGAAGATTTCAGATTTTAAGTCATTAACTGTTGTTAAGTAAATATCCCATTCTAATCTTTCTTCAAGAAATGGTATTTTTTCGTTAATTATTAAACTTTCAATGAAAAACCAGTTAAATCTTACAGTAGCATCAAAAACAACCTCGAAGGGAATCCTAATTTTATGATAAAGAGGTATCAATATTAACTCAATAACTGCCCTATAATTACCTCCTTGACTTCCCCATGACGTAGAAATAGAGTCTATTTGTGGTGAATCTTCCGAAGAAATTTTTATCTTATCGAAGTTCATTCTAGAAAAAGGGCCAACCTGATCATCGTGAACATAAATTTTGTCCATTTGAGAAGCTTTCAGCAGAAAACCTGATGACATAAGCGGTTCTATTTGACTGCCAAGATGAAATCCTGTAACAGCAACTGCGTGTCCTCCAATTGTGTAATCGCGTTGATACTGCTCATTTACTTTATATATTGTAAATCCGAGCAAAATAGGAATTTGTCCGCGCAAATAGGCATACAATGTGGCTTTTCTAACATACTCCTCACGTGGGTTTAGGCTGAAAGGCTCTAGCCCTACATCTCTAATTGCTTGAGCCATCATCTCGGCTGTCAATCCATCACGATTAGGAAATGCACGAGTGGCTAAAGGAAAACTTTGAAAAGCTTTTTCTGTTATTTTTACGGGTGATGGTATTGAGTGTTGAAACTTTTTTCCAGTTCCTTGAAATACAGTCCATAAAGCACTAGTTGCACAAGCGGCGGCTACTTGATCTTGTTCTTGAAAAGCAAGAGTTTCAACATTTAATGAAATACCGAAAAGGTTAACATTGTATTGTCGAATAATCGGAAAAAATCTTTCTCCGTCCTTTCCCGCATTATTTTTGGGATAAGTACGGAGACAGGTTCGGCCTATAATAGTTTTTGGAAGAGGCTTGACAATAACAAAGCCCAAGTAGCTATCTTGCAAATCTTTTTCAGTTAGTAAGTTATTTTCACAGGCACTTATTAGATTCTTGAAGTCGTCTTCAGTAAATGAACGATCAAAAAAATGAATACGAGTGCAATACCTTTTATAGTCAGGAAAACACCTGACATAATATCCTGCAAAATCCTCTAGAAAATCACGATCAACATAGTTATACTCAACTATAATTGTTCGAGCTTTTAGCGTATCAAAATACTCCTCGAAATACACGATGTAAATCTTTGACTCTATAAGATGAATAGAAGCCTTGGAATTGCCCGCAAGAACGGACTTTAATTCGCCAATAGAGTATCCGACTACTTTGAAGTTTGAACTCACTTTAGGTCAAAAATAAACTAATAAAACGAGCTAATATTTTTCAGAAGATTAAAAATTGCTAATTTTTCGAGAAGCAAGGCTTTTAAGTGTTTCTGCGTTATTTGCTGATGATTGATGAAGACGAGATAACACTTCTTTCGATTCTTTTAGGGCTTTTTCAATAGTCTTTTGACCTTCCTCCGAAGAAACCCATTCTCTAGCTTCTCTAGCTATATCGTGTATATTTTTTTCTAGAGTTGCCATAATAAACCTCTTTTATTGGTATGTGTATCTTAGAAAACAATCTCTGTTGATTTTAGATTATGCCTTTGGATGAGACAAGCAATCAATTAGTTTACAACCCTACATTTATTTTAACGGAATGTAAATGCGTTTTAACAAAATGTAAATCTTTTTTGACAAAATCATTCACTTTTTTTTAATGTAGCCATATATGGTGTTTAATTGTTAAACCATGCCCTATAAACAGCGTAGATCAAGCAAACTGTGTGCCACTTTTCATTGTGGTACTTTTGGGGTTGCACGAAGAAACAGATGTGATGAGAACTAAGTTGGTTGTCCCCGTACCAAGTTTTACTGTCTTTAATTTTTCCATTGCTTAAAAAAGGTGGGTAAATTCCCACCAAATTTTCTAATCTTTAAGATTAACTAGGAATGTTTGGGGCCAAGGCCTAATTTGGGAGCATAAACAGCGCGATCGCCGAGTTCATCTTCAATGCGTAACAGGCGATTATATTTTGCAACCCGTTCACTGCGACAGAGAGAACCCGTTTTAATTTGACCCGCACGGGTGGCCACGGCTAAATCAGCGATCGTGGTATCTTCCGTTTCCCCCGAACGATGGGAAATCACAGAACGGTAACTGTAACGGGTGGCTAGAGAAATGGTTTCCAAGGTTTCGCTTAAAGAACCAATTTGATTGAGCTTAATTAAAATAGCGTTAGCAACGCCCAAATCAATCGATTTTTGTAAACGAATGGGATTTGTCACCATCAAATCATCACCCACTAATTGAGTTTTTGCTCCCAATTTTTCCGTTAAACCTTTCCAACTTTCCCAGTCATCTTCTTGAAGACCATCTTCAATCGAAACAATGGGATATTGACTGACTAACTTAGCTTGATAATCAATAAATTCCTGGGGACTGTGAGGCGCACCATCGTAGGTGTATTGACCATTTTTGTAGAATTCACTGGAGGCAATATCCATGGCTAGGGCAATTTCAGTTCCAGGTTTGTAACCCGTTTTTTCAATCGCTTCAATGAGAATATCCAGGGCATCTTGGTTAGATTTTAAATTAGGAGCATAACCCCCTTCATCACCCACGCCACCGGATAACAACTTGCGTTCTTTTAGTACTTTACCCAAAACCGCAAAGACTTCGGCTCCCCAGCGTAGGGCTTCCCCAAAAGTTTCGGCTCCGACCGGCATGATCATGAATTCTTGAAAATCCACGTTATTGTCAGCGTGCGCTCCGCCATTGATGACATTCATCATAGGAACAGGTAACACATTGGCGAGGGGGCCACCCAGATAACGATAAAGGGGAATTTCAAGTTCCGCCGCCGCCGCTTTCGCATTGGCCAGGGAAACAGCCAAAATCGCATTAGCACCCAACTCTTTTTTATTGGTAGTACCGTCACGCTTGATCATGGTCTGGTCAACGCTTAACTGATCAAAGGCATCTAATCCGATCAGTTCCGGTTCGATCTTTTCGATAATATTACGGACAGCTTTTAAAACGCCTTTCCCGCCGTAACGTTTGGGGTCATCATCCCGCAATTCATGGGCTTCAAAACTGCCCGTTGAGGCTCCACTCGGTACTTGAGCAATGCCAAAGGCTCCGGTTTCTAGTCTGACTTCAGCTTCAACGGTCGGACGGCCACGGGAATCGAGAATTTCACGGGCTGCGATCGCTTCAATTTTGGCAGGGACTTTGCTTAACATTGTCTTGAAAGGCTCCAAAGGCTCAAGGTCGTAATTCTTTTGGGTTTATTATATTGCCTAGGAGTTCCTGGGGCTTGTGAGGTTTATCGCGATTTCCTGAGAATTGCTCTATCTGGTGGATAAACAGCGATCGCCCTTTTCCATCACAAACAGATTGCACTCAAAAATTGGGTAGGTTGGGCTAAGGCCGCTACTTGTCTCAATCGTAAATATTTGCTACGATTTGCCCATGAAAAATCTTATGTAAGGAAAAACTCAATGACCAAAAAGTTTCCGGCATCCGCCTTCTTGAACCTATCCGCAGTTTCCCTCTGTGCCGTGACGGCCGTTTTGGCTAATCCCCAGTCAGCTAGTGCTCTCAACTACGTTACCAACGGAACCTTTTGATTAAAGCTAGGGGCTTAATTCCTAAGTCCGTTGATTTATAGATTTGGAAACCAAACCCCTACCAGTTTTTAAGCATTTTAATAAACGATTATTCCCAACTTTTGGTAACATCTCATGTTAACAGTATCTAAAGCAATTACCCTGGAAGAATTTTTAGAGCAATATGCAGATTCTCCCCAGTACGAATTAGCCGATGGGGAATTAATTGACATGGAACCCACAGGTTATCACGAAACCGTTAGCGGTAAATTGGCGGCCTATATTGGCATGGCATTACTGCAAAATAAGCAGCCTTGGTTTATACCACGTACCTGTCTAATTCGTCCCTTTTCTGAGATTGCAACAGCGCGTCGTCCCGATTTGATCGTGTTAGACGAAAGAGTGTTAGGCGACGAACCATTTTGGCATCGAGAACCGATTATTACTCTAGGAAGATCAATTAAATTAGTCGTAGAAGTGGTGAGTACCAATTGGGAAACAGACTATGCCAGAAAAGTTGAGGAATATGCTTTTTTAGGAATTCCAGAATATTGGATTGTAGATTATCGGGGGTTAGGTGGAGTTGCCTTTATTGGTAAACCGAAACAACCAACTTTTACGGTGTGTCAACTAATGGGAGAAGAGTCTCAACAAACCCAATATCGTTTAAAATCCCATATTTTCTCATCTTTATTTCCTGATTTACAACTCTGTTTAGAAGATATTTTGCCCCGTTTTTAAGCGATCGTCTGACTATCGCAACATACAGCTTGATTATAAAAACATCAAGAATTTCACGGACGGCGATCGCTTCAATTTTGGCAGGGACTTTGCTTAACATTGTCTTGAAAGGCTCCAAAGGCTCAAGGTCGTAATTCTTTTGGGTTCATTATATTGCCTAGGAGTTCCTGAGACTTGTGAGGTTTATCGCGATTTCCTGAGAATTGCAGCGTCAATTCAGAAAAGAAGGGCACAAGCGGGAAACTAGACAGAGAAAATCAATCTAAAGGATGATCACTCCAAAAGCGTCCTGGACTAAAACAATGGTGCGGATCAAATTTGTATTTAAGTTGGCGCATAATGTTTAGACTATTGCCACTGTAACCCCAGGGTTCAAATTTCTCCTTCAAACTAGCTGATGAGGCTAAAACCGTCAGAAAACCGCGATATTTTTCACAGAAAAGTCGTTGTGGAGAAAGTTGCAGCCAATCCAATTCAGGCAGCGATAAGCGACCCAATCCAGTCGCTAAATGAATTTGTCCTAGACCTGAATATTGCTGAAGAAAATGAACCGCTTGCTCCGGCATAACACCGATTTTACAGATGATTTCGGCTTCAGATTTAGGGACAGTCATTGTGGAGGATAAGTTTTGCCATAATTGCCTTTCTTCTTCCTCAATGAAACTGCGTTGATTTAAAGCGATCGCCGCCGCCATGACTTGTAATTGCTTGACCTGTTCTTGAACACTTTCGGGAATATTTTGAAAACGCACTAATAGCCCGATTTCTGAACCTAAATGCAGTGATTGAGCTAAATCAGAAGATAAAATATCCGCTGCCGTTGGTGCTAATCCAGATTTTAAAAATTGTTGAGCTAATGTAGCCACTGATGCTGCCTGACCTGATAACCAAAGGGTTTGGGAGGTTTCCGGTAAGGGATAAAGGCGAAACGTAATCTGAGAAATAATGCCTAAAGTACCGTAGGAACCCGTAAATAATTTCATCAGATCGTAACCGGCCACATTTTTGACAACACGACTGCCAGCCTTCGCAATTTTTCCATCCCACCGCACAAAGGAAAAACCTAATACTAAATCCCGAATTCCTCCGTAACGTTGTCGCCAACTGCCCGTATCACCAGTGGCCATAATGCCCCCTAAGGTGGCCTGTTCAGAATAGGCGGGATCAATGGGTAAAAATTGACGATGGGGTTTTAATAAGGCCTGAAGATCTGCCAATTTCATGCCCGCTTCGGCCGTAATGGTTAAATCGGCGATCGCATGATCAACCAAACGATTTAATTTTCGTGTACTGAGAACGTAATTAACCGGATTAACCAAGTTACCCCAACCGAGCTTACTGCCTGAACCCATCGGCAAAATAGATTGCTTTTGAGCCGCAACTTGACAGACAAAATCCGATAGTTCTTCGACATTGAGAGGTGCAACCCAATCCAAAGAATGACAATCTTCCCGAAACGCTTTTTGAATAGCGCACTTTTCAGCCGTTTTTAATGATTCCCAAGACAAAATTTCCATTAGTTAAGTAGGTAGGTCTTAAAATTTATAAGATCCCTCCTTCCGTAGGACACCCCTCTTATCAAGCTACTGTGTACACACAAGTCTTTGGTTTTCTGTTTAACCTTATCTAGCCCCCTAAATCCCCCAATGCTGAGGGACTTTGAACCGAGAAAGATACAGATCTCCCCCCAAGGTTGGGGGGCCGGGGGGGCAAAACGAGGTTAACGGTTAGATGTGTGTACACAGTAGCCTTATCAAGATGGGTAGAGGAGATCAGGCACAAAATCTATGTTCAATTTAATTGAAACCAGTCACTTAAAATTAGAGAAGGAGAGGCCGATAAAAGAATTTGACAATTCTTAAGTTTCACCTACTTAAAAGCCTACTGCAAATCAATGAATAATCAAACTTTCTAGAGAATCCTGTAAATCCTGGGTTAACCTAGCTACTGCTTGCCGACGATTAGCTTTATAGTCCGGGGCACGCTGAGTGACGGAAATTGGTTCCCCAATGGTAATTTGAGCGCGTTGTTTGCCCAGGCTCGGACGGAAAAAAGCACTTTCGCCCTTAATACGAGTGATCACATCCCAAAGCAGCAGCAAGGTATCCGCAAAACGTTCTACGGTCGGTTTCTCCTGCACGTAATTGCCCGTCACCGCCACAAAGGTTTCCACAATTCTCATGTGCCACATTCGTAACTCTGCCTCTTCTGCCAGGCGATCGGCTAAACCTCGTTGTACCGTACAGATGGGATTGTTAGGCTTTAAATCCTCACGGTAAATATAGTCCCAACCAGCCTGTTCTAAACGACGACAGCGTTCCGATAGTTCCCCTTTAGCATGAATATTAAAATATTGTTCCGCTACTCCCAAAGCAACATTCAGCAAATTTTGTAATCGTAGGGCAAAAAGGCGGTTAGGTTCAGCCTGGACAGTTTCTAAATTTTGGATGAGTAGTGTTTGTAATTGAGCAACTTTTGGCAGATCTTGATGATAGAAATCTCGATAAAAGTTTTCCATCAAATCTAACATCACTTCTCCCAAATGATAAAGCCGTTGATAAAGTTTAGGTTCTTCTAAGCTATGATCAGTCGGTGATGTTATCCCACAATCTTCTTCCAATTGGCTGAGTAAGGTTTCAATTTCAATCCAGGGCGGCTCCAGATAAGAATATTGAATCCCAACGGGCAAGAGCAAAACTGCTTCCGAACGATTCGCTTTTTGTAAATCTTCCACACACCAAAAACCTAATTGAGCAATGCCTGGTTCCAGGGGGCTAATCACCTCATTATGGCCATTGGTCGCCCCTTCAGGAGCCGCCGCTAAGGGATAGGGACTATTTGCCAATAAATCCCGCGCCGATCGCAGTCCAGGCAAGTCTAATTTACCCCGTTGAATAGACGTTCCGCCTAAGCGGGAATAGAGCCAGGCAATATTTTTTCCCGCCCAGAGAGGAATCCCTCGGTCATACATAAAATGGGAATGGAGAGGAGCATCAAGTCCCACCTTTTGAGCTTTGGCTGCTTGGGGTAGCAATTGCCAAAACAAATAGCCCATGCAGTAGGGATCGTTGACACTGGGATGACGAAAGGCAAGGAGAAAGCGCACTTGGCCAGCTTGAAATTGCTCATAAGTACGCACTAGAATGTCCAAATTTTTGCCAGTGACTTTTTCAATAGGCGTTTGCCAATGGAGCCAGAGGGGTAAAATCCGTTGACAAGTGGCTAAAACCCAGGGATTCAGGGCTGGAGGAATAAATTCGAGGGGCGGTTGGGCGCGAGGGGAATTAGAAACCATAATGGTTATTGTTTGCCGATGTAAAGCATTATCACCCAAGACAATCCATGATCGATATTAATCATGTTTCTAAATGGTATGGAAATTTTCAAGTGCTGAAGGACTGCACGACCCAGGTGAAGGAAGGAGAAGTGGTCGTCATCTGTGGCCCTTCTGGTTCGGGAAAATCCACTCTCATCAAATGTATTAATGCCCTTGAACCTTTTCAAGAGGGTACTATTCTAGTAGATGGCACTTCCGTCGGTAAAATCAAAACTAATCTCCCCAAGTTGCGATCGCGGGTGGGTATGGTTTTCCAGCATTTTGAACTTTTTCCCCATCTTTCTGTTCTGGACAATTTGACCATTGGCCCGATTAAAATTCTAAAACGTCCAAAACAGGAGGCGATCGCCCAGGCGAAACAACTATTAGCAAGAGTTGGTCTAGAAGATCAAGCCCTGAAACATCCAGGACAATTATCCGGCGGTCAACAACAACGGGTGGCGATCGTGCGGGCCTTGGCCATGAATCCGATTGTCATGCTTTTTGATGAACCGACATCAGCCTTAGATCCGGAAATGGTCAGCGAAGTGCTAGATGTCATGGTAGAACTAGCCCAAGAAGGCATGACCATGATGGTTGTCACCCATGAAATGGGATTTGCAAGACAGGTTGCTCATCGCGTTATTTTCATGGATCAAGGTCAGATTGTGGAAGATAGAAAACAAAGTGATTTCTTTAATCATCCTGACTCTTCTAGGGCCCAGCAATTTCTCTCGAAGATTTTACATTCTTAACTTCTTTCTGGAAAACAGCTTGCGCATAATTGCTCAGACCTTAGTCTGAGAGCCAGGGCGAACGCATCTTATTTTTTGAAAGGTAAGCTGTCATCAGTTTAACCTACAATAGTACTTGATCCCTTGTTTTTGATTTTGCGCCCCCAACGGATTGTCAATCCGCCTTCATTAAGAAGTTTTTTGATGAGAGATTCTAATTCCTCAAGTGACTTGAACAATTTATTCGCAATATACTCTTTTGCTGAATGCCAGACTAATTCCATTAAATTATAGTCTGGACTGTAAGGTGGGTAACTGGTATCGTCTGATCAAAGTTGGAAAAAGTTATGGTGTAAGGCTTTGAGAAAATAGAAAAATAGTTTAAGACTAGACATCGGCCCGTTTTTATTATACTATTATTATTGTCATTATATCAAAGAAGAAGGAAACAGAAAATAATGTCAATATTAAAGAAAAGCTCTATGGAAATCCTGAATGATGTTGGCTTGTGCCAAGAGAAAGAGGATGCCTTATTCAAGAAAAACTGTCCTCATTGCTATAGTGAAAACGTAAAAATACATTCTTATTATCAAACGAAAGGTAACGGGGAACGTAAAATGTTCATTTGTCAAGAATGTAGTTCTTGTTTTGCTGAGACTTATGGTAGCGTAATCGCTGGCTTAGAAACCCCATTAAGTGAAATTGTAAAAGTATTAAAAGCCAGAATGGAAGGAATAGGATTAAATGCAGCAGCCCGAGTATTTGGCTACGCGAAAACAACAATATTGAATTGGGAAAAGAAATTATCAGGATTACAAGAGACATTATTTTTATCTAAGTACAGGACAAAAGGCTTGAAAAGTATACGAGAAAGGGGTTTCATGGAAGATGAACGTAATGTAAGAAAACCCATGAACCAATATAACGCATTGAAACAAGCCCTAAAACCCCATTTGGGATTTGGGATGGCATGGTGCCAGACTCTCCTTCCTAGCCTTGTTCTTACTCGCCCTCCTCAAAGTGAAAACGGTTAACCTTAAAGAATTGGCCCTGGGTTTTGAAGGTCGGGCATTGGTGGATTCTCATTAAAAACGCTTACAACGCTTTTTCTCAGGATTTGAGCTGGATTACCATCACATTGCCCGTATTGTAGTCAGTTGGCTGGATATCCCTCAACCTTGGGTATTAAGTAGGGCTTGCTGAAAAAAGCTGAAACCTTTACGGAGAAAAATAGTAGGCGAATTAAGAACCGCTAGAATGCACGAAAATAGGGTAGAATGCCTCAAAACCATTGCATTAAGAAGAGAGAAAGCAGATGTACCGAAAGCAACAGTACTCAATTGAAACACCAGAAAACTTGAAAAATCTGTTCGGCGGGCAGTTAGACGAAGAAAATCGTTGGATAGAAATGTCAAAAATGATTCTTTGGGAAGAATATGAGGAAGAATATGCAAAAAACTTCACAGAAAAAAAAGGAGCCCCAGCCAAATCATTTAGAATGGCATTAGGAGCATTAATTAGGGCTTGCTGAAAAAGTCAAAAAACGAAAGAAATGTGGGTTAGGGAAGTATGGACTGAAAAAGCATAGATAACTTATCCTTATGGAAACAAATCAAAATACAGATTTTGTTTAATATATTGTTCCTTTCTGTCTAAAAAGGTCAACACAAATCACTCCTCACAAAAGAGAGGAAAATTAACACCATTTTTCACAAGAAAAACGACTCTACAACTTTTTACTTTTTGTCTTCTGAAGTAGAGTAGAAAGATTCATTACCAAAAAGTTCATCGCAATTACCGTTTCCGAGGTCTCAGGTAGTTTGGCCATCACTCGACCAAGACTAAATTTCCTCTTTCCCTGTCCGAATTTACCCTCAATGGCATTACGCACTCTTTCATCTGAGCGTGCCTCTTTCTTTTTTTCTTTGCTCACCTCTTTCGGCGGTCTTCCCAATCGGGGACCACTCATTCTTATATCCCTTTCTTTACAATAAGCTCGATTCGCTTTTGTTCGATAGATTTTATCCACATGAACCGATTCCGGATAACATCCTGTTTCCCTTTTATATTCTTCTATTCGCGCTTGTAAATCTCCCGATTCGTTGTAATTATCCCAACTTAATTTGTCTAAGAAGACAAAGCCATTCACATTACTTGCCGATATTTTAGCTCCAAACTCTACTGCTTTTCCCGCTTTTCCACGCACTATTGGACGCACGTGAGGTTGGCTTACACTCACAATTCTGTTTTCTACTTTATTTGTCTTTTTTTCATACATTTCTAACTGTTGCTCATACACTTTTCCTATCGTTACAAGCTCTTCTTGCTCTTTTTTCGTTAGTTTTTCTAACTTTGCTCCCTCTTCTATCATTTTTTCTATATGAGACAAGTTTCTTTTTATATATCCTAGTTGTTTTTTTGTTCCTTTTCTTCTTTCTTTTTTTGACACACGACGTTTTTTTGCTATGGCTAAGTACTCTTTTCTTGCCACTTCCCTATAAGTCCTCGGCTTTTCTTTCCTTTTCTCTTTTATTTCTTCATACAGCTTATCTATTATTTTTTCTGTTTTTTCTCTGGCATCATTCAATATTCCTATATCCGTTGGATATTTTATATCTGCTGGTGTACAAGTCGCATCTAACAATAACTTTCCTTCATTTTCTTTTTTTTCTGACGCTACACCCGTCGCTTTTTTTTCTATTTCTTTATTAATTTTATTTATTAATTCCATTCCTATTTTTTTACGAAAATGAACCATCATTGACGCATTAAATGCTTCTTTGCTACTATAGCTTTCCATTCCTATAAAGTACTGTAAATAAGGGTTCTCTTTTATTTGTTCTACTGTTTCTCTGTCACTTTTTCCTGAAATTTCTTTGATAATTAATGCTCCTAATGCCATTCTAAATGATTTGGCTGGGGCTCCTTTTTTTTCTGTGAAGTTTTTTGCATATTCTTCCTCATATTCTTCCCAAAGAATCATTTTTGACATTTCTATCCAACGATTTTCTTCGTCTAACTGCCCGCCGAACAGATTTTTCAAGTTTTCTGGTGTTTCAATTGAGTACTGTTGCTTTCGGTACATCTGCTTTCTCTCTTCTTAATGCAATGGTTTTGAGGCATTCTACCCTATTTTCGTGCATTCTAGCGGTTCTTAATTCGCCTACTATTTTTCTCCGTAAAGGTTTCAGCTTTTTTCAGCAAGCCCTAATTATCAAAGAAATTTCAGGAAAAAGTGACAGAGAAACAGTAGAACAAATAAAAGAGAACCCTTATTTACAGTACTTTATAGGAATGGAAAGCTATAGTAGCAAAGAAGCATTTAATGCGTCAATGATGGTTCATTTTCGTAAAAAAATAGGAATGGAATTAATAAATAAAATTAATAAAGAAATAGAAAAAAAAGCGACGGGTGTAGCGTCAGAAAAAAAAGAAAATGAAGGAAAGTTATTGCTAGATGCGACTTGTACACCAGCAGATATAAAATATCCAACGGATATAGGAATATTGAATGATGCCAGAGAAAAAACAGAAAAAATAATAGATAAGCTGTATGAAGAAATAAAAGAGAAAAGGAAAGAAAAGCCGAGGACTTATAGGGAAGTGGCAAGAAAAGAGTACTTAGCCATAGCAAAAAAACGTCGTGTGTCAAAAAAAGAAAGAAGAAAAGGAACAAAAAAACAACTAGGATATATAAAAAGAAACTTGTCTGATATAGAAAAAATGATAGAAGAGGGAGCAAAGTTAGAAAAACTAACGAAAAAAGAGCAAGAAGAGCTTGTAACGATAGGAAAAGTGTATGAGCAACAGTTAGAAATGTATGAAAAAAAGACAAATAAAGTAGAAAACAGAATTGTGAGTGTAAGCCAACCTCACGTGCGTCCAATAGTGCGTGGAAAAGCGGGAAAAGCAGTAGAGTTTGGAGCTAAAATATCGGCAAGTAATGTGAATGGCTTTGTCTTCTTAGACAAATTAAGTTGGGATAATTACAACGAATCGGGAGATTTACAAGCGCGAATAGAAGAATATAAAAGGGAAACAGGATGTTATCCGGAATCGGTTCATGTGGATAAAATCTATCGAACAAAAGCGAATCGAGCTTATTGTAAAGAAAGGGATATAAGAATGAGTGGTCCCCGATTGGGAAGACCGCCGAAAGAGGTGAGCAAAGAAAAAAAGAAAGAGGCACGCTCAGATGAAAGAGTGCGTAATGCCATTGAGGGTAAATTCGGACAGGGAAAGAGGAAATTTAGTCTTGGTCGAGTGATGGCCAAACTACCTGAGACCTCGGAAACGGTAATTGCGATGAACTTTTTGGTAATGAATCTTTCTACTCTACTTCAGAACTGGACAGTGGGAAGTTCTCGAGCAGGGTAAGTGAGAAAAGAAAATCGGACATGCGATACCCAAGAGTGCCGTTATGTCCGAAACTGGCTGATATAGAAAATCGATAGCCAGTGCTATCTATCAATTATGCAACTATGTCAGCGACTAGAGCAAATCCTAGAGAATCTCCGTCCCGCCTTTAGCCGAGAAGCAACGTACCAATGGTTTATCCTATTAGCCTGGGGAGTAGTGCTCAACAGCCAACCGAGCGCAATAACAAGCTATGTCAATGCCTTAGGGTTAACAGAGAGCTACTACCATCAGGCACTACATTGGTTTGAATCCAAGGCATTTAACGTCAAAGGACTGACCTTGGGATGGTCGAAGTGGGTAAGTCAGCATGAAAATCTATATCGAATCAAGGAAAAACGAGTGTATGTGGGGGATGGAATCAAAGTGGGGAGGGTGCGACTTTTAGTTGATGAAGGAAAAGAAAAGTGTTAACATGAGATGAAAAGTGACAAAGAGGAAACAATGATGACAGCAAAACTAATTAATGTAGAGGGTTCAAAGATAAAAATAGAACTAACATTAGAACTCAGTCGTTCAATGTTGGATACAGAAATAAATATTCAAAAAGGCTTAAACGAAGTAGGTTGCATCGCCAGCAAAGAAGCCTTGAAATATTTAGATACAGATGGTTCACCCTTAAAAATCGGTGAAGAAATCTGGAAGAGTAAGGGAGAGCAACCGAAAGAATATCAAACACCTTATGGTGAGGTTATAGTGAATCGTCATGTATATCAGCGTTCAGTAGGAGGAAAAACGTATTGCCCCTTAGAAAGAGAAGCAAGGATAATCATAACATCAACGCCATTATTGGCAAAACAGGTATCCTCAAAAATGTCAGGGATGGCAGGCAAAGAGGTGAAAAATGATTTATTAGAAAATCATGGTAGAAAAGTAGCGCTATCCTATATCCAAAGATTGAGTGAAGCAGTAGGAAGTGTGGTACAGGCAAAAGAAGAAGCGTGGAGTTATGCCCCGCCCAAGGAGGATAGCCAAATTGCAACAGTGGGAATAGGATTAGATGGAACCTGTATGCTGATGTGTGAGGATGGCTACCGTGAAGCAATGGTGGGAACCGTTTCCCTATACGATAGTGAGGGAGAACGTCAACATACAATCTATCTAGGTGCGGCACCAGAGTATGGAAAAAAGAGTTTTCTAGAAAGATTAGAAAGAGAAATTGAGCGAGCGAAAAAACGTTATCCAGAGGCAACATTGGTCGGGATAGCAGACGGGGCAGAATCAAATTGGAAGTTTTTAGAAAAGCAAACGGAAGAACAGATATTAGATTTCTATCATGCCTCTGGTTACTTAGGTGCCTTGGCAGAAGCGTTGCATCCGAATACAGTGTCAAAACAAAAAGAATGGTTGACTGAAAATTGTCGAGAACTCAAGCATGAAAAAGGAAAAGCAGGAGAACTGCTAAATCTGATGGGGTGTGACCTTTAGTTGATGAAGGAAAAGAAAAGTGTTAACATGAGATGAAAAGTGACAAAGAGGAAACAATGATGACAGCAAAACTAATTAATGTAGAGGGTTCAAAGATAAAAATAGAACTAACATTAGAACTCAGTCGTTCAATGTTGGATACAGAAATAAATATTCAAAAAGGCTTAAACGAAGTAGGTTGCATCGCCAGCAAAGAAGCCTTGAAATATTTAGATACAGATGGTTCACCCTTAAAAATCGGTGAAGAAATCTGGAAGAGTAAGGGAGAGCAACCGAAAGAATATCAAACACCTTATGGTGAGGTTATAGTGAATCGTCATGTATATCAGCGTTCACCTTTGAGGAAAAACGTATTGCCCCTTAGAAAGAGAAGCAAGGATAATCATAACATCAACGCCATTATTGGCAAAACAGGTATCCTCAAAAATGTCAGGGATGGCAGGCAAAGAGGGGGTGTGACCTTTAGTTGATGAAGGAAAAGAAAAGTGTTAACATGAGATGAAAAGTGACAAAGAGGAAACAATGATGACAGCAAAACTAATTAATGTAGAGGGTTCAAAGATAAAAATAGAACTAACATTAGAACTCAGTCGTTCAATGTTGGATACAGAAATAAATATTCAAAAAGGCTTAAACGAAGTAGGTTGCATCGCCAGCAAAGAAGCCTTGAAATATTTAGATACAGATGGTTCACCCTTAAAAATCGGTGAAGAAATCTGGAAGAGTAAGGGAGAGCAACCGAAAGAATATCAAACACCTTATGGTGAGGTTATAGTGAATCGTCATGTATATCAGCGTTCACCTTTGAGGAAAAACGTATTGCCCCTTAGAAAGAGAAGCAAGGATAATCATAACATCAACGCCATTATTGGCAAAACAGGTATCCTCAAAAATGTCAGGGATGGCAGGCAAAGAGGTGAAAAATGATTTATTAGAAAATCATGGTAGAAAAGTAGCGCTATCCTATATCCAAAGATTGAGTGAAGCAGTAGGAAGTGTGGTACAGGCAAAAGAAGAAGCGTGGAGTTATGCCCCGCCCAAGGAGGATAGCCAAATTGCAACAGTGGGAATAGGATTAGATGGAACCTGTATGCTGATGTGTGAGGATGGCTACCGTGAAGCAATGGTGGGAACCGTTTCCCTATACGATAGTGAAGGCGAACGTCAACCTACAATCTATCTAGGTGCGGCACCAGAGTATGGAAAAAAGAGTTTTCTAGAAAGATTAGAAAGAGAAATTGAGCGAGCGAAAAACCGTTATCCAGAGGCAACATTGGTCGGGATAGCAGACGGGGCAGAATCAAATTGGAAGTTTTTAGAAAAGCAAACGGAAGAACAGATATTAGATTTCTATCATGCCTCTGGTTACTTAGGTGCCTTGGCAGAAGCGTTGCATCCGAATACCGTGTCAAAACAAAAAGAATGGTTGACTGAAAATTGTCGAGAACTCAAGCATGAAAAAGGAAAAGCAGGAGAACTGCTAAATCTGATGAAAGAAGTCAAAGAAGAAAAAAGTCATTCTAAGAATCTTACCGAGAAACTACAAGCGGCGATTACTTATTACGAGAATCATCAGCATCAAATGGATTATGCTGAATACATAGAGAAAAAGTATCCGATTGGTTCAGGTGTTACGGAAGCAGCTTGTAAGACGTTGGTCAAACAACGATTATGTTGTTCAGGGATGCGATGGAAGGAAAAAGGAGCAGGAATTATTTTGAGCCTACGAGCTTTGGTATTGACCAAGGAACGATGGAGTCAATTTTGGGCAAAACTTGATCAATATGGGTTCCCTGTAGAACCCTGATTACAACAGCTTTTATCAACTAAAGGTCGCACCCATCTGATGAAAGAAGTCAAAGAAGAAAAAAGTCATTCTAAGAATCTTACCGAGAAACTACAAGCGGCGATTACTTATTACGAGAATCATCAGCATCAAATGGATTATGCTGAATACTTAGAGAAAAAGTATCCGATTGGTTCAGGTGTTACGGAAGCAGCTTGTAAGACGTTGGTCAAACAACGATTATGTTGTTCAGGGATGCGATGGAAGGAAAAAGGAGCAGGAATTATTTTGAGCCTACGAGCTTTGGTATTGACCAAGGAACGATGGAGTCAATTTTGGGCAAAACTTGATCAATATGGGTTCCCTGTAGAACCCTGATTACAACAGCTTTTATCAACTAAAGGTCGCACCCATCTCAAGTAGCTTTATCCGATTTGGTCAATCGTCGTAGTCAGTTAGTGGAAATGCTAAACAGTGAACAAAAACGAGCGCACAGTGTTCGTAGTAGCACGGCGAAAGCTGACATTGAGACTAATATTCAATGGCTCAAACAAAGGATAAAAGGAATGGATGAGCAGATAGACCAACTGCGGCAAGACAACGAAGAGAGTAAAAAGCAGTATGAGCTATTAACCAGTGTACCTGGAGTGGGCAGAGTAACGGCCGTGACCTTGCTATCAATGTTGCCAGAATTAGGAGAGCTACCATTGAAGAAACTGTCGAGTCTAGTGGGAATTGCTCCCATGAACTGTGACAGTGGGCAAATGCGAGGAAAACGACGTATTATCGGTGGACGAGCAAGGGTGCGTGCCGTGCTGTATATGTCAGCCCTAGTGGCAATACAACACAATCCGGTAATTAAGGCGTTTTATCAAAAATTGCTCCAGGCAGGTAAGGCCAAAAAAGTAGCTTTAATTGCCTGTGCTCATAAGCTATTGGGATTTCTTCATGCTATAGTCAAGAGTCAAAAACCTTGGCGATGTCCTGAAAATATAGAGACAAAGGAGGAAAAACTGCAAGCGTGCTAATTCTCTGATATTGGTTGAAAGAGTTAACATAACTCATTCTCTGACGAGTTGTATGAGGATGAGTTGTTTGTTTTGACTAATTTTATTTGATAGCGATCCTATCAAGGCCTTGACAAACAAGATAATCGCTAAATCCGCCAATTCTGGGGGACTGGCGATATTTATTTACAGTTTGATTGCTTTTTATTCCTTGTTAACAACTTTTGACGCGGTTTCTAAAACGGCGATCGCGGGTAGTTGTACAATTACGAATGTAGTAGGAGTTACCTTTGGTTCCTATGATGTTTTTAGCAATATGCCGACGGATGCAGTGGGAAATGTAACCTATCGCTGTATAGATTTAGGAACGGACTTAATTACGATTGATTTGAATAAAGGTAATAGTAATAGTTATAATTCCCGCACTCTGAAAAGTGGCGATGATGCCCTTAATTACAATCTCTATCTAGACTCAGGCAAAAATATCATTTGGGGAAATGGAACTGAAAGCAGTAGTCATTATGGGCCGCTGAATCCAACGAATAATAGTGATGTTATGGTTTCCATTTATGGTCGTATTCCAGCCCAACAAACTAGGACAAAATCTGGGAATTATAGCGATACGATTACTATTACAATTTTTTTTAGCGTCATTTAAGTAAGTGGGCTTAATTAATTTTAGATGGTGGAACAGGCTTCTAGCCTGTGAACGGGCAGGATGCCCATCCCACGTTTTATATTTAATTGCAACCAGCTACTTAAGTCTTAATTAGAATTTATCTAGCCTGATCCGTGATTGATTTTTGAGTAGGACAAGAGGCGATCGCTGGCTGGGAACTGTGTACCACTTCAAGCCCTCTGCCAAACCTTACAAAACGTAGCATTTCTCTTAAAAATTTTATTCTAAACTAAAAGAAGACATTCTCATTCCCCTCATATTTAATGATAAACCGCGATCGCCCCTATAGAAATTACCATTCACATTGCCCGTTCGGCTGACAATCAAACTCCTTCTCTGCAAAGCTATGTTTTAGACGTAGAGCCAAAAACCACAATCCTCGATTGCCTAAACCGTATCAAGTGGGAACAGAATGGCAGTTTAGCCTTTCGCAAAAATTGTCGGAATGCTATCTGTGGAAGTTGCGCCATTCGGATCATTGATAGGAACGGGCTTGATCGGCCCGCCAAAGACGATTTAAATTACTAAAATCCGCATATCTGTCTTAGAGAAATCTACACAGATGTTATTTTAAGCGATTTAGATAATAATCCCTGGTTCCTTTGGCATCAAGGGCTTCTCCTAAACGGTTTAAGGCATGGATATAAGCAGCAGTTCGCAGCGAAATGGTAAATTCCTGGGCAATTTTCCAAACCTGTTCAGCTTCGGCCACAATTTTCGTTTTTAAGCGTTCATTAACTTCGGTCAGATTCCAATATAAACCACTGCGATTTTGCACCCATTCAAAGTAACTGACAGTTACACCCCCTGCATTGACTAAAATATCAGGAAAAACGTAAATTCCTTTACGATCTAGAATGGCATCAGCCCCAGAGGTAATGGGGCCATTGGCAACTTCAAAAATGTAGCGGGCTTTAATGTTATCGGCATTGGCTTCAGTAATTTGATTCTCTAGAGCGGCTGGAACCAAGACATCCACATCTAAGCTCAATAACTCTTCATTGGTGAGGCTGGAATTATTGCCTATATTACAAACCGTGTCTTGACAGTACATATTAGCCACACTGCGATGATTGCGTTTATAGGCCACAATGCTAGGAATATCCAATCCTTGCTCATTATAAATGCCACCCTGGGAATCACTAATGGCGACTACTTTATAGCCAGCATGATAGAGACATTCGGCTACTACCATTCCCGCATTACCAAAGCCTTGAACCGCGATCGCCGTATTATCGGGTTGTTGTTGAAAGCGGGGTAACATGGCCTGCATGATAAAAAAGGCTCCCGTCCCAGTGGCGGTATTGCGTCCCTGACTTCCTCCCATCGTGATCGGTTTGCCGGTGACAACTCCTTGACTAATTTGGCGACGGATAATACTGTATTGATCCATCATCCAGCCCATCATCATTTCATTGGTATAAACATCCGGGGCCAAAATATCAATATCTGGGCCAATAAAGTCGGCGATCGCCTCAATATAGCCACGACTAAGACGTTCCAATTCTGGTTTAGACAATTCCTTCGGATTTAGGGTAATACCGCCTTTTGCCCCCCCAAAGGGTAAATTCAATAAGGCACACTTAAAAGTCATCCAAAAAGCCAGGGACTGTACTTCATCCATCGTCACCCTGGGATGATAACGAACACCGCCTTTACCTGGCCCCCTGGTGTCATCATAGCGAACCCGATAACCCTGAAAAATCCGCAAGGAACCATCATCCATTCGTACCGGAATTGAGACACTGAGACTGGTTTTCGGGTATTTCAACCGTTCTCCTGCATCCTCGGAAATAGCTACATACTTTAACGCCTTTTCAAGACGTTTACTGGCATCGGCAAACAAAGATTCAGACATTCAGACTGCACTCCTTTAACAGAGGGGATCAACTGGAAACCTTTACCCCTAAACTGTTTTATGGGTCTCTACTTTTTATTAGACCACAGTAAAAGTATATTTTGCTACCATTTCCTGACAAACAATATAATTGTTAACATTAGTTAGCTTGATCTGATTGTTGCCCTGGCTAACGAGGTGAAAAATGACGATAGAAGTCCCCATGCGTTTCGAGTCCGAGTCATTGCTTTGGGTTGTCAATGATATTTATTCGGAGCAAGAATGCGCTAATTTTGTCAAGTTTATTGAAAGCTCTTCTCCAAAACTAGCGACTAATAATCCTCTATACCGCAATCAGGATCGAGTCATAATCGATGATCCAGAAATGGCTCAAGAATTATTTAGAAGATTAAAACTCCATTTACCGCCCAAAATGGGAGACTTAAAATTAATTAGATTAAATGAACGTTTAAGAATGTATCGCTATAAAGTTGGACAAAGTTTTACTCCTCATTTATTGCCCTAACTTAGGATAGAAATGACTTTGATTAATAAAGCGTGAAACTTCACTAACGGGTAAGGGACGACTAAACCAGTAGCCCTGGATAATCTGACATTGCAGTTGTTTGAGTAATTCTAATTGTTCTTCGGTTTCCACCCCTTCCGCAATCACACTCTGGTTACAACCCTGACCTAAAGCTAAAACTGCCGAAATAATCGCCATATCTTGTAAATTATCTTTGCTTAAGTCTTTGATAAAAACCTGATCAATCTTGAGGGTTTGGAAAGGAAATTGCTTAAGATAACCGAGGGAAGAATAACCCGTTCCAAAGTCATCCATTGATAGATGAATACCTAGATTTCGTAACTGCTGTAGGGTATTACGAGCAATATCAAAGTTATGCATTAAAGCTGATTCTGTTACTTCTAGTTCTAACCATTCAGCCCCTAAGTTTGTCTCTCCTAAAATATTAGTAATAGAATGGATTAAGCTTGGTTGTTGAAGTTGTTTGGTAGAAAGATTTACCCCAATCCGAAATGGTTTAACGCCGCCTTTTTGCCAGAGATAATTTTGCTCACAGGCTTGTCTTAGTACCCATTCGCCAATGGCATGAATCAGACCATTCTGTTCAGCTAGAGGGATAAATTTGCTGGGATGAACTAACCCTAATTTAGGATGTTGCCAACGGATCAGAGCTTCCATGCCATAGAGTTCTCCCGTCTGAATATTAATTTGAGGTTGGTAATGAAGTAATAATTCCTCTTTATCTAGGGCTTGATATAACCAGTTTTCTAACTGAAAAGATTCTGAGGTTTGAACAATTAAATGAGGGCTAGAAAATTGGTAATGATTACGACCACTTTCTTTGGTTCGATAGAGAGCGGAATCGGAGTTTTTCAGTAGCTCTTCTGCGTTCTCGCCATCACGGGGATAGAGCGCGATACCAATACTACTTTTTACATAAAGCTGTTGTTCTCCAATCTGGAAGGGAATGCTAAGACAATTTAACAAACGATTAGCAATGTCTTCTACTTCTTGAAGATCTTCAAAGGTATCTAATATAATAGTGAATTCATTTCCTCCCCAACGGGAGAGCAAGTCTCCTTGACGTAGATTGCGTTTAATCCGTTTACTAAAATGCTGTAGAACGTCATCTCCAAACCGATGACCTAAATTATCATTGATTCTTTTGAAGTTATCTATGTCTAGGAACATTAAAGCGATTTGGGATTTCTGGGTGCGAGCAGTGGCGATCGCTAGAGATAATCTTTGGTTAAAATAGTAGCGATTGGGTAGATGAGTTAAAGGATCGTAAAAAGCCTTATATTTAAGAACTTTCTCTGCTTTTTTTCGCTGAGTGACATTAAAGATGTAACTCCGAATCTTCTGATGTTCTGGTAAGTAATGAATATATTGTTCAAAATAATGATTATTCACCTCAATTTCACGAACGACTAAATTGCCATTACGATGTTGTTGGTTTTGAGTAATATTCACCAATAAAGGATGCTCCGATTGGAGCTTATGAATATTGTTGAAATTCTTGGTGGCGGCAGCATTCAAATAAATGATATTACCGGCAAAATCCAGTTCAATAATCGGATTCGGACTGAGTTCAACAAGAGAAGTAAAATCAACTAAGCTCAGATCTTCTACCAGGTCAGGATCAACGCTTGAACCTAAGTTGGTTGATTTTGCTTGCGTTAAAATTGCTTTAAAAATAGCACTATCACTGGTCTGATCCTCTCCTTGATCTTCTCGGTAATAGGAGTTATCAGCTCCATGCACGATTTGATAGGTGGCTCGAATATCCCCTGGAAAAACTACTGTATCACCATGCTTCAACTCATATTCTAAGTATTTTTGTCCGTTTATATAAATGCCATTTGTACTTCTTTTTCCGTAAGTATCGCCATCAACAATACAAAACAACTCCTGCTCATCTACAACGTATTTCACAAGGGTTGCATGATGACGAGAAAGTTTTAAGGAGGGGATAACGATGGAACTAGAAGGATGTCGGCCGATAGAATAAAGCGACTCATGGAGATGAATCGTTTTTTTAAAGGTTGTCGAATTGAAGACAAGTTGATGGAGGATCAAGGGTTGGCTCATAAAGTCTCCTAAACAACCTCACAAGACCAGTTAAGAATATCAACAGACGACCGGACTAAAATGTTATTCAAGCCTTGCAAATATTTCCCATTATAACAGCTTCTCAGATTATAATGCAGTACAATACTTACGTTTGGAGCATTTAAGGTGATCAAACTCGGTTGGCATTGATTCCCTTCGTCTTTACTCTCCGAACCGATAACCTTTGCCATAGACGGTATGAATTAAGGTGGTTTCTCCTGTTAACTCAATTTTACGTCTGAGTAAACGAATCAGGGCCGCTATCACATTACTCCCTGGCGGATCATTCTCTGTCCAGAGAGACTGATAAATTTGTTCATGACTTAAGAGTTGTCCGGGGTGGAGCATGAAAAAAGCCAGCAGTTTCACTTCCTTCTCTGAGAGATGAATGACTCGTTGCTGTCGATAGGCAATCTGATTATCTTCATCTAGTTCTAGATCGGCAAATTTTATCCGTCGATCGCTGTCGGAAGTTTCTACGGTTTGAAAGCGTCGCAGTAAGGCCCGCACTCGTGCTAACAATTCTCGCAGTTCAAAGGGTTTAATCAAATAGTCATCCCCCCCAGCATCTAAGCCTAAAACACGATCATCTAAGGTATCCTTGGCCGTTAAAAAAAGCACTGGTACTGTTTTGCCCCGCGATCGCAGGGTTCGACAAATATCCAAACCAGACTGAAAGGGTAACATCCAATCCAAAATAAGCAGATGATAGTCCTGCTCCAAAGCTAACCCCAATCCTTCTAGCCCATCATTAGCCACTTTCACCTGATAACCTTCTTGGCAAAGAACACGACTGAGGGGCGTGGTTAGAGCAATCTCATCGTCCACCAACAAAATCTTCATAAAAAACGAATTTGCTCAATATTATCTTCCCAATTTTGACCATCAAAAGGCTCAATGACAAAATTAGAGAGAACATTTCCGGTTAAACAGCGCACATTAACATCAATACAGTCGGGATGGGAACGGGGATAGTAAAAAGGATGGATACCACAATGTGAACAAAAAGTATGTTTAGCGATTTTGGTATTAAAAGTATAGGTACTTAGAGCCTCTTCTCCTTGATGTAAGCTAAAATGCTCTAAGGGAACAATACAATGAATAAAACCCTTCTTATAACAGATAGAGCAGTTGCAATCCCTTGCCCGATGATTGGTCACCAGAACTTGAAATTGAACCTTGCCACAGTGGCAACTTCCTTGATAGATTTGGGAAGATTCCGTTAAATTCATCGTCTTTCCTCCGGTTACAATTCTGACGAGATTGACTATTAAACCATAAAATTCGTTTCTGCTCCCTGGGAGGCTTGCCAACTTCGGGCATCATAATAGAGATCTGCCAGGGTAATGGTATAAAGAGCCGCTTTAAATTTTTGATGAAGTTGTTTCCAGAGACTATAAGTTACCCAGTCTTCTGCTTGGACTTGATCAGGGTGATGGCGAGGTAATGGCTCTACTGTTTCTCCCACTGCATCAAAAATCTGACCGAGAGAAATTTGGGTCGGTGGATAAGCCAATTGATAACCCCCTTGTACACCTCTAAGAGATCTTACAAGACCGGCTCGACGCATTTCCATCAGTAATTTTTCTAAATAGGGAGCAGGTAAATCCTGCCGTTGGGCGATCGCTTTTACAGAAGCTGGGCCATAACCAGACTGAAGGCTAAGATCTAACAGGGCTTTAACGCTATAGTGACTTTTGGTTGTGAGCTTCATTTCCTTAGTTTAAACGAAGACGTTTCCATTAGGCATAACCATAATAGTTCTCTGGGTTGGTGAAGCGATAACCGGAATAGAGGGGAGAAGGGCATCGGTTAAACCTTGAAGAATGTCAAGTCGATGGATAAGATAAAGATTGACTTCAAAGCATCAGATTAATTTCGACAGAAATTGAATAAATTTTACTTTCTGCGTGTAAGATAAGGTTAGAGACAGATAGGAACCCTAATTTTTTTTAGTTACCCTACTGTTATCCCGAATCAAAGCTGTAAACGTGACAATTCTTTACTAAAACGCGAAGTTCATGTCTAAAATCCCCCCATCTAAACCCTTAACGGGAGTCGAGTTACTCGATAAAGTCAGGGAGCTTGGTTCCCTCAGCAAAGACGATAAAGCGAAAGAGTGTGGATACGTCACCACCACCAAAAAAGGTGTTCCCCGTGTCAATATGATGAAATTTCTCAATGCGTTAATTGACGCAGAGGGGATTGAATTAGACAGCACCTTAAATGGTCAAGGCCGGGGTGGTCGTTCTGCTAGTTATCGCATTAGCGTACAATCCAATGGCAATTTGTTAATTGGTTCTGCTTACACCAAGAAAATGGGCTTAAGACCTGGTGATGAATTTGAAATTACCCTAGGTCGTAAGCATATTCACTTAAAACAAGTGGGTGCTGACGATGAGGAAGAGTAAGCGTCTCTCCTTGCCATGCCTGAACCAGGTTCAAAAAATAACGTTGTCTAGCCGTAAACTAAACAACGCTTAAGAGCAAACTACCATTTATGTTCAATGGAGAAGTCACTTGCTTTCTCAGGGGAGTGGCTTCTTTCCCTATTCTAGTGTTATCCTTGCCCATCTGCGGTAAGGTTTTTCTGTCCTAACCGTTAAGATCGAGGCAAAATGCCATGAATCTGCAATAAATCGGGCACGGTGGCGCAGTGGGGCGTTAGTCCGAAACTAGCAGGATTACGGGGGTCTTGGTAAGTAAAATGGCGATAATCCAGGCAAAATCGATCCCAGTCAGCCATTTGCAAACGAAAAACTTTGATGAAAAAGTTGGCCCAAGCGAGGGAAAGCGGAATCTGAAAATAAATGGGCTTTTGCAGATAGGTGCAGATTTCGGTGATCGCCGCATCAACAGTCAGAGACGCATTGCCTAAGACCACATCTTGATAATGACCCTGGGGATGCTCCACTAGATAGGCGACAACCTGGGCAATGTCCTTGGCATGGATAAAGTGAAAGCTACCATCGGCCCGAAACCAACGAATCAAGTTAATCCAATTTAGGATTTCACCAAAACCTCCCGATAGATGGGAATAGGGTTTATGTTCTTCGCCGCCAAATACTAGGGTGGGATAAACGGTGGTGATTTTATCAGCGATCGCTAAACAAGAGAGAGCTTGATGACAAAGATACTTGGTGCGAACATAGTCAGTCCCCAATTCTCCCGCTTCTTTGAGGGGTTGCCCTTGACGATTAAGGATACTGGCAGTAGAAAAATAAATAATCTGTTCACAGTGTTGCGGATCCAGACGGTTGATTAACCCTAGGGTTTGCACCACGTTAACCTCATAGGTTTCTTGGGGATCACCCCAACTTGTGGCAATTAAGATGGCCACATCCACACTTTTAAGCAGGTCGTCATAGGGTTCTAAATGGGCCATATCCCCCGTTAGGAGATGAATACCAGACCTAATTTGGCTATTAAATTGTAGTTTGGCCGGATTTCTGACCAGTAGGAAAAGTTCATGTTCGGTATTCTCAATCAAGGCATCGGCTAAGTAATGACCAATACAACCACTAATGCCGGTAATAAAAATTCGTTTCATAACCCAGGAAATTTTACTCTTCTAACCTTACTGCTTTGTTGGCTGCTTTGGGCGATCGGGAGACTGGGGGGACTGGGAGATGGGGGACTAGGGGGATGGGGGGAGTGAAATTTTATACTAGATTTGATCGGGAGAAGGTTCCGAGTTTTGTAAGTTCAGCAACTCTTCCATCGTCGGCGGAAATTGATTATTTTTGAGCATTTTTTCAAAGACACGATAACAATCTTTTTGATCACCGGCTTTTCTGGGAAAGCCCAGCCAGAGAATAATAATAGCTTTCTCTTGGGGAAAAACCCGAAAAAATAGGCGGTATCGAGGCGGTAAACCCATTTTTTTAAGGCGATTAAACTGTCGCAAAGGCCCTTGTAATCTAAAATAAGCGGCCATTGGATCGAGGGGAATCTTTTCTCTAATGCCCACATCGATCGCTTTGAGTAGCTTTACCTCTGGATGCTTCAGAAAGCGATCGCCTTCTAATTTGAGTTTGAGGTGTTCGACCTGTTTAATTAAGTCTTGCCACTGCTGAAAAAAGAGAGGGTGAAAATAAATTCTCCACCCCTGACAGACCATTGGTTTCATTGGTCGATCTCCACACCGGCTAATAATTCGTCTAGCTCAGTACTCATTTCCTGGGTGTAGGGAATCAGATTATCGGGATGACTAATCGCATCTTTCATCAAGAATTCTAAAAAGAGGGTCATCATTACTCCATCTTCTTCCGTATCTTCTTCTCGTTCAGTTGGTTGCAAGCGTACCAGTAAGGTCTGTTCATCTAAAACCTCGACTTCTCCTGATGCTTTGACTAACTGGGGATGTTCTAGGGAAAATAGTCGTGGTAAGCGAAAGCCGTCCTGGTTGCCAATTTTAGCGGGACTAATGGAGTAAGTTTTTCGCTTCATTGATTGTTTACCTTAAACTGTTATTACTATTAGTTATAACACAATAGGTCTGACTGGAGAAAGTAGAGGAGGAAGAGACTCGGAAAATGGGTTGACTGGGGATGAATGGCAGACTTCAGTTAAGATCCTACAGAGAGACGCTTAGTAATTTGTTATGAAGTTTCTCTTGTTTAAAAGCTTTTTTCACCCTACTTGCTTTCGGAACGGAGAATTTTGACGATGCTTACCCATTTCAAACTGCTTAATGATTTGCGTCGAACAGCGATCGCCTTTTGTCTTGTTGCGACTTGCTGGCTCTGGTTTCTAGGGCCGGTGGAAGCGGTTAGTTATAATCGGGCTAATTTAGTCAACTGTGATTTTTCAGGTCAAGATCTACGGGATGCTGAATTTGATCATGCCAATTTACGCGGTTGCAATTTTAGTCATGCCAATTTGCAGGGAGTCCGTTTTTTCTCTGCTAATTTAGAAAGCGCGAATTTTGAAGCCGCCGATCTGCGTGCCAGTGATTTTGAATCGTCCCGTTTGACCCATGCCAATTTGACCAACGCGCTTTTAGAAGGAGCCTTTGGGACGAATGCTAAGTTTGGCGAGGCGATCATCACCGGAGCCGATTTCACGGATATTATTCTACGACCCGATACAGAAGCCTATCTTTGCGGTTTAGCCCAGGGAACCAATCCCATCACGGGACGCAATACCCTCGATACGCTATTTTGTAAGGGATAGGATGAATAATTTCTCTAAATTTCTTTAAATCTTAGTAAATTTTAGTCAATTTTAGTCAATATTAATGAGGTAAACCCCATGGATCGAGGAAAAATCGTTGCTATCGTTACAGGTGCAATTTCAGTTATTTTAGCGATCGCCTATTTAGTGTTAGTGCAGATTCTAGACTTTCGAGGCGAAATGTTACCCGCTCCGATTGATAATTTCAGTAGTTTATTTTCTTTCTTTTTACTCGGTTAATGAAGATTCGCCAAAACATCTTCAGCAACCTTGACAGAAGAACTACCAACTTGAGATAAAATGCCAACGGCATCTGTTAAAGCCTTTCTTGCCTCTTCATTACGATGAAGCTGGGCAAAACTGATACCCAAATTTGTCAAGTAAAATCCTTCACTAAAACGATCACCTATCTCTTTGGCAATTTCTAATGATTTTTTAAAGTAATAAATCGCCTTATCTTGTTGATTTAAATCAGCATAAATATTACCAAGCCGGCCACATCGTTTAACTAATGCTTGATGATCATTAAGAATTTCAGCAATTGCTAATGCTTGTTCTTGACATTCAATGGCCTTGGAATAATCTTTAAGTTCCGCATAGGAGAGTCCTAGGTTACTTAAATTAATTCCGACTATAGATTGATCAGAGAACTTTTTGGCAACTATCAAAGCTTGTTGATAATACTCAATTGCTTTATGATGTTGTTTTAGAGATTTATAGATAGTTCCTAAGTTACCTAGATTGATGGAAATCCTAGAATAATCTCCAATTTTTTCGGCAATAGATTGTGACTTTTGATAGTATTCAATAGCTCGTTCATAGTCTTCCAAAATAGCATAGGCAAGACCTAAGCTGCTAAGAATCTTAGCTTTAAGACTATCATCATTAATTTGGTTGGCAATTGCTAGAGATTGTAGAAAATAATCTATTGCTTTTTCATAATCTTTGGTAGCAGCATAGTCGTTACCAAGCCGGCTTAAACGGATACTCTCCATCCAATCACTATCATTGGGATGGGTATTATTAAGATCTTCTTCTAAAACTTGAGTGGTACTCATAGATAAATTCTCCTTATATTTAATGTGACTAATAAATTATTTGAGCGTTTTTTGATAGATTATGATTAAAATGACCACTGAAGCAATGATAAATAGTCCACCTATCCATTGTTGAGAATTACTGGTAAGGAGGTTGATCCCAATACCCGTCATCAAGTTTGCCAAAACTGATAGGGTAAAAATCGGGAGCGAGTCTTTTTGAACCTGATTTAATTGTTCTGATAACCGCACTGTTTTTGAGTGAAGTTCATTAAATTCTACCACCTGCTCCTCTAAATCTTTTTTTAACCCGAAGCACTCTGTCTGCAAAAGTTGTTTCTCCTGATATAATATCCTAATCATAGGAGGGTTGTTAACATAGTCCTCTACGTCAAATTTTACAATCCAATCAGCGTTGTCCCCAACGAGTTTGCGTCTTGCCTCCTCTAGAGAATCATTATAATCATTAGACATTAGTTAAGATCAGCGAAACGCAACAGTTTTTCCAGTTTATCAGAAATACAAATGTTATAGCAAGATTGAAGAACTGGACAAACACAACAATACATGGAGACTAAACTGGGTGATTCCCCAACAATTAACCCTTAAAAATTTTCTCAGCTACCAGGATACAACCCTCGACTTTCGGGGATTGCATACGGCTTGCATTTGTGGTGCGAATGGGGCAGGTAAATCTTCTCTATTGGAGGCCATTACCTGGGTGCTTTGGGGAAAAAGTCGGGCGGATAGCGAAGATGATGTGCTGCACAATGGCAGCGACTATGTACGAGTTGATTTCTTGTTTGAAAATAATCAAGAAACTTACAAAATTATTCGCAGTCGTCATCGAGGCAAAAGCAGTGCCTTAGATTTTTTAATTAAATATGAAGCGGGGTTTCGTTCTCTGTCAGGTAAAGGTTTGCGGGCTACTCAAGAGCAAATTATTGAAGTTCTTAAATTAGATTACGATACTTTTATTAATTCTGCCTATTTACGTCAGGGACGGGCGGATGAATTTATGCTCAAAGGCCCCAGCGATCGCAAACAAATTTTAGCTAATTTATTAAAATTAGATCAATACGAAGTTTTAGCAATTAAAGCGAAAGATATTTCCAAGCAAAAGCAAGGACAGATCGAGTTACTAGAGGCGACATTACAAGCCGTTGAACAGGATTTAGCCCAGAGAGAAGTGGTTGAACAGCATCGAAAACGGTTGGAGCAGGAAATTGAAATCATTCAAAAGATACAGGAACAGGAACAATGGCAACTTCAGCAATTACAAACCAGCCAAAATCAACGTCGAACCTGGCAGAAACAATTGGATTGGCAACAAAGTCAAGCCCAAAATTTAATGCTAGAAATCCAACGTCTTGATCAAGCTGATCAGGAACTTAAGCAACAATTACAAAAACTTCAAGCAATTTTAGATCAAAGGGAAGAAATCCAGCAAAACTATCAAGAATTTTTACAATATCGACAACAGGAATCAGATCTAGCAAGCAAATTTCAGCTTTTTCAGGAAGCCCAACAGCAACAGCAACAACTAGAGCAAGAAATTCTGCAAACCGATCATGCCATTCAACTGGAATTAAAGCAATTTCAGATGCGTCTTGATACTCTTAATCAACAGGAAAAAGAATTACAGCCCATTCTGACAAAAACCCTAGATATTGAAACCGGTCTCAGTCAATTAAGAAAGGCTCGGCAACGATTAGCACATTTCGATAGTCTCCAACATCGCGTTTCGCCGCTACAACAAAGACGCTATGAACTTCAGTCCGACGTTGAACGAGCAGCCGCTCAATTACAAGCAAAACGGGAACAACGTCAACTTTTGAGGCAAGAATTACAGGCCAATATTACTGAAATTCCCCGTAAACGTCAGGCCTTACAAACGACAGATGCTCAGATTAAAGAACTCGATAAAAAGAAAGTTTACCAAAAGCGAGTTCATGAAAAAGGTCAGGAGCGTCGCCATTTTCAAGAGCGCCTTCAGGAACATCAACGACTCTGTGAAGAACAGATTCAGGAATTAATTCAAAAACAACAATTACTCGATACACCGGGTGCAATTTGTCCTCTCTGTGAGCAAAATTTAGATGGTCATTATCATCAACAGGTCATTCAAAAAACCCAGGAACAACAGCAACAGTTACAGGAGCAAATTTGGGTTTTGAAAGAACAAATGTCTGTCTGTGAAAGAGAATTACAAATTTTACGGGGTGAATATGCCCAAATCAAAGAAGAGTTAGCCATTTATGATACTTTGCAACAACAGTATGGACAATTAGAAGCTGATTTAGAGCGTAGTGGCGAGATTTATAATCAAATTGCTAGTCTTGACACGGAAATTGAACAGTTAGATTTAATACTAGCTCAGAAAACCTATGCCCAGGATTTACAACAGGAATTAATTAACTTGAATGAGGAATTAGAGCAATTACAGTATGATGAACAAAGTCATGCTTTAGTCAGGGGAGAAGTAGAAAAATATCGCTGGGCTGAAATTCAACAATCGAAACTAGAAGATGCTCAACGTCGTCTCAAATTGATTCAGGCAGAACGTCCTCAACTATTAGCAAAAATTGCAGATCGTCAACTTGCTAGTCAACAATTACATCACGATTCTGAGCTTTATCAACAATTACAAGCGGCTCAAAAGGCACTCAATCATTTAGGTTATCAGCGATCGCAGCACCAGGAATTATTACAAACCCTACAGAAAAAACAGGTTTGGCAATTACGCTATCAAGAATTACAACAGGCTCAGGAACAATTTCCCCCCTATCAAGCGCGTTTAGATGAAAATAGCGATCGCCGAGAACAACGGCAAAGGGAATATCAAACCATGCACCTTGAAATCCAACGCTTAAACCATCAAGTAGAACATTATGCCGACCATGAAGCCCAAATTAAAACCCTAGAAGCCAGTATCCAAAGTCGTCGTCGTCAATTAGATGACTATTTAGCTCAAAAAGGACGTTATGAACAACAGGCAATTCAATTAGATATTTTGCAGGAACAAAATCAGGAACATCGACAACAACTGCAAGAAATTAAAAAACAATATCGCATTCATCAGGAGTTGGCTAAAGCCTTCGGAAAAAATGGCATTCAAACCCTCATGATTGAAAACATTCTGCCCCAATTAGAAGCAGAAACCAATCGTATCCTCGCTCGTTTAACGGGTAATCAACTCCATATCCAATTTGTCACTCAAAAAGCCAGTAAAGCCACTGCCCAACGTCGTACTCCTAAATTTATTGACACCTTAGATATTCTGATTGCTGATATCCAAGGAACTCGTCCCTACGAAACCTATTCAGGCGGTGAAGCTTTTCGGATTAATTTTTCTATCCGTTTGGCCTTAGCAAAACTGCTTGCCCAAAGAGCCGGTACAGCACTACAATTACTGATTATTGATGAGGGATTTGGAACGCAAGATGCCGAGGGGTGTGAACGTTTGGTCGCTGCTATTAACGCGATCGCCGCCGATTTTGCCTGTATTTTAACTGTCACCCATATTCCCCAATTTAAAGAAGCGTTTCAACAGCGTATCGAAGTGCAAAAATCGGATCAAGGATCAAAAGTACGAATTTTGAGTTGATTTTGCTAGGGATTAGGGGACAGTGGCGATCGCGAAAAGAAAATTACCTTAAAAAACGAGCATTAATCGTAAAATTTAATAGTAAAATAGACAGCATAAAGAAATCTATTTTGATGACTTAGCTCATGTCTAATCAACCCCCGACAAACCCCATCTCCGAAAAAACTGAGTCAAATAGTGCAAAAACCCGCCAACTATTAGGAATGAAGGGGGCATCTACGGGAGAATCCTCTATTTGGAAAATTCGCCTGCAATTGATGAAACCGATCACCTGGATTCCCTTAATTTGGGGAGTCATTTGTGGTGCGGCTTCGTCGGGAGAATATACCTGGACATTAGAAAGTGTCTTAAAAGTTTTGACTTGTATGTTACTGTCTGGCCCCCTGATGACCGGCTATACCCAAACGCTCAATGACTTTTATGATCGAGAAATTGATGCTATTAATGAACCCTATCGTCCCATTCCCTCTGGTGCAATTTCCATTCCCCAAGTAACCGCGCAAATCCTCATTCTTTTGGGTGGCGGTTTAGGCGTTGCCTATCTGCTCGATCTTTGGGCCAAACATGATTTTCCGATCATGACAGTTTTAACTTTAGGAGGTGCATTTATTGCCTATATTTATTCGGCTCCTCCGTTGAAATTAAAACAAAATGGTTGGTTAGGAAATTATGCTCTCGGTGCTAGTTATATTGCTTTACCCTGGTGGGCTGGTCACGCGCTTTTCGGGGAGTTAAACAGTACAATTATGATCCTGACCCTGATCTATAGTTTGGCTGGTTTAGGCATTGCCGTTGTTAATGACTTTAAAAGTGTGGAAGGCGATCGCCAATTGGGATTAAAATCGTTACCAGTAATGTTTGGGATTACGACGGCAGCTTGGATTTGTGTTGTGATGATCGATCTATTTCAAGCGGGCATTGCCGGATATTTAATCTTTATTCAGGAGAGACTTTATGCGACTATTGTTCTACTGCTAATTATTCCCCAGATCACCTTTCAAGATATGTATTTTCTCCGTAATCCCCTAGAAAATGATGTCAAATATCAAGCTAGTGCCCAACCATTTTTGGTAATTGGGATGTTAATCACGGGTATTGCCCTAGGCCAGGCTGGTATTTAGCAAAATCTTTAAACAGCCAAACCTAAGCAGAAAGCGATCGCGGTTGTGATAACTGTCCTAAAATTAGAGAAAGAGTGACCGCAGAAAACCCTAAAACCTTCAAATAACGACCATGCAGATTCGTCCCTTTCTCGAAAGCTTGCCCAGTCTCTATGAGCATTGGGGAACAACCGCAATGCAACCAAAGAAAGCAGAACCCTTTCGAGAAATTTTAGGAAAAGTAGAGCAGCCAACTACTGCTAATTTTTTACAATTGTTAACCTCTGCGGCAGAATATTTAGAGCCAGGGGAAGTCATCTGCGAGATTGGTTGTTGGCATGGTGCAAATCTAATTGGTGTTTTAGCGGATCATCCTGATCGCCTTGCTTATGGAGTAGATTTTTTCTCGACTCAAGCAGAAGTCGCAGAAAACAAAATTGAGTTATTGCAAGGAAATTTAGAAACTTTTGGCGTTGCAGAACAGTTTTGTTTTTCCCACCAGATAATAGATGATTTTTTTGCGAATTTACGGGACATAGGGACTGAAGATAAAGTCGGTTTGTATATCTATAATTTTGAGCCAGAATATCGTCAGATATTAATGAGTTTGTTATTAGCCAATGATTTTTTAGCAGAGCAAGCATTAATTATTATCAATAATACAAATAAACAACCTGTCCGACAAGCGGTTGGAGATTTTCTCAATACCCAATCCAATGCGAAAATTATTGTGGATTGGCAGAGCAATAGTAATCAAGTTTTTGGCAGTCAAGGGTTAGGTGTTATTGCCTGGGATAGTCAAAATAGTTTAGGTGAGATTCAACCAATTATTATTCAGGAAAGCTCTTTTAATCCCATTAATCTGGTCAGTATTTTTGAGCAAGGTGATAAGAAGAAGGTTCTTCATGTGGGCTGTGGCCCCTATAATCCTGATGCTTTACCGCCTGAGTTACGAACAGAGGAGTGGCAAGAGATTCGCTTAGATATTAACCCAGCCGTTAACCCTGATATTTTAGGAACGATTACGGATTTAAGTGCGGTTCCTGATGAGTCGGTAGATGCGGTGTTTTCTTCCCATAATATTGAGCATATTTATACCTATGAAGTCCCTCGTGCTTTACGGGAATTTAAGCGAGTGTTAAAACCTCATGGTATGGCAGTGATTACCTGTCCTGATATTCAAGCCGTTGCGTTAGAAGTTGCTCAGGGAAACTTAGAAAATCCACTTTATATTTCTCCTGCTGGCCCCATTGCGGCGATCGATATTTTGTACGGTTTAGGAACCTCTATCGAACAAGGAAATTATTATATGGCTCATAAAACAGCTTTTACCGCAGAAACTCTAAAAGAAAAGTTATTAAAAGCTGGATTTGAACAAGTAGAAGTTCATCGAGAGGGGTTAAATCTTTGGGCAACAGCTTATGTAAATACTAGAAGTACTAAGGAAGATATTTTGGCTGAATAGAATCTTGCAGATTTTAAATTTATGATAAACAAACCTTTTGAATGAATTATTATGAATCGTTTCTTTGACCTGAGTTATCAAGATAAAACCTTACAACAATTTGAAAGTCATCCCTATCCTGATACGCCCCTAGAAGAATCTCCGAAGGATAATGTAACGCTTCTCTACAAAAATAGTTTGGTTACGGCTTATTATCGTTTTTGCCAACGGGTTATTTCCTCCTTAGAAGATTGTTTAATCCTAGATTTAGCCTGTGGAACGGGCTATACAACTTTAATTCTTGCTGAAGCAAATCCTAAAGCAAAGATTATTGCGGTAGATATTTCACCTTTATCCTTAGAAATCGCAGAAAAACGTCTCAATTATCATGGCTTTAGCAACGTGGAGTACCAGGTTTTAGCCTTAGAAAATCTCAATCAGTTAGGTTTACAGTTTAACTATATTAATGCGTCCGATATTTTATATCTTTTGCCCGATATTCCTTTTGCCCTCAAACAGTTAGGAACAGTATTAAAACCCCAAGGCATTATTCGTAGTAACCTCCATAGTTATTATCAACGTTTTAATTATTACCGCGCCCAAACCTTATTTAAACAGATGGGCTTAATGGAAGGAAATCCAGACCAAATAGAATTAGGAATCGTTCGAGACTTTTTTTCGGCTCTTGATGATAAAGCTGATTTAAAGCTCAAAACCTGGGGGCAGCAAAAACCTGAAGATGTCAGAGATGAGACTATTTTAATGAATTATCTTTTTCAGAATGATAAAGGTTTTACAATACCAGAATTATTAAATTTTCTAGGACAGGCTGACTTGGAACTTTTTAGTATGGTAAATTGGTGGGAATGGCAACTCACTGATCTATTTAAAGACCCTGATAACTTGCCCGCTTTTTTAGCGATGGGATTAGCCAATTTAGACTTAGGGGAACAACTAACTCTTTATGAATTAATTCACCCCAACAAACGGCTTTTGGATTTTTGGTGTGGTCGTCCCTATTCAGCTATTAAAACAGAAAACATTAAGGCAACAGAAGATTGGCGGAATATCCAAGTCTATTTACATCCTCAACTTAAAACCGAATCCTTTCAACAAGAAGTTCTATCCAGTTCTCATTTATTTCCTCTTAACCTCAAGGACTACTTTCCCTTCTTGCCCCAGGAAATTTGGCTAGATCGTACTCTATTGACAGCTCTTTTTACTCCACTCTTGGAACAAGCTTGCTCATTACATGTGCTAGTGCAACGATGGTTGGCTATTCGTCCAGTGGATCCTGTTACCTTGTCCCCCACGACAGAAGCAGACGCATTTATGGTCATCAGTCAAGCAATAATGGATCAAGAGCGATTAGGCATTATTTTGTTGGATCAACAGTTGTAAAGAATTATTAACAATACTCAAATTTACGAATAACCCGAAAAAGCTCTTACTGTAAGGATTTCAGCTTTCTGAAAAAAAAAACCTGGGGGTGATAGGAAAAGTGAGGGGTTTGGGTAAGTTACAGCTAGAAGGGTCTCAAGACATCAACTTATCCCCAACCCAAAGGAAGAAGATCATGAATAGTAACTTTAAATTTAAACTGCTCTCTCATCTCACTGCTAAGAAAGAAGATAAAGGTTTTACCTTAATTGAACTGTTGGTCGTTGTGATCATCATCGGTGTGTTAGCAGCTATTGCTCTCCCCAACCTGCTTGGACAAGTGGGTAAAGCACGGGAATCAGAAGCTAAATCCACTATTGGCGCGTTGAACAGAGCACAACAAGGCTACTTTACAGAAAAAGGAGCTTTTGCTACTGGCACGACCAACTTAGAAGTTCCCACCTCTGGTACCAAATATTACTCGATCACGGTTCCTGCCGCAGGGATTCAATTAGCGAATGGAACCAATAATCCCAAAGATGGAACTCGTGACTACGGTGGTGGAGTCTCTTATAACACAAATAGTCGCTCGTTTAGTTCTATCGTCTGTCGTGCGGTATCTTCTCCTGCCTATGCTTTAGCTGCTAGCGATATCACTGGTGGGCAGATTACTTCCAATGCCACCGTTGGCTGTGTTAGCTCTACTGTAAGTGAAGAAGTTAAGTAGTCTAGTCTCTCTAGATTGTTAATCTTTATGTTGTTAGGCGGGGGACTGGTCATCCATGTCGTCCGCTTTTCGTCTGTGGTCAAAAAAGTACTTTCTTAATTAAGATAGGCTAGGTTCTTGTAATGACCGTTAAACCTACTTTGTATTTTATTCAACTGTTATTCAAACCAGCAGTCGGGAAGGAAGGGTTCACTCTGTTGGAACTGATGGTTGTCATTACAATCCTAACAATCCTAGTTCTTATTTCTTTTCCCTTAGTGATGTCACAAATTGGTAAAGCAAGGGAAAGTGAAGCAAAAATGAATCTAAGTGCGATTGGATTAGCTCAACAAGAATATTTTTTTGAAAAAGGAAGCTTTTCTAACCAAATGTCAAACCTAGCCACATCAGTAAATAATGGTTACTACTCCTATCCAAACCCGACTTTACTTTCTTCTACAGTAGTCAAGCATCAAGCCGTTCCCTTTGAGCCTCAGAACAAAAATATTCGGCATTATTCCATGGGAGTCTATTTCAATTCTGATCAGAGTTATTCAGTCAAATTATGTCAAAGTGCTAATCCAAGCCTAGACACCGAGGTTGGTGATACCGCTTCATCAGGTTGTATTAGTGGTATTTTATTGGATTAAAGTTATGGATAATAAGCGAATATCTTTTTTCCTGACTCTCAAAATATTCCTAGTTACAAGTATTAGTTTAATCGGGATTATCTATCTACAAGAATCCACTATCAAAAGTTACAAACAAACCTTAACCCAAAATAATTATTTAGTACAAGAAAAGCAAGAAGGAAGTCAACTTAAGCTAATCAATACGCTACCAACGCTGGGATTTCAAAATATTCTTGCTGATTGGTTGTATTTGAAGTTTATTCAGTATTTTGGTGATAGCAATGCACGGGAAACAATAGGTTACTCTCTTAGTCCTCAGTATTTTACTCAAATAGCCAACCGAGATCCTCGTTTTGTGGACGCACTGCTTAAACTGGATACGGCAACTTCCCTTTTTGCAGGTTATCCTGATTTAAGTGTCAGCCTTTTGGGTAAGAGTATTAATGCTATTACTCAAAATTTTAAATCACCTGGTACCGCTCCCTATTATCTTCCCATTTATAAAGGCGTTGATGAATTGCTTTTTTTAGGGAATCCAAAAGCGGCTGCTGATTCTAATCGTCAAGCATCAGCTTGGGCTAAAAATTATAAAGACTCCGAAAGTCAATCTGTGGCCATCAATACCCGGCAAACAGCTAATTTTTTAACCCAAAATCCCGGTAGTAAAATCCCCCAAATTGGAGCTTGGGTTCTGGTTTTATCTAATGCGTCTGATCCTCGTACTGTTAAACGAGCGATAGCTGAAATAAAAGTCTTGGGTGGACAAATAACAACCAAACCTGATGGTAATCTTGCCATTACGGTTCCCCCTGAAGTTAAGTGAATTTCCTTGACTCAAATTAATATTCAATTAATATTCATGATAGACTCTCTGAACAATTTGCTCATAAAAATTCTCTAAGGCCTCAACACAAGTTAAATCATTAAATAGTTTAAAAGAATTTGCTTTCAAAGCGTCTTTGATTGTTTGTCTCCATACTGCATCTGAGCCAAGCCGAACAGCAATTTTAATATAATCCTCCTCCGTTTTAGCAACAGTTTCAGTGACTCCAATAATTTGTAACATACCATAGGACTGTCGTCCCCGCATAAACTCCCCTGGAAGAGTTACCAAGGGTAAATTACAAGCAATAGCATCTAAACTTGTCAGACCACCAGACCATCCAAGAGTATCTAAAAAAACATCTGATATACATAAAAGATTACGATAATCTACGGGGTTTATTCTGGGTTTGAAAAGACAAAAATCGTTAATATTCAAGCCATAAGTGTCGAATTTGCGCTTAAGTCTGTCCTTAAACTTTTGGTTGACTTCTGGACTTTCATAGGCTTCACTAAATAAAATTTTGGCTTGAGGAACCTGTTTAACAATCTCACAAAAAAGATAGTCATGCTGAGGTAAATATTTAGCTGTCATTTGGCAAGAAACGTAAAGAATGTCCCCTTCTTGAAGTTCAAATTCGGAACGAGTTTTGAGTTCTTGGGGAATCTCTGGTGAAGGAATAGAGATGCCCAGATTTGGTAACCGAACAACTTTCTCCGAATAGTGTTCCTGGGCATTCTGAGGTTCCATTGCATCACTGGCCAAAAAGTAGTCAATCTGAGAAGAACCCGATGTGATAGGATGTCCCCAAGTACTACATTGAATGGGAGCTAGTTTCAGAGCAGATAAACAACATAATTCAGGTTCAATACCAATATCTAAAAAAACCAAAATATGCAAAGAATCTTCTTGGATTTTTTCCAGAAGCTTTTCAAAATCATTCGGAATATGATAATAATAATTACTATACAATCGAAAGCTTTCGGTGTTAACATCAACCACACTTCCAATATCATAAAAATATGTTTCAAATTTTTCTGAATTACGATGTTTAATCCAGTTTAAAAATAATTGGCCTAGACCATGGGAACGATGACAAAGATAACCGATACGAATTTTTTCCGTTGTGTTTAGAGCAATATAGTTCGTAAATTTGAGCCAATTGGAATAAAAAATTTTCATTGTTTTTTTGACAAAATCTGCGTATTTAATTTGTATTTCTAAATCATTTTTATTCTGATAATGAAGATAATAATTATTTCGATTCCTAAGAATAAACATTGCAAATGCTTTTTGAGATTCATCTTCAATTTCAATAGCTATATTTGTTATCAACAGATTTAAGTTTTCAATATAGTTCCTTCTGAATATTTCTATTTCATCCATCGTATTATAAATAATAGGTAAAATTCCTTGCTTAAAAACTTCAAAAATAAAAGATTTTTTAGGCTCATCTTGAAAAAAATGGATGGCTTCATCTGACAATTTTAAGGCTATATCTTGCCGATTTTGTCTTTGGTAAGCATTTATTAAATAAAGCCGTTGTCGAATACTCTCTGGATACTTTTGAATCCCCTCCTTAGCAATAGGAATTAGCTCATTTTGTTTGCGTTGAGCTTGATAATAATTGCCTAATTCATTATAAAAATCTAAGTCTGCATATTCAGACAACCGATATTGCTCAAAATATTCAAATGCTTGTTCAATTCTGCCTTCATAATAGGCATTTTTCCCGTAGTATAAACTTGCTTCAGATATACGATTCAATTTTTCTAAAGCAAAAGCTAAGTTGTAATAAACGTCTGCATAATCCTTTTGCAACAAGATTGCTCTTTGGTACAAATTTACGGACTCTTCGTATTCTTCTAAGTTTATTAGTAAATTACCATAGTTCATATAAATAGCAAAGTGTTTAATTTCATTATCTAAAGCCTTTTGATAAAGTTTTTGAGCTTCGCTAGACAATGAGCATTGTTTTAATAAATTGGCTAATTTAATATAGGATTCTGGATTTTTAGGATCTTTCTCAATTGCCAATGCGTAGATTTGTATTGCTTGATGAAACTGCTCTATTTTTTCTAAAATTAATCCTAGCCCTTCATAATAAATACTAGGCTCAGAATTCTTCGTTAGTGCCTCAGTTACTTTAATTTGTGCTTGCTCATAGTCTTCTAACTGAAAATAGACCATTCCTAATTGATATAAAACTTCATCGTCATCGGGAAATATGAGTAAAGTATTTTCATATTTTTCTTTGGCTTGAGCAAATTTTTTAGAGAATGCAAAAATCAAAGCTTCTTTTTTGGTGATTTCAATAAGTTTATTAATTTTCCTTAATAAGTGGTTGTCAATATTTTCTTGTAAGTTACCGAGAACAGCAAAAAGTTTACCAATAATATTAAAATTAGGTGATTGAAGTAGAAGATGATGATTAATCATATTTGCTATAAGGTTACCTAGTATTCTCGGCGTACTATCGCGAGAGTCACTATTGAGGAGGCAAGACATCCAAATATCTTGAGCTAGTTCTTCTTGATCTTGCAGAAAATAAGCTAAACCCAACCACAAATAACTATCTAATTTTCTTGGGCTTTCTTGAATGAAAGAATTTAAGAGAATGATAGCTTCTTCATATTTACCTTCCTGTAAATAGTACAAAATTTGTTCAAAGTAGCTTTGATCATTCATGTTAGACTTACTCCTACGGTAGCAATAATATTGTTGCATAAAAAGAGAAATTCTGCAAATTAGTTTTGAGATTATTTATTTATTTTTTGAGACATGGCAGTAGAATTTTTCTAAACTCAAAACACAAGATTGATCGTTATAAATTTTGTGTTTATTAGCCCTTACTTGGTCACGAATTTTTTTTCGCCATTTAGAATTACATCCTAATTTTATGGCAATTTTAATGTAATCAGTTTCACTGTAGGCAATGGTTTCTTCTATTTCTAACATTTTTAAAATACCATAGCTATGGCGGCCTCGCATAAATTCTCCTGGACAAGTCACTACAGGTAGATCACAGGCGATCGCATCAAGAGAAGTAAAACCGCCCGACCAACCAATTGTATCTAAAAAAATATCAGAAAGATGTAAAAAATTAAAATAATCAGGAGAGTTTAAGCCTAAGAGAAAACAACAAGAGTCTTTATAATTTAATTGATACTGAGAAAAAATATAATCTAGTCTTTCTTTAAATACTTCGGTAATTGCTTCACTACCAGTGCGTTTGATAAATACAAACTTAGCATTAGGAACACGTTGATAAATCTCAGGAAATATGTAATCATACTGAGGTAAATATTTAGGTAGATATTGACAGGATAAATAAACAATATTTTTATTGTCTATATTAAAATAATCTCTTTTTTTTGTTGCCTCTAAATAAGGAGGAAGCACAATATTAAATCCAAGTTTTGGTAATCGAACTAATTGCTCTGAATAGTGAGACTGTGCTTCTTTTGGCTCCATAGAATCACTACTTAGGAAGTAATCGATCATTGGAAAACCTGTTGTCATTGGATGCCCCCATGTTGCACATTGAATTGGAGCTAATCTTAAGTTAGCTAACTGACTAATTAATGGCTCCATTCCTATTTCAAAATAAACTAAAATATCTATTTGATCATCTATTATTTGTTTACAAGCTTCTTCTAGTTGATTGGGGAAATGAAAATAGTGATCGCTTAATAATTGAAAATATTGATTATTCTGCTCTATTGTTTCTCCAATATAATAACTATAAATCTCAAATTTATTGGGATCTCGATGTTCAATCCAACCAATTAAAAGTCTTGCCAGCAATGATTGCATTCGTTGGGAAACATAACCAACTTTAAGTTTACGATTATCTGTCGGTTTTCTTATATTTAAAGGCTTTGCCCATTGAGGATAAGCTGCTTTCATTATATCATTGATTAGTCTGCCATACTTTTTTTGTAGTTCAAGATCATTGTAACCCTGATAAGCTAAATAGAAATTAGTTTGTCCAGCTTTACTTTGTCCATTAATAATTTCATAAGCTTTTCTAATTCCCTCTTGCGTAGACAGATCTATTGCCTGGCTTAGAGTTTCCAGTCCGTCAGAAAAATGTTCTCTATAAGAAAAAATTTCCTCTTGATCGACATAAATCGGAGGCAAGAATAATTCTTTTCTTCGTAGTAGCAATAGACTATCTGGGAACAACAATACAGCCTGATCGAGTAAATCAATAGATTCTTTAGTTTTTCCTAATTCGTTTAATGTTTGAGTAAAGCCATCATAAATCTCTACTTGACAGATCTTATTTTTAATAGCTGCTTGGTAAATCAATTCTGCTTTTTGATAATCTCGTTTGTGTAAATAGAAATTACCAAAATTAATATATGCACCATGATGATTAGGACAAAAAGATAGGGCTTTTTTCCATATTATTAATGCCTCATTTTCTAAATCAATGTTCTTATATAAATTGCCAAGATTATTGTAAGCATCTGCATAAAATTTATCTAAATCAATTGTTTTTTTGTAGTTTACAATAGCTTCTTGAAGCTTTTGTTTTTTTTCTAAGATTAAACCTAAAGTATAAAAGTAGGTAGCATTACGAGGGCTTAGTGCAATTGCACTATTTATTGCGTTTTCTGACTTTATTAATTGTTCAGATTTATAGTACAAAACTGCAACGTTATACCACGTCAAGGGATCTTCTACTAGTTCCAAAATTTTCAGAAAACTATCTTCTGCTTTTTGATACTGTTCATTTTGGGCAAATTGAATCCCGGATTGATATAAGCTATTAAGAGTTTGATCAATAGCTAAATCTAAATCTAAATCTAGATTTAGATAATCTTCTCTTAAAAAGAAAATAGTATTTAGAATGGCTCGAACTTGATTAAGATAACCTCTTTCAATAGACATTAAACAATATGCTTCTAAAATTTTAATCAAATCATCTTTTTGTTTCTCTATTTTCTCCTGAGCACCTTGACTGAAAGCTAAGAGAAAGATATTCTTTGCAGACTCTTCCTGCTTGTTTAATAAATAAGCTAATCCCAAATACCAATAATAGTTGATCTCTTCTGCATTGGCTTCAATACACTGCCCCAAAAGAGCGATCGCCTGTTCATAATTCTGACTTTTCCCGTTAAGTCCAAAATCCAGCAATGCAAACTTCTAGAGGCTTTATCTGGCAAGGGTTTGAGTAATGATTCTCTTGACAGGAAAAAAATATTCTGAAGCCATCATCCCGCTTATCGTTCAAATTTCAAAAACAAAGGATGAAGGGAGTATGAGACTGTAAAATGGAGAAAATCTTAAAGAGCAGGTCAAAAAATGTTGGAATGGTGGACAAAAAACTTTGCCAGTTGTGAATTCTGACTTTTCCCGTTAAGTCCAAAATCCAGCAATGCAAACTTCTAGAGGCTTTATCTGGCAAGGGTTTGAGTAATGATTCTCTTGACAGGAAAAAAATATTCTGAAGCCATCATCCCGCTTATCGTTCAAATTTCAAAAACAAAGGATGAAGGGAGTATGAGACTGTAAAATGGAGAAAATCTTAAAGGGCAGGTCAAAAAATGTTGGAATGGTGGACAAAAAACTTTGCCAGTTGTGAATTGGGAGACGAGAGGCTAAACAATCGTGCCTTCTCGATTGGGAAAAAGTTAAGTGAGGGGTTTGGAAAAGCCTTATCAGAAGTGTTTAAGGGAGGAAACGAGTTAAAGAGGGCCTATCAGCAATTCCAAATTCAAATGGTATAAATAGAGACAGAAAAACTTTGACCTATAGGAAGTTATGAATAAAGAGAAAAGTGTCTACTGATTTTGCAGAGAGAAAGATGGAAGTAAACGACCTAAGTTTTGACGGAATCGTTCACTGTTTAAACGAGGTCATTGGGAAGATAGATGACCCCCGTTCGGTTAGTAATGCAACGAAATATAGTCTAAGAGAGGCGATACTGGGGGCATTTGCCGCCTTTTTTATGCAAAATGAGTCATTTTTAGAGTACCAACGTCAGCTTAACAGCCGTTGTGGGCGAGATAATGCTCAGAGCTTGTTTGGACTAGAAAAAATACCAACAGTAGAACAGATTCGCAACATTGTGGATGGGGTAGCAGCGAGTAGTCTATTCCCTTTGTTTGGGTTAATTTACCAAGCATTGAGGAGCATGGGATTCTTGAAAGCCTATGAAATATTGAGGGGAAATCTTCTAGTAGCAATGGATGGGACAAATTACTACAGTTCGGAAAAAGTAAATTGTCCATGCTGTTCAACCAAAACGTCAAAACAGGGAAAAGTCACCTACTTCCATCAGGCATTATTGCCCGTGATTGTTTCCCCAGACCATGAATCAGTTTTTTCCTTACCCCCTGAATTTATTACCCCTCAAGACGGGTCTGAAAAGCAAGATTGCGAGCAAAATGCGGCGAAACGTTGGATAAGTAACCATGCTAGTTTGTTTGCGGGACAGAAGATAACTCTGCTAGGGGATGACTTGTACAGTCGTCAGCCCACTTGTCAGCACTGTCTCGACCACGATTTCAACTTTATCTTCGTCTGTTTACCGACTTCTCATCCCACACTCTATGAATGGTTAAACTATTTAGAAGCTAATGGAGAAGTCAAAACCACTCAACACCGACGTTGGAATGGGAAGTATTTCGAGATTTGGCACTGCCGTTATCTCAATCAGATTCCCCTGCGAGACCAACAGCCTGCTTTGTTGGTTAACTGGTGTGAGCTAAAAATCCACCGCGAATCCGATGCTCAACTTCTTTATCACAATAGTTGGATTACCAATCATTTTCTCACCCCTCACATCGTTCTTGATGTCTGTCGTGCTGGACGGACTCGTTGGCGCACTGAGAACGAGAATCACAATATTCTCAAAAATCGAGGCTATCACTTAGAGCATAATTTTGGGCATGGTAAACAACACCTCGCCTCTGTTTTGCTTACCCTGAATTTGCTGGCTTTTCTCTTGCACACGGTTTTAGGTTTGGTTGATGAACGTTACCAGAGAATTCGCGTCCAACGCGGCACTCGTAAGGGATTCTTTCAAGATATTCTCTCTTTGACCAAATATCTGTTCTTTGAAAGCTGGCATCATCTTTTAGATTTTATGCTTGATGACTCAGTTTCTCTCGCTGTCTCGAATTCTTCCTAGTTGATTAATTGGCAATTTTCATAGCAAAACCCTTGCCAGTAAATACATCGAGCCTTTTGTATCTTTGACTACATTCTGAATTTGGAATTGCTGAGGGCCTATGAATTTTTGGGAATCCGAAAACAGACTTTGTCAAGATAATAGAGCCGCACTGTGAAATGACAACTGCCGCCGTAGAAGAATATAAGATAATGCTATCAGTCGGAGATACGACCTTCTTAGATTATCGCAATATCAAGGAAAAAAGGGAAGGGTATGGGCCGACTGGAAAAGGAGGGAATGGATTAATACTGCATAGTGCTTTAGCAATTGAGCCAGAAAAAGGACAAGTATTAGGTTTATTATGGCAAAAACTGTGGAATAGGGAGGTAAAAGAAAAGCCCCCAACAGATGAAACGGCGAAGCAGAAAAAAGAAAGACAGAAAGAACAAAGAAAAGCAGCTCGTCAAAGACCATTTGAGGAAAAAGAATCCTACAAATGGGTAGAGGCTCTAAACACCTGTGAGAAACAGGTAGAAAGTTCAACGAGGGTAATTCATGTATTTGACAGAGAAGGAGATGTTTCAGAAGTCTTTGACTCAGTGCGTCAACTCAAGCATACAGGAGTGCTGGTCAGAGCGTCTCATAATCGTAGTTTAGACAAAAATAGTGAACGACTTTGGCAACATTTGGAATCAGAACCGATTCGTTTTCATCAAGAAATCGAGATTCCGAGTACAGGAAAAAGAAAAGCACGGAAGGTTAAGCTTGCCGTCCGATTTTGCTCAGTTAATCTACGAACTCCCTATCGTTTTGATAATCGTGACCCGTTGAATGTCTATGCTGTTTATGCGACAGAAATCGATTGTCCCGAAGGCGAAACTCCTTTATCTTGGATGCTTCTGACTACAGAAGTTGTTGAGACTATTGAGATGGCTGTCACTATTCTTCGTTGGTACACCTACCGATGGCGGGTTGAAGAATTTCATAAAGTCCTTAAGTCTGGTTGTCAGAGTGAGCGTTATCGACTTGCCTCTGATGGAATGAAAACTCTTTTGGGTTTTTTAAGTGTCATTGCTGTTGAACTTTTACACGTTACTTATCTTCATCGTACCCAGCCCGGTGCTCTCGCGATTGAAATTCTTAATCCTCTTCAACTTCAGGTGTTAAAAGCAGCCGCCTCTCAAAAACTTCCCCCTATTTTGACTGTTGCTTGGGCTGTCGAGTCTGTTGCTTTTCTTGGTGGTTATCTTGAACATCGTCGTAAAACTCCTCTCGGTATCCAAGTCCTTTGGCGCGGTTGGTTGAAGTTGCATGACCTTTGCCAAGGCTGGCAGCTTGCAATCCGCACTTAACGGGAAAAGTCAGGTTGTGAATTGGGAGACGAGAGGCTAAACAATCGTGCCTTCTCGATTGGGAAAAAGTTAAGTGAGGGGTTTGGAAAAGCCTTATCAGAAGTGTTTAAGGGAGGAAACGAGTTAAAGAGGGCCTATGAATTTTTGGGAATCCGAAAACAGACTTTGTCAAGATAATAGAGCCGCACTGTGAAATGACAACTGCCGCCGTAGAAGAATATAAGATAATGCTATCAGTCGGAGATACGACCTTCTTAGATTATCGCAATATCAAGGAAAAAAGGGAAGGGTATGGGCCGACTGGAAAAGGAGGGAATGGATTAATACTGCATAGTGCTTTAGCAATTGAGCCAGAAAAAGGACAAGTATTAGGTTTATTATGGCAAAAACTGTGGAATAGGGAGGTAAAAGAAAAGCCCCCAACAGATGAAACGGCGAAGCAGAAAAAAGAAAGACAGAAAGAACAAAGAAAAGCAGCTCGTCAAAGACCATTTGAGGAAAAAGAATCCTACAAATGGGTAGAGGCTCTAAACACCTGTGAGAAACAGGTAGAAAGTTCAACGAGGGTAATTCATGTATTTGACAGAGAAGGAGATGTTTCAGAAGTCTTTGACTCAGTGCGTCAACTCAAGCATACAGGAGTGCTGGTCAGAGCGTCTCATAATCGTAGTTTAGACAAAAATAGTGAACGACTTTGGCAACATTTGGAATCAGAACCGATTCGTTTTCATCAAGAAATCGAGATTCCGAGTACAGGAAAAAGAAAAGCACGGAAGGTTAAGCTTGCCGTCCGATTTTGCTCAGTTAATCTACGAACTCCCTATCGTTTTGATAATCGTGACCCGTTGAATGTCTATGCTGTTTATGCGACAGAAATCGATTGTCCCGAAGGCGAAACTCCTTTATCTTGGATGCTTCTGACTACAGAAGTTGTTGAGACTATTGAGATGGCTGTCACTATTCTTCGTTGGTACATCTACCGATGGCGGGTTGAAGAATTTCATAAAGTCCTTAAGTCTGGTTGTCAGAGTGAGCGTTATCGACTTGCCTCTGATGGAATGAAAACTCTTTTGGGTTTTTTAAGTGTCATTGCTGTTGAACTTTTACACGTTACTTATCTTCATCGTACCCAGCCCGATGCTCTCGCGATTGAAATTCTTAATCCTCTTCAACTTCAGGTGTTAAAAGCAGCCGCCTCTCAAAAACTTCCCCCTATTTTGACTGTTGCTTGGGCTGTCGAGTCTGTTGCTTTTCTTGGTGGTTATCTTGAACATCGTCGTAAAACTCCTCTCGGTATCCAAGTCCTTTGGCGCGGTTGGTTGAAGTTGCATGACCTTTGCCAAGGCTGGCAGCTTGCAATCCGCACTTAACGGGAAAAGTCAGGTTCATAATTGCCTTGATCTAGACAAATCTTTGCTTGGTTAAATAGTGCTTCTTCCTTCATAGCTGTTTTTATTTCTATTCTATAAACTTAACCAATATTTCCCAAAATACAGTGTTCACGCTGCTAACTGGACAGTGCGAAGTTTATGGATGCCAGATAAGGTAATGACTATGAGGACAAAGTAAGCATATCACGTATTGGGGAAGAGGCAAGTTTAGCGGCAAGGAATTTAGGCAAAAGCAGACTGGGTGGACTTTCAGCAATTCCAAATTCAAACGGTAACATAGGATACAGACACGATCTTGTTTTTATGGATATGAGAGATATTAACCTAATCTCTGAGTTTTTTTGCATTCCCTCCTCGAATCTCGGTCTCTTAGAGAGTCAGTAACCTGCAAACAAACTTGATCAATCACTAAATAGAGCATTACATTGATTCTAAATATTGGCATTAAACCCCTTGACCGTAAGCACTTCAGGGATTTTGTATCTTTAGCTACATTCTGAATTTGGAATTGCTGGCGATTATCCCTAAATGGTCTAGATTTTTAACGCTTAACTTAGTCATTTTCTCTTGAGGTTTATTCGCTTATTTGATTTTAACTATTCCGTTACCCTTTCTCACTTTATTTTTATTTTTTCAAAATCAGTACGAAATATGGGTTTTAACTGAAAGCCTTATAGAACAAGCTGACTTTTCCCGTTAAGTCCAAAATCCAGCAATGCAAACTTCTAGAGGCTTTATCTGGCAAGGGTTTGAGTAATGATTCTCTTGACAGGAAAAAAATATTCTGAAGCCATCATCCCGCTTATCGTTCAAATTTCAAAAACAAAGGATGAAGGGAGTATGAGACTGTAAAATGGAGAAAATCTTAAAGGGCAGGTCAAAAAATGTTGGAATGGTGGACAAAAAACTTTGCCAGTTGTGAATTGGGAGACGAGAGGCTAAACAATCGTGCCTTCTCGATTGGGAAAAAGTTAAGTGAGGGGTTTGGAAAAGCCTTATCAGAAGTGTTTAAGGGAGGAAACGAGTTAAAGAGGGCCTATGAATTTTTGGGAATCCGAAAACAGACTTTGTCAAGATAATAGAGCCGCACTGTGAAATGACAACTGACGCCGTAGAAGAATATAAGATAATGCTATCAGTCGGAGATACGACCTTCTTAGATTATCGCAATATCAAGGAAAAAAGGGAAGGGTATGGGCCGACTGGAAAAGGAGGGAATGGATTAATACTGCATAGTGCTTTAGCAATTGAGCCAGAAAAAGGACAAGTATTAGGTTTATTATGGCAAAAACTGTGGAATAGGGAGGTAAAAGAAAAGCCCCCAACAGATGAAACGGCGAAGCAGAAAAAAGAAAGACAGAAAGAACAAAGAAAAGCAGCTCGTCAAAGACCATTTGAGGAAAAAGAATCCTACAAATGGGTAGAGGCTCTAAACACCTGTGAGAAACAGGTAGAAAGTTCAACGAGGGTAATTCATGTATTTGACAGAGAAGGAGATGTTTCAGAAGTCTTTGACTCAGTGCGTCAACTCAAGCATACAGGAGTGCTGGTCAGAGCGTCTCATAATCGTAGTTTAGACAAAAATAGTGAACGACTTTGGCAACATTTGGAATCAGAACCGATTCGTTTTCATCAAGAAATCGAGATTCCGAGTACAGGAAAAAGAAAAGCACGGAAGGTTAAGCTTGCCGTCCGATTTTGCTCAGTTAATCTACGAACTCCCTATCGTTTTGATAATCGTGACCCGTTGAATGTCTATGCTGTTTATGCGACAGAAATCGATTGTCCCGAAGGCGAAACTCCTTTATCTTGGATGCTTCTGACTACAGAAGTTGTTGAGACTATTGAGATGGCTGTCACTATTCTTCGTTGGTACACCTACCGATGGCGGGTTGAAGAATTTCATAAAGTCCTTAAGTCTGGTTGTCAGAGTGAGCGTTATCGACTTGCCTCTGATGGAATGAAAACTCTTTTGGGTTTTTTAAGTGTCATTGCTGTTGAACTTTTACACGTTACTTATCTTCATCGTACCCAGCCCGATGCTCTCGCGATTGAAATTCTTAATCCTCTTCAACTTCAGGTGTTAAAAGCAGCCGCCTCTCAAAAACTTCCCCCTATTTTGACTGTTGCTTGGGCTGTCGAGTCTGTTGCTTTTCTTGGTGGTTATCTTGAACATCGTCGTAAAACTCCTCTCGGTATCCAAGTCCTTTGGCGCGGTTGGTTGAAGTTGCATGACCTTTGCCAAGGCTGGCAGCTTGCAATCCGCACTTAACGGGAAAAGTCAGATAGAACAAGGAGTTTAGGAATTGATAAAATGACTTAGCATAGTAACTACCGATGAACCCTCTTTCTAAGTGAGCAATGAACAAAAGACTTTTTATCTGTTCTTAAAAATAACGAGTAATGAGCCTTTTTTTAGATCAAAACTTTTGTTTTTTTAACTAGCTATACTTCCATTATTTGATTAATACTTTCTGTGAAAATGAAGTGAAGCGCGTTCATTAAAATTGATAGATTTTCTAGGGTATAATATCGAATATTTTTGGTGAAAATATCATTTTTTAATTTACCAAATTCCCACAGTTTACCGTTAGAAACAATACCAAATACGGCATTACTCGGATCGTCATTTAATTTTTGGGCAGCAATCAATTCGGCTAGGCATTGTCCCCACCCTTCTTCAAAGTTATCTTTTTTCGCTTCTACCAATACTAAATAGGGATGGTCTAAGATTACTTTTCCCCTAGGCGATCGCCGAGCAACTAAATAGTCTGGTACTCCCGACAGTTTTTCATCAAAATTAAGGGGTTGATGGCTCCAGAGTTGTAATTTATCTCGATACTGTAACCAAATTTCTACCAATATAGGTGCAATAACATTTTCACAAATAGCATATTCCGAATTAAAAACTACCCCTTCTTGAAGCACTAATTGTAATCGTTCCAGAAAGTAAGGATTAATTTCAGGGGTAACGACTGAGTTTGAGGAAATAAATTCTTTTTCTTGATAAGTCAAAGGAAATTCAGTCAGAACATTAGCAATACTTTTGTAGTTGTTAAACGGCATAGGCTTTAAACTCCATTATTAAGTCGCTTGAGATAATGCTTGAGGTTGCCTGATTGATATTCTTACAAGCAAGCCTTCCTATCTATTATAGAGTGGGCTGCATTGTTGTATCCTAGAAAAAATACAGTTTTGAGGATTAAAATTAAGTAATCCTAACCTGTCATCGTCTTAAAGGCAAGAGTAATAACTGTTATTAAAAAGATACGTCGTAACCAAAGATTATTAATCTTGAGAGCAATCTTTGAGCCGATTATTCCCCCAAGAAACATTATAATACTAAGAATGATTCCCAGGAGATGATCAATAATTCCATTTAAGGCAAAAATAGTCGTCGCAACCAAAGAAGAAAAAACATTCACAAGTTTTGTGGTGGCGATCGCCTCTACATAGATCATCCGAAAAAATCCCACATAGGCTGCCGTCAACATTGTCACATAGCCACCACTAAAAAAACCGCCATACATACCCAATATAAATGTTGCAAAATATCCTGTAATTCGATTAATACTTGATGGTTTCTCTTCGGGAATAACCCCTGCCTGATAATTAAAAAAAGAAAAAATCACGACGACAATCATAAAGATCGAAACCAATTTTGGTAAAGCTTGAGATGGCACTATCAATAATAATCCTGCCCCAATTCCTGAACCCATTAAAGTTAGAGTAATTAGACCAGGTAAACGACTCAGATTAATTGTTTTTTGTTTAAGAAAAGGTAAGGTCGCTCCGATACTCATAAAAGTTAGAGCCATCATATTGGTTGCTAAAGCTGTGTGTGGCTCAATGCCAATTTGCAACATAATCGGTATGGTAATTAAAGATGTGCTACCTGTAATTACACTGATAATGCTAGTTACAAAAAAAACGGTTATGAGAATAGTTAACTGAAGAGTTGACACGCTTAAATAAAGAATTTAAGATTAATCAAAACCAAAAAAATTAAATATACATTCCTAGATAGGCATCATCATAAATTTGTTCATTAGTAGCAACGTTACCCTTCACTTTTTCCTCTTCTGCTAAACTTTCGGCTTGTTCTACAATGTTAATTTCTGGAATAAAATCACCACAATATTGATTAGCTGGAACCGCTTGGTTAATCTTTTTAGGATAGCTTAAGCCCAGATTATTCATGATCGTAATAAATTGTTCACGGCTGCGATCGCCGAATCGAGCATTAACCCGTTTTTCTTCGTCAATGGTAGAAACAGTACGGCCTTGGTAATCGTGGGCGGGATAAACTAACGTTTCATCGGGCAAAGTAAATAGGCGTTGTGTCACCGTATCGTACAAAGTACCTGCCCTCAGCAGTGGCTTGATAGTTCTGAATACGAGCGGCCGTAACCGTTAATTGTCCCGAATCCAAAAAATCTTGTACGATCGCCCCAATCTCAGGCGCGATCCGATGACGATGCACATCCCAATAGGGAGTCAGACAGCGTAGAAATTTTTGCTGTTCAGACTTGGTTAACTGGCTCCAGAGTCGCTGAGTGATGGGACGCAGAGAATCCACCACCGATCGCCAATCGTAACCTTGAGTTTGGGCGGTTCGGACTTCTTGGCGTAGTCGTCGCACTAAACCCCGTACCGTTTTAGGAGTCGTTTCGGTCGTCAGAAAAGGAGGATAGGGCTGGGTTGCCTGATGGGTGAGGGGAAAGAGACCGCGCCGTGAAACTGCATAAATTTTGCCGCGATGGTTACTGGCATTGAGAGAAACCAACATATCTACCATCGTTAAACCCGTACCAATAAACAAGACCGAAGCATCGGGGTCTAAATCTGTTAGGGCATCGGCTGACCAGGCATTGCGGAGATAGCTAGTTTGATTATTGTCTAAAGCGGGGGGAGTGGCAGGGGAATTACCGATCGCCAGTACAACTCTGTCTGCCGTAAAAATTTTGCCACTCGCTAGGGCCACATTAGCCTTTTTACCTTGGGGTTCAATACCCACCACTTCATCACTAATCCGCTCTAAACGGACATTACTAGAGGCAGTGGCTTCGGCTTCTTCGAGGATGGATTGGATATAAAGCCCAAAAATTTGACGAGGGATAAAACTGCTCACATTTAGGTCATAGGGCAGAAAGGGAGCCAGTTCCGTGTAGTTATAATTCAGCCAGCGCAATAAATGTCCAGGATCATCAGGAAAGGCACTCATGTTCCCCACCGAAACATTGAGTAAATGACCAATATTGTGTGCGCTGTAGGCTACTCCCCGACCGATCTCGTGGCTCCGTTCAATCAGTTTAATAACTAAAGGTCGTGTGGCCGTTTTCAGCAAATGGGTAGCAATTAACGACCCACTATAGCCCGCCCCGACAATAGCGATCACAGTTGGAGTATCAGAAATCGTCAGATTAGCAACGAGGGGAGATGGGGCCATGACTAAATTTAAATATAGTTAACCCAGATCTTACGTCAATTAGAAAGCAATTACAAATGTTTTGAAGTTTATTTGTAGGCAATTAGACAGAGGTTAAATCTGGCGACAAATCCACTCCCTCGTAAATTGCCGTCACAGGAATTGAGAGATTAATACTTTGTAGTTCAATAATGTCATCGTCTGTCAAGGTTTGTAATAACCAAAATTGGCGATCGGTGCGGCGAAATACCTCCACTCGTTTTTCCCATTGACTGACTAATACATATTCCTGTAAAGATTCTAGGGTTTGGTAATGGGCAAATTTTGCGCCGCGATCTCTAGCTTCCGTTGATTCTGATAAGACTTCAATAATGAGACAGGGATAACTTTTATATTGTTTATTCTGGCGATCGCGTGGATCACAGGTGACGAGCAGATCGGGATAATAGTAAATACTTTTCTCCAGGATATTAACTTTCATATCTGAGGAAAAAGAGCGGCACTGGCCACCTCGCAATTGAGTCACAAGGATCGCTGAAAAATTGTCAGTGATAATAACATGATTCTCACTGGCTCCAGCCATAGCATAAATTTCGCCATTAACATATTCATGCTTTTCATTTTGCTGTTCTTCCCATTGTAGATATTCATCGTTGGGAAAATAATTTTGGAGAGCAATCATGGTTGTTTTTCTCTGGTGTTGGTCAAGGATTTTTATAGGCTGATTATACCAAAAATATTCCTGCAATTGACTTAACAAGTTGTTCATCATCTAAAGCGCAAACAGTCAAGGGGATGATCGTCCCTTGTTACAAGGCTTTTTGTAAAATCACTATGCGATCTAAAGGCACGACAACTCACTATTCAGTCCTTAACCATACTTGTACACCATCGAAAAATTTTTAAACCCCTTTCCAGATGAGTTGCTTATATACCTTAAACGGTCATAATTTGAATTGATCGAACCCTTAAAATTTAGAGTCAAGTCCCCCTTTTTAAGGGTAGGGCTGATTCATTCTCTGGTTTGATTCCTTTTTTGTCTCTCTTCAATCGCTTATGGGGTAAGCAAAGTAAGGTATTTTTAAAAATTTTCAGATATTTATTCTGAGAAATCGCCTTTAAACCTTGCCAGATAAGGATTTGATTGATTGAGATTTGTTAGAATGAATCAGCCCTACCTTTTTAAGGGGGATTTAGGGGGATCGCCTTGGGAGATCAAAAAACTATAGATTTCGAGTTAGATGGAGTTTAAAAACTAAAAGTCGTTCTAATTGTGCCGATAATACCATCAACATTATTAGAATTTTGATTCGGTGCAGTAATCCAAATAACACCAGGTGTAATCGAAATATTATCTGTCACCTGATATTTGTAAAAAGCCTCTACATGGAGGGATAAATCATTAGGATTAGCTTCTCCTAGGTAGGGTTCTGCACCGACAATAATGCCCCCTAAATTTCCCTCTTTAAATAGGTCTGGAAAACCTAATCCTAGACCGTAATACCAAATCTCTCCATTACCGCTACCTTTAGCATTTTTTGCATTGGTATAACCGAAAAAGCCATTAACAATGAATTCGGGACTAAAACGATAAAACGTAGATGCTCCGTAGGAATTAGTTGAGACATTTAGACTGGCAAAAGGAGCATTAGCAGGAGCCGTCCCGATTTTAGTTCCCCCTGTGCCAAAGTCAAAAATAGGGCCATTCGGTTGATAGCCATTAACATAGGTAAACGCCAGCCCAAACTTATCATCAGGTAGCCAGGCTAATTGCCCTAACGCGCTATATTCACCGTTAAATAAACCATTGCCTGGAATCGGACTACTAGAGCTATCATCCCCTGCAAAATAGCCGCCACTCAGCACTAATTGATCGGTAATTTTATAGTTTAATCCAATCCCTGAACCGCCACCGATCGCGTAAATTGGATTAAATTGTCCAAAAATACTGAGAGCCTTTTTACCACCAGTTCCTCCTCCTAAAACAGGGTTTAAAACGGGAGCAAAATCCCACCAACGACCACTATAGGCGGGAATATAAGCATATAGACTATCATTAATGGGAAATTCGTAGGCTAACCAATCTAAATTAATACTATTATTTCCTGGCGGTAAATTAAAGGTTTGATTGCCCTCTGCATTAAAGGGATAACCAGGAAATTGAAATCGTTTAGCATTCCCTGCTGCCAGTCGAACGGTTAACAAATCTTTGCCCGTAAAACTAGATTCTAAAACTAATCGTAAGCGATCCTGCAAAACAGGTCTGCTACCTTCAGTGGTTCCTTAAAACGCATCAGTTAAAGCAAAAATAACATCTCCAGAAAGTTTAACTGTTGTTGAAAATTGATGATCTTCTAGGTAAGCAGTACGACTTTCTAGGTTGTCAATTCGCGCTCCTAAAGCAACTAATTCTGCTTCAAATTCCTTAGTTAAGCGGGTTAATTTATCAATATCTTCCCGAAGAACGGCGACATTTTCCTGAAGTAATCGCTCTAAAGTGTTCACACAGGCATTTAATCCTGCCGCAAATTCCCAGCGAGTCAGGGGGCGGTCACGAAGTGTGCCTTCGGCAACGCCGCGAAAGGTTTGATTGGGATAACCGACAATACAGCCATAACGTTCCACTAAACTTTTGAGAGCTTCATAGGCCCAATCGGTAGGTTGTACGTCTTTTAATTCAGAAACTGAGGTGATTTGTTCTAAAGGATTTGCCGACTCAATATTCTCTGGTGAGGGAATTTTGACATTGGTTTCCACTGCTTGAACTGTATCTGAAGGAAGGCTGGTTTCGGAAACTGTTGGGGGAGGATTCGGAATCTCTTCCGCCTGACTAGGTGAGATAATTCCTAGGGTTAACCCAAAAAAGACTGATCCTGTCAATAATTGACCATAAATACGATTTTTCATTGTTAAATACACTCCACACACATTGAAATTAAAGCCTGTCGTTATTGCACCCTCAATTTCCTAAGAGTAGGCATCGCCAGGCTAAAAAACTTGATTATGTCTTGGCTTAAATTCCCTAATCAAGAAATAAATTACGGTAATTAGATAGATATACTGTAATTTAGGCAATAGGGATTGAGTATGACACACTTTTTGGGAGAAAACAAGATTTATGGATAAATTTTAAAAATCCGACTTTAGTGACGAATGATATTGACTTTTGAGTTTTAACTGCTGTATGATGTCGCCAAAGTACACTAATTTGATCGATATATGAGACTTTATTCGCTGAAAATCATCCTAAAGGAGTAGTGACTTCTACAAAACTATGGTTTCAAAAGTTGGACAAGAAGGATTAACGGGGCGATCACCGTCTTCGGGAGAGAAGATTTTGAGGCTAGTTACTCAATTTCTAAGCTCAGAAAGAGCCATTTCCCTGGGGTCAGTGGCGGTGATTTTCTTGCTTTGGTACACAGTTACAGCTCTAAAGTGGGTAAATCCCCTGTTTTTACCTGCTCCTGGATTAGTCTGGTCAGCGTTTGTGGAAATTCTGCAAAATGGCTACAAGGGAAATTCTTTGGGTTATCACATTTTTCAGAGTATGTTTCGCTTAGTTAGTGCCTTATTAGTGGCAATTGTAACGGCGATTCCTTTGGGAATGTTATGTGGTTTTTCTAAACCGATACGAGCGGCTCTTGATCCGATTATTGAGTTTTATCGTCCCCTACCGCCTTTAGCCTATTACACCTTATTAGTGATTTGGTTGGGAATTGAAAATCCTTCTAAAATTGCCTTACTTTTCCTAGCGGCTTTTGCTCCCTTATTTCTAGCGGTAGTTTCGGGAGTTGAACGCATTTCTATTGATCGTATCAATGGAGCGCGATCCCTAGGTGCATCGGGATGGCAGTTATTTCTTCATGTCATTTTTCCGTCCTGTTTGCCAGAGATTTTTACGGGCCTACGAACGGCGATCGGGGTTTCCTATTCAACTTTAGTAGCCGCCGAAATGGTAGCCGCCGTATCAGGAATTGGCTGGATGGTTTTAGATGCCAGTAAGTTTCTGAGGAGCGATATTATTTTTGTTGGCATTATCATTATGGGTCTGATTGCAATTTTGATTGATGCAGGTATTCGTTGGGTTCAAAAAACACAATTACCCTGGATTGGTCGAGATGCTTAACGGATTTAAACATTTAATGTGTGAGGAGTGATTAATTATGGCTTTAAAACGACGAGAAGTTTTGTTAGGTTTAGCGAGTGCCAGCTTACCGATTATTCTGGCTAGTTGCGGTGGGGAAAAAACGGAAGGAACCACTAACACGACAACAACAGAAAATGCTTCCCCTGCTGCAAATAACACGGGTAAAGTTCCCGAAAAAATCCGTATTGGCTATCAAGTTATTCCTAATCCTGAACTATTAGCAAAAGCCGAGGGGTTGGCAGCAAAAGCCTTTCCTAATTCTAAAATTGAATATATTAGCTTTGATTCAGGTCGGGATGTCAATACCGCGATCGCTGCTAATGGCATTGATTTCGGGGTATTAGGCTCGGTTCCTGCCAGTGTGGGCATAGCCCAGGGACTAAAATATCAAGTCTATTTCATTCAAGATGTCATTGGAGCAGCCGAAGCTCTCATTGCCAAACCAGGCATTAAAACCCTGGCTGATTTAAAAGGAAAAAAAGTGGCTACTCCCTTTGGTTCTACGGCTCATTTTTCCCTAGAAGCTCTCTTAGAACAGCAAGGAATTCCCGAAAAAGATTTACAAATTTTAGACCTTCAACCCCCTGACATTGTTGCGGCTTGGAGTCGGGGAGATATTGATGCTAGTTACGTTTGGCAACCGACCTTAGGTAAATTACAAAAAACAGGGGGAACCATTTTAGTGACTTCTGCTGATTTAGCAAAAAAAGGGATTGTTACCGCCGATTTAGGGGTTGTACGGACGGAGTTTGCTAATCAATACCCCGATGTTGTTAAACAGTATGTGGGGGTTTTAGATGAAGCGGTAAAAGCCTATCGAACTGATCCGAAATCCGCAACAACAGCCCTCGCTAAGGAGTTAAATATTACTCCTGCTGAGACTGAATCTTCGGTTAAGGAATTAGTCTGGTTAGATTCAACGGAACAAAAAGAACCGAAATATCTTGGTTCAACGGATCGGCCTGGTGAGCTTGCGAAAATTCTTAAAAGTCAAGCGGATTTTGCTGTTACCCAGAAAAAGATTACCTCTGCTCCTGATTTAGCAGTTTATCAGCAGAATCTTTATACAAAAGCTCTTTAAGTTTGATCTGCCTAAATTCCCCTTTTTAAGGGGGACTTGAATCTTAGATTAATTCTCCTAAATCTCTCTTAAAAGGCTACTGTGTACTCACAAATCTTTCTGTCTAAGTTTTTAGGTTTTGATCCCCCCAACCCCCCTTGATAAGGGGGGCTAGATTTCTATCAATAACTCAGTCCCCCTTTTTAAGGGGGATGCCGTAGGCAGGGGGATCAAACTTTTGGGAATGCAAAGAGATTGCGTGTACACAGTAGCTTAAAAAGGGGGATTAAAATCTCAAACAATTAACCTTTATTACTTGTCATTTTTACTATGACTTCTCTTTCTGCTACGGAGCCGATCACGACTCCTAAAACTGATCAAGAGGCGATCGCCTCCCTTGCTAATATTGGTGTTACTTTTGGTATCGGTAATAATGCCAATGAAGTTTTAAGAGATATTAATTTAGACCTTGATTTGGGCGATTTTGTTTGTGTTTTGGGGTCATCGGGTTGCGGTAAAACGACACTTTTACGAGTCTTGGCAGGTTATCAACCCTTAACAACGGGAGAGGTAAAAGTTGCAGGTAAATTACATACTAAACCTGATCCTGATGTTGGTGTGGTATTTCAACGTCCCAATCTTTTTCCCTGGCTGACGATCGCCGGTAATGTAGAATTTGGCCCTAAAATGAAAGGAGTAAATAAACAGGAACGGCGAGAACGAGTCGCTACCACCTTAGAAATTGTCGGTTTGACCCATGCGGCTAATTATTTGCCCTATCAATTGTCGGGAGGAATGCAACAACGAGCGGCGATCGCTCGAACTTTGGCCGCAGAACCCCAAATTATTTTGATGGATGAACCTTTTGGAGCCTTAGATGCCTTGACCCGTGAAGCCATTCAAATTCATTTACGTGGTATTTGGCAACGTACTCAGAAAACTATTTTTTTCATTACCCACGATGTAGAAGAAGCTCTTTTATTAGGCACTCGTATTATTATTATGCACGCCCGACCTGGACGTATTGTTAAAGAATTTGTTAATCCCTTTGCCCATCGTCTTGAAGAGGAAACAGCTACTAATCTAAGAATTTCCAAGGAATTTGTAGAAGCTAGAGAATTTCTCGTTAATAGTATTCGCAGCGATGAAATTGAAACAGAAATTGTAGATTAATTTTTAGACATAAAATTGTAGATTAATTTTTAGACATAAATCTTAATCATAAGTTGCTTTACTGTATGATTTGTATGGTTTTTATATATGTTAATTTTAATCACTTTTACTTATCGTTTCAAAAGGAAAAACTGTTTGCTATAACCAATACAAAAAGTTAGATTAAAGATAAGCCCTTCTTAGGAGTGTTTATCATTATGTTTAGTCGTCTTTTTAGCCATCTGTTTCAGGAACATGCCGAAGACCTTTTTCAAAGGGGTTGCCGCGATCGCCTAGAAGGAAAACTACCCAAAAATCAAGATTCTAACTACATTCGAGGTTATCTTGCCAATCGGGCTAGGGGAATTGATGATGACATCCAATATTTTCCCACCGTTGAAGCCTATTTAGATTGGAAACGACGTTATCAAAATAAGTCCTTGAAGTAAGTCTCGTGTAAACCTAAAACCAATAAAATGTCTTTTTGATTACAGATTTTTCTCTTAGAAATTAATATCTAAAGATTAGTCATGTTATAGTCTTATCTATTAACACAAAGTAAGTCTATCGGATTGCTGTAAATTATTTGTGTCCTTGTAGAGGCGCAAGGCTTGCGCCAAAAAACTTGGTACTGAATAAAACAAACAATACAGCAAAAAAATAGGCTTATCGGTAAGTAGATAGGAGCCTAAAGCAATGAGTTCTGAAAATTTTGATATTCAACCGAGCGCCGGTCGTATTGGAGCCGAGATTGGAGGAGTTGATTTAGCCAGTGATCTGAGTGATCAGCTAATTAGTGAAATTCGTCAAGCCTTAATCAAGTACAAAGTCATCTTTTTTCGTCGGCAAAACCTAGATGAAAAGGGTCAAGTTGCCTTTGCCAATCGTTTTGGCCCATTAACCACAGCCCATCCCACCGTTTCCCCTAAAATCGCCGAACATCCTGAAGTTTTTGACCTTGATTACAGTCGCAATACGCCCTATACCGACCATTGGCACACCGATGTTACTTTTGTGGATCGTCCTCCTTTGGGTTCTGTTCTCCGTGCCATAGTAATTCCTCCCTATGGTGGTGATACAGTTTGGGCAAATACTGTGGCCGCCTATGAAGATTTGCCTACTCATCTTAAAGCTTTGGCTGATCAGCTTTGGGTAGTGCGTACTAACGATTCAGATTATGCTGCTTCGACGGTAGATGTTTCCGATTCCATCAGGAATTACGCTAAAGAATTTCAAGCCACTATCTATGAAACCATTCATCCGGCGGTACGGGTTCATCCCGAATCAGGAGAGCGATCGCTGTTGCTGGGAGAGTTTGCCCGTCACATTAAGGGATTTTCAGTCCTCGATTCCTATGATACTTTGCGGCTTTTGCAGTCCTACGTTACCCGTTTAGAAAATACAGTGCGCTGGCGGTGGCAGGTAGGAGATATTGCTTTTTGGGATAATCGCAGTACTCAACACTACGCGATCGCCGATTATGGTAATCAACCTCGACGAGTACAACGTGTAACCATTGCAGGGGATATTCCTATCAGCATTGATGGTCAACGGGGAGAAGTCGTGAGGGGCAATTCTTCGAGTTATATTCCTGAGGCTAAAATTGCTGAAAAAGTTGCAGCTTAATCCCTAAAATTTTTACCATTGAGCTTATTTTTCCCCTAACTCCCCCAATCCTGGGGGATTTTTGCTGTAAGTCTTTTTGAATTTTCCTAACAAAGCTGAAATTAATAAGTCCAATTTTGTTTAGTCTGTAAACTATAGGTTCCATCTTTGACATTAATTCGTTCAGGAATCAATCTTAAATCCCGAAAAATATGAGCCTGATGTTGTAATGCTGTCAAAGTTGGATCATCAATAGGAATAATGGCTCTCTCAATACTGCGTTGTTGTAAACTCTCAACAATCGCCGGATCAATTTCGTGATGTTCTGCTAATCGTTGTGCTGCCTCTAATTCCTGTCTTTTTGCCCAAGCTCCCGCCTCATTAACTTCCTCTAAAATTACCTTCAAAACATCAGGATAATCCCGCACTAACTCTGGAATTGCGTAGTATAATGTTGGCACTTCTATAGAAGCCTTATCGCCAAAAATACTTTCTAAATCAGCAATAGATCGCCCTGGATAATCACTACGAGTTTGGGTCGGTGTATAGGGAACCCAAACTACCCAGGCATCCACCTCACCCCGCCGAAATTTTGGCAGAGTCTCTGGTTGAGTTAAATAAACAGGCTCAATATCACTAAATTCCAGCCCTACTTTTTCTAATGCACGAATTAAAACATAATGGGCACTTGATCCTTGATCGAAAGCAATTTTTTTACCTTTGAGATCAGCAATAGTTTGAATTGGAGAATTTTCTAACACTAAAATTGCTTGTCCTTTCGGTGTTGTATATTTTTCTCTGGCAACCCGCACAAAAAGATGTTCTGCTGCCTGGGAAAAAATACTGGCTGTTCCGCCGCCACCACAAAAGTCAATTGTGCCATTACTTAGGGCTTCAATTAGAGAAGAAGCTGATAAAAAATTTGACCAAGTAACGGTTACTCCAAACGGCTCAAAACGTTTTTCCAGTAATCTCTGTTCTCGAAGAACTTCTAGATTAGTCATGCCCTCTGGATAACCAATTTTGAGTTGTTTGAGCCGTTTAGCTTGTTGGGCTAAGGGGGTATTATCATTGGGATTAGAACGCTGAGAAAACCAACGATCTAAGACAATGCAGAAAATAATACCACCAACAAAAAGTCCAATCGTTTCTATTAAACGGCGAGTTGAATTTTTGGGTAATGTAATTTGGCTAATTAGTTCAGAAAAAGTATTATTATTTTTTCCAGAATCAGCAATACTATTACTGCTAAAAATCAGACCCAAAAGTAAGCTGGCAATAAAACCAATACAAAATAGAACTACAAACCGATTTTTATTTAAAGTCGAAAGGATAGAGGAGAGCGATCGCTGATGTTTTTTTCTTGTCTTAGTAAGCAGACGATTAATCATGGAAGGCTGACTACCCCAATCAAAGGGTAGAGTTAAAAACTAATTTTTAGATCAAGTATAGCGAAATTCTCATTTGGGAGGCTCAAATGCTTCCATAAAAATAATTTATGATTAAAATGAATCATTGATTACATAGAATCATCTTCTCTGACTGTTATTGTTATCAAGGCTATTTATAACTAAAGAGCTAATTGATTGGCTTACTTATTTTCAGTAAGTAGCTCTCCGACTTGATAGCTTGTGATCTGGCTCAAAGTATTTGGAAGAATTGCCCTGATTGCTCTCTGTCTTATCAAAAAGTTATTGAGTAAGAAATGACAATGGACTGGTTAATGGCAACCATCAAGATTGGTTTAGCGGCGGGTGTGGCAACCACCTTTGATGACAATATTTATCTAACAGGTTTTTTCAGTGAAGTAAATCGTACTTTTCGTCCTAAACACATTGTGGTAGGTGAATTGTTGGGATTTACAGCTTTGATTAGCATTAGTTTAGTCGGTTTTTTAATTGGTTTAGCGATTCCTTCTAATTGGATTGGTTTATTAGGAATTTTGCCTATACTCATTGGCTTAAATAATTTACGCTTACTAATTCTCAATCAAGATGATTCTAGCTATGATAAGTCAGTTAACTTGAAAAAAAATGCGCGATTTCGGGGTTTCGATTCTAGGCGTTTATCTCTTTGGGATGTAATCCGCGATCGCCAAACCTATAGAGTGTCTGCTGTCACCATTTCCAATGGGGGAAATAACTTAGGCATTTATATTCCCCTTTTTGCTAGTAGTAGTTTGCAGAATTTAGCTGTTATTGTGTTAGTCTGTTATCTCGTTGTTTGTACCTGGTTGTTTATGTCCTATCATCTTACTCGTCAACCAGGAATCGCTTTTGTTTTAAGTCGTTACGCCGGTAAACTCTTTCCCTTTGTGTTGATGTGGTTAGGCTTACGCATTATTTTAGATAATGAATCCTATAAACTTTTTTGGCCTTTCGGTTGAGTTAAACATTAATTTTCCTCCATTTTTGAGCACCTTTGATGTTTTCCTTACGATGTCTCATATGCGACTAAACGAGCAACAACCTGAACAATTTGTGACATAAATTTAACCTTCAATTTGACAGGCTAAACCCAGATAATGAAAAATATACTCTAACAGTCCAATATAATTACGCGCTATTTTGAGACTATCTGCCCATACGGTTAAGCTCAGAAAAGGATGTTACTTGGGGAACAATTCTGAGTTTTTTTAAATAGTTACTATTGACTGGACAGTGGGAAGTTCTCGAGGCAGGTAAGTGGCATCTTAATGCTTGTCGGCGGTGCAATTAGCGATCTCCGTGTTCAAGTGATTAATCATTTGACGCTGGAGCAGTTGGAGGATTTGGGGGAAGCTCTACTAGATTTTGGTGAGTTTGCGGATTTGGATAATTGGTTAGGGTTGAGGATTGGGGAATGAGGGGTGATCGCTGTCTATTTTGTTAGAATTTACAGCAGCAATTACTTGGTTGAGTCCCATTTTAGAGTAAAAGGGCGATCGCTGAATCTCAGAACATTATGCGTACTGATACAATCTTTTGTCAATTATTCCTAACCTTTAACTCTCTTCTCTTTGAATTACTGGGAGAACCTGTTGACGATGCGGCTCATTACCAATTTATCTCTGCTGAAATCAAGGAAAAGGCTTTTCGTTTTGACGGAATTTTTATGCCAGATCGAGAAGATAAGCCGCTCTATTTTGTTGAAGTACAATTCCAAAACAAGCCCGACTTTTACTGGGAATTTATCGCTGAAATTAACCTCTATTTGAATCAATATAAACCTATTCAAGATTGGAAGGCGGTCGCTCTTTTTGCACAGCGACGTTTTGAAGTGATCTCTTTAACGATTTACCAACAGGAATTGATTAATAGTGGTCGGATTATTCCTCTTTATTTGGATGAGGTGCGATCGGGTTCTATTGGAGTTGGGTTGATTGAGTTAATTCTAGTTCAAGAATCCCAAGCTCCTGTTTTAGTCCAACAATTATTACAAAGAGCCAGGACAGAAATTGTTGATCCTTTAGTGACCCGCGATATTATAGATTTATTGGAGACGGTATTGGTTTCCAAATTTGCCCAATTAAGCCGCAAGGAGATTCAAGCGATGTTTTTACTGAGTGATATTAAGCAAACAAAAGTCTATCAAGAGGCTAAACAGGAAGGTCGTCAGGAAGGTCGTCAAGAGGGAGAGGTTCGTTTGCTGATTCGTCAGTTATCTCGGCGTTTTGGGAAGATTAACGATCGCCGTATTCAAATTATTAATAGTTTGACCCTGGAGCAGTTGGATGATTTGGGAGAAGCTCTATTGGATTTTGGTGAACTTGCAGATTTAGATAATTGGTTAGGGTTTCGGATTGGGGAATAGATTGGTTGCATTCTCAATTTTTCAGTTGCGATCGCCTCATCTTTAATACAGCAGTTTAAGCAAACGTTATTCTTTTTTAGAAAAAGCGGTATGATTTAAAGCAGATTCTAGTTTATAGGCTCATTATGGTAGAGCCCTTAACATTAACCGCATCGGTCATTGCTAATCTTGCTTTCCAAAAGTTTTTAGAATCTGGGGCAGGTGAATTAGGTAAAAAGTTTACGACGGAAGCGATCGCCGCGATGGACAGTTTGCGAAAGAAGCTTTGGGACAGATTGCGGGGCAAGTCGGAAAAGTTGGATCAGGCTTTAGCTCAAGCAGAACAGGGAGACAAAAAGGCATTGGAAACCATTGCTAAAAACTTAGATGTGGCAATGGATTAGGACAGCAATTCCAAATTCAGAATGTAGCTAAAGATACAAAATCCCTGAAGTGCTTACGGTAAAGGGGTTTAATGCCAATATTTAGAATCAATGTAATGCTCTATTTAGTGATTGATCAAGTTTGTTTGCAGGTTACTGACTCTCTAAGAGACCGAGATTCGAGGAGGGAATGCAAAAAAACTCAGAGATTATGTCAATATCTCTTGTATCCATAAAAACAAGATCATGTCTGTATCTTATATTACCGTTTGAATTTGGAATTGCTGGCAAAAAAGTGCGCAATCTGATGTCCATGATTGCTCTCAATAAAGAAGAAAAATCCAATCATGTCAAATTTTTACTCTCACAACTATGGCATGGTCAGACTGACATTGCCCTCAACTACTTGAAGCATCAGGTTGTTCCGCGCAATAACAAGGTCTTATTAGAACTCATTGGTTATTTGGAGAAACATCACTCAGAAATCATCAACTACGAAGGTCGGCGAAAAGTCGGTAAAAGTATTGGTAGTGGTCGTATGGAAAAAGGGGTAGATTTGGTGGTTGGTCATCGTCAGAAAAAAAGGGTATAAGTTGGAGCATTAGCGGTAGTAAGGCTTTAAGCTTGCTCAAGGTCGCTGAACTTAATCATTGCGGGACTTCCCTTTGGTTTCCTGTTCAATCTTGTTAATCCTCAACTAATTATTTACAGGTAGAAATAATTTGTAGGGACATAATAGTATGATGTCCTCTTTCATTAATATAAAAATAGGTGCGAAAATAAAGGGTTTAACAGTCTCGTAAATTTTGCTAAGATTTACCCTAACTAGTATAACTTAAATTAAGATTCATGTGGACTGAGATTGCCGCTCAAATTAGCCAAGTAACCGGAAAAACATTTCGGATTGAACACCGTCATCCGGTTGGTGGTGGTTGTATTAATCAAGGTTATCGGCTCCAGGCTGAGGGCCAAAGTTATTTTATTAAGCTCAACCAGGCTGATCAATTAACCATGTTTGAGTCAGAAGCGATCGCCTTACAACAGATGGCAGCGACTCAGACAATCCAAGTTCCTGAACCCATTTGTTGGGGAGTTAATGAGCGGCAGAGTTATCTGGTGTTAAGTTGGCTCAATTTAGGTAAAGGTAATTCTACGAGTTGGCGATCCCTCGGTCGTCAATTAGCTAGGATGCACAGTCAGGGTCAAAATCAACGTTTTGGCTGGGAACGAAACAATACCATTGGTTCTACGCCCCAAATAAATACCTGGTCCGAGAATTGGGCTGATTTTTTTGCAGAACACCGCATTGGCTATCAATTAAAGTTAGCACAACGTCGCAGTGGCCATTTTCCAGACACAACTAAAGTGGTGACAAAAGTTCGGGATTTGTTAGTCAATAGAAAGCCTCAACCAGCCCTAGTGCATGGTGATCTTTGGTCTGGCAATGCGGCAATTCTAGACAGTGGAGAACCCGTGATTTTTGACCCCGCTACTTACTACGGCGATCGCGAAGTAGATTTGGCCATGACTGAATTATTTGGAGGTTTTCCGACAGCCTTTTATCAAGGTTATACAGAAATTTCTCCTTTAGCAGAAGGCTATCAACAGCGTAAAATTCTCTACAATCTTTATCATATTCTTAATCATTTTAATTTATTTGGTGGTAGTTACGCGGCCCAAGCCAATCAGATGATTAACCAGCTTTTTAACCCATAAAACAAGATGATTACCCGTATTTTTCGCGTGCGAGTACCAAGACAATTACATCAAGAATTTGAAGCTAAATTTTTGTCGATCTCGGTTCCCTATGTCACACAATACCCTGGCTTAGTTTCTCTTAATTTAGGCAGACCAATCCTTCCTCATTCGGAAGAATATGTGATGATTTCTCTGTGGGAATCTCTGGCGGCTTTAGAGCTTTTTGCCGGTCAAAACTGCGATCGGGCTATTATCCCAAAGGGGATGGAAAAATACGTTGAGGAATGTTGGGTACACCATTATGAAGTTTTTGGAGATTAAAGTTTAGATTAAAGGTGCATTACATTTTGTTAGTGTATTATACAAGATTCAGTGATCGTACTGCAATCGAAAAAAGCGATCGCCACTTGTCTAATCTAGTTTACTATTTGCCACCACTACCCGATTACGGCCCGCCCCTTTTGCTTCGTATAATGCCTGATCGGCCTGTTTCAGTAAATCATTGAGTTGCTGAAGAGGAGAATTAAGAGAACTAATACCAATACTAACGGTAAGCGTGATCGTTTGAGTTTCAAAGATAAAGGACGATTCTTCCACTAAAACTCGTAAACGTTCTGCTAAATTATAGGCTCCCAATTGATCAATATTGGGTAATAAAATGGCAAATTCTTCTCCTCCTAAACGGCCTAAAAGATCAAATTCGCGCAGGCTGGGACTGATTAATTCAGCAAAAAATTTTAGGACATGATCGCCCATATCATGACCATAGTTATCATTAATTAGGGCTTGCTGAAAAAGTCAAAAAACGAAAGAAATGTGGGTTAGGGAAGTATGGACTGAAAAAGCATAGATAACTTATCCTTATGGAAACAAATCAAAATACAGATTTTGTTTAATCTATTGTTCCTTTCTGCCTAAAAAGGTCAACACAAATCACTCCTCACAAAAGAGAGGAAAATTAACACCATTTTTCACAAGAAAAACGACTCTACAACTTTTTACTTTTTGTCTTCTGAAGTAGAGTAGAAAGATTCATTACCAAAAAGTTCATCGCAATTACCGTTTCCGAGGTCTCAGGTAGTTTGGCCATCACTCGACCAAGACTAAATTTCCTCTTTCCCTGTCCGAATTTACCCTCAATGGCATTACGCACTCTTTCATCTGAGCGTGCCTCTTTCTTTTTTTCTTTGCTCACCTCTTTCGGCGGTCTTCCCAATCGGGGACCACTCATTCTTATATCCCTTTCTTTACAATAAGCTCGATTCGCTTTTGTTCGATAGATTTTATCCACATGAACCGATTCCGGATAACATCCTGTTTCCCTTTTATATTCTTCTATTCGCGCTTGTAAATCTCCCGATTCGTTGTAATTATCCCAACTTAATTTGTCTAAGAAGACAAAGCCATTCACATTACTTGCCGATATTTTAGCTCCAAACTCTACTGCTTTTCCCGCTTTTCCACGCACTATTGGACGCACGTGAGGTTGGCTTACACTCACAATTCTGTTTTCTACTTTATTTGTCTTTTTTTCATACATTTCTAACTGTTGCTCATACACTTTTCCTATCGTTACAAGCTCTTCTTGCTCTTTTTTCGTTAGTTTTTCTAACTTTGCTCCCTCTTCTATCATTTTTTCTATATCAGACAAGTTTCTTTTTATATATCCTAGTTGTTTTTTTGTTCCTTTTCTTCTTTCTTTTTTTGACACACGACGTTTTTTTGCTATGGCTAAGTACTCTTTTCTTGCCACTTCCCTATAAGTCCTCGGCTTTTCTTTCCTTTTCTCTTTTATTTCTTCATACAGCTTATCTATTATTTTTTCTGTTTTTTCTCTGGCATCATTCAATATTCCTATATCCGTTGGATATTTTATATCTGCTGGTGTACAAGTCGCATCTAACAATAACTTTCCTTCATTTTCTTTTTTTCCTGACGCTACACCCGTCGCTTTTTTTTCTATTTCTTTATTAATTTTATTTATTAATTCCATTCCTATTTTTTTTACGAAAATGAACCATCATTGACGCATTAAATGCTTCTTTGCTACTATAGCTTTCCATTCCTATAAAGTACTGTAAATAAGGGTTCTCTTTTATTTGTTCTACTGTTTCTCTGTCACTTTTTCCTGAAATTTCTTTGATAATTAATGCTCCTAATGCCATTCTAAATGATTTGGCTGGGGCTCCTTTTTTTTCTGTGAAGTTTTTTGCATATTCTTCCTCATATTCTTCCCAAAGAATCATTTTTGACATTTCTATCCAACGATTTTCTTCGTCTAACTGCCCGCCGAACAGATTTTTCAAGTTTTCTGGTGTTTCAATTGAGTACTGTTGCTTTCGGTACATCTGCTTTCTCTCTTCTTAATGCAATGGTTTTGAGGCATTCTACCCTATTTTCGTGCATTCTAGCGGTTCTTAATTCGCCTACTATTTTTCTCCGTAAAGGTTTCAGCTTTTTTCAGCAAGCCCTATTTAATTTGAAATAATCCAGATCAAGCATCAAAAAAGAAAGAGGCAGTTGATAGCGTTGAGCGCGTTTATATTCCTCGTCTCCCTTGACAAAAAAGTATCGCCGATTAAAGAGGCCAGTTAATTCATCGGTATTGGCTAACTTGGTTAACTGTTGTTTTAATAGTCGTTGTTCCGTCACATCCATTAAGGCAACAAAGGCACATTCTTTTTCTTCAAATTCAATTAAGGTGATCGAAACACTAGCCCAAAAATGACTGTCTGTCGCTGTTTTTAATTGAATTTCCTGATTCTCCACATAACCTTTTTGCTCTAATTGACTTTTCCAGCCTGTGCGATCTTCTGGGTTAACATAGAAGGGTAATATCGTTTTTTCGAGCATAAAATGAGGTGCGACTTCAAACTTTTGGGCGGCACGGGAATTAATGTATAGAACCCGACTCGTTTTTAGTTCCGTAATTAAAACGGAGAAAGGGGTATTTTCTGCTAAAAAGCGAAAACGTTTTTCTGCTGCCCTTAAATCTGCTTCAATTTCCTTACGTTCTTGAATTTCTCGACGCAGCGATCGCCCTAAGCGGTAAAAACGGGCTGCAATCCAAGTCAGTCCTAAAAATATTGCCGTAACTCCCACTAAAATTCCATAGATCCAATTCCAGGGTGGCGGCGGATTGCGTTCATACAAAAACCCTGTGAGGTTAATATTATCTTTCAACATTCCTAAATCGGCATAAATGTCGGCGATCGCTTGCCAACGCCCTGGATTCATATAGCCAATTTCCACCACATTGGGCAGAATCAACTGTTGACTTTCCCTCGCCTCAAAAGTGAGATGGGCGTGGCTATGACGTTGACTGTATTCCTTCAAAATTAGGTCAATAATTTCGCCTGGATGTTTCATCGCATATTGCCATCCCAATAAAGAGGCATCTAAAAAGGCCTTAACCTGCTGAGGATGGTCACGAATGATCGCTTCGGTCGTAAAAAGTGTATCGCCATAAAAATCAATCCCTCCTACACGAGGATTAAATTCCAGATAGGGAATGCCAGCCTTTTGCAAGAAAAAAGGTTCATCGGTTGAGTAGGCTGACATCGCATCAGCTTTACCCTGAAGTAACTTCAGAGGATCAAAACTATAGGGAACTGGAATTAGCTGATCGGGATCAATGCCCTCCTTCATTAGATAGGCAACCAACTCCTGCGAATGGGCTTCGAGCATCACCCGCTTACCCGCCAACTGATGAACATTATTAATGCCCGATTTTTCTAAAGCTAGAAGAATTAAGGGTGAATGTTGATAAATGGCAGCTAGAGCGACAACGGGATTGCCCCGACCTCGTAACAGTACTAAATCTGAATTAGAAACCCCAAACTCGGCCTTACCCTGTAAGACTTGTTGAGCAGGTTCAATGGTATCTGGAGCTTCTAGAAAACTGACATCTAATCCCGCATCTCGATAATAGCCCTTTGCTTTTGCTGTATAGTAGCCCGCAAATTGAAATTGATGTTTCCATTTTAGTTGCAGGCGAACAGGAGTTAAGTGTTGGTTTAGGTTCTTAGAGGCGACTATTTCGTGGGTGGCTAAAAGCGGTGAAGAATGCTCTAGCCAAAGGGTTAGCCCAAAAAACGCACCAAAGAGATAGAAATCCAAAAATAGTTCCCGTTGCTTTTTTCCTGTGAATAACCATTTTCTCCCTTGCAGAAGTTGTAGTTGTAACCTATTAAAAAAGTCGATCGAAGTTAAGTTTAGCATTGCTTAATTGGGAGATGAAAGTGAATTTTGCCTATATCCACAAACTAGTCTGAGTCAATGTTTTAAAAATTGAATCTTTAGAGATTCATACCGTAAATTCAGCAACGCCCAAGATTACTAATTCTTTGCTCTACAATTACCAAAAAACTGCCGTCAATAGACAGTCTAAATCTTGAGAAAAAGGATTATTTTCAGGTAGATTTGCATTAGGATAAAGATCTTGAATATCTGACAGAGCATCCAGCCAAATTTCTTGAAGTATAGTTTCAGCATAGCTCTTAAGACTGGGAGAAAAACGCAATAAACGTCGTATTTGTTTCCGTTGTTCCTTGATGGTTAGTTCCCAACCTCGATTATCGTAGGTGCTGTTGAGGTAAGCGCGTTTCAGTAAATGCTCCAATAATACTTCTAATCGATTTTCTAGCTCCTGTTTCTCACTACGACCCAAGGCCCCAATTTCCTCTTCGATATTTTGCCAATCAATCAGTTCCAATTCTCGTTTTTGAAGATGCTGAGTCTGTTCTTCTGTCCAACGGAGAAAGTCTTGTTCATGAAGTAAATTGTTCATGATCTTCATTCCGCTAATCCTAAGCCCTGAAGAGCAAGATCAACATTTTTGCGAACGGATTGGGCGGAAAGATGCAAGGATTCTGTTTCTGCATCGGTTAACTTCACTTCCAGTACCGTTTCCACTCCTCGACAGCCTAAACGACAGGGAACGCCAATAAACACATCCGTTAGTCCATATTCTCCATTCAAGTAGGTAGCGGCGGGTAAAAGGCGAGATTGATTGCGAAGGATAGATTCCACCATCACACAGGCCGAGGAAGCGGGGGCATAATAGGCTCCTCCCGTTTGCAGCAATTTAACAATTTCAGCCCCACCATTGCGAGTTCTTTCCACCAACTGCTCGATGGTTTCCAAACTCATCAGTTCTGTAATCGGGACTCCGCGCACGGTACAGTATCGGGGCAACGGTAACATTAAATCACCGTGACCGCCCAGAACCATCGCACTAATGTCCGCCGTACAGACCCCTAGGTGCATAGCAATGAAGGTTTGGAGTCGGGAGGAATCTAGAACCCCCGCCATGCCCATAACCCGCTTAGAAGGTAAGCCCGTTGCTTTCCAGACTAGATAGGTCATCACGTCTAGAGGGTTGGTAATCACGATAAAAATGGCATTGGGAGAATATTTGAGCGTATTTTGAGCGGCTTCTACCACAATTTTGGCATTGATATGGAGCAGATCATCTCGGCTCATACCAGGTTTGCGGGCCAGACCAGCAGTAATGACCACAATATCGGCCCCGGCTGTCTCCTCATATTGGTTAGTACCCAGAACTTCACTGTCGTGTTCTTCAACTCCCTGGGCCGCCATCAGATCGAGAGCAATGCCCTGGGGAAGGCCGGGGACAATATCGAGTAGCACAACATCAGCAAGATTTTTGCTCACAATACGCTGGGCTAAAGTTCGACCGACGTTTCCGGCTCCGATAATGGCAACACGAGCAGATTGACAGGCAATGGGGGAGTAAGACAGCGTGTTCATAGGGAAAACCCCTTGGGATTATTTAGGTTAACTAGCCACTTCTAGCTGATCGATGCGTAACCAAACACTGGGGGTAGGAACATAGAAGCGCACTAGGGCATAGTCTTCCTTGAGGTCTAGCACTTCTCCCTTGCTCTCAAAAAGATAATTGGGCAAACGGCGATCGCTGGCTTGGGACTCTAGACTATTTTCCAATTGTTCCCGGATAACTCGAACTAACGCACCTTTCTTAATTGTAACCGCCATAATTTTGTCTCAGGGCTTCACGAGGGTTTTCTCTGTAAATTGTTACATACAGCAAAGCAATGACGAAAATTTTGTAATTCTTATTTTTAACACCGCTTTTTACCTCCTTTTTCCTCAACTAGTCCCCAGACTATTCCCCAGTTTTGACAGTTTTTCCCCAGGGAATAGACATTTTTCCCCAAAGACAAATACTCTTGTTTGTGCCTGAAGCTAGGTATAGGGGCCAGATTGGTGGACTCCCCCCTAGGGATAGTAGTCCCTTGCCTGGTCATTCTTCTCGGCTGGGGAATACGACAATCGTGAGAAGTGATGACTCTAGACACTGAGTTCTTGTAAAGTTGTGTAACAAAAAAGTGGCTCAAATACCTATTTTCTCGTTAGGCAAATAAAATATTTAGAAATTCTGTAACATTCTGTAGCATTGACAAGTCCCCTCATTCCCCGCTAAAAATAATGGGCACACCTAAATAACCTCACCGCTCATCCAGGATTTGTCCCTAGGAGCAAACAATTTGTGAGGGAGTTTCTGAATTTGACTGAGGCGAGTATGGATACATCTGTTAGCATTTTTGCGGAAATTCCCGAAGATTTACATGAATCTCTGACCAAATATCTAGAGAAACATCCTAACTGGGATTTAGATCGGGTATTCTCTGCGGCCCTATCGTTATTTTTGCTGCAAAATGAGGGAAGCTATGGGGGACAGACTTCTCCAAACTACCAAGCCTGTGCGCGGGTTTATTTGGAAACCCTGTTTAAACAACCTGACTAAACTATGACTGATGCGATCGCCGATCAGCGAATCATTCCCCGTTTAATTGTTGGATTGGGCAACCCAGAAGCGAAGTATGCTAAAACCCGCCATAACATTGGCTTTGAAGTCCTAGATGCGTTGGCTCAAGCTTGGCATGGTAATTGCCTAGAAAACCGCCGTTTTCAGGGGCATTTTGCTGAAGTGATGGTACAGGGAAATAAGGTAGGACTACTTAAGCCCAATACCTATATGAATCGTTCTGGACAAGCCGTACGAGCGGTGATGGACTGGTATAAACTCACACCCACATCCCTCTTGGTCATCTACGACGATATGGATTTACCATTGGGGCGACTGCGTTTACGGTTATCAGGTTCGGCGGGAGGACACAATGGCATGAAATCCATTATTAGTCACCTCAATAGTCAGGATTTTCCGCGACTGCGCTTGGGCATTGGCAAGTCTCAGGATAATACGGAAACCATTTCCCACGTTTTAGGACGCTTTCGGCCAGAGGAAGAAATACTGGTAAAACAAAGTTTAGCTCTGGCTGTGGAGGCAGTCGAATCGAGTCTGCGGGTAGGAGTGGAAAAAACGATGAGCCTGTACAATAGCCGCACGGTACTTAACTAGGGTATATTTAGGTTACAATGGAGAATTGTCATGCTAACTCAAAATCGTCCTGTGGATTGCTTGGAGGGGTCATTGGAGACCAAATTTATTCTTAAAGTTCTTTGGTTAGATCAAAATGTTGCGATCGCCGTCGATCAAGTCGTCGGGAAAGGAACCAGTCCGTTAACAGCCTATTTCTTTTGGCCCCGTCATGATGCTTGGCAGCAATTGAAAGATGAATTAGAGGCGAAGCACTGGATTGCAGAAATAGATCGCATTGAAGTGTTAAACCAAGCCACTGAGGTGATTAACTTCTGGCAAGATTTAAAAAACCATAACAAGCAAATTTCGATGGCCGAAGCCCAGGGTAAGTTTTCTGAAGTTGTTTTTAGTGGTAGCAATTAATCGCTCTACTATCTACTATGGTTTAAAAAAATGATTGAGGACAGGCGTTATTTCTGTCCTTATTTATTTAGAGGGTGGTGAATCGTCAGGAACAAGATAAAATCCTATGAAATCTATTATTGAACAGTTAAATGAAATTTTTATCCCAGCTTTAACTCAATTATTGGGAGAAGAACAAGATTATCCTACCCCCGTGATTGTTCCAGCGACTAACCCGAAATTTGGAGATTTTCAATGCAATCTCGCTCTACCGTTAGCCAAAATCTTAGGACAGCAACCCAGGGCGATCGCCGAACAGATTATTGCTGCGATTAAGCCAGAAGAAATTAATAAAATTTGTGAACCGTTAACCATTGCTGGCCCTGGTTTTATCAACTTAAGCCTGAAATCTGGCTATGTCTCCTCTCAAATTAAACAGATGCGGCAGGATTCCCGTCTAGGGGTAGAAAAAATTCTTCCACCAGAACGGGTGATTGTGGATTTTTCCAGTCCCAATATTGCCAAGGAAATGCACGTTGGCCATCTGCGCTCAACCATTATTGGTGACTCCATTGCGCGTGTTTTAGAATTTCGAGGTTATGAAGTGCTGCGCCTCAATCATGTGGGCGATTGGGGAACTCAATTTGGGATGTTAATCACCTATTTAAAAGAAGTTTACCCTGATGCCTTAACCCAGGCAGATGTGCTTGATCTAGGAGATTTAGTTACTTTTTACAAACAGGCAAAAATTCGTTTTGATGCTGATGAACAGTTCAAGGAAGCTGCCCGTCAAGCCGTTGTGACCCTACAAGCTGGTGATCCCCTCAGTCTCAAGGCCTGGCAATTACTCTGTGAACAATCCCGTCGAGAATTTCAAGTCATTTACGAGTTACTGAATATTTCTCTAATGGAGCGGGGAGAATCGTTTTATAATCCTCTTTTAGCCACTGTTGTGAGCGAATTAGAAACCATTGGTTTATTAACAGAGGATCAGGGGGCAAAGTGCGTCTTTTTAGACGGTTTCACCAATAAAGAGGGTAATCCTTTACCTTTAATTATTCAAAAATCCGATGGTGGTTATAACTACGCAACAACAGATCTAGCCGCCTTAAAGTATCGTATTCAAAGTGATCAAGCGACCAAGATTATTTATGTGACTGATGCCAGTCAGGGAAATCATTTTGCTCAGGTTTTTCAAGTCGCTCGTAAAGCGGGAATTTTACCCAAATCCATTACCGTTGTTCATGTGCCCTTTGGCTTAGTAAAGGGTGAGGATGGCAAAAAATTAAAAACGCGATCGGGAGAAACGATTCGCTTAAAAGATTTATTAACAGAAGCAGTTAATCATGCCCGTCAAGATCTAGAAAAACGACTTCAGGAAGAAGGAAGACAGGAAGAGCCTGAATTTATTGCCAATGTTGCTCAAGTGGTGGGAATTGCGGCGGTTAAATATGCTGATTTAAGCCAAAATCGCAGTAGTGATTATGTATTTAGCTACGAGAAAATGTTGGCATTACAGGGCAATACGGCCCCCTATATGCTCTACGCCTACGCACGCATTAAAAGCATTAGCCGTGAAGGTCAAATTAATTTGCAAGCTTTAGGGGAAGGCGCGCCCGTTTTACTTCAGGAAGTCAGCGAATTGGCATTAGCAAAGGCGTTATTACAATTAACGGAGGTGATCAAGGAAGTCGAAACGAGTTTATTACCCAATCGTCTCTGTGATTATCTCTATGAACTGAGCAAAAAATTTAATCAATTCTATGAAAGTTGCCCCGTTTTAAAAGCAGAAGATCCAGTAAAAACCTCCCGCTTAATTCTCTGTGATTTAACGGCTCGAACTTTGGCATTGGGCTTGTCATTGTTGGGCATTCCTTTGCTAGAAAGAATGTAATTCCTAAAAAGAAAAAAGCGATCGCCAAGACCAACCCTACATGGGACTAAATGGCCTTTTGCTCTGCTTGACGCAATTGTTCAACCACCCGATCTAATCCCACCGAATGGGAGGCTTTAAAGAGAACGCGATCGCCCGTTCCGAGAAAGGCCTGTAAACGTTGGCTAAGAGATTCATGGGTGTTAAATAATTCAATGGTCATGCTCTTGGCCCCCAGGGCTATCTCTTCTGCTTCAGGGTCATTGGCCAAAATAAACAGACGGTCAATGCCTAATTGTTTGACCCGCTCCCCTACCCGTCGATGAAATTCCGGCGATCGCTCTCCTAACTCCTTCATGGCTCCCAGCACCGCAATCTGACGCTGGCCGGGGGTTTCCTTTAACAATTGCAGGGCCGCCAACATGGATTCCAAACCGGCGTTATAGGTTTCATCCAATAACAAAATATCCGCACCGATGGTGTCCCGTCTGGCCCGCCCCCCAGGTAAATTAACCGTTAAGCCCTGGGTAAAGGGTTGCCAGTCCAATCCTAAAACTTGGGCGACAGTTAAAGCAGCGAGATAGTTAGAGGCATTATGAGCACCGGGCAACGGCAAGGGAAAAACCTGATTTTCAACCCGCAATCTTTGAGCATCTAATAATTCTCCCCGCATATCTCCCTGGGTTAATCCATAGGTTAGCGTCTGACCCGACCATAAGGTTTTTGCCGTTCGACATAATCGCTCATTGTCCGCGTTCAAAATAGCCATACTGCTGGCGGGCATTTCGGCTAATAATTCACATTTCGCTTCAGCGATCGCCTGTTCAGAGCCTAGACGACCAATATGGGCAGTCCCGACATTGGTAATTAAGCCGATAGTCGGTTGAGCAATCTGAGTGAGTAAAGCAATTTCCCCTCGCCCGCGCATTGCCATTTCAATGATGGCGTAGTCATGATTGGTTGTTATCTCTAACAGGGTTTTCGGTACACCAATTTCGTTATTGTAATTAGCCTCAGTTTTATGCACCTGACCATATTTTGATAAGACAGCAGCAATTAATTCTTTGGTTGTGGTTTTGCCAACGGAACCGGTTACACCGACGATAGGAATTTGAAATTGATTGCGCCACCAATGGGCAATTTTCTGATAAGCAATCAGGGTATGGGGAACAACAAACTGGGTAACTGCACTGGATTTTGCTAAGGGTAAAGGTTCCTCCACAATCAAGGCGATCGCCCCCTTTTGAATGGCTATTTCTAGGAAGCGATGACCATCAAAACTTTCCCCCCGAAGTGCAAGAAAAATATCTCCGGGTTCTAAGGTACGAGAGTCTGTGCTGATCTTTTGCATCCGCAAATCCACGGATAAGTTCAAAATATTTTCAGGGGAAATATCCAAGATTTCACGGAGTTGAAAAAGGGCAAGATTTAGGGGCATTTTTAAACAGAATTAACCAAACCGCTTGGGAAATATTGATATACAATGGGAAAACCAATAATTAACATCATCTGTCCTTATATTGTGATCTGGATCACATACATTTGGTATTTTGATGCCTTAGCTTTGAATTGAAAGCTGCAAAATTAAGAGTTTTCTAGCTGATTAGCCCGATCTTAGCACCGACGTGAATTCTCAGAAAGCTATTTGGACTTTACGGAAGCGAAGATCCCGACTGACGCGCAAAAACTTTAGATAGAATAAACTCTCAGCCCATTACTATTTGAATCCTAATTTGAGCCAGGAGGGCTGTTTCCGATGAGTACTCCCCAAATAATATCCAGTCCATCCTGTCAGCACCCCCGACTGAAGTACGTGGGCTTCGTGCCTCTAACTTCAGTTAGCTGACCAGGTTAAGTCCTTCGAGGACTACGTTTTTTGAGTCATAACACCGACGAATGCGTAGCCAGTTTGTCGCTGTGTTGTTGAAAGTTAAACATCTTTACGGGGTTAAGGAAGTGCTTTCAGCCTAACAAGCTCTTAAAACATTACCGAGGCTAACATTACCCAAGAAATTGGAGTTATCTATGTCTAATTATGTTTTTGTTATTGATACCGATAAACAGCCTTGTAATCCAGTGCATCCTGCTCAAGCACGATTGTTACTGAATCAGAAAAAAGCTGCTGTATTTCGTCGGTATCCCTTCACCATTATTCTCAAGGAGAAGCAAGAAGATGTAGAAGTCAATTCGTTGACTCTTAAAATCGACCCAGGCTCTCAAGCAACAGGGATTGCTATTCTCAATGGAGAAGATGTCATTTGGGGAGCCGAATTATCTCACCGAGGACAACAAATCAAGTCCGACTTAGATTCCCGTCGCGCTATTCGTCGTAATCGCCGAAATCGTAAAACTCGCTATCGTCCTGCTCGATTCCTTAATCGGAAAAAGGAAAAGGGATGGTTAACTCCCAGTCTCCAACATCGAGTAGATACCACGCTAACCTTGGTCAAGAAATTGATTCGTTACTGTCCTGTCACTAGCATTGTTCAGGAGTTGGTTCGATTCGATTTACAGAAAATGGAAAACCCTGAAATCTCTGGTATTGAATACCAACAAGGAGAGTTACAGGGTTACGAAGTGCGGGAATATCTCTTGGAAAAATGGAACCGTCAATGCGCCTATTGTGGAGCAAAGAACATCCCTCTCCAAGTTGAGCATATTCAACCCAAGGCGAAGGGCGGAACTAATCGCATTTCCAATCTTTGTTTAGCCTGTGAACCCTGTAATATTGGCAAGGGAACTCAGGATATTAAAGACTTTCTTTCAGGAAAACCTGATGTCTTGAAACGAGTATTGAGTCAGGCAAAGTCTCCTTTAAAGGATGCCGCCGCCGTTAATTCGACCCGTTGGGCTTTATTTAATGCCTTAAAGATCACTGGATTACCTGTTTCTACGGGATCTGGTGGACAAACTAAGTTTAATCGCACTCGATTAAAATTAACTAAAGCTCATTGGATGGATGCCGCTTGTGTAGGAACGATTGATTCTTTACGGATTGTCACCAAGCAGCCTTTATTGATTAAGGCAACAGGACATGGATGCCGTCAAATGTGTCGCACCGATAAATTTGGCTTCCCATCTCGTTATGTCCCTCGCCTTAAGTTTATTAAAGGATTTCAGACAGGTGACATTGTTAAGGCAATCGTAACTTCTGGAAAGAAAATCGGAACTTACGTTGGACGAGTTGCTGTTCGTTCTAGTGGTAGTTTCAATATTTCAACATCCTCACAGCTAATACAAGGAATTGGGCATAAATACTGTCGGGCAATTCATCGTAAAGATGGTTACTCCTATAGTTTTTAACCCATATTTTACGGGGGAATAAATTCCCCTGAGTCGTTTTTCCTCTCAGGTCTGAAGACGCTGAGTTTCCAAACTCCCACCTTTTTCTTATGAACACCAACAAACTGTTCGTAGAATCAAATCCCAAACAGAACGATGTTTTGAGGTGAATCCCGCTATGTCACCCATAAGGTTCGCATGGCCCAACTGAATGGGTCAGGACTACTGGTTCCTCAAACTGAATTGGTGAATCCGGTCAAAAATCCAACTCTGCTCAGCGATCGCGAACTGAGCAAATCCCTGAAGCATTTTGTCGGTAAAGTAGAAGATGGCCAGTCTTACAAAGCCCTATCCCAGAACTTTACCAATCACACCGTTCATCAAAAATTTGGGTCTGAAACCCCGTCGTTCTAGGACGGCTTTATCTGGTAGGATACTACCCGGAACTGGTATCGTCTGATCAAAGTTGGAAAAAGTTATGGTGTAAGGCTTTGAGAAAATAGAAAAATAGTTTAAGACTAGACATCGGCCCGTTTTTATTATACTATTATTATTATTGTCATTATATCAAAGAAGAAGGAAACAGAAAACAATGTCAATATTAAAGAAAAGCTCTATGGAAATCCTGAATGATGTTGGCTTGTGCCAAGAGAAAGAGGATGCCTTATTCAAGAAAAACTGTCCTCATTGCTATAGTGAAAAAGTAAAAATCCATTCTCATTATCAAACGAAAGGTAACGGGGAACGTAAAATGTTCATTTGTCAAGAATGTAGTTCTTGTTTCAGTAATTCCAAATTCAAACGGTAACATAGGATACAGACACGATCTTGTTTTTATGGATGTAAGAGATATTAACCTAATCTCTGAGTTTTTTTGCATTCCCTCCTCGAATCTCGGTCTCTTAGAGAGTCAGTAACCTGCAAACAAACTTGATCAATCACTAAATAGAGCATTACATTGATTCTAAATATTGGCATTAAACCCCTTGACCGTAAGCACTTCAGGGATTTTGTATCTTTAGCTACATTCTGAATTTGGAATTGCTGATTGATGACACGCCCTAGGTAGTATCCAAAAAGATCTTAAGGATATTCGAGAAAACCTAAGCGACCTTAAGATCAATCAGACCCGAATGGAAGAAAGGCTATCAGGACAAATCAGCCTAGTCGATGAAAAGCTATCAGGACAAATCAGCCTAGTCGATGAAAAGCTATCAGCGCAAATCAACCTAGTCGATGAAAAGCTATCAGCGCAAATCAACCTAGTCGATGAAAAGCTATCAGGACAGATCGGGCTAGTCGATGAGAAAGTCTCTGGACAAATCAGCCTTGTAGATGAAAAAGTATCTGGACTATACTAAACACGGTCACAGGTTGCGAATTCTAAAAATAAGAGATAATATAATAAAAATAGAAAAATTAGTCAAGAGGCTGAGAAATGATTAAGTTAGAATTTACAGAAGAAGACAAAAGACTGTTGTCTTACGGTCGGTTTAATCACCCGCATCCTAGAGTGCAGCTAAAGATGGAAGTTTTATGGCTAAAAAGTCAGGGATTGTCTCATCAAAAAATTGCTCAATTCGCAGGAGTTTCAGTAAATACGGTGACAAGCTATATCCGTGATTATCAAGAGGGCGGGATAGAAAAACTAAAAGAAATAAAATTTAATCGCCCGAAAAGTGAGTTAACAGAGCATCAAGGGACAATTGAGGCATATTTTGAGTCAAATCCACCAGCAACAATAAATGAAGCAGTAAAAAGAATAGAAGAATTAACAGGAATAAAAAGAAGTCCGACGCAAGTCAGAAAATTTTTAAAGTCAATAGGAATGAGGTGTCTAAAGGTGGGAACAATTCCATCAAAAGCAGATGTAGAAGCTCAGGATAGCTATAGAGAAAAAGAGCTAGAACCAAGGCTAGAAGAGGCAAAAGCAGGAAAAAGGGCAGTTTTCTTTGTAGATGCCTCTCATTTTGTAATGGGAGCATTTGTAAATTTTATATGGTGCTTCAAGAGGATTTTTATTAAGTCACCATCAGGGAGAAAACGTTTTAATGTGTTAGGAGCATTAAATGCAATTACCCATGAAGTAATTATGGTAACGAACAGTTCTTATATTACGGGAACTCAGGTTTGTGAACTCCTAGAAAAGATAGCAGAATTAGGACTATTAATACCGATTACGTTGGTATTAGACAATGCTCGTTATCAAAAATGCCGAATTGTGCAGGAGTTGGCAGAATCATTAGGAATAGAGTTACTGTACTTACCTCCTTATTCTCCTAACTTGAATTTAATTGAAAGACTGTGGAAGTTTGTGAAGAAGAAGTGTTTATACGCAAAATATTATGAAGATTTTACGCAGTTTTCTGCAGCAATTTCAGGATGTCTTGAGGATGCTAACGTAAAATATAAGGAGGAGCTTGATTCTCTGCTCACCTTACGATTTCAACGCTTTGATAAATCTCAGATTATGAACGTTTGAAGTATAGGTAAGCGATTGGAATTTCAGGAATTTATTAACCGAAGCATCCTGGCGGGTTTAATCCTTCTTGTTTTGGGCGGGGCGGCTAAATATTTGGGAATTATGCCAAAACTCTAATCGGCGATCGCAATATCTATCCTCCTGTGTTAACATCAAATTCAATGCAAATTAAATGTAAAGTAATTGTGATGATTAACCTAAGTCGAGATATTCAATTCCTATCCACCTTTAAACGCAACACCAATGAATTTATTACTCAAATGAAAGTAACGGGGAATCCTGTTGTTTTAACCGTCAATGGTAAAGCTGAATTGGTTGTACAGGATGCAGAATCCTATCAAAAATTGCTCGATTCTATTGAATATCTAGAAAGTATTATTGGTATTAAAAAAGGATTAGAAGATATTGTAAGCGGTGATACTCAACCTCTAGATAAATTTGTTGAAGAAATGCAGCAAAAATATGGAATTTAAAGTTAAATTAACTCTACCTGTAAATAATTCGTTGATAGATTATTCTGTGAAACGGTACGATAGGGCTTTCGAGCTCGCGTCAGATGTAATCAACGAAAATTTTACAGCAAGATAAACCATGAGTATTAGGGATAAAAATGACAGTCGTATTTTAAAAAGGCCCGATTTAATAAGGCTTGGTAATCCCAATTATTAACCAAATAAGAACCAAAGCGAGCCAGATGAGGATTTTGTAATTGGGCATCAAATAGCAGAAAATGACGCGATCGTAAATGTTCCACTAATTTGACCATTGCCACTTTAGAGCCTTCAGGAATGTTGTAAAACATTGATTCTCCAATAAAAGCTCCCCGAATAACAATGCCGAGAACACCACCGGCTAGTTTATCCCCTTGCCAGGTTTCAAAACTATAGGCCCAACCTGCCTGGTATAAACGCCAATAAATATCCAGTAATTCTTCAGAGATCCAGGTACTTTCTCGATTGGCACAACCTTGACAAACCCCAGAAAAATCACGATTAATCGCCACCGTAAAACGATTTTGATTGAGGATTCGCTGCAAGGATTTGGGATAGCAAAAACGGTGATCTAGGGGAATTAATGCTCGTTGCTGGCTTGAATACCAGCCTAAACTTCCCTGTTCATCGGCCATTAGAAAGTGGCCTTGGGCATATTGGTTTATGACATTATTAATTTCCATTTTTTTAGAGATTTTGATTCTTTGGCTAAACATTTCAGCAATTTTCCTAAACTTCTGAGGCATTAGTAACGACAGCAACATCAACATTAAGCATCTCAAAATGCTGTTGACCACAGTAAATTTTTGCCCCTTCTCCTGCTCGTAGTTTGAACTGATCTTTCGTGGCTTTTGTTTCACGAATGAGATAAAGTTTTTGCTCCTCATCAAATTCTTGTTTAACGATCGCCCAGTCTGGATTATATGTACCAATAGGGGTTTCTACTTTAAACCAAGAGGGAAGTTTGAGAAATAATTTTATATCTTCTCGTCCGTCTAGAATGTCGGCAAATTGTCTTTCTGTTTCCGATTGATACTCGATCGCATCGTAGATAGAATGCTCAACGGATAGCATATTATCAATAAAACCTGAAATTTCGTAGGATTCAAACAGACGCATTTCATACTCTTCGCCTGCAATACGTTCATATTTAATGCCATTAATCATTAACTGCTGCATAGTAAAACGGATTGCTTTAGTTGCAAGTTCAAGAAATTGTTGAGGATTGACTAATATATCTGACAAACGTTTAGATTTTATCAAAATTTGGGACAGGGTATCGCGAGTTAGCTCAGTTTGGCGTTGCAAGTAACCAATAATGTCGGGAATATTAAAAATAATAGATTCCGTTTTACTGCTGGTCACGGATAAAAGTTGAGAATTAATACCAGTATTGGCATAATTTAAGGAAACCTTTTTCAAACGAATTTTTGGGGCATTAATAGTAGCCATTTGCTGAATTTGTTGGGCTGAATCCTCTATTAATTTAGAAGTATTATATTCTACGGAATAACGAGTTTTATGTTTAATTTTTTCCCAAAGTGCTAAAAAATCTTTATTTTCTTTCCATTTAGGCATTAAATTGGCGGGGCGGCGATCGCGGTTATTTTTAATACGTCCTGCAAAATTCACACCACAATCTTCTTCAATTTCTGTTTGTAAAGCACGAGCAAAATCAGCATAACGTTCATTGGCAATCACAGTTAAACGGTTAATGATCGGATCAAAAACTCGAATCCCTGTGGCATCTACGGGCAAACGTAAACCGCGTCCAATAGTTTGTCTTCTGCCGACTTGAGATTGTACTTCGCGTAACATACAAATCTGAAAAACATTAGGATTATCCCACCCTTCGCGCAAAGCAGAATGACTAAAAATAAATCGTAGCGGTTCTGTGGGTGAGAGCAGTCTTTCCTTATCTTTCATAATCAATTCGTAGGCTGTGTCATCCGCAATGCTAGAACCACTTGTATCTTTGGCATTTCCCTGTTTATCCTGGGCAAAGTAACCATTATGAACTTCTTCTACAGGGGGCAAATTTAGGTTTTGATAGCGGGATAATTGAGACAATTCTTGATAAATTTGGATGAACCATTGACGGAGTTTACCATCAGTTTTTGCATAATTATCAACTCGATCAATAAAAAAGAGAGAAAGCACTTTTAAGGGGCGATCGCTTAACAAATTTTTCACACTTAGTTCTTTATCTAAATGCTCTTTGATGGTTTCTCGAATCTGGGCTTTCATTAAATCATCGCCATAGTTACCGATCGCTTCTCCAATATTTAAGCTTACCCCATTAGTAAAGGAAATATAACCAACACCTGCATCAATACAGTCCACAATATAACCTTGATAAAGTTCTCGTTCTCCTGATATTTGATAGAGATCAATACCATTGTTGCTGATGGCAATCGTTTTGCGACTAATAGTGTTTCCAGTTTGAACATCAAGAGCTAATTTGGCTGTAATTTTTGTCTTAGTTGCTTTGATAGATTCTAAATAAAGATAGGGTTGGTTAAAACTATTTTCTTCTAAGGCGGAGGTGACAGTAATTTGTTTAACCAGTTTCAGGTCATAGGCTTTGATCGGATCAAGTTTATAAAGTAAATTGTACAAATTTTTGTGGGTAGCAGAATAGCGTAAAGTACAAAGCGGATTGAGAGTGGCGATCGCTTCTTTAGCTTTATCTGATTCCATATTTTGCGGTTCATCCAGAATTACAATTGGGTTAGTAGCTTGAATAAACTCAATGGGACGATGCCCTGATAAGCCGTCCTGATCTTTGTAAATAATGCTAATATCTTTTTTATTAAAAGCATCAATATTAATCACTAAAATTTGCAATTGATTCGAGTTAGCAAACTGGCGTAAATTTGAGACTCGTTTGGAGTTATAAATCCAATAATCAAAGGGCTGATTACCATAAAGACTTTGAAAATGATCTTTAGTGATTGCTAAATTTTTCAGGACTCCTTCTCGAATGGGAACACTTGGAACAACAATAATAAATTTAGTAAAACCATAGCGGGCATTCAGTTCGTGAATTGTTCGCAAATAAACATAGGTTTTGCCCGTTCCTGTCTCCATTTCAACGGAAAAATTTAATCCCTGTTCAAGGAATGTATCTTTTTCTGATGTTATAACCTCAATTTCATTACGTTCTTGAATGGTTTTTATATTCGCTAAAATTTCTGTGGGCGATAGCTTTAATTGATTACCAAAACCCATTTCAGTCATAGTTCCCCCAAAATCAAGACTGACGTTAATCTCAAATTGACCATTGGCTAGGGGTTGACCATCGAATAAATCGGCGATCGCCTTGACAGCATCTAATTGATATTGTTGTTGGCTATCAAATTGAATTTTCATAATTTTCTTCAGCAAAAATAATACTTTCTAAAGTTGTAATGAGTTGGGGTAGAGCAGTATGAATTGTATCCCAAATTATGACAAGATCGAGGTCATCATATTCATGAATGAGGCGATTTCGCATTCCAATAATCTTTGACCAGGGAATATGAGGTAGAGTAGATTGAGTTTCCGTTGAGATTCTGCGCGCCGCTTCTCCGATAATTTCAAATTCACGAGTTACCGCCGCTTGACGCATCAAATCAATTTCAAAAGCTGCCCAGTCAATTCCTGCTACAAAATCTTGAGCTAACTTTGCGGCATTGAGCATATCTTGTAAATAATTGAATTCACGAAGCTGCATAAATGACTTGAGTAGAATTAAGAATAGTTTGACGACGCAAGTAATTTTGACTACGTTCGATTCCTCGACGGCTAATTAAATCAACTTTTCTCTGAAAGAGTTGTCGAGCATCTTCTTCCATTTCGACCCAATCAAACAATGTCCAATGGGCATCTGGGGCAAAGGAAATAAGTACATCAATGTCGCTGCTATCAGGCTGAAAATCATCTCTGAGAACTGAGCCAAATAGGGCAAATTCTATGATTTTCCAGCGTTGGCAAAAACCTACTATTTTCTCGTAATCTATGGGAATTTTAGTTTCAACGGTGGGGAAGTTTTGCATAGGTTTTAAACGGTTCTAAATTTAATGTCATGGTCACGCATTTGTAGTTGAGTATTCGTTTTAAGTTGATCATTGCCTCGGAAAGAAGCATCTAAGCTAGTGAATTGTTTAGGCTTATGGGTAAGAATTTGCTTAACGGTCGTTTCTAAAATTTCAGCTTCTAAACAGAGAAAGAGATCTTTGTTTTCAATCGTATAAATTTCTTGAGCACCAATCTCTAATTTTTCAACTTTTGCGGTTAGAGAAAAACCTGCTTTGAGCATAATTTCATAAAGCATTCCCAATTTAGTGCTTCCAGGCATAATATTATCGGTAAATTCCTGGAGTAAAAGTTGCAACTGCTCAACGTCTTTGGGAACTGAACCATCCCAAATCTTAAAGTTACTTTCCGTAAGTTTGAAAACTTTAAAACCGCGATCCTGCACTGAACCGTTGAGATTAAGTTTACCGTTTTCTTCTTGATTAATTTTGTTAATTGCCCGTCTTATCCGTTCTTTGCCGATGTCAGCAATGTTTCGATAACCTGCTTTAAATGCTTCAGAGTTTTCGTCACAGGGTTCAGGTAATTGCACCATGATAAATTTACGATTGCCTCCATCTTCCTGATTCTGCTCTAAAACAGCGTGGGCAGTGGTACAAGAACCCGAAAAAAAGTCAAGAACAATATCATCTCCCTGTGTTGTAATACTAAGCGTTTTAAGAATTAATCCTACTGGTTTAGGATGATCAAAATAGTCCCTCATTTGAAGATCCCCAAGTTGAATGGTTCCTTGCTCACTAATCATGCAAGTTTCATCCCAAATAGACTTAACTTTAGTTGTATTTTTTCTTGATTTTTCATAAATATTTCATCCATTATCTCGCTTTTTTTTAGCGACTAAGATAGGAAACTTTCCTAACAAACCTTCAGATTCAATTTTATTTTTACTCCATCTCCAGCAGCTATCATTACCTTCACTATTTTTGGGAAATACCTCAATGGAAAAATCCTCTGATTTTGTAAGAGATATTTTAAAAAAACCATTACTATCAACTATTGTTGGTGAAACATATATTGGGAAATATAAATTAGGACGATTATGTCTGCCAAATTTAGGATTTCTATTACGAAGTTCCCAAAGCTCAAAACTGCCTATTTCGTCTTGATGAGGTAAGGCACTATTTCCTTTTGAAATTTCAGATAAATTGTAAAAATCACTTTTCGAGTATAGCAAAAGATATTCATGAGTTTTAGAAATTTCTTTATAGGTCTGCCCTCGTTTATTGGATTGAATAATAATTTGACAAATGAAGTTTTCTGCCCCAAAGATTTCATTCATTAATAACCGTAAATTAGCAATTTCGTTGTCATCAATACTCACAAAAATCACCCCATCATCTTTCAACAAATTCCGTGCCAAAAACAAACGAGGATAGATCATACTTAACCAATTAGAATGAATTCTGCCACTGGTTTCCGTATTAGTTGTTAACTTAATGCCCTCACCATTTTTCTGTCCCGAAAAGCGCAAATAATCTTCTAAACCTTCCCGAAAATTATCAGGATAGATAAATTCTTTTCCTGTATTGTAAGGCGGATCAATGTAAATCATTTTAATCTGATTGTGATAGCTTTTTTGTAATAGCTTCAATACCTCCAGATTATCTCCCTCAATAAAAAGATTTTCCGTAGTCTCAAAATTAACTGACTCCTCTGGTACAGGCTTCAACGTCCCCACACTTTGGGCTTGCAAATTGCGGATTGCTTCACTTTTCCCCGCCCAGGACAAACCGTAACGCTCTCGTCCCTCATCAGCGGATTCGCCTAATGCCAATTTTAACTGCTCAAAATCAATCTTCCCCTCAACAAAAACCTCTGGAAATAGTTCACTCAGAACAGAGATTCTATCTGTTAGCACATCTTGAGAAGTTAATGGGAGCTTATCTTCAGTCATCGTCTTCGTCTAAAAATAAAGTGCTATTATCGGTACACAGTCATTTTATGATCTTTTCTTACCGTTTTCTTAAAATTAGCCTTATGAGCATATTCTTAGTATGCTGTTGTTACCTTGAAAAAAATGATTGGCCTATGGCAGTTGAACCTATTCCCCCCATTACGCTTCCTTCACTTCAAGATCCTTTTAAAGAAGGAGAATGGTTACAGCGCAATTTGCAGACTTGGTTAAATACGGAATTTATTCCCGAAGCGATCAATACCACGATCGCCGAACGAGCAACGCAAATCTATGTCCGTCAACGCCTAGAAGGGGAAAATGATTTAGGTTCCCTGGTCATCGCCATTGTCACAGAGATGCAAGCCTTTGATTTTCGGGAAAGTTTTTATAGCGAATTCGCGATCGCCAATGCCGTCAGTGACCTAATCCTAGACAGTCTAGGCATTAATCGTTGTTGTGGGCAGTAGAACGGTCAGTTAAAAATTTTAGGTAAAAAGCCAAATCTTCTGAGCAAACCTTGAGACGAGGTTTTTTCGATGCTTGAGCAACTTTGCCCTTTTACCTAAACACCTGATTACCAACTCGATTTGACAACACCGGGTAAAAGACCTTGGTGTGCCCAGTCCCGCAGAACATTACGGCAGAGACCAAAATCCCGATAGTAACCTCTGGGACGACCTGTTGCTAAACAACGATTGCGTTTACGGGAAGGCGCACTATTGCGAGGCAGTTTTTGAATTTGTTGGTGAATGGCCAGCTTTTCATCTAATGTCTCGGCTTGGCGGAACTCTTCTTTGAGGGTTGCCCGCTTTTCAGCATACTTAGCAATTAGAATACCGCGACGCTTATCGCGCTCAATCATGGATTTCTTAGCCATAGATCTTGGGGGTTAGAAGTTTGGTTCTAAAAATTAGCATTTCTCATCATACCACATCGAAGTGGGGCGCTTGCCAACAAACTGGCATTTGATTTTGCATTTGTTGCGGGCGGATTAATTAATAAACCGGTAGAAATGACAGATGAGGCCATACCTGTGCAAGAATAATAAGGCTGTTTGGACACCCTGCCTTGGGGTTGTTGAGTTAAGGAGGAACAAGATTCAATCTCTAAATAACGATGCAATGCGATATTTTGAGATAGAACAAGCTATGTTACATTAAAAGCACATACCTTGTATAATCGAAATAAGATTTTGGTTGCCCTTTTGGGAAGTACCTTGCTATAACCGACAGGTCATAAGCCTGTCACGGCCTCCGTGGGAGAGGCAGTTCGTTAGGTCGAACATTTAAAAGTGCCTCAAGATTTTTTGGGGCTTTGTCGGGTACGACCTTCACTCTTTTTAACTAGAGTGATGACATTGCTGCAAAATACGGTAATACATCGCGTTTTGTCGCATAAATGTATCAGAAAAGAGAGTAAAGATTTATGCAAGTTGGCAATCGCGTTCGTGTAAACAGTTCAGTCATTGTGTACCATCATCCTCAGCATAAGCAGGAAGCCTTTGATCTGCAAGGTATGGCGGGAGAGGTAGCCGCACTTCTGACAGAATGGCAAGGAAGACCCATCAGTGCCAACCTTCCTGTCCTCGTTCAGTTTGGGAATCGGTTTAAGGCCCACTTTCGGGAAATGGAATTAGAACTGATTGACTCCCCCTAAGGTTTCAATTGAGACGAAAAGGCGATTCGGTCTGGATAATCTTAAGACTTGAATAGTATTAAAGGCTCTCTTGGATCAATTGTGTTAGTCATTAAATTGCTACTTTTGGGCGCAAGCCTTCATTGGTGTCAACTTAAAGGAATGGGTTCCCAAATTTGTTGATTGAGAGCGGCCTTTTCTCGATGTCGCTTTCTCTCAGCTTTGACCAAACCAAATAACTTAGCACGTTCAGCCAGATAGGTTACTGTATCAGGCTTTTCTCCTCTAGCAATAGCCTTCGCTACATAGTATAGACTCCGAAACACCATCTCTACTGAGATTTTTTCTTTCGGTTGATTTAGAGCAATCGCCACTTCCCCTACCAATTGATTTAAGACCGTATAGAAAATCAAAGTGCAAATAATCTGGATTTGGACACCATTCTTATTCCCTACCCATAAATAGGCTAGTCCTAAAAGTCTTTTCGTTAATAAAAAGGCTTCTTCGATTGTCCATCGTCTTCGATATAAATCACAGACCTCTTCGGCGGACAGTTGTTCGGGGGACAACACATTTGTTAAATACTGATACCAGATTGTTCCCCATAATACTGAGACTAATCTCACCGGATGCTTGCAAGGATTAGAACGGTAATTTCCCATAATGATAATCTCATCTCTGTAATGACTACCTTGAGACAATACTTGTTTGGTTTTGTAAGATGTACCCGCTCTAAATCTGGTTAGAAAAAACTTTTTAGCTTCTGTTAACAAATCAAACCACACAAAGCTAAAAAATCCCATATCTACGAGAATTAAACCATTTTCTGGTAATTTAGCTGCCAATTCTTCACACCATATTTTATCATTTGATTTATCATTTTCTGTGTACCATAAAGTAACGGGTCTTTGGGTAAAGGCTTCCACTACCATCATTATTTTACCCCCCAATTTACTCTTTTCTTCTTTACTTATTTTCATATTTTTCCTTATCTGCTCTAGCGTTTAGCCATCTGCTATCCACACTGCACTAAACTTTTCTCTTATTTTTTCCCATTTTTCTCCTACTTGGAGCTTCTTCCCTTTTTCGGCTGCTTTTTCTAACACTCCTTTTAGTAATATTGCAAATATTTCGGCTGGCACATTCATCATTCTTTTTGATACTGCCTGTTTGCTTACTTTTAATGATGCTACCCATAGCAATCCCTCTTCCTCTAACAGTCTTACCGCTTCACTTATACCCGCTATTTGACGATACACTATACTTAACACTAATGCCACCATTACTGGTAAATTTAGCACCCTATCTCTCATCATTTTCTCATGAGTTCCCTGTAAATATTTTAATGGTGTAAACATTGTGGGTTCTAGTAATTCAAACAACTCTTTTGTTATTTCAGGGATTTCTACCCCTGGCTGATTTGTCTTACGACGTAAGTCTGGGTTTCCTTTTCTCCGAGGATGTTGTCTTGCCATTTGTTTTTTGCTCACTTTTTTATATACTAACCTTTTTTTAGCCTACTTTTACTTCCGCCTGCTTTTAGGCTAATCTTTTGTGAGTAGGCATTTTGGCTTAAGTTGACACCAATGATGGCGTGCGCCCAGAAGTTAATCGTTTCCAATTAATCCGATAAACGCGATCAGTAGAGCTTTTTGGAGAGGGAGAAGAAGAGAGGGGGAGACTGGGAGATTTAAAAAGGGTTTTAAGCGATCGCAAAAAATGATTAATCGCCATTCGCCCCGTCCCCAAGTCACCCCGTCCTCTTGCATTTCCAACTAATCCGATTTAACCCAATCGGTAGGGATTTTGGAGACTGGGAGAAGAGGAGACTGGGAGATTTTTAAACGGGTTTTAAGCGATCGCAAAAAATAATTAATCGCCATTCGCCCTGTCCCCAAGTCACCCTGTCCCCTTGAGTTTCCAACTAATCCGATTTAACCCAATCGGTAGGGATTTTGGAGACTGGGAGAGGGGGAGACTAGGAGATTTAAAAAAGGGTTTTAAGCGATCAGAAATAATAATTGATCGCCATTCGCCCCGTCCCCAAGTCACCCCGTCCCCTTGAGTTTCCAACTAATCCGATTTAACCCAATCAGTAGGGATTTTGGAGACTGGGAGAGCGGGAGACTAGGAGATTTAAAAAAGGGTTTTAAGCGATCAGAAATAATAATTAATCGCCATTCGCCCCGTCCCCAAGTCACCCCGTCCTCTTGCATTTCCAACTAATCCGATTTAACCCAATCGGTAGGGATTTTGGAGACTGGGAGAAGAGGAGACTGGGAGATTTTTAAACGGGTTTTAAGCGATCACAAAAAATGATTAATCGCCATTCGCCCCGTCCCCAAGTCACCCCGTCCCCTTGCGTTTCCAACTAATCCGATTTAACCCAATCGGTAGGGATTTTGGAGACTGGGAGAAGAGGAGACTGGGAGATTTTAAAAATGGTTTCAAGTGATCGCAAAAAATAATTAATCGCCATTCGCCCTGTCACCAAGTCACCCCGTCCCCTTGCGTTTCCAACTAATCCGATTTAACCCAATCGGTAGGGCTTTTTGGAGACTGGGAGAGGGGGAGACTGGGAGATTTTAAAAAGGGTTTTAAGCGATCGCAAAAAATAATTAATCGCCATTCGCCCCGTCCCCAAGTCACCCTGTCCCCTTGAGTTTCCAACTAATCCGATTTAACCCAATCGGTAGGGGATGGTGGATTTAAGGTTAAGGAAACCCTGACTGTTAATCTGTTTCCAACTAATCCGATTTAACCCAATCGGTAGGGAAACAACAAATTATTATAGACAGAGCAGCCAGCATCATCTTTGTTTCCAACTAATCCGATTTAACCCAATCGGTAGGGACCAGCTAATATCCCCACCAAGCAAAGCGGTGGTATTGTTTCCAACTAATCCGATTTAACCCAATCGGTAGGGTCTTAGGCTTAGGTGTTACTGCATCTTTAATTGCGTTTGCACCGTTTCCAACTAATCCGATTTAACCCAATCGGTAGGGAGTAGCTTCTTAGAAGTCCTGTCCAGAGCAGCTTAGAGATAGCCAATTCGACGTATGTGACAAAGGTACTGTCATTTTAGCTCCTAAAATCTGTCAAAACAGAAAAAAGTGAGTTCCAGAACCCTTACACCGTCAGCATTCGACACATCTCAACGAGAGATCAAGGCTTTCAGCGATCAGGCGAGGTGCGTCGAAACGAGAGAGAAGAACAGCCCCAGTAAACACGCTCTAAACCTAGAAAATATAGGCGTTCGGAGGCGGTTCGGAGGGAGGACTGCCAATCACTAGCACCCTAGAAACGGCTTCTTGAGAAATCCAATAAAATCTTACACTATCTTCCTGGGGTTTGACCTGTTTGTTAACTTTTTGAAACAAAGCCCGCATCTCGTCCAGCGACATAAAATACTCAAAAGCTGACTTTTCTCATTCTCCCCCCTTTTTAAGGGGGGCAGGGGGGGATCAAGTCCCTGTCAAGGTTTCAGCAACCCTTGTATAACAGATCGCTGTTTAAAACAGATTGAGCGTGACTTGAGCAATCAAAAGATGATAGGTTTGAATTAGACTTCTTGCACAATAGCGCTTGATCCCCCTAAATCCCCCTTAAAAAGGGGGACTTTCTTCAATTTGCAAGAGGTCTATTATGTCAGAATAATTGAAGCTGACAAAATTTAGATATGATCCCTTTACTTTTGGGCGCAAGCCTTCATTGGTGTCAACTTAAGCCAAAATGCCTACTCACAAAAGATTAGCCTAAAAGCAGGCGGAAGTAAGAGTAGGCTGAAAAAAAGGTTAGTATATAAAAAAGTGAGCAAAAAACAAATGGCAAGACAACATCCTCGGAGAAAAGGAAACCCAGACTTACGTCGTAAGACAAATCAGCCAGGGGTAGAAATCCCTGAAATAACAAAAGAGTTGTTTGAATTACTAGAACCCACAATGTTTACACCATTAAAATATTTACAGGGAACTCATGAGAAAATGATGAGAGATAGGGTATTAAATTTACCAGTAATGGTGGCATTAGTGTTAAGTATAGTGTATCGTCAAATAGCGGGTATAAGTGAAGCGGTAAGACTGTTAGAGGAAGAGGGATTGCTATGGGTAGCATCATTAAAAGTAAGCAAACAGGCAGTATCAAAAAGAATGATGAATGTGCCAGCCGAAATATTTGCAATATTACTAAAAGGAGTGTTAGAAAAAGCAGCCGAAAAAGGGAAGAAGCTCCAAGTAGGAGAAAAATGGGAAAAAATAAGAGAAAAGTTTAGTGCAGTGTGGATAGCAGATGGCTCAACGCTAGAGCAGATAAGGAAAAATATGAAAATAAGTAAAGAAGAAAAGAGTAAATTGGGGGGTAAAATAATGATGGTAGTGGAAGCCTTTACCCAAAGACCCGTTACTTTATGGTACACAGAAAATGATAAATCAAATGATAAAATATGGTGTGAAGAATTGGCAGCTAAATTACCAGAAAATGGTTTAATTCTTGTAGATATGGGATTTTTTAGCTTTGTGTGGTTTGATTTGTTAACAGAAGCTAAAAAGTTTTTTCTAACCAGATTTAGAGCGGGTACATCTTACAAAACCAAACAAGTATTGTCTCAAGGTAGTCATTACAGAGATGAGATTATCATTATGGGAAATTACCGTTCTAATCCTTGCAAGCATCCGGTGAGATTAGTCTCAGTATTATGGGGAACAATCTGGTATCAGTATTTAACAAATGTGTTGTCTCCCGAACAACTGTCCGCCGAAGAGGTCTGTGATTTATATCGAAGACGATGGACAATCGAAGAAGCCTTTTTATTAACGAAAAGACTTTTAGGACTAGCCTATTTATGGGTAGGGAATAAGAATGGTGTCCAAATCCAGATTATTTGCACTTTGATTTTCTATACGGTCTTAAATCAATTGGTAGGGGAAGTGGCGATTGCTCTAAATCAACCGAAAGAAAAAATCTCAGTAGAGATGGTGTTTCGGAGTCTATACTATGTAGCGAAGGCTATTGCTAGAGGAGAAAAGCCTGATACAGTAACCTATCTGGCTGAACGTGCTAAGTTATTTGGTTTGGTCAAAGCTGAGAGAAAGCGACATCGAGAAAAGGCCGCTCTCAATCAACAAATTTGGGAACCCATTCCTTTAAGTTGACACGGATGGCAAGCCTTGCGCCCCTACCCAAACTTTTCAAATTTTAGTCAGACTTTTCTAAAAAATAGGTATAGTTTAATGCCAAATCTAACACCATTGCCGAACTCGTCCATAACAAAAAAAGATAATTTACAATCTCAACTGTATTTATCTCCCAAAATTGGCGAAATATGGCAAACATTTCAACAAAAACCAGTTCCGATTATTCTGAATCCTGTCACCAACATCGTCTTCTTTGTTGGAACCATATTAGGATTAATTGCCAATCAATTAAGCAACGGCTATATCTTTGTCGTTTGTGCCATTTTAATCGGTGTAATCGTTGGTATTTTTTATGAATCGCGTAAATTTGTTATCTATCAAAAATATGCTATTCCCCTTCCCATTATTATCAATATTTCTAATCCTAGTAGCAGTGAAAATGCCCTTAGTTCCATCTTTGGCATCATAGATGAAGAAGTAAACTATGCGAATCATCAAAATAATTTACAGAAAATTATTGGTATTGAAAAACAAGACTTAATTTTTAATTACTCTGGCGATATATTTGATAGCGTTCAACTACAAACCTTTCTGCAAATTGTTCGCTATAACTTAGAAAAACTAAAAGCTAAAACTCCTCGTAATACCATTGTATATTTAGCTTATATTGGCCCGATTAGCGTTGGTATTTTAGTCGGAACTCTCTTTGGAACCGATGGTGTTCGCGTTTTTCAATATAACAAATCCTCCGATAGCTATTATCCTGTCGTCGAAATTAGTGATCGCCGCCTGAAAGAAGACATTATTGAATTTGAGAAATTTGAACGAACCTTATTGCCAGCAACTAAAACTCAAAATAAAGTCTGTGTCGTTGTTGATGCCGCTTCCCATAAAATTAGTTTAGAAGACTCGGCTATTAAGAACTATGGTGATATTATCTATCTTAAAAGTAAAACAAGCGGAACGATTCAGGCTGATGAGGATTGGCTACAATATAGCCGCGAAATCTTTAAAGTCTTAAATATTGCTCAACAACCTGACTTTTCCCGTTAAGTGCGGATTGCAAGCTGCCAGCCTTGGCAAAGGTCATGCAACTTCAACCAACCGCGCCAAAGGACTTGGATACCGAGAGGAGTTTTACGACGATGTTCAAGATAACCACCAAGAAAAGCAACAGACTCGACAGCCCAAGCAACAGTCAAAATAGGGGGAAGTTTTTGAGAGGCGGCTGCTTTTAACACCTGAAGTTGAAGAGGATTAAGAATTTCAATCGCGAGAGCATCGGGCTGGGTACGATGAAGATAAGTAACGTGTAAAAGTTCAACAGCAATGACACTTAAAAAACCCAAAAGAGTTTTCATTCCATCAGAGGCAAGTCGATAACGCTCACTCTGACAACCAGACTTAAGGACTTTATGAAATTCTTCAACCCGCCATCGGTAGGTGTACCAACGAAGAATAGTGACAGCCATCTCAATAGTCTCAACAACTTCTGTAGTCAGAAGCATCCAAGATAAAGGAGTTTCGCCTTCGGGACAATCGATTTCTGTCGCATAAACAGCATAGACATTCAACGGGTCACGATTATCAAAACGATAGGGAGTTCGTAGATTAACTGGGCAAAATCGGACGGCAAGCTTAACCTTCCGTGCTTTTCTTTTTCCTGTACTCGGAATCTCGATTTCTTGATGAAAACGAATCGGTTCTGATTCCAAATGTTGCCAAAGTCGTTCACTATTTTTGTCTAAACTACGATTATGAGACGCTCTGACCAGCACTCCTGTATGCTTGAGTTGACGCACTGAGTCAAAGACTTCTGAAACATCTCCTTCTCTGTCAAATACATGAATTACCCTCGTTGAACTTTCTACCTGTTTCTCACAGGTGTTTAGAGCCTCTACCCATTTGTAGGATTCTTTTTCCTCAAATGGTCTTTGACGAGCTGCTTTTCTTTGTTCTTTCTGTCTTTCTTTTTTCTGCTTCGCCGTTTCATCTGTTGGGGGCTTTTCTTTTACCTCCCTATTCCACAGTTTTTGCCATAATAAACCTAATACTTGTCCTTTTTCTGGCTCAATTGCTAAAGCACTATGCAGTATTAATCCATTCCCTCCTTTTCCAGTCGGCCCATACCCTTCCCTTTTTTCCTTGATATTGCGATAATCTAAGAAGGTCGTATCTCCGACTGATAGCATTATCTTATATTCTTCTACGGCGGCAGTTGTCATTTCACAGTGCGGCTCTATTATCTTGACAAAGTCTGTTTTCGGATTCCCAAAAATTCATAGGCCCTCTTTAACTCGTTTCCTCCCTTAAACACTTCTGATAAGGCTTTTCCAAACCCCTCACTTAACTTTTTCCCAATCGAGAAGGCACGATTGTTTAGCCTCTCGTCTCCCAATTCACAACTGGCAAAGTTTTTTGTCCACCATTCCAACATTTTTTGACCTGCCCTTTAAGATTTTCTCCATTTTACAGTCTCATACTCCCTTCATCCTTTGTTTTTGAAATTTGAACGATAAGCGGGATGATGGCTTCAGAATATTTTTTTCCTGTCAAGAGAATCATTACTCAAACCCTTGCCAGATAAAGCCTCTAGAAGTTTGCATTGCTGGATTTTGGACTTAACGGGAAAAGTCAGGCTCAACAACAGGGTTATGAAGAAATAAAATTAGTTTATTCTATGCCGATCGCTTTAGGAATTTTAGTGGGAATGGCCACTCAACAATATTGGCGAATTTTGTTAACTCAATATGATCAACAAACCCAAAGTTATCGAGATTTATTTGCTCTTAATGATTTTAGTTATTATCGTGGTCAGTAATTGATCCCCCCAACTCCCCTTAAAAAGGGTGGCTAATTGGTTGAAAATTCAAAAAAGAACTAATTGATTAACAGCGATCGCGTTTTTTCTGATCAAGTTATTTCTCGAATTATTTCTAGGGAAAATTTCTCCATCGCTAGGGATGCGATCGCCGTTTAAGTTGCTAAACTTAAGACTAACACCCATGCTGTGAGGGAGACCAATGACCACTTTAACCAAACCCAAGCTCACCTTTGCCAACTTTCTTGCTCAATGCCCCGATGAAGGACGTTTTGAATTTGTTAATGGAGAAATTGTAGAAATGAGCAATACTCGTCAACATAAGATCATTGCTGAATTTATTCTGTTTCTGTTAAATGATGAAATTCGGCGATCGCAGTCCAATTTTATTGTTACAACTCAAGCAACTATCCGAACTTTTAACAAAAAAGGTAACGAACAAGGGCGGGTTCCTGATGTTAGCGTCATTGACCGTACTCTCTGGCGTTCCGCACCAACGGACTATGCCGCCTTAACAGAACCGATTCAATTAGCAGTAGAAGTCGTTTCAACTAACTGGGAAAATGACTATGTTGACAAACTCTATGAATACGAAAAGTTAGGAATCAAAGAATATTGGATTGTGGATTACCTAGCGATCGCTAGTCGTGCCTTAATTGGTGATCCCAAGTTTCCGACAATTTCCGTTTATACCCTAAATGAAGAGAATCAATATACATTACAGCAATTTAGAGATGAAGAAAAGATCATTTCCCTAACTTTTGCTGAATTACAGATTGCTCCCGCTCAAATTTTTCAAGCCTAAAGATTTTTCCCCCAAGTAAAAACTAAACCTCGATCTTTGAATGCTTTAATAAAGGGTTTTAGTTGATCAAGTCCTTCTCGTTTCCAAAGACGGCGATCGCTGATTATCCATCATCTGTAGAAATAGGCCATAAAAGTTTAAACTCGTTAGAGGTTTTCAGATACTCTAAAAATTGGCTGGATTCTCTGGAACCATCAGGAAAAATAGTTAAAAATTCTAGATATTCAGAAGTCGTTTTACCAATTTTTTTACTAGCATCCTCTTTATTTTTCAATAAACGAACAACAGGATACATACGATGCCAAAGAAGACCGACTCGACCCATTTCTCCTGTTATCTGAGTCCTATAAATACTCCCATCAGCAATGCCAAATTGTGGATTAGCCGGACGATAAGATTGGTGTAACCAACGAATAGCTAAGGAGTCATCCACTCCATCCTTCGTTAATCGTCCCCAAACTTGAACAGAATCAGGATGCCAAGCTTCACGCCAATTTTGAGCATAGTTGGTTTGGTTAACAGGTAAATTGTTAATTTCTAACCATTTTTGAGCATATTCTCTGACTCTGTTAATAAAGGGGCCTAATTGCTCTAATTTACGAACACTTACATCTTCTGCTAAAGCGCGATCGCCTTGCCATTGCCAATGACACCCAATTAACGGTTTTTGTTTTGATCCTTGGTGGTAATACTCTTTATAAAATAGACGGTGATCTGCTCTTCGCCAGGAACGACCAAAACCGCCTAATACCATATTAAATCGTACTAATGAAACGATTAAGTCCTGTAATAATTTGAATTGTTTAGGTTCTAAGGATTGAGTAACTAGCCAACTTAATGTGCCTTTCACTTGATAAGTTGAAACTTGCCATTTGCCTGTGCCAAAGGTGTCAATCGCGAGGGATTTTTCCACAAAACGCATAGACAATAAGCCGACTGTCCCTCCATCGCCTTGAATGCCTCCAAGGAGACCCTCAACCGCCTTGTCCGCCGTTTTACTATCCGTTAAACCGCCAAAAATCCGTAGTGCATGACCTCGTATAGACGCTTTAAAGAGATTCGGTCGAAATTCTGTTGTGTTATCCAGTAATTTAGACGCGATTCCCCGACCTTCTAAAACAGTTTGATAAATAGGGCTTGCTGAAAAAGTCAAAAAACGAAAGAAATGTGGGTTAGGGAAGTATGGACTGAAAAAGCATAGATAACTTATCCTTATGGAAACAAATCAAAATACAGATTTTGTTTAATCTATTGTTCCTTTCTGTCTAAAAAGGTCAACACAAATCACTCCTCACAAAAGAGAGGAAAATTAACACCATTTTTCACAAGAAAAACGACTCTACAACTTTTTACTTTTTGTCTTCTGAAGTAGAGTAGAAAGATTCATTACCAAAAAGTTCATCGCAATTACCGTTTCCGAGGTCTCAGGTAGTTTGGCCATCACTCGACCAAGACTAAATTTCCTCTTTCCCTGTCCGAATTTACCCTCAATGGCATTACGCACTCTTTCATCTGAGCGTGCCTCTTTCTTTTTTTCTTTGCTCACCTCTTTCGGCGGTCTTCCCAATCGGGGACCACTCATTCTTATATCCCTTTCTTTACAATAAGCTCGATTCGCTTTTGTTCGATAGATTTTATCCACATGAACCGATTCCGGATAACATCCTGTTTCCCTTTTATATTCTTCTATTCGCGCTTGTAAATCTCCCGATTCGTTGTAATTATCCCAACTTAATTTGTCTAAGAAGACAAAGCCATTCACATTACTTGCCGATATTTTAGCTCCAAACTCTACTGCTTTTCCCGCTTTTCCACGCACTATTGGACGCACGTGAGGTTGGCTTACACTCACAATTCTGTTTTCTACTTTATTTGTCTTTTTTTCATACATTTCTAACTGTTGCTCATACACTTTTCCTATCGTTACAAGCTCTTCTTGCTCTTTTTTCGTTAGTTTTTCTAACTTTGCTCCCTCTTCTATCATTTTTTCTATATCAGACAAGTTTCTTTTTATATATCCTAGTTGTTTTTTTGTTCCTTTTCTTCTTTCTTTTTTTGACACACGACGTTTTTTTGCTATGGCTAAGTACTCTTTTCTTGCCACTTCCCTATAAGTCCTCGGCTTTTCTTTCCTTTTCTCTTTTATTTCTTCATACAGCTTATCTATTATTTTTTCTGTTTTTTCTCTGGCATCATTCAATATTCCTATATCCGTTGGATATTTTATATCTGCTGGTGTACAAGTCGCATCTAACAATAACTTTCCTTCATTTTCTTTTTTTTCTGACGCTACACCCGTCGCTTTTTTTTCTATTTCTTTATTAATTTTATTTATTAATTCCATTCCTATTTTTTTACGAAAATGAACCATCATTGACGCATTAAATGCTTCTTTGCTACTATAGCTTTCCATTCCTATAAAGTACTGTAAATAAGGGTTCTCTTTTATTTGTTCTACTGTTTCTCTGTCACTTTTTCCTGAAATTTCTTTGATAATTAATGCTCCTAATGCCATTCTAAATGATTTGGCTGGGGCTCCTTTTTTTTCTGTGAAGTTTTTTGCATATTCTTCCTCATATTCTTCCCAGGGAATCATTTTTGACATTTCTATCCAACGATTTTCTTCGTCTAACTGCCCGCCGAACAGATTTTTCAAGTTTTCTGGTGTTTCAATTGAGTACTGTTGCTTTCGGTACATCTGCTTTCTCTCTTCTTAATGCAATGGTTTTGAGGCATTCTACCCTATTTTCGTGCATTCTAGCGGTTCTTAATTCGCCTACTATTTTTCTCCGTAAAGGTTTCAGCTTTTTTCAGCAAGCCCTAAATAACTTTTCCAGAAAACTTTTTAGGTTGTCCATAACCCGCGCTCACTCGGCAACCAATACCTAATGATAATGCTTTTTCCCAAATATTCCAAATTTCATTCCATTCAGTTTCCTCTAAAGGAATAGTGCTGGAAATACCAAAACATAACTCAGGTTTATAAAGCGAAATTAAGGGAAAGGCTCCCCCTTCCTTTGTCTGACTTTTAACCTGCCATGGCTGTTGAGGATGAACAATATCTATTAATTTTTCTTGCCATTGATTATTTGTCGGATAACCACCATGAAATCTTAAAATTCCTGGAGCCATATCTTTAGAATTAATTTCATAACCACAGTAACGGCGACGTTCTTCCGAAGTACAAGCCTGGGCAAAAGCCCCCTTCATACTGCTACCTGGATAAAAAGGAATTCCTTTGGCCCCTAAAACAGGGCGAATTATGCCATCATCTTGTCCTCCATTGGTAACAAACCGCCAGTTTATTTGATAAGCTTTCGTTTCAACACCTGGAGCAAAATTAGGGAGAACTGAATCTGCTCTTTCAAGCCATTCCAAAGTCCAACACTCAATATCAGATTGATCAGCATTCTTATCAATGTAATTAAGTTGACAACGCCCTCCGATTTGTGCCTGAAACATCATCGGCACTTTTTTATGAGGATTTGGAATATTAACCATATTTAAATTTCTCCATTTTTACCAATCAAAAACAAACCTCAGTTATTCATCTTCTTCAAAATGAATATCAGTTTTTCCCTTATAACGCTGTGTCCACCAGACCAGACAATCACATAATTGAGTCAGAACGGCAACAGCGACCCTTTGATCTTCTAGAGGAATAGACCAAAGTTTTGCACTCATTGCTTCTATCTCTTCTGTCCTGTCAACACGAACATCATCATTAGGAATTTTCACTCCTGTCTTAGCCATAATTTCTACTAAGCTATCCCAGGTCTTTTTCCAGTATTTAGCTTTATTAGGTTCTCGATTTTGTAAACGTAGATGTTCTCCCCAAAAACGCTCTAGACCATAGGCTACTGCCATTCGCATTTTATAGGATTGATTTAAGGAATCAGCATCTTTTTTCTTTGCTTTTAACACTAATTTCTGAGCGTATTGATCGAGTCCATAAGTTTGCCAAGCCATAATTAATAATCTCCTGCTAAAATAACGCGGGTATGACCAAAACCAATAGATTCAAGTCCACCGAAATATAAATCTTTTTCCGATGCTTCATTAAATGGTTTCCAGCCTTTTTCTTTAAGAGCAATAGGAAAGATCAAAATACTTCCTTCAGGTAAGGCTTCTACATTAAAAAAGGCCCCTTTCTTTGTATCTACTTTTTTAACATCATCAAGAAGTTTTACACGACTTTGACGATATAAAGCCATTTCATGTAATTGACCAATATCATTGTCACCAACAACAACTAGGTTAGACTCATTTAAAGATGTTCCTTTTGGAATCCAAGTAGTCATATCCTGTGAATGCTCAATCTCCATAAATCCTAAGTTGAAAAACAGAATTTTACTGCCTCCAGGAATTTGTCTTCCCGTTAAATTAGTAGAAGCAGTATAAGGTTTGGGAATGGGACTCTCAATATTAGTTAATAATTTATATCGCTTTAGTAAACGAGGACAACTAACCCAAACAACGGGCTGACCTGGGCAAAAAACAGGTAGCCAGACTAAAGACGCATACTCAAATTTAATAATGGCTTCGGTTGTCCCGCCATCCTCTTCTCCTTGAATTGCTTCATGTCCATACCAATAATGATCATCAATTTTTCTCTCCACTGATTGATCAGGATTAGCAGTTACAAAAGCAAGACGTTTCATACGCATATCAGCCCTAAAACGACCGCGAATCGAACTACCTGGAATAATGCCCGTTTGCGTAAATTGATCCCGAAAAATCAGGTTTAAATTACCCGTTTCTTCCCCCGCACTAGCCCCCACATGAAGCGGCGCAAGCGTTTCGATAATACCGTAGGCTTTTTGATACATAAAACACTCCTAAAAAGTTACATTGCTAAAGGTAAAGCCAGACCACAACCCCAACGTTTAAAAGAATAGGCTTCTGTGGGAAACCAATTTTCTGGCCAATCATGCCAGGGTTTATCTAAGGCTTTTTGAAGCACATAGACTGAACCTGCGGGTATGCCATAACGTCCTCTTGATAATTTTCCGCCTAAACGATAGCGAAAAGGTTGGGGTCGCTCTGTAATCAGTGCGTCATAGTTCCAGTCAGGATCAATCACACTAGGATTACTTTCAGGAAGTTGAGGAAAACGATAGGAAAAGCGATTTGAACCCCAGATCGCAGGAGTAATTAAAGCAAAAGTATTTCCTATTTTCTTATGCAAAAGATCAATAATTTTTTGATCAGTTAATTGACAACATTTGATATCCACTAAATGCCCTTCACCGCCGAAACGATACCAACCATCAGGTAACACTTCATTGGTTAGATAAATCAGGGAAATATCAGGATCAACTTGTACCGCATTTTCTAAAAATAAATCTCCCTCTTTTGTGTGACGTTGTTCCTCCTGAAGGCGAGGATGTAAATGGGGCAAATATTTCCAGGGAGACTCATAAACTTGCTGAGGATTTTGCCAATCTTGAATGGCTATCCAACTATCTTGATCAAATTTACCTTGAATAGATTGCTCTTTAGTATCTTGCCAAATTTTATCAGCATCATTCCATTTTAAATGATGTTTGACTTGCCCTAAATCTTGATCGGTTTTGTTAACTTGAGCAAAAGGTTTTTGAGCTAGAAAATTAAAAGGTGTTGGCACAAAAAAGTTCTGAGAGTCCGGTTTAATCTCCTCACTTTTTGCCCAAAAGGGGCCAGCTAAACATAAATCAGGTAATAGCCAAGTTTTTTTCTCTGCTCTTTCTGGATTACTCTGAACTTGAGCATATAAACCCGAAACTGTCGCACTGCTCGGCGGAAACTTATTGCCCGATCGCCCGACTAAATTCTCTGGAGATAGAAACCCGCCCGCACTACCATAGAGCAAACCCAGGGGTGTAATTTGTAATAAGTGAGTGAAAGCTTTAGTCATAGAGATGAAACCCCACTTTTGCTAAATTAATAATCCATTCATTTAAGGTTTCAGGTTTAACGTCAGATACAATTTTAGTCCGTGAATCCGTACCTCGAACATTATTTTCTAAGATTTGGGTAATTTCGTCCCCAAAGTAAATTTCAAATAAAGCCTGAGCAACCTCTGATGATTGCTTAGAAAACGCATGACGAGATTCTAAAACCGCTACATCATTATAAAAATGTGTCCAATTTTTATTACCTTCTCGATCGCAGTAACTTTCTAACAAATCTTGTAAAAACCACCAGGGACAATGCCAGTCTAAATGATTACCACTATTAAACAAGATACGGATTGCCAGGCGATCGCGGCCATTATTCTTAGCTGATTTTTCCGTTTCTCGACAATGTTGTAATACGTCCCGTTGGGGAACATTAGGAGCAGCCCAGACAAAACCGACACTAGCCATCAAAGGACGATGATATTTTTCTTGAAGTTTATCGGAAAGACCTTTTTGCCATAATTGATCATGAAATTGATAAAGTAAAACTAAACAATCTGAAGGTTTAAAAGATTGATTTTTCTCAGCTTTCGACTCATCATTCTCCGATAAAATGCCAAAGAAGTCATCCCCACCCGCATAGACAATTCGATTATCTACTTTGGGAATTTTCAAGTTATCTAATCTATTTTCTAATTCTTTGCCCCAATTAATCAAGGAATGACTAAAATCCTTCAATTTTTTATTATCATTACCCAATGATTGAAGATATTCTCCCATTTTATCCCCATCGCCCATAAACCAACCTGTCCATTCATTGTCTTGCCAACGATTTAACTTTTCAAAGCTTTTGGACGGTCTAACAGAAAGTTGCCAGGGGATTCTATCATAATCATTTTGGCTCTTTGTTGGAAAAAGCAATTGATTAACTTTTTTGGTGATTCTTTTGGGAATGGTTCGTTTTTCATCGTCTGGCCAATTCACCTCATCATTTAATAATACTAAACGTTTAATCAGTTCAGGAATGCTTAATTGTTCTCCTTTTTTCGCTTCACTATCTTGCCCAACATCCAGAATTGATTCTGGTAAATATTGATTTAATTTTTGCCAAAACTGTCTAATTTGATCATCATAATTGTGATCAGGTTTCATGCCATCCATTCCTGGCCAAGCAATACCATCGTGACCTGTTAAACTAGAACTTTCTCCTTGCCAATTAATGCCGATCCAGTTTCGTTCGCGTTTTATTTCAGATAGTTTGTGGCGGACTGTGTTGATTTCTTGATCGGTTGCGATAAAAAATTCCCAAGCATAATTTCCCCAAGCATTCCACTCTCGTTCCCACTGATAGTTTTCATCGGTAAGATAATATTTTTCAATGCTTGTTTGACACGTTTTAACAATAATTTGCCAAGTCTCAAAAAAGATTTTCTTTGCTTGGAGAAACTCACCTTCAATCAAAATTTGATTAGGTGTTCCTTTCGCATTATTAACTAAAGCGGGTGAAATTAAATCGCAATTCGGGTCAGCATCCGCAGCACGACAGAGAACTTCTGCTAAAAAGGAAAGTAGATAAGAGCTACCATACAAATCCCGTAATTTGCGTGATTTTTCAATAAAGCCTTGAACAGGAGCAAAAGTAATAGCGGTATAAGTATGTTGACTCATCGGCTTAATCAGCTCTTTAAACTTTCTGTTTCCATAATACAGTACCGATTTTGGATAATGGTTTGGTTTACAAAACTTATTATGGGGTCTGGTCTTTTGGCAAATAAGGGCGATCGCAGTTTGATCAACTCACTGAACACAATTCGCCCCTACGTTTCCCACTAATCCGATTATTTATCGGTAGAATTAACTAAAGTTTTGACCAATGATGATCTGAAGAGTAGCGACAACTTGATCAACAAAAGATTGGGGCAAATTTTCTCCTGTACTTATCCACCACCGTTGATTTAAGTCGAGGGTACGAATTTGTTCGGCAATGACGGAACCCCTGATTTTAAAGCCTTCAGGAATGGGAATTAGGGTTTTTATATCGGGTTTTAGGGTGTGGGTGATCGGAGAAACAATGACAATTCCTCCTCTTGTTTGATTAAATCGGGTATGACTAAGCACAAGGCAGGGGCGGGCTTCTCCTGTTTGTTCTCGTCCTTGAGTTGGGTTGAGGTTAATGCGGATAATTTCTCCGCGTTTGGGGTACATCTATTTTTCTAGAGTTACAAAATTTCCTGTCCGATCGCCGCACTATGGGTGAAGTCTTGTATGTCATCAGGATAGGTAAAATCGGGAGGAATACTAGCCAGAAGTTGTTCTAGGGTCACAGAGTTTGGTTTTTTACGGATGATTAGAGCATCTTGTATTTTTTCTATTTCAAGGGTAGAGTTTTCATCCCAGCCAAAATTTTTAGTAAGTTGATGGGGGATGCGTAAGCCCAAGCTATTGCCCCATTTTTTGAGTTGAATATCCATAGCGATCGCTGGCGAAATTATACTTTATATAATGGCACTTTTGAATGAGGATGTCAACGTCTTTTTTTTGTGATTTTTAATTTACTGTAGGGGTTTAACACTTTTAAATCCTTTATTTTTGCGCTTATTTTCTATTAATAAAAAAGGACATAAAGGTATTATGTCCCTACAATTTATTTTAATTTAATCCGATAAACGAGATCGCGGTAATCATTAATTTTCCGTAGGGGTTTGGTTCCCAAATCCATAGAGCGTAAGGCTTGGAGACCAAGCCCCTACAGGGTTTACAAATAATACGATTAAAGGCGATCGGTAGGGCTTTTTGGAGAAGAGGAGAGGGGGAAGAATAGGAGACTAGGAGATTTAAAAAAGGGTTTTAAGCGATCGCAAAAAATAATTAATCGCCATTCGCCCCGTCCCCTTGCGTTTCCAACTAATCCGATTTAACCCAATCGGTAGGGATTTTGGAGACTGGGAGAGGGGGAGACTAGGAGATTTTAAAAAAGGGTTTTAAGCGATCGCAAAAAATAATTAATCGCCATTCGCCCCGTCACCAAGTCACCCCGTCCCCTTGCGTTTCCAACTAATCCGATTTAACCCAATCGGTAGGGACGTGGACCACAACTGGATCAACCCAGATCAACTTTGTTTCCAACTAATCCGATTTAACCCAATCGGTAGGGCTTTTTGGAGACTGGGAGAGGGGGAGACTAGGAGATTTTAAAAAAGGGTTTTAAGCAATCAGAAATAATAATTAATCGCCATTCGCCCCGTCCCCAAGTCACCCCGTCCCCTTGCGTTTCCAACTAATCCGATTTAACCCAATCGGTAGGGCTTTTTGGAGAAGAGGAGACTGGGAGAGGGGGAGACTAGGAGATTTTAAAAAAGGGTTTTAAGCGATCGCAAAAAATAATTAATCGCCATTCGCCCCGTCACCAAGTCACCCCGTCCCCTTGCGTTTCCAACTAATCCGATTTAACCCAATCGGTAGGGATTTTGGAGACTGGGAGAGGGGGAGACTAGGAGATTTAAAAAAGGGTTTTAAGCAATCAGAAAAAATAATTAATCGCCATTCGCCCTGTCACCAAGTCACCCCGTCCCCTTGCGTTTCCAACTAATCCGATTTAACCCAATCGGTAGGGAATTCCTTTGTTGGCGGTAATTCTAGCCTCCTTAGGCTTGTTTCCAACTAATCCGATTTAACCCAATCGGTAGGGAAAAAGCATAGCTGCTTTAATAGTGCTTATACTGGTGTTTGTTTCCAACTAATCCGATTTAACCCAATCGGTAGGGTTTGGATCCTACGCAGGTAGCGGAAGCAAAAGCGGTGTTTCCAACTAATCCGATTTAACCCAATCGGTAGGGATCTCGATCGCCCCTGTAACTTTTGACGAATTGCGTTTCCAACTAATCCGATTTAACCCAATCGGTAGGGAGTAGCCTCCTAGAAGCCCTGTCCAGAGCAGCTTAGAGATAGCCAATTCGACGCATGTGACATTTGTACTGTCATCTTACCTCCTAAAATCTGTCAAAACAGAAAAAAGTGAGTTCCAGAACCCTTACACCTTCAGCATTCGACCCATCTCAACGAGAGATCAAGGCTTTCAGCGATCAGGCGAGGTGCGTCAAAACGAGAGAGAAGAACAGTCCCAGTAAACAGGCTCTAACCCTAGAAAATATAGGCATTTGGAGGCGGTTCGGAGGGAAGACTGCCCATCACCAGTACCCTAGAAACGGCTTCTTGAGAAATCCAATAAAATCCTACACCGTCTTCCTGAAATTTGACCCGTTTGTTTACCTTTTGCAACAAAACCCGCATCTCGTCCCATGACTGCCTGATACTTTGTGCATTTAGAAATACTTGGCACGGTCATAGATTAATATTTTTGTCCCCCCTAAATCCCCCAATACTGGGGGACTTTGAAACCCATAAATAGAGAACGGTTCCCCCCAAAGTTGGGGGCTAGGGGGGCTAAACTAAAAAACGTAAATTATCACCGTCTGAGGTATAGTTCACAAAAATTATTAGTTTAGGCTTGGTAGTCGGAGATAGGGATAACTTTAACGATTTTACCAACAGAGTTTGCCGATTAGCGAAATATAACAAGCGAATTGGGAGATATAGAATATTTTCAATCTAATCTCTTAACACTAGAGAGGAAGTCAGCACCCCCGACTGAAGTACGGGGGCTTCGTGCCTCTAACTTCAGTTAGCTGACCAGGTTAAGTCCTTCGAGGACTACGTTTTTTGAGTCATAACACCGACGAATGCGTAGCCAGTTTGTCGCTGTGTTGTTGAAAGTTAAACATCTTTACGGGGTTAAGGAAGTGCTTTCAGCCTAACAAGCTCTTAAAACATTACCGAGGCTAACATTACCCAAGAAATTGGAGTTATCTATGTCTAATTATGTTTTTGTTATTGATACCGATAAACAGCCTTGTAATCCAGTGCATCCTGCTCAAGCACGATTGTTACTGAATCAGAAAAAAGCTGCTGTATTTCGTCGGTATCCCTTCACCATTATTCTCAAGGAGAAGCAAGAAGATGTAGAAGTCAATTCGTTGACTCTTAAAATCGACCCAGGCTCTCAAGCAACAGGGATTGCTATTCTCAATGGAGAAGATGTCATTTGGGGAGCCGAATTATCTCACCGAGGACAACAAATCAAGTCCGACTTAGATTCCCGTCGCGCTATTCGTCGTAATCGCCGAAATCGTAAAACTCGCTATCGTCCTGCTCGATTCCTTAATCGGAAAAAGGAAAAGGGATGGTTAACTCCCAGTCTCCAACATCGAGTAGATACCACGCTAACCTTGGTCAAGAAATTGATTCGTTACTGTCCTGTCACTAGCATTGTTCAGGAGTTGGTTCGATTCGATTTACAGAAAATGGAAAACCCTGAAATCTCTGGTATTGAATACCAACAAGGAGAGTTACAGGGTTACGAAGTGCGGGAATATCTCTTGGAAAAATGGAACCGTCAATGCGCCTATTGTGGAGCAAAGAACATCCCTCTCCAAGTTGAGCATATTCAACCCAAGGCGAAGGGCGGAACTAATCGCATTTCCAATCTTTGTTTAGCCTGTGAACCCTGTAATATTGGCAAGGGAACTCAGGATATTAAAGACTTTCTTTCAGGAAAACCTGATGTCTTGAAACGAGTATTGAGTCAGGCAAAGTCTCCTTTAAAGGATGCCGCCGCCGTTAATTCGACCCGTTGGGCTTTATTTAATGCCTTAAAGATCACTGGATTACCTGTTTCTACGGGATCTGGTGGACAAACTAAGTTTAATCGCACTCGATTAAAATTAACTAAAGCTCATTGGATTGATGCCGCTTGTGTAGGAACGATTGATTCTTTACGGATTGTCACCAAGCAGCCTTTATTGATTAAGGCAACAGGACATGGATGCCGTCAAATGTGTCGCACCGATAAATTTGGCTTCCCATCTCGTTATGTCCCTCGCCTTAAGTTTATTAAAGGATTTCAGACAGGTGACATTGTTAAGGCAATCGTAACTTCTGGAAAGAAAATCGGAACTTACGTTGGACGAGTTGCTGTTCGTTCTAGTGGTAGTTTCAATATTTCAACATCCTCACAGCTAATACAAGGAATTGGGCATAAATACTGTCGGGCAATTCATCGTAAAGATGGTTACTCCTATAGTTTTTAACCCATATTTTACGGGGGAATAAATTCCCCTGAGTCGTTTTTCCTCTCAGGTCTGAAGACGCTGAGTTTCCAAACTCCCATCTTTTTCTTATGAGAACCGTGACCAATCTCACGGTGAAAGCGTTCAAAGATGGAATGAGTATCTAAAATTTCTAACTGCTGCTCTGGAGTCAATTTTGATGGCCAGTTTAGGTCACTCAATAGACTCTTAACAAAATGCAGATCTCTAAGCGGCGATGCCGAAGGCACACTTCGTGACCGCTAAAAATGAGCCAATTAAATAGAGAGAACCGCAGAGAATAGGACAATGGGTTGGAGACTCAGAAAGAATCGCTTGATCTAAGGCAATGGATAGCTCTGGAAAGGTTCTAATTTCAGTTAAATTAGGGCAAATTTGTTGAGCAAGACCAGCCAAATGATCGGGAGCCGCCGTAATATGATCCGGTACAGGAACAAGATAGAGAGAATCCTCTGGTTGCAGTAAAATTTGCAAGATCTCAGCATGATTTTTATTGTTGAGCATTCCCATAATCCAAAGGATGGGTTTCTCTAGCTGATCAGCATATTGTCTCAGTGCCTTCGCTCCCGCCGGATTGTGGGCTCCGTCAATTAGCAGGGGTTGATTTCGCCATTTTTGCCACTGTAGTCGCCCTGGCCAGCTTGCCAGACCCATGCCCTCCTGTATAGCTTCTCGGCTAATTTGCCAACCTTGTTCCTGTAAAGATTGTATAGCGGCGATCGCCACAGCCGAATTGAGTAACTGAAAATCCCCTAACAAGGGCAAAGGATAACTAATCCCTTGATACTTGGCCCAAATCGCACCATCCTGTTCAATCTTCTGGGCTGGTTCTACCCAAAGGGCTGGACAATTTAATTCGGTGATTCGATTTTGAAAAACGGCGATCGCTTCTGGGGGAATATCCCCTAAAATAGCTGGACGTTGAAACTTTAAGATACCGGCTTTTTCTTGGCCAATCTCGGCTAACGTAGAGCCTAATACACTCATGTGATCATAACTAATGGAAGTAATAATACTAACAAGCGGAGAATCACTAACATTAGTTGCATCCAATCGTCCTCCTAAACCCACTTCTATGACGGCGATATCAACTTTTTCCATCACAAAATAACACCAAGCGGCGGCGGTCAGGGCCTCAAATTGGGTAGGAATATCTCCTTTTTGTCCGGCAACTTCGTCAGTATAGATTTGGATTTTGTTGAGCAAACTGACTAACTGTTTGGGGTTAATGGGTTGTTCATTAATACAGATACGTTCTGTCCAATGGACTAAATGGGGAGAAGTATAGCGTCCAACCCTATAGCCAGCCGTTGTTAATACAGAGGAAAGGTAGGCACAAACGGAACCTTTGCCATTGGTGCCAGCAACATGAATGAAGGGAATTTGCTGTTGGGGATTCCCTAAATAGGTCAGTAAATTTTCTACCCGGTCTAGTCCTAAACGCACACCAAAATGTTGATAGGCATCCAGCAAGGTATCCAGTTTTTGGAAATCATCCATATTGCTTCTACTGATTAGTTCTTCAAGATCGATTATGCCTTAGCATGGAAATATCCAAGACAGTTTTGCTTAGGATAACAATCATCAAGCCTTACTTCTCTTTAACGGTAAACTGAGTGTCACTCCCCCTTCTAGACCTAAACAATCTTTTTCCTTTCAAGCTGGATGATTTCCAATTGGCCGCGATCGCCGCTCTAGAGGCGGATAAATCGGTGGTGGTTTGTGCGCCGACCGGGTCTGGGAAAACGGTAATTGGGGAATATGCCATGTATCGGGCCCTGGCGAGGGGTAAACGCATCTTTTATACTACGCCCCTCAAAGCCCTATCCAATCAGAAAGTGCGAGACTTCCAAGAAAAACTCCGTCAGCAGAGTTTAAGGGATTGGGAGACAACGGTGGGACTGATTACAGGGGATCTGGTTATTAATGCTAATGCGCCGATTGTGGTCATGACCACAGAAATTTTCCGCAATATGCTCTATGAAACCCCCATTGGTGAAGTGGGAACCTCCCTAGAAGAAGTGGAAACGGTGGTTTTTGATGAGTGTCATTACATCAGCGATCGCGATCGGGGGACAGTTTGGGAAGAATCCATTATTTATTGTCCAGCCTCGATTCAACTTGTGGCCCTATCAGCCACCATCGGCAACCCCGAACAGTTAACGGACTGGATTAACCAGGTCAGGAAAGGCAAATCTCTCAAACAAATTCGTCGGCAAGAGGTGGATGAAAGTCAGAATCACTGCGAATTAATTAACTCCGATTTTCGTCCTGTTCCTCTGCATTTTCATTTCAGTGCTAAAAATGGTTTATTTCCTCTCTTAAATGCTCAGAAGACGGGGGTTAATCCTCAATTACTGCCCAAAAAAATATCTCACAATCCTAAAAAAAACCGACTACGGCGTGAAGATTGTCCTTCTGTTCTGACCGTTGTAGAGCAGTTACGAGAACGAGATTTTTTACCCGCTATTTATGTGATTTTTAGTCGTCGGGGCTGTGAACAGGCCGTTCAAGAATTGCGTCATTTAACCTTAGTTTCCACGGCAGAATCCCACATTATTCAATTGACCCTACTGAGCTTTTTCCTAGGACATAATCGCAATTTACGAGAAAGTTTTAAAACCGATTTTGGTCATAGCTTTCCTGAATTGACCGCTCAAATTTTAACCTTTTTAGAAAGTCCTCAAACTGAAGCAGAAGCACTGCTGGAAAATCTCACCACTCAACCAGAACAGACGTTGCGGCTCTGGCAATGGTTGGCTCAATCTTCTCCCATGACCCGTTTTGAACAAATTGAACCCTTGATTCGGGGCATTGCGGTACATCATGCCGGAGTCTTGCCCAGTTGGAAGGAGTTGGTAGAACAATTATTTGAACAGGGTTTAATTAAAGTGGTCTTTGCGACGGCCACTCTTTCGGCTGGGATCAATATGCCCGCCCGTACTACCGTAATTTCGGCTCTCTCTAAACGGACAGACGAAGGCCATGCTATGCTCTCTCCCTCGGAATTTTTGCAGATGGCAGGTCGTGCCGGTCGTCGGGGGATGGATGAAGCCGGTCAGGTTGTGACGGTACAAACCCCCTTTGAAGGGCCCAAGGAGGCCTCTTTTCTGGCCATGGCTGAGGCGGAACCGCTACGAAGTTGGTTTACTCCTTCCTATGGCATGGTCTTGAATTTGTTGCAAAAGCATAGTTTGGAGCAAGCGAAGGATCTGCTCGAAAGAAGTTTTGCCGAATATCTAATGCAACTGGCCTTGGAACCGACTCAGGAAGCGATCTCCCAACTACTCAGTCAAATTGCCCAACTGGATTTTAAATTAGCAGGCGTTAAAGAAACCGATATTCGCAGTTATGAAAAATTCCGGGCCCGCTTACGGGAAGAAGAACGGTTACTCAAAACCCTAGAACAACAGGCAGAGAAAGCCAAAAGACAAGATATTGTCCCCTATCTATCCCAAATTGAACAGGGAGAAATTCTCCATCTCAAGGGAAAATTTATTAAAGTTTCTCCCCCCGTTTTAGCCATTTTTATTGCTACCCTACCAGGCTTTAGTAAGGTTCCAGAATTGCTGTGTTTAGGGGCCGACAATCGTTGGTATCGCACGGCTGCCAGTGATGTGTTTGCGATTAATGGGGCTAAATTAGTGGGCTTTCCCCTTACCAGTCTTCCCTTGCCTCCCTTGGACTCCCTATTACTAGGTAAACCCCAAAAAGGAACACCCGAAACCGCGATCGCGTCCCAACAGATTGCCCCAATTGCCCTACCCCTAACCGTACCGACGGAAATTTTAGAGCAGCAAGAACGGGTTAATCATGTGCGACAAATTTTAGAGACCCATCCTCTGCAACAACATAAACAACCCAGTCGGGCGATCGAGCAGTACCATCAACGTCTTTCCCTGCGCGAAGAGTTAGAAAAACGTCAACATGATCTAGTGCGTTTACAATCTCGTCAATCCTACTACTGGCAAGAATTCCTAGATTTGATCGCTATTTTGCAGGAATTAGAGGCCTTAGACGAATTTTTCCCCACTCTCCTGGGAGAAGCGGCGGCTACCTTGCGCGGTGAAAATGAACTTTGGCTAGGACTAGTCTTAATGTCAGGAAAATTTACCAATCTAGCTCCTCACCAGTTGGCGGCGGCGATGAGTGGTTTAATTACGGAGACCCTGCGACCGGATACCTGGTCTCGTTATGCTCCCCCACCTGACGTACTTGCCGCTCTGCGTCCCTCCCAAGATCTGCATCTGCTCTATTTTCTCCTGCGTTTTCCGGCGATCGTCAATCTTACCCTTTGGGAGTTAGGGATTTTAGCCTATTACCTGGGACGGACTAATCTTTGGGAAGTACGGCGCAAATTAATTCAATCCCAAAAACGCTACGCCATTACCATTCCTCTCTGGTTAGAGGTAGAACTACTTGGTTTAGTAGAGCAATGGGCCTTAGGGCTTACCTGGGATGAATTGTGTCGTCAAACCAGTCTAGACGAAGGGGATCTGGTTCGTTTATTGCGCCGCACCATTGATCTGCTCTGGCAAGTTCCCCAGGTTCCCCACATTTCTGAAACCCTTAAAGGCAATGCCAAACAAGCGGTGGCCATGATGAAACGCTTTCCGATTTAGGGCAGTTTGGAGGTCATTACTCACCTGTCACCGATAATTCCTTGACCCAAATACGGGGACACACCCCCCTAGGCGTTACTTCTGGTTCGCTTTCTACAAAAATAATCGAGTTGAGTAATTCTAGAAAGTCGCCGGCCACAGTGGCAGCATCAATGCTAATTCGTTGATCTTTACTGACTAACCAACCATCAAACGGCAAAGAAAAAGAACCTTGCAGCGCATTCACACCAGCATGAAGGGCCTGTAATTTATCAATTAAAATGACATTTTCCGCCTCTTCTAGTTTATAACTATCCTCTGAGGCTTGCCCAGGAAAAACATGGTAAAAATGGGGACTCACCGTCACTTTTGCCCCAATATTCGCATGGCCAGTTGGTTGAGTTCCAAACCGTTTTGCCGTGCCGGCACTGTGTAATAAGCCAGTTAAAACGCCTTCTTGAATAATTTCTACTCGACGGGTGGGAGTTCCTTCACCATCAAAGGTTTCTGCGGCAATATTATCGGGATGTAAGGCATCATCGCAGACAGAAAGTAAGGGAGAAGCAACTTGAGTTCCTAGGGTTTCTGGACTAGACAAACTTTGTTTATCTAAAATGTTTTGGGCATTATAAAAATTAGCGAAAGCCCCTAATAAACTTAAAAAAGCAGTCGCGGAAAAAACAACTTGATATTTACCTGTGGCGATCGCCCGATAGTCCAAATAACTGAGGGTCTTATCGGTGACAGTTTGTAAACAACCCGCAATATCAAGACTTGCTAAACTGCGACTAATTTTCATTTCCCCAGCACTACGGGGCTTTTTCCCTTCCTGTTCCGTGCGGCTATAAAGATAAATTGAGGCATAGGAACGAGCTTCATAGCGTTTAGCTCCCTCACTATTGAGATAAAAACGCTCAGTGGTTTCTTCAGAAAGACCGTTATAGGGAACCCCCGTAATGGCAGGATGGGCTGCTAATAGTTGTTTTTCAGCCGCGATCAACTTTTCCATGAGCACATTAATGGGAGCTGCTTCCGCCGTTTGATTCCCAAAATCGGCAACAGGATGGGTGGCTTCAGGACTAAACTCTGGTACATTTTCGGTAATGCCAAAATAACTGGCTTCTAGAGCCGTTTGTAGGGCCAATTGAATACCGTTGGCATCTAAATCAGTGGTACTTGTTACCCCAATCATGGCTTTCTCATTCCAAACTCGCACGATCACGCTAGAACGATTAGAGGCTTGGACTTGCTTCGGTTCACCAAAGGAAACTTCTACTCCCGCTTCCTCTACCGAAGAACCATAGATATCGTATTGCTTAATTCCCAAATTTTGGGCACTATTTTGAGCGTAATGGGCCAGGTCTTGAATATTTAACATAATGGTCTAAGAAGAGATTTAAGGCGTTATGAATAGTTAGCAGAAATCAACAAGCAGCAAGAGTGCAAAAATAACAACAAATTTTCAAGTTAAGTGAGCAAGCCAAGCAACTAGATCGTTCATATCTTGAAAATCCAGTAATGCTTCACCTAAGTCTTCTAAAGATTGAAAAGATAAATTGCTGATTTTTGTTTGCAATTCGGGGGAAATCTCTCCAATTTTTCGAGTCAGTAACCTACAGATCAAAGCGACTTCTTGATTTTTCCCCTGTTCAAGTCCCTGTTCAAGTCCCTGTTCAAGTCCCTGTTCAAGTCCCTGTTCAAGTCCCTGCTTTCTTCCTTGAGCAACCTCTTGGGCGACTTGTTCTTTATAAAAAGTTGCTAATTTCATAATTAACTCCTGATCTGCTTTATCAAGTTTTTCGCGTTTTTGTTGCTTAAATTGTAGCATCGATAATAATCCATAAACTAGCTCCAAGGAGTTTGTTCTTAGTGGATGTTCTAATGGTAAACTCTTTAACTCAGCGATCGCGTTTTCTTGAACAGAACCACGACCCAAAAGTCTTAACCACAGGGTTTCTAAGGTGACAGGCAATTGATGGATAACAATAATTCCTGTCTGGAGAGCATCGGGCAAAAAATAGATACCCTGACTGCCAAAAGATTGCTTCGGCTCTGCTTTAAAAGCGGCCAAAATTTTCACAGATACGGTTGGTGACAGAATCCATAAACAGGGCAAGCTCCCGACAGAAACCTTGAGATTTTCTCGATGGCGATCGCGTTCTTGGGCCAGTTGAACATCCAGTAATTTATTGAGGCAACCTTTAATTTGCATCTCAACCACAGGATTACGAAAAGCTTCAAACAAACAGCTTTGCTGGGCCAGCCTCCCCAGTAGTCCTAGGGTTTCTGGTGTGGTTGGTACTGGATAGTGGGGCTGAAAAAAGACATCAATTTCTCGTCGTTCACTACTCACCGTTTCCGCAGCCTTAACCTCACCATATTGGCCGAGCAATTGTGGCAAATATTCCTTAACGAATTGATCATGGGGAAACTGGGTCATAGGAGTGGCTGTAACTATCGTCCCCCTACCGTGATCGCATCAACTTTAATATGGGGTTGGCCAACGGTGACGTAAATACTACCGCTTACCGAACCGCAAAAACCCGCCGCTAATCCCAAATCCCGGGAAGACATGGAAATTTTCTGCATAATATCGGTAGCGGTACCAATGAGCGTGGCTCCTTTTAACGGTTTAGTCACTTGTCCATTTTCAATTAGATAGGCTTCAGAGACAGAAAAATTAAATTCTCCCGTTGGCCCCACACTACCACCTCCCATTTGTTTACAGTAAATCCCTTTATCCACTGAATTAAAAAGATCCTCAATACTATAATTCCCAGGGGCAATGTAGGTATTTCGCATTCGAGAAGCCGCAGCATAGGCATAACTTTGACGGCGACCACTACCCGTCCGAGGATGGCCCGTACGCACAAAACCCGTGCGATCGCTGATGAAATTTTTTAAAATGCCATTTTCAATCAATAAAGTGCGTTGGGCTGGCATCCCTTCATCATCCATATCAATGGTTCCAAACGCTTTATCGGTCAACCCTTCATCCCAAGCCGTCAGATTTTCATGGGCAATTTTTTCGCCTTTCTTATCCATAAAGGGCGTAGTTTTATGTTCGATTTGAGTTGTTTCCAGCAAATGACCACAGGCTTCATGGAAAATGACTCCCCCAAACTCATTGGCCATAATGATGGGATAACTTCCCGATTCCACATAGTCGGCATAGAGCATTTTTCCCGCCGATTCAGCCACTTCTGCCGCCGCTGTTTGATAATCCCAATGACGAAGATAGCTAGGGTCACTTGTATTACCCGATCGCTTGCCAATGGAGGAACGATTGGCCCCATCGGCACAGAGTAGGGAGTAACCAACGGATTGGGTGAGGCGAATATCCCTGGCAAACGTACCATCACTAGCGGCAACTAACACCTCTTGCCAATCTCGAAAATAAACAGCCCGTCGGGACTGAACATGAGTCGCTTTTTGATTTAAGACTTGATTGGCTTGCAGCAGAATTTCACTCATTTCCTGCATTGAACTACAGTGACCTAACCAATCGTCTTTAGCCTTGACCGCCGCATAGTCCCGTAGCAGTTCTAGATTAATGTCTGGAATGTGGGACTGAGGGGAGGGTAAATTTAAGCCTAAAATGGACAATCCTTTTTCCAGAGCCGTCTTTAATCCTTGAAAGGACAAGTCGTTGGTACTAACATAACAATCTGCTTGACCCCGATAAACCCTGACACCACAACCACTCGACAAACGAGGTGTCAGACTAGTAATCACATCCTCTTCAGCCAAACAGTTAACATAATTTACCTTTTCGAGAAAAAATTCCACAAAGTCGGCTCCTGCGGCTCTTCCTAAGCCTAAAAGTGTCGCGAGAGCCGGTTGCCAAGTTTCATCTAAGCGATCGCGCTTTAGTCGATAGTCAAGGCTGGGGATTTCCTGGGAGAGGAGCAAAGTCGAAGACATAGGAAAAGGAAAGGGGAACAACAGGGTTAGGTTTCAATCTAACACAGCCATTTCTTCTCTGGCCTCCATGCGATCCATTAACGTATTAGGGTTAGGGTACTGCTATTCCTGACCATCATTCAAATTTGAAGAAATTCCCTGATCCCCTGGGGAGAATTTTACCGTTACGATAGATACTTATTGTGACCAGTCAGGCATACTGGCTAATGCAAGGATCTAGGATCTGGGGTTGTTTTGCTATGGCTTATTCCTCTCCCAAGAAAAATACCCGTGCTGTTGCTCTCCGCAATTATTTTTCTCCCTTTGGCAACAAATTGGTTACGGGCGGTCATGTTGCCCCAGATCAACTCCAGCAAGCCCTGGTACAGATGAAGAAGACGGGGCGATCGCTACCGGAAGAAATCCAATCCGTTACGGGTCATGCCCTTTCGCCAGAACTACTACGTCAATACAAAAAGCATTATCTCTTTGAATTAAAAGTTCTCTATGGAGTAGATAGCCTAGATCCAGAGATCCGTCCGGTGGCTAGTCGAGAAATGGCGGACTTAATCATGGATTTAATTCCCCTAGATACCTGTCGCCGCTACAAAATTCTGCCCCTCGCCAAGCAGGCCGGTACTCCCCCCAGTGTTTTAGTCGCGATGGTTGATCCAGATGATCTCGCTGCTCAGGATGAGTTACAACGAATTTTACGCTTCAAGGGCTTAGAGTTACGGCGTTTAGTTATCACCAAGGAAGACTATGAACAACTGCTAGAACAGTATCATAGTATGCAGGGAGAGATTGAACAAGCCAAGGAAAAAAGACAAAAGGATCGGGAACTGGAGAAGTTATCCGATCTGACGGATATTGTCGGTTCTTTTAATGGCGCACTTCAGGATAACTCTGACGAAACGGAAGATGCCCTAGACTCTAATGAAGCTAATCAAGCCCCAGTAATTAATCTGGTTAACAAAGTTCTGGCGAAAGCTTTACAAGAGGGAACATCGGATATTCATGTCGAACCCCAGGAAACAGCCCTGCGCATTCGTTTTCGTAAAGATGGAGTTCTTCATCAAGCCTTTGACCCCTTACCACGCAAAATTACGCCGGCGGTGGTGGCTCGTTTCAAAATCATGGCTGATATGGATATTGCCGAGCGTCGCCTACCTCAAGATGGCAAGATTCGTCGGGTTTATCAAGGGCGCAACGTGGATTTTCGAGTCAATACCATCCCTAGCCGTTATGGAGAAAAGGTTTGTTTGCGGATCTTGGATAATTCCTCAACACAGTTGGGTTTGGACTTTTTAATTTCCAGTGCTGATACCCTGCAAGTGGTGCGAGAGTTGGCGGCCAGACCCTATGGTTTATTTTTGGTGACAGGGCCAACGGGTTCGGGGAAATCCACCAGCTTGTATTCTGTATTAGCAGAACGAAACAGTCCTGGGGTTAATATCAATACGGCAGAAGATCCGATTGAATATGCCTTGCCTGGAATTACCCAAGTGCAAGTTATTCGGGAAAAAGGCATGGATTTTTCGTCTATTTTACGTGCCTTTATGCGTCAAGATCCCGATGTGATTCTAGTGGGAGAAACACGAGATAAGGAAACGGCTAAAACAGCGATTGAAGCGGCTCTAACCGGACACCTTGTTCTGACAACTCTGCATACTAATGATGCGGCAGGGGCGATCGCCCGTCTAGATGAAATGGGAGTTGAACCCTTTATGGTATCAGGCGCGCTCTTAGGAGTCTTAGCCCAGCGTTTAATGCGAAGAGTCTGCACCCAATGTCGGATTGCCTACCATCCTAGCCGCGAAGAATTAGCCCATTTTGGCCTCAGTGCGGCGGATGAAGAACAAGTTACCTTCTACAAAGCCAATACGTTAACACCAGAGGAAAATCATCAGGCCCGTGCTGACGGTAGTCTTTGTACCAAATGTAATGGTAGTGGCTATAAAGGACGAGTCGGCGTTTATGAGGTCATGCGTAATTCAGAACGCCTCGCTGCTTTAATTAATGAAGGGGCAACCACTGATCGCATCAAGGACTGTGCGGTGGAAGAGGGGATGGTGACGCTACTGGCCTATAGTCTCAACCTGGTGCGAGAAGGCCACACGACTCTAGACGAAGTAGAACGAGTAACCTTTACTGATACGGGCTTAGAATCGGAGTTACGAGCTAAACGCAAAAGTGCCCTAACTTGTCGGACTTGTGATGCTGAGTTACAACAGGAATGGCTGGACTGTCCCTATTGTATGACCCCGCGTTTTTCCTAATTTTAATTTGACCTAAATTTTATCTAACAATTTACCTATTATACCTAGGAGATTTTCAACATGGCAGTGGAATACATTATCGAAGACCTGATGGAACAGTTAGTGGAAATGGGGGGATCAGATATGCACATTCAAGCTGGTGCTCCCGTTTATTTTCGCATTAGTGGCAAGTTAAACCCGATTAACGAAGAATTTCTAACTCCCCAGGACAGCCAAAAACTGATCTTTAGTATGCTCAATAATTCCCAACGGAAAGAATTAGAACAAAACTGGGAGTTAGACTGTTCCTATGGCGTAAAGGGATTAGCACGTTTTCGGGTTAATGTCTATAAAGAGCGAGGTTGCTATGCCGCCTGTCTGCGGGCTTTATCTTCTAAAATTCCTAATTTTGAGCAATTGGGCTTGCCAACGATTGTGCGTGAAATGGCGGAACGCCCCAGGGGCTTAATTTTGGTGACAGGGCAAACAGGATCGGGTAAAACGACTACCTTAGCTGCCATTTTGGATTTGATTAATCGTACTCGCGCTGAACATATTTTAACGGTTGAAGACCCAATTGAGTACGTTTTTCCTAATATTAAAAGTCTTTTTCACCAACGTCAAAAGGGAGAAGATACGAAAAGTTTTGCCAATGCCTTAAAGGCAGCCCTACGGGAAGATCCGGATATTGTTCTAGTGGGGGAAATGCGGGATTTGGAAACGATCGCCTTGGCGATTAGTGCGGCGGAAACGGGACACTTGGTCTTTGGCACGCTGCACACGAACTCGGCGGCTGGCACTGTGGATCGGATGTTAGATGTTTTTCCGGCCAACCAACAGGCTCAAATTCGGGCCATGTTATCCAATTCTCTATTGGCAGTTTTTAGTCAAAACCTGGTGAAGAAAAAAGCCCCTAAACCAGGAGAATTTGGTCGGGCCATGGTTCAGGAAATTATGATCATCACTCCGGCGATCGCCAACTTAATTCGAGAAGGAAAAGCCCCGCAAATTTACTCTTCCATTCAAACTGGTGCAAAGTTAGGAATGCAAACCATGGAACAGGCCTTAGCAAGCCTAGTGGTTTCTGGAACCATTTCCCTGGAAGAAGGACTTTCCAAAAGTGCCAGACCCGATGAATTACAACGATTAGTGGGGGGGGCTGCTCCGACTGCTGCTTCTGTCAAAACCAAAGCTCGTTAAAAATACCGCCTTACCATATTTATTGATTAAAAGGAAAAAATCATGGCTACCTTTGTTGCCCAGGTTAAGGATAGAAAAGGCAAGGTTCTACAAAAAAAGATTGATGCCATGTCTGCGGAACAGGCTCGTACCATGCTGAAGCAGCAATATGCCTCGATTGGAACGATTAAAGAGGCCAGTGCGGGCATTAATCTGGAATTCCTAGAAAACCTGATGAATAAGGTGACAGTTAAGGATAAGGCTGTTTTTTCCCGACAATTTTCCGTCATGATCAATGCGGGGGTGGCGATCGTCCGTTGCTTAAGTGTATTAGGAGAACAATGCCCCAATCCTAAATTAAAAAGAGCTTTGGTGGGGATTAGTGGAGAAGTACAACAAGGGAATAATCTCTCCGAATCCATGGCCAAATACCCCGAATGTTTTGATGACCTCTACGTCAGCATGGTGGAAGCTGGAGAAACTGGTGGGGTTTTAGATGAAGTGCTGAACCGCCTATCTCAACTGTTAGAAGATATGGCTCGACTGCAAAACCAAATTAAGTCCGCCATGGCCTATCCCGTCGCGGTTGGTTTTTTAGCCGTAGTTGCCTTTTTAGGGATGACCATTTTTCTGATTCCGGTCTTTGCCAAAATTTTTAAGGATTTAGGCACAGAATTACCGGCCCTAACCCAATTTATGCTCAATTTGAGTGATTTTTTACGCAGTCCTTTCGTGGTGCTGCCCATTATTGGGGTTGGTGTGGGCTCTTTTGCTTTCAAGAAATACTACGCAACCTATGTCGGTCGTCGTCAAGTCGATAAGTTTATGTTAAAAATGCCTATGTTTGGCCCTTTAAATGAAAAGACGGCTGTGGCTCGTTTTTGTCGAGTTTTTGGGACTTTGACTCGTTCTGGGGTTCCGATTATTCAATCCCTAACCATTGTTTGTAACACGATTCCCAATAAAATCATTTCTGATGCGATCGCCGGAGCCGTTGACGAAATTCAACAGGGAGGCATGATGAGTTTAGCCTTGCAACGTTCTAAGGTATTTCCCTCCCTAGCCATCCAGATGATTAGTATTGGCGAAGAAACGGGAGAATTAGACTCAATGATGATGAAAGTGGCCGACTTTTACGAAGATGAGGTAGAACAAGCCGTTAAAGCCTTAACTAGCGTGATTGAGCCGATGATGATGGTTTTCATTGCGGGTATGGTCGGAACTATCTTGTTATCCATGTATCTGCCTATGTTCAAAATCTTTGAAAAAATGGGTTAATTTTAATTCTCAAAACTCAAAACCCAAGAAGAGATTCTCTGGAAAAAACAGAGAGTCTTTTTTTTAGGTTTTTAATTTTTAGCCCTGCCAGCAATTACCTCAACGTAGTGGCCACCAAGAAACCTTTTCTCGCGTCGCACTATAGACTTCTTTCAGACCTTCCGGCGCAATCACACGAATAATATCATCGCCATCCTCTTTTTGAGAGGTTACTAAGCCGATCTGCTGCATTCCTTTCATCACCTGCTCGACGGTGCGTTGATTAAGTTGACAAGCACGGGCAATCACATCAATAGGAAGATCAAGAACATAATGACCCTGACTATCGGGTTGCTGACTTAATTCCCGTTCCTGATAAATTAAAGCTCGTAGAAGGGCAGCCACTGCTTGCGGGGGATAACTACTGCAATTGAGTAAATGATATTCAAATTTTTGTCTTAGTTCAAACAACATTCGATAATGCTCTCGGAAGATTTCACTCTGGTCATAGAGTTGAATCAGATTTTCCCTCGGAATTTTTAAAACATGGGTAGTTTTGTAGGCTTCCACTAAGCAAGGAAAGGCTTGATGAGCTAGACCATAGCTAAAATCTAGACTTCGCATCCCAAAACAGCCACCGGCATAGGTAATAGCAATAATCCGATCTAGAGGAGTACTACGAGTAATAACCAACCCCTCTCCGAGGATGACATAGAGAACATCCAAAAAATGATCGGGCAGAAAAGCCGTATAGATAGGACGATTGGAAAAAAGTTTTTCGAGCTTCAGAGTTTCGACCGGAAGATAATTGGCCAGCCAATCCCGCTCCAAATCTCGGAAAAGATAGTTTTCTTGAATTAACTTGTCCAGCAAGTCCGGGGGCTGTGTTTCGCGGCTATTGGTCATATCCTCGTGAATTCGCCTGTTCTTGACAAGCTGAATGCTTTGGCTTGGCTAGGTTTTTCTGATTCTGATCATGACACAAAAGCCATGCTGCATTCAAATAAATTCGATTTAAAGCCTAAACGAATTGCAATTCGTGCCAAAATAAAATAAACTGCAAAAGCACTGAGATTTAATTCTGATTGAGGGTTGATTGTCACAATGATTAGGGCTGAAAAAGGTTGGGCGTTATGGGCGATCGCGGTTCTCTTGCTCGGAGGACTGTCGGCTTGTGGGGGCAACCAGGAAACGGCACAGACTGGGGGTAAGGAGTCAGAAAACCAGAAGCTTACCCTGGTGTCCTATGCAGTAACTCGCAATGCCTACGAAAAAATTATTCCCAAATTCGTGAAACAGTGGCAGGAAAAGACCGGCAAAACCGTCACCTTTGATCAGAGCTACGGAGGATCGGGATCTCAAACCCGTGCCGTTGTGGATGGTCTGGAAGCTGATGTCGTCGCTCTAGCACTCAGTTCTGATGTCCAGAAAATTGAAAAAGCTGGCTTAATTGAGCCAAAATGGGAAGCCGAAGCTCCTAATAACAGTATTGTCACCAAATCCGTCGTGGCCTTTGTCACCCGTAAACCAGACCTTAAGCTTGCCCAATGGTCAGAACTGGCCGAAAAAAATCTGAAGGTGATTACTGCCAACCCCAAAACCTCTGGAGGTGCACGATGGAATTTCCTAGGACTATGGGGATCTGTGACCCAATCAGGAGGAACCCCTGCCCAGGCTCAAGCTTTTTTGGAAAAAATTTATCAAAATGTCCCCGTTCTGCCCAAAGATGCTAGGGAAGCCAGTGATGTTTTCTATAAACAGGGTCAGGGAGATGTGTTGCTGAACTATGAAAATGAAGTCATCCTAGCCAAACAAAAAGGCGAAAACCAACCCTATTCTGTCCCCACCGATTACAACATTTCCATTGATGCTCCAGTGGCTGTAGTTGATAGTAATGTCGATAAACATGGCACTCGTGAAGTGGCAGAGGCCTTTGTGAAGTTTCTATTTACACCCGAAGCCCAAAAAGATTTTGCTGAATCAGGTTTCCGTCCCGTTGATCAGACTGTGGCGAAAGAATATGCGAGTCAATACCCCGTCGTTAAGCATCTCTTTACTGTCCAAGATCTAGGGGGCTGGGAAAAGGTACAAACCGAGTTCTTTGACGATGGAGCTATTTTTGACAAAATCACTGCTAAAAAATAGTCAATCTTGGCGGTGAGCTTTCGTACCAATTTTCATGGTCAATCTTAAAAAATAAAACCGATGTCTATTAACACTCTTAATCCCAATGTCATGGAAAGCGATCGCCTTATTTCAATCATTCAAAACCGCATCCGTATTCAAATTCCTAGCCAATATCAACAGGAACCGATCATTTCTCAACTAGCATCCAATTACCATCTAGAAATTAGTATTTTGGCCGCCATGCTCGGTGCAAATGGAGAAGGCAATGGTTGGTTTGATTTGTTACTGACTGGCAGTGTCACCGATATCAACAATGGCTTGGATTATCTTACTCAATTAGGTATAGAAATACTAGATAAGTCTGATCAAGAAACGGATCGTTGGTAATAATACCTTGCTTAGTCTCGATCCCCCCCAACCCCCCTTAAAAAGGGGGGAGAAGATGAAAAGCTTGCTGTGTATGGCTTTGAGTTTTTTGATCAGGAGATTTGCGTAACGAACAGCGTTGAAAGGGGGAAGACAAATTAAAGGTTTTAAGTCCCCCTTTTTAAGGGGGATTTAGGGGGATCAAACCTCAAAGCGTGTATTTTTTCAAGATGTGTGTACACTGTAGCCTTATCAAGGGTGACAGGGAGAGTCTAATACAAAATCTATCTTCAATTTCGTTATAACCAGTCTATTATGGTCAATTTAGCCGACAAAGTGCCAGCCAAATCAACCAATCTTTTTGTCCAGCTTTGGTCAAGAGTTTCCATTCCCTGGGTGATCACGGTTGTTTATTTATTACTTATTTTATTGTTACCCATTACCGCCCTAGTCACTAAATCTTTAACCTTGGGATGGGAAGAGTTTTGGCAAGTAGCTACAGGGTCAATTGCCCTATCGGCCTACAATGTCACCTTTGTAACGGCTCTAGCGGCTGGTTCAATTAATGGGGTGATGGGAACCATTGTCGCCTGGGTGTTGGTGCGTTATCAATTTCCTGGAAAAAAAATTATAGATGCCGCTGTTGATTTACCCTTTGCCTTACCAACTTCCGTAGCTGGTTTAGTGCTGGCAACTGTCTATAGTGAAAAGGGCTGGATTGGTCAATTATTTGCTCCCTTTGGGATTAAGATTGCCTTCACCCGTTGGGGGGTATTTGTTGCCATGCTATTCATTTCTTTACCCTTTGTGGTCAGAACCTTACAACCTGTTTTACAAGAACTTGAAGATGAGGCAGAAGAGGCGGCTTGGTCTTTAGGGGCGACCGAATTTCAAACCTTTTGGCGAGTGATTTTTCCTCCCTTAATACCTCCCATTTTAACGGGTATTGCCTTAGGATTTGCCAGGGCGGTGGGAGAATTTGGCTCTGTCGTTTTAGTGGCTTCTAATATTCCCTATCAAGATTTAATTGCACCAGTTTTAGTCTTTCAACGCTTAGAAGAGTATGACTACACTGGCGCAACGGTGATTGGGGCCGTTTTATTGATGGTTTCTTTGGTTCTTTTATTAGTAATTAATTTACTACAACAGTGGGGTCGTCGTTATGCAACTGACTAAGCCAAAAATTGGACTAATCGCGATCGCCTTAGGCTATCTGGCCCTAATTTTAGTGATTCCGACTATCTCAGTATTTTATGAAGCTTTTCGTCTAGGAATTAAACCTTTTTTAACATCATTACAAGACTCCAATTTTATTGAAGCGGTTAAATTAACGGTCATTATTGCCCTGATTACCGTCCCTCTCAATACGATTTTTGGACTTTGCGCCGCCTGGGTTTTAGCTCGTAATCAGTTTCCAGGCAGAGCCTTATTTTTGAGTGTGGTTGACCTTCCCTTTGCCATTTCTCCTGTCGTTGCGGGTTTAATGATTGTACTGCTTTATGGACAAAAAGGCTGGATTGGTCAATATTTCCAGGCAGCCGATATTAAAATTATTTTTGCCTTGCCTGGCATGGTCATTGCTACCATTTTTGTTACGCTTCCCTTTGTGGCACGAGAAGTAATTCCTGTTTTAGAAGAAATGGGTTCTGAACAAGAAGAAGCTGCCCGTACCTTGGGGGCTAAAGATTGGCAAATTTTCTGGCGTATTACCCTACCGAATATTCGTTGGGGTTTACTTTATGGCGTGCTATTGACGAATGCCAGAGCAATGGGAGAATTTGGGGCCGTATCAGTGGTGTCCGGCAATATCTTGGGGCAAACCAGTACACTACCTCTGTTCGTGGAGCAGGAATACAAAAACTATCAAACGGAAGCAGCTTTCAGTGCGGCAGTGATCCTGGCATTCTTAGCGGCTGTTACTCTGGTGGTGAAAGAAATTCTGGAACGTCGAACTGGGAGGAAAGGGCATTAACGATTGGGCCAATATTCACTTTTAGGAGATCGCAATTGTCCCCTTCAGGATTTAAACTGAGGAAGATGCCTTTTTAAACTGAGGAAGATGCCTTAGGAGATGTAATAGGGGTTAATTGCCCAATTCTATTCATTATTAACTATTTGTTATCAACTATCCACTATCTACTATCAATTATCCACTATTCATTATCAACTATCCACTATTCACTATTAATTTATGAGTATTGTCATCAATAACGTCGCCAAACAATTTGGGAGCTACCAAGCACTGTCTGATATTAATTTAGAAGTGAATGAAGGAAAATTAGTTGCCCTGCTTGGCCCATCTGGTTCAGGAAAATCAACTTTACTTAGAGCGATCGCTGGCTTAGAACCTCCTGATCAAGGTACTATCATTATTAATGGTAAGGATGCCACCCATGTTGATATTCGCAAACGGAATATTGGTTTCGTCTTTCAACACTATGCTCTTTTCAAACATTTAACCATTCGTCAAAATATCGCCTTTGGTCTGGATATCCGCAAACATCCCAAAAAAGAAGTTAAAAAACGGGTTCAGGAATTACTGGAATTGATTCAGCTAGAAGGATTAGGAGATCGCTATCCCTCCCAACTATCCGGTGGTCAACGACAACGGGTCGCCTTAGCCAGAGCCTTAGCCGTTCAACCCCAGGTTCTCTTATTAGATGAACCCTTCGGAGCTTTAGATGCCAAGGTTAGAAAAGAATTAAGAGCCTGGTTACGACGCTTGCATGATGAAGTTCATTTAACCAGTATTTTTGTTACCCACGATCAGGAAGAAGCGATGGAAGTGGCCGATGAAATTGTGGTCATGAATCACGGCAAAATTGAGCAAATTGGTTCTCCTGCTGATATTTATGATCATCCTGCCACACCTTTTGTGATGAGCTTTATTGGCGAAGTCAATGTCTTACCCAGTACGACAAGCTTGCTTCAGAATCATTTCAGCGACAATGATGGTCAGACCTTAGTTCATGCCTCCTATTCTGCCTTTGTCCGACCCCATGATCTTGAAGTTAAAACAGAAGCGGATGAAATTAATACCCAGGCGATCGTCAAACGCATTACCCATCTGGGCTGGGAAATCCAAGTAGAATTAATTCTGTCGGAGCAGGAGGAGATCATTGCCCATCTCAGCCGCGAACAATTTGCAACCTTAAACCTCAGTGTGGGGCAAAAAGTATTTATTAAACCCCGTCAAACCAAGATTTTTTCTGATAGTAATGGTTTTTTAAATTATGCGATTTAAGCGTTGGTATTGTATAAAAGCTTAACTTAAATACTTAGGTACAATTTTTGCTTACGGATTTACCTCTTAACCCCTTACTTATTGTTTCTAAAAAAGAGGACTTTTTTATCAGTGGTTTTGGGAATAGTTCAAAAATTGACACAAAAACAGTTTAAATAGACTATACTATAGCCTTGGGGGATTTGAACTAATTTAATTCAGAAAATAATCCCAGCATTTTGGACTTTCGGTAGTTTTCGCAACGAAACCTTATTCGGATCTTAAGTAGAATCATTCAGGTTTAAAATCCGGAGTGGAGACAACTATGAGCGGAAACGAATCGCGTCTGCAAGCAATTTATCAAATTACCAACCGAGAGCCGATGCCGCCCAAAGCACCAAAACGGTTGGAAGAACTCTGGGCCTCGGATGTTTTTACTTTAGGCAAGATGCAAGAGAGCCTACCCAAAGAAGTTTTTAAATCGGTAAAAAAGACGATTCAAACCGGTCAAACGCTAGATATTTCCGTTGCTGACGTTGTAGCTGTGGCGATGAAGGACTGGGCGATCGCCAAAGGAGCCTTATACTATGCCCACGTCTTCTATCCACTGACCAATGCCACGGCAGAAAAACATGATGGTTTTATCTCTGTTCAAAGCGATGGTTCCGTCATTTCAGAATTTTCCGGCAAAGTGCTAGTGCAAGGGGAACCCGATGGCTCCTCCTTTCCTAATGGCGGTATTCGTTCCACCTCGGAAGCACGGGGTTATACGGCTTGGGATGTCACCAGTCCCGCTTTTGTGATGGAAACGGATAATGGTTCCACCCTCTGTATTCCCACCGTCTTTGTCTCCTGGACAGGGGAGGCTCTCGACAAAAAAACGCCTCTTTTGCGCTCCAATGCGGCGATGAATAAAGCGGCTACTAGAGTTTTAAAACTACTGGGCAATACAGAAGTTTCTCCTGTTAACTCTAGTTGTGGCGCAGAACAGGAATATTTTCTGATGGATGCCAATTTTGCCAATAGTCGTCCTGATATCCTCCTCTCTGGCCGTACCCTGTTTGGCAAGCCCCCCGCCAAAGGTCAACAATTTGACGATCATTATTTTGGGGCTATTCCTGAGCGGGTTCAGGTGTATATGCAAGATGTGGAAGAAAAATTATATAAACTCGGTATTCCTGCCAAAACCCGACATAATGAGGTGGCTCCAGGCCAGTTTGAAATTGCACCCTTTTTTGAAGCAGCTAATGTGGCCACTGATCATCAGCAGTTATTGATGACGGTTCTGCGTAATACAGCTAAAAAGCACGGTTTTATTTGTTTATTCCACGAAAAACCTTTTAAAGGGGTCAATGGTTCGGGTAAACACGTTAACTGGTCGGTGGGCAATGCGACTCAAGGTAATTTGTTAGATCCAGGCGACACCCCTCACTCCAATGCCCAATTTTTAGTTTTTTGTGGTGCGGTTATTCGCGGAGTTCACAAATACGGGCCATTGTTACGAGCAGTGGTAGCAACCGCCAGTAATGATCACCGCCTAGGGGCCAATGAAGCTCCGCCAGCGATCATTTCTGTCTATTTGGGTTCCCAATTGGAGGATGTCTTTGGGCAAATTAGTCAAGGTGAGATTACAGGCTCCAAGGGTAAGGGGGTGATGAATATTGGGGTGGATACTTTACCCATGCTGCCCACTGATGCCGGCGATCGCAACCGTACTTCTCCCTTTGCCTTTACTGGAAACCGTTTTGAATTTCGGGCCGTTGGTTCGGGGCAATCAGTGGCCGGGCCATTAGTTGCCATGAATACGGTTTTGGCAGATTCTCTCAACTGGATCGGGGATAAATTAGAAGCAGAATTGGGCAAGGGGACAGAACTCAACACGGCGATTCAGACCATCCTTAAGGAGGTGATGGATGAGCATGGTGCAGTCATTTTCAATGGCAATGGCTATTCAGAAGAATGGCATAAACTGGCGGCGGAACGAGGTTTAGCCAACCTACGGACATCAGCCGATGCCTTACCGGTTTTAAAGGAAGCATACATCGAAGAACTGTTCTCCAAGCTGGGAGTGCTTTCGCCGGTGGAACTGGCCAGCCGTTATGAAACCTACGCCGAGCAGTATGTTCTCTCCATTGAAGTTGAAGCCAAACTGGTGATTGATATTGCCAAAACCTCTATTTATCCGGCGGCTCTGCGCTATCTCTCGGATCTGGCCAATACCACCCTCAGCTTAAAGGAAATCGGCCTTGATCTCGAAATCGAAAATATCGAGAAAGTGGCTTCCTTGGCTAAATCAATGATGGAAAAAGTGAGCAAATTAACTTTGGCTTTGGGCAATCATGATTTTGCGTCAGTGGAAGAACATATGCAGTATCTCGTGAATGTGATCCGTCCCTTGATGGATGAGGTTCGCGGTTTTGCTGATGCGCTGGAAGGGGAAGTGGCGGATGATCTCTGGCCCTTACCGACCTATCAGGAAATGTTGTTTATTAAGTAAAATTTCCCAGTAAACTGTGGGGTCTTGATCTCAGTGTGCGATATATAGGCAAGGGGCTTAAGCCCCTTGTTAATCAAGCATTAACTTGTTGATCACCCTACTGCACTTTTTGGGAATAGCTATAGATGGTTTGAGTGGTCAGAGCTTGTAATTGTTGAGAGGGCAGTAGATCTTCTAGTCCATAATGGGTGCGTTCCAGACTAACTTGCAGTCCCGTCATCGGATCATGGCCGTTGGATAATAAAAATTCTAAACTAGCCAGGTTTGGCCAAGTCACAATCTGATCGAGAAACGCTAAAATCGTTAAACGGAAAGGATGATCTTTTTCTTCATACCAATGACTGGCCACTTCCTTTGATTGATCTAAGCCTAGATGAAAGATTAAAGATTGTTTACCAAAGAGGGCGATCGCCACGGGGCGGACTTCTTCTTGCAGTTGCAAATGACTCGGACGAATTAAATGACGCAATTTTTCTAGGATTTCATAGCGTTCTGTGGGAGTGCGGAGAGGATTTTGCCAGTTTAAGGAGACAGTGATCAGATAGGTATTTAATAATAAATGGCCGAGTTTTTCGGCTTTGGTGGCTAGATAGACAGAGTTATAACTATTCGCTTCAATTAAGAGGGGAACCCGTTCAATAATTTCCAAACCGTAACCTTTTAGCCCCGAAATTTTACGAGGATTGTTAGTAACGAGGCGAATTTGTTTAATCCCTAAATCATTGAGCATTTGCGCTCCCATGCCATAATCCCTGAGATCGGCCGGAAATCCTAATCGTTCATTGGCCTCCACTGTATCAAAACCTAAATCCTGTAATGAATAGGCTTTCAATTTATTGACTAACCCAATCCCCCTCCCTTCCTGGCGTAGATAAACTACTACCCCTAAACCATGACTTTCTATCATTTTAAGAGCCGCGTGTAATTGCATTTGACAGTCACAACGTAATGATCCCAAGGCATCTCCCGTTAAACATTCAGAGTGCATTCTCACCATTACCGGATGGTTAGCAAATTCAGCAGGCTCCCCTTTGACGATCGCAATATGTTCGGTTTGATCTAAGAGATTGCGATAGGCATAAAGGTGAAAGTTCCCGAATTGACTGGGAAAATCACAAACCGTTTCGCGTTGGACAAAGCGATCGTGCTGAAGACGATAACTAATTAAATCGGCAATACTAATTAGCTTTAATTGATGTTTGCGGGCGTAGTCAAATAATTGGGGCAGACGGGCCATGGAACCATCGGCATTTTGAATTTCGCAAATAACGCCTGCCGGATATAAACCCGCTAATCGACAGAGATCCACCGCCGCTTCCGTATGGCCAGCCCGTTTAAGCACCCCGCCTTCCTTGGCACGAATGGGAAAAATATGACCAGGACGAGTCAGATCATCGGGATGGGTCGCGGGATTGATCGCAACTTGAATCGTGCGGGCGCGATCTTCAGCTGAAATTCCAGTTTTAACGCCTAAGTGGGGAGCCGCATCAATACTAACGGTAAAGGCAGTTTGGTTACTATCAGTATTCTTCGTCACCATCAATGGTAGATCCAAGGCATCGAGGCGATCACCGCTCATGGCCAAACAAATCAGTCCTCTGGCCTCCACCGCCATAAAATTAATCATATCGGGCGTGGCAAACTGGGCTGCACCGATCAAATCCCCCTCATTTTCTCGATTCTCATCATCTACTACGACAATGGGACGACCGGCTTTAATTTCGGCGAGGGCGGCATCGATCCCGTCAAAGGCTATGGGTAAGGAAGGAGAGGGTTGCACTAGCAAATTTTCTTTTAGGTTGGCTGCTTTAGGGCTAGATCTATTGTAACTTGATTGTAACGGCTTCTCCCCCGATAAGTTAAGTTATATTAAAATTGTGAAGGCAGCGATCGCTTTTGAGTCGTTAACTGAAAATAATACAGAAAACTAGGGCGATTATTAAGCCACCATGAGATAGTATAACTAGTTGGTTGTACTCATTAAGATCTTTTACTAAAATCAAATTCACGATCAGTGTCCCCATGATTATCCCGATGGGAGGGCTAATTATGACGAGGGAAAGCAACCCTAGGCCAATTTCGATAAATTCCCTTGCGCGTTTCAGAGTCGAGATAGCCTTGGCAAAACGCTCTGCAACGAGAGATTGTGTTAGCCCTAAAGGTTTGTGTGGAAGGACATTGGTTGTCAATGGGAGTAATAGTCTCACGGATTAGTCCTCACGCGAATACATTAAGTGAATTATACGAATAAAGTAAGAGTAATAACAACTACCAGAATGAAAAGTAGCTTGGTGATCTTCACGGGGCTAAGGGAGGATGCTTGGGTTTTAGGCTGCTCATTCATTGCAATCAGCTTTTAGGCTAAGGATTAGGGACATCGTGAATAAGTGAGAGAGAAAAGTTGTAACAAGAAGTCTTGCGAATTTTGTGATTACACTCTATAATCGGAAACCGAGAAGAAAACTATTGAAACGTGCATTTTTATGGTACGAATGACGAGCAAAGAGTTTGACAGGCGTTTTTCAGGCATTACGCCGAAGCCCAGACACGTTATTTTGCAATTACTTCAGGGCAAGAAAGATGATGAGATCTCGTTGGAAATGGAATCAGCCGTGACGACGATTCGTAAGCATATTGAAAATCTCTGTGATTTATTTGAGATTCCTGGCGAGATTGACGGCATTAAACGTCGTCGTCGAGATCTTTTAACTGCTTTATTTTTGGAACATCGTCCTGATCTGGTTAATGCAGAAGTTTCTATTGGATTTCCGAAAACTTCGGTTTTATCTATTCCTGAACGGGAACGGGAATCCTGGCAAGAGCGGATTGATGTTGCAAATTTTATTGGTCGAGAAAAAGAGTTAAAAGATCTTAACGAGTGGGTGCTAACAGAAAAATGTCGTTTGGTTGGTATTCATGCTTTACCTGGAATGGGAAAAACTTTTCTGGGAACTAAGTTTTCTACTAAATATGGACGGGAGTTTGATCGAGTGATTTGGCGATCGCTGAATGGAGATTCCTGTTTTGCAGATTTAGTAAAGGACTGGTTAGAGTGGATCGAACCAGAGGCTTTAGACTCAGAAATGAATGAGTTAATTAATAAACTGAAGGGAAAATATGAGGAAATTAAAAAGGTTTTCCGAAAAGTTACAGATGAGCAAAAATTAAATTACCAAAACCTTGTCAATCAAACATTGGATCGTTTACTTGTCGTCTTGCGGGATGCACGCTGTCTTTTAATTTTAGATAATTTTGATCAGGTTTTATTAAAAGGAGATTTTGCTGGCGACTATGAACCCCATCACAAACCCTACGGACTATTGTTGAAACGTTTAGCAAGTGAATTACATACCAGTTGCTTATTAGTATTAAGTCGAGAAAAGCCACGAGAGATTCTAACGGCAGATACACTTCCGACTAGAACATTAGACCTGTCTGGTTTTACTGAAGAAAATGCACTGGAGTTTTTAGGGGCAAAAGAAACCACTGAAAACGAGCTAGTCGGCTGGCGTGATCTCATTCGTGTTTATGGTTATAACCCTTTAGCTTTAAAGTTTTTAAAACCAATTATCAATGATTTATGGGGAGGCAATATCAATAATTTTATAAATCAGTCTAGTCTGACGGAGATGATCCAAAATTTTAGTAATTTGATTCAGAGACAATTGGAGATTTTAACCTCAGTTGAGCGGCATTTACTATATTATCTTGCTACTCAGGGTAAGCAATCGCTTAGTGATTTGAGCCAGGCATCAATCCCCGATGATCTTATTGAGACGGATACAGTTATTTCTGCGATGCTTTCTCTCAAGAGTCGTTTTTTGATTGAGAAACTTCAAAATGGTTATTTTTCCTTACAACCCGTGATACAGGAATGTACCCTAAAATCTTTAGGTCAAGTTTTTGTTAAGGAAATGCAGGAAGATTCTGATTACTTCTTGTTGAGTCATTTTGATATTAGCAAGTTGACAGATAGGCAGATTCGCTTGATTTTGCGAGAGTTTTTAAAGGAAAATTCACACCATTACTGGCTCGATTTTTTTAAAGAATTAGAACAATCTCATGGCAAAAACTCATTACTGCAAAAAAATCTAAAGATGATTCAAGCTAATTTGGAGAAAGTTTTGTTTAATCACATTTAAGAAAACACCATTTTCAAAACATTACAATTATTCAGGAGAAAATTTGATGACAGCCCAAGAAGTTAATAATCTCGGAAGACTGCTAGGACTTAGCAGCAAAATTACAGATCGATTTGAGATTGTTGAAAAAGTTGGTAGTGGAGGCTTTGGAGCTATCTATCAAGTTAAGGACAAACATAATTCTAATATGAATGGTCAAGCAAACTTTGATTACCAATGTTCACTCCCTGTTTCCAATGGCACATCTGTTAAAGTTGATGATCAACAAAAGTTGATAAAAGAAAAATTCACCAAAGATAACTATAATTCACTTTTGTTAGCTGCTTCAACAGATACTAAATTCGCCTCATGGAAACTAGCTGAAATCTTTAAAGAGTCAGAATTTAACAAAAAAGGTTTATTCGGTAACGATTCTCTTAATACAGATATTCAGTCAGATATAAGTTGGGCTTCTGTTCAAGGCATTGATAATAGGTTAACCCTTGTTGCACCTTGGCATCAAGAAAACTCCAATGGATATGTCCAAAATTATGTCAATAGCTACAAAGCTAAATTTATCGGGGAGAAAGATGGACTAAACTGGCGTTCAGCTATGGCTTATGACGCTACTTTGGCTCTAATGGCAGCCCTTGATACCCTTAACTTTTCTAGTGACCAAGATATTCATAAAAATCGTGAAGCTGTTTCTGACGCTCTTAAAAATGTAGTAATACCAGCCGACCAAGCCGCAACGGGAACAGTTCGCTTTACCGAAAAAGGCGATCGAGATATAAGTGCGTCCCCCAATTTAGTCGGGTATATTGTTCAAGCAAAAAAAACTGGAGATAAATTTACCTATATCTGTATTGACGGTGACGGCTGTGATTCATCTGCCACCACAAAGACTGACCCACAATGATCGCAAAAAACTTGTCACTATTTTTTATCAACAAAAAACTTCATTCAAATTATCTTATTCCTGAAACAAATAACAGTCCAAAAAACCTTGAGGACTCAAAATTTCAATACCTTCAAAATTTGCCAAAACCAGCAAATCCTTATCCCCTGTGACAATCACCTCCACCTGAGCCGCTTGGGCCGCCCCCAACACAATCGGGTACATCCCGGATAAAGTAGTACATAGAATCTGGGGTAAAATGGAAAAAAACTGATGAGCGAAAAAAGTATGTTACCGATTCCCCCAGAAGAAAAAGCACTGTTAAAACAGCATCTCACCGAATCAGCCCGTATCCTGCGCAAATATACGGAACCAGAGAAACAGAAGGACTTTGGAAGCATCGAAGTAGAAGTCAGAACCCAGATGTTAGAAATTGTGGGGCCAACAATGGGGGAGTTTTTTTTTCAGAAGGGGGAAAAAAACGGTCTGGAAACAAGCGAAAAATCAAAACCCTAGTCGGAGAAGTGGAAATAAGCCAAAAACAAGCCAGAAAACTAAAGGTGTCGCCAAAAATCGTCTTAAGTCCAGGTTTAGAGAAATGCTGTCTAAGAGCCAGTGCGAAAACATCCTACCAACAAGCAGAAGAAGATATAGAGGAGTTGATGGGGATAAAAGTAGGACATAGCAGTTTACATCGCTTGGTAGAACGGACAGAACTGCCCTTAGCTCAAGCTCAGTCAGAGAGTGCGGGGGTCAGTATAGATGGGGGAAAGATTTGTCTGCGGGGCGAGGAGAAGGAAGGGGGACAGTGGCGAGATTATAAACTGGTGAGTCTTCATGGCAATGTCTGTGAAGCCTTTTTCCAAGACCCAGAGGGCTTAAAGAATTGGAGCAATGTTCAACCTTTGTCCCCAATAGTGACCTTTTTGGGAGATGGTCATCCCGCAATCTGGAATGCGGTAGAGAGTTTCGCCACTCAATCGTGGCTGATACGACGAGAGGTGTTGGATTGGTATCATCTCAAGGAGAATCTGTTCAAAGTGGGTGGCTCTCTCAAACGGCTAGAAGCAGTGGAGCATTTACTGTGGCGGGGTTTTGTGAACAAGGCAATAGATGCGTTTGATGGAGTCAAAAGCAAGAGGGCAAAGAATTTTCAAGCCTATTTGACGAAGCATTATCAGCGTATCCCTGATTACCAATACTATCAACAGCTTGGTATTGTGATTGGTTCTGGTGATGTGGAGTCTAAGATTAAACAGGTGGGAGCTAGGGTTAAATTGTCGGGAGCACGTTGGCATCTTCATAATGTTTCTCGTATTCTTCGGCTACGATGTGCTTATCTCAATCACTCTCCTCTTTTGAGTGTCAATGTATTATCTTAAGTGGGATGCACCCACACAATCAGATCATAAGGATCGCGTAGTTGTGGACAAGTAATCATCAAATTAGGACAAATAGTTACCAACTGGCGAGTCGCTAACATAAGCTGTTCCACATTACCATCAAGACGCTCAAGGACTTTCCGAAACTTAGGCCGAGAAAACACTCCCTTAATTTCTCCTAATAAAACCTCCGAGGCAAAAATAGTCAACCTCCGACTTTTACAGAGCAGCAAAATACGACTGGGAACACCGCCCCACAACCAAGCAGAAACCCAAGCATTCGTATCTAGGACAACTTTTAGCATTGCTGAGTGCGCCTTTCTCGCCTAACTTCCTTGACGATTTCACAGATTTCTTCAAGACTAAGTTGATCAGGATCGGGGCCTAATTCCTCCACTCGCTGAAACCATTCCTCGACAGTCAAGGGTTGAGAAACCTTCTCCAAAACAATAGAAGTGTCAGTCATCGAAACTTTATACTTATCTCCTTCGTGAAGTTGCTCTTGCAACGCTAATGGCAATTCTAAAATACCATTTTGACTAATCGTAACAATCATTTTTACCTCCTATTTGAAGTCATTAGACCCCTTGCAAATTCAAACAACTTCCCCTTTTTAAGGAATAAGATTCTTAGTGTAGCAAATCTAGATTTTTGAAATTTAGAATTAAGTCCCCCTTTTTTAGGATGATTTAGGGGGAGTAAAGCATTTTAATGAAAGTTGTAAGTTATAGCTAGTTAGAGTATAACCTAAAACCATTACTTTGATACTGTCGGACAAAAAGAATCAGTTGTTTCGCCCTTCTCCAAATAACGGCTGATGACACTATTGATCTTGCGATCAGATAAATTAACTCCTGGCAGAGCAGCAATCCATTTAGGCTGAAACTTCTCGACATAATAATCGCCGCTTTGTTTGATCGCAAGAACCGGATCACCAATATCGCCTTTCCCTTTGGTTGTAGAAAATTTGTCCCCATTTTCGAGCTGGATAAAATAGACATCCTCTAATATTGTCGTTGCCTTCAGATAAATCTCTCCAACAAGGTAGTTTTTATCCTTATATTTGCAGAGTTTCTCTTGAGCTAGTTTAGAGGCATTGCAGCCACTATTGAGCATTAAGCCAGAGATAGAGTCCGAACAGTTTTTGGCTTCAGGGTTGTCGCCCCATTTTGCTTGTGAGTTAGCAGGCATAGTCTTGACAAAACTTAGTTCGAGCAAAAATACTAAAAAGAGAAATCTTTTCATGGTAACACCATCTTTTTGTGGTTGATAAAGGCAAGGGAGAACACCTGGCGGCGATCGCTTGTCTATGATGATATCGTTTTTTTTCGTAAATATTCAAAAAAATTCTTGAATTTTCACAAAATTCTATTTATTGTGAAGAAGAGACTTAAGTCGGGCTTGCTGAAAAAGTCAAAAAACGAAAGAAATGTGGGTTAGGGAAGTATGGACTGAAAAAGCATAGATAACTTATCCTTATGGAAACAAATCAAAATACAGATTTTGTTTAATCTATTGTTCCTTTCTGTCTAAAAAGGTCAACACAAATCACTCCTCACAAAAGAGAGGAAAATTAACACCATTTTTCACAAGAAAAACGACTCTACAACTTTTTACTTTTTGTCTTCTGAAGTAGAGTAGAAAGATTCATTACCAAAAAGTTCATCGCAATTACCGTTTCCGAGGTCTCAGGTAGTTTGGCCATCACTCGACCAAGACTAAATTTCCTCTTTCCCTGTCCGAATTTACCCTCAATGGCATTACGCACTCTTTCATCTGAGCGTGCCTCTTTCTTTTTTTCTTTGCTCACCTCTTTCGGCGGTCTTCCCAATCGGGGACCACTCATTCTTATATCCCTTTCTTTACAATAAGCTCGATTCGCTTTTGTTCGATAGATTTTATCCACATGAACCGATTCCGGATAACATCCTGTTTCCCTTTTATATTCTTCTATTCGCGCTTGTAAATCTCCCGATTCGTTGTAATTATCCCAACTTAATTTGTCTAAGAAGACAAAGCCATTCACATTACTTGCCGATATTTTAGCTCCAAACTCTACTGCTTTTCCCGCTTTTCCACGCACTATTGGACGCACGTGAGGTTGGCTTACACTCACAATTCTGTTTTCTACTTTATTTGTCTTTTTTTCATACATTTCTAACTGTTGCTCATACACTTTTCCTATCGTTACAAGCTCTTCTTGCTCTTTTTTCGTTAGTTTTTCTAACTTTGCTCCCTCTTCTATCATTTTTTCTATATCAGACAAGTTTCTTTTTATATATCCTAGTTGTTTTTTTGTTCCTTTTCTTCTTTCTTTTTTTGACACACGACGTTTTTTTGCTATGGCTAAGTACTCTTTTCTTGCCACTTCCCTATAAGTCCTCGGCTTTTCTTTCCTTTTCTCTTTTATTTCTTCATACAGCTTATCTATTATTTTTTCTGTTTTTTCTCTGGCATCATTCAATATTCCTATATCCGTTGGATATTTTATATCTGCTGGTGTACAAGTCGCATCTAACAATAACTTTCCTTCATTTTCTTTTTTTTCTGACGCTACACCCGTCGCTTTTTTTTCTATTTCTTTATTAATTTTATTTATTAATTCCATTCCTATTTTTTTACGAAAATGAACCATCATTGACGCATTAAATGCTTCTTTGCTACTATAGCTTTCCATTCCTATAAAGTACTGTAAATAAGGGTTTTCTTTTATTTGTTCTACTGTTTCTCTGTCACTTTTTCCTGAAATTTCTTTGATAATTAATGCTCCTAATGCCATTCTAAATGATTTGGCTGGGGCTCCTTTTTTTTCTGTGAAGTTTTTTGCATATTCTTCCTCATATTCTTCCCAAAGAATCATTTTTGACATTTCTATCCAACGATTTTCTTCGTCTAACTGCCCGCCGAACAGATTTTTCAAGTTTTCTGGTGTTTCAATTGAGTACTGTTGCTTTCGGTACATCTGCTTTCTCTCTTCTTAATGCAATGGTTTTGAGGCATTCTACCCTATTTTCGTGCATTCTAGCGGTTCTTAATTCGCCTACTATTTTTCTCCGTAAAGGTTTCAGCTTTTTTCAGCAAGCCCTAAGTCGTGAACAAAATAGACCCACCGAGAACTTGAACTGTAATTAAACCTAACTGCTGCTAAAAGCGCAAAAGAGGGCACTGTGTTTATTAAACTTGCCTTGCAAGATTCCTTTTTCTACTTTATTGCCGTATTTACGCTAATTGGCTCTATCGTACTTCATGAATTGGCTCATGGGGTAGTGGCCATTTCCCAAGGCGACGATACACCACACGAAACTGGCCACATCACCTTAAACCCGATCGTCCATATGGGCGCAGTCTCTCTCTGCTGTGCTTTTGTCTTTGGAGCTGCCTGGGGAATGATGCCAATTAATGCCGATAACTTTAAGCATGGTCGTCTGGGTCGTGCCATCGTTGCTCTGGCCGGGCCTTTAACCAATCTAGCGATCGCTTTGCAATGCTGCCTTTATCTCAAAAAAAGTACGTATTTTGATTCTATTGTACAAGTACTGGTTATTGTTGCACTGATCAACTTTCTGATTGGTTTTCTTAACCTGCTGCCTTTACCAGGATTAGATGGTTTCCGCATTTTATCGCTTATTTTTTCAGATTTAAAACGCATTTCCTGCCATCCGCTCACTTTTTTTGCAAATCTCTTTTTATTAGGACTATTGCCCACATTCAGCAGCTGATTTGTACTCAAAAGAATCTCCCAGCAGGTTTTTAGAGTAAAAAAATAATTTAGCTAAGTGCAGTCTAACTCTTGCCAGATAGGGAGTTCAACCCTTTTTCCCAGAAAATCAAGTTATGTACTGAGCCGCAGGAGATTGAAGGATGCAGAACAAATAATCGAAGTATTTTGTCATTTTTCATGAATTGGAATTAAAAATAAGTTAAATTCACCCATTTTATGTACTTAAAGCCAAAAATACCAAAAAGACTGTTAATCTCTAAAAGCCTTGTCCCGTAAAGCTTTCAAAAAATATTTAAATCGTCAAAATACCTGCGGAATGTGGGTTTTATAAGAACAGGAAATTTTATCAATATGATTACTCTTATCATTAATCTATTCATACAAATCTAATCACTGATGGAAATATTTCGCGCTTGTAATTCTTCAATAAAAATCTTGAAACTTGGATTTAGAGAATAATGATTTAACAATATTTCGTTTCTGGAATAGGGCAAAGAAATTTTTTGATAATATTTAGATTTTTTATCCAGTTTTATTATTTTTAATTTTTCTGGCTCTTTATTGATGGCTTCAGCCAATTTATCGAAACAACTGTCAATAGCCGATTTTTCATTTTCTTCACAATATAGGGGTAATAACCAACATTCGATGGAATGAACCGCGATCGCAAAAATAATTCTTTCACCATAGCGTTGATAAAACTCAGGATCGAGCAAATGTTTAAATTTATCCTTAACGTTTTCAATTAATTGGTTTGGACTTAAGCTATTACCATCTTGATCAATTTGAGCTATTTTATATTGTGGTGAAATATCGGTGTCAATGTGAATAATCACATAATCTTTTGCTAAGTACAGGACAAAAGGCTTGAAAAGTATACGAGAAAGGGGTTTCATGGAAGATGAACGTAATGTAAGAAAACCCATGAACCAATATAACGCATTGAAACAAGCCCTAAAACCCCATTTGGGATGGCATGGTGCCAGACTCTCCTTCCTAGCCTTGTTCTTACTCGCCCTCCTCAAAGTGAAAACGGTTAACCTTAAAGAATTGGCTCTGGGTTTTGAAGGTCGGGCATTGGTGGATTCTCATTACAAACGCTTACAACGCTTTTTCTCAGGATTTGAGCTGGATTACCATCACATTGCCCGTATTGTAGTCAGTTGGCTGGATATCCCTCAACCTTGGGTATTAAGTATTGACCGCACAACCTGGGAGTTTGGCAGTCATGGTTATAATATCCTCACTGTCGGCATTGTCCATGAAGGAGTAGCCATTCCCATCTTGTGGTGGATGCTTAGCAAGAAAAAGGGCAATTCTAACAGTGATGAACGAATGCGTTTTATCGAGGAGATGCTCAAGATTTTTCCCACCGCCCTGATTCGTTGTTTATGTGGCGACCGTGAGTTTATTGGTCAGGCTTGGCTTCGCTATCTTCTGCTCGAACCGCTACTGGCTTTCTGTCTGAGAATTCGGGCTACGGACAAGATTGAGCACAATGGCAAGCTTTTGGCCGCCAAAGTCATTTTTGCCCATCTTGCAAAAGAGTGAATCTCAACGTCTTCAAGGGAGTTGTCGGGTTTGGGGATATCCTGTTTCTGTAGAGGCTCTTCGCTTGCCTGATAATTCTCTACTCATCGTCATTGGACATCCCGATTCCCAAGGTCTTATTCACGATTATGCCCTGCGTTGGGGCATTGAAACCCTTTTTGGCATCTTTAAGACTCGTGGCTTTTGCTTGGAATCTACTCACTTTACTGACCCCAAGCGTCTTCGTAAGCTTTTGGCTTTACTGACTTTAGCTTTGGCTTGGTCTCTCAAAACTGGTCTAGCAATTCATCATCTTCATCCCATTCCCCTCAAGAAACATGGTCGCCTAGCGCAGAGTCTTTTTCGTCTTGGTTTTGACCATCTTCGTCATCTTGTTCTTAATCCTTCTCTACCCAATTTTTCTCTTTTTCTCGACTCCCTACATTTTTTGTCCTGTACTTAGAATCTTTTGATTCAAAGGCATCCTTAAAGTCTGGGGAGTTACAATACTGAAATACTTGACTCCATCCTCCTAGCTTATTTTTATCACTAGGATTTAAGGATGTTACCCTAATATTGTCGTCTCCAAAATAGCCAGCCAAAATTGCTCGAATTACAGCTTGATCGGTTCTTCCTTCCGTAACTAACCCAAATGTAATCGTCATAATTAAAAATTCTCAGGTAAGCCTCCGATATATCCTCTTAAAAAAGCTTCTGATAACCTAACAGGTTTTTTCCCTTCGGGTGCTTTGGGTGGAAAAACTTGATCGGCTCTTGTATGACCAGAAAGTTTACGATTAATAACATAGAGTTTTTGTTCTTCATCATGCAAATCTAAACCATCTAAAACGGCAGGATTGTGAGTGGTTAAAATAACTTGTTTATCATGTTTTTTTGCCAATTCTACTAAGTCCTCAATTAAACGACGACAAAGACGAGGATTAAGAGAACTATCAATATTATCAATGGCAAAGAATTTAGGCGTTTCTTCTCCGATGAACAGACAAAAATAAAAGAGTAGGAATAAAAAGCCTTCATTAGCACTTTTTTGATCAAAGTATTCTAAATCAGGATCAATATAGCGATCTCTGATTCTAAGAACCCTTTCTTCAAAAAATAAGTTTTGTGATACTTCAAAGTCTTCAAACCAATCGATCAATTCAAGTTTCTCTTTTATTTCTTTTAATTGAGAAAGATCATCTTTTTGGCTAAGATATTTTAAATATTTAAATAAACCTTCGCCATTAATTCCTAGTGGTTGGATTTGCCGTTCTTTTTCAAATGATTTCAAGCTTGAAAATTCAACAATAAATAATAAAAATGATTGTAATTTTTGATGATATTGTGGGTAATTAATCGCCCAAGGCATAAGGATTTTATGTGTTTTAGACAATTCTTCTTGTTTTTTCTCAGAAAGTTTTCTTAACTCTTCGCTTTTGTCAAACAAAGTTTTGATTCTTTGGTAAGTATCTCTAATATTTTCAGAATTACAGGAATCATAAGCTTTTTCACGGGTATCAAAATAACCAAAAGATTCATTCATAATATTCATTAAATCTAGTCTAAGTTCATTAATTTCTACAATCAATTTGTTTGTATTGTGTGCTTCATCATCATAAGGTGTTTCTTTTTTATAAATCCAGCCAGAATAAGTATTTTTATCGTGTGACAAGAGATAAGTAATAGAATCTTTTAGTCCGAATTTAAAAGATATTTTAATTTCTTTATCTAAATTCGCAACATCAAAAGCCGATCGCATTAACTTAGGATCAGTCACACGAATCCCCCTAGAAGCCAGAAACTCGTTATCCAACTTATCTGCTGCTGCTGCTGAACCCAGGGCGATCGCCTCTAAAATATTAGACTTACCACAGCCATTTTCCCCAATCAAAACCGTCACTCTTCCTAACGGTAAGGTTAGGGATTGAATAGATTTATAATTTTCAATCGTCACTTCTTCAATCATGGAAAATCCCTCAAGTTCTACAGGAGTGCAAAAACTGCACCCCATCAAGACTCACCTATTCTAACAGCGATCGCTTTTTTCCTGGTTGAGAAAGGAAGGGGTGATCGCTTTTGATGCACAGAACCCGTATCAACTTTGTTCAGTCTATTGGGGCCACTTCAATCCTCCTGTTCACGGAGAAAAGTTCTTAATCGTAAAAGATTGAGGGTTTGGCCTAGATTGAGTGGCAGCAAAGAAATCCCTTCTAGACGAGACTGAACCCAACCCTCTCCCCAATACCATTCGTGATAACCATCAATGCCTTGACTCAGGAGGAGTCGGAATCCATTGTTTTCAATTCTTTCCACCTGATGTTCAATGGCAATTAATCCTAGCCAACTGGTGAAGGTTAAGCCCTGCTCCAATTTTTCAGGTAAGCCAGAGGAGAGACGTTGAGGAGCTAACCACTGACGCAATTGGGGAATACTCGTTAAACTGTCCCGAATAATTTGGGCCGAGGCAGTAATTTCGATCCGAATAGAACTTTGCTGAAAAGTACCAAGCATAAGAAAGGGACAAGGGTGACAATATCCCAAATCTTAACGAAATCTGGAACTAACTGCGTTCAATTTCAGCAAGGATAGCGGCTAAAATCTCTCCGGCCCCCTCTTTTCGCAGCTTTTGGGCTAAATCTTCTCCCAATTGTTCTGCTTGTTGAGCCGGGCCACTAATACTCTCTTTCAGCAATTGTTGCCCATCTAAACTGGCCACCAAACCCGTTAAGGTTAAAATATCATTCTCAATCTGGGTATTAACCCCAATGGGGACTTGACAGCCACCTTCTAATTCTCTCAAAAAGGCTCGTTCCGCTAAACAGCGATCGCGGCTCGGAATATCTTCTAACACCTTCAGAATTTCTAGCACTTCGGCATCATTGGCACGGCATTCAATACCCAAGGCCCCTTGCCCCACTGCATGAAGAGAAATATCTGAGGGAATAACCTGATGAATGCGATCACCCATGCCTAAGCGTTGTAAACCAGCCACCGCCAGAATAATGCCATCGTATTCCCCTGCATCTAACTTAGCTAAACGAGTATTAACATTGCCTCGCACATCCTTAAAGGTGAGATGGGGATAATAATGGCGCAGTTGGGCTAGACGACGGAGCGAAGACGTGCCAATAATCGCTCCCTCTGGCAGGCTGTCCAATTGCTTATCTTGGTGCTGGGCATTAACGACTAAGGCATCAGCCGGGTTAACTCGTTCCGTAACACAACCTAGCACTAAACCATCGGGTAATTTGGTGGGTAAATCCTTAAGGGAATGCACCGCTAGATCGATACTTTCCTCTAGCATTCCCACTTCTAATTCTTTGGTAAATAATCCTTTGTCCCCAATTTTCGCTAGGGCCACATCCAGAATTTTGTCTCCCTGGGTACTCATAGTCTCTACTTCAAACTGCCGTTCAGGAAAGGATTTCTGTAGTTGTTCCTGAACCCAATAGGTTTGAACTAGGGCAAGTTGGCTTTTGCGCGATCCAATGCGAATAGTACGGGTGGGAGTCGAGACGGTCATTGGTCTTTGGAGTAGGAGGTTATTATAGACACTCGTCCTAGCATATCATCAGTAGAGACGCTTATTGGTAATCAAATCTTTACCCGCCCCTGTCTGTCTAGAAAGTACAGACGAGAGCATCTATCTTTGCAATGAGTATAAATGCTCAAGAGAGCGAGAAGTTTTTTGTAGGAACGATTCTGGTTTCAATCATACAATTTAGACAACTGTTTAAATTTTCTGAACTATCAAAAAGGCTTGCCATATATAAGGATTCTCTCCCCAAGTATAATTGCTCATTGCAAAACTGAGATGCTTCTGTTAATCTACTCTGAAGGAGTTTTGCTGATTGTCTATCCACTTTCTATGAAAGGGTGTGACCTTTAGTTGATGAAGGAAAAGAAAAGTGTTAACATGGGATGAAAAGTGACAAAGAGGAAACAATGATGACAGCAAAACTAATTAATGTAGAGGGTTCAAAGATAAAAATAGAACTAACATTAGAACTCAGTCGTTCAATGTTGGATACAGAAATAAATATTCAAAAAGGCTTAAACGAAGTAGGTTGCATCGCCAGCAAAGAAGCCTTGAAATATTTAGATACAGATGGTTCACCCTTAAAAATCGGTGAAGAAATCTGGAAGAGTAAGGGAGAGCAACCGAAAGAATATCAAACACCTTATGGTGAGGTTATAGTGAATCGTCATGTATATCAGCGTTCAGTAGGAGGAAAAACGTATTGCCCCTTAGAAAGAGAAGCAAGGATAATCATAACATCAACGCCATTATTGGCAAAACAGGTATCCTCAAAAATGTCAGGGATGGCAGGCAAAGAGGTGAAAAATGATTTATTAGAAAATCATGGTAGAAAAGTAGCGCTATCCTATATCCAAAGATTGAGTGAAGCAGTAGGAAGTGTGGTACAGGCAAAAGAAGAAGCGTGGAGTTATGCCCCGCCCAAGGAGGATAGCCAAATTGCAACAGTGGGAATAGGATTAGATGGAACCTGTATGCTGATGTGTGAGGATGGCTACCGTGAAGCAATGGTGGGAACCGTTTCCCTATACGATAGTGAAGGCGAACGTCAACATACAATCTATCTAGGTGCGGCACCAGAGTATGGAAAAAAGAGTTTTCTAGAAAGATTAGAAAGAGAAATTGAGCGAGCGAAAAACCGTTATCCAGAGGCAACATTGGTCGGGATAGCAGACGGGGCAGAATCAAATTGGAAGTTTTTAGAAAAGCAAACGGAAGAACAGATATTAGATTTCTATCATGCCTCTGGTTACTTAGGTGCCTTGGCAGAAGCGTTGCATCCGAATACCGTGTCAAAACAAAAAGAATGGTTGACTGAAAATTGTCGAGAACTCAAGCATGAAAAAGGAAAAGCAGGAGAACTGCTAAATCTGATGAAAGAAGTCAAAGAAGAAAAAAGTCATTCTAAGAATCTTACCGAGAAACTACAAGCGGCGATTACTTATTACGAGAATCATCAGCATCAAATGGATTATGCTGAATACATAGAGAAAAAGTATCCGATTGGTTCAGGTGTTACGGAAGCAGCTTGTAAGACGTTGGTCAAACAACGATTATGTTGTTCAGGGATGCGATGGAAGGAAAAAGGAGCAGGAATTATTTTGAGCCTACGAGCTTTGGTATTGACCAAGGAACGATGGAGTCAATTTTGGGCAAAACTTGATCAATATGGGTTCCCTGTAGAACCCTGATTACAACAGCTTTTATCAACTAAAGGTCGCACCCCTATGAAACCTCTTTTCTGTAATGCTTTCAACCCTCTCACTATTTTTTGTTCTGTACAGAAGCCCCTAGTAATATTATTCAGTTTTAAAAATTAAAAACATGAAAAGTATTTACAGCCAAAACAGTTTTAGTGTAAAGAAATCCTTCAGGCGATATTTGATAGTCTCCTTGCTTTCATTGGCATTTCTTTTCGTAGTTATCACTCACGCTGTTGCGGTGAATGATCCCGGTCCCCAAACTTCTCCCAGTCCCCAAACTTCTCCCAGTCCCCAAACTTCTCCCAGTCCCCAAACTTCTCCCAGCCCCCAAGTTTCTCCCAGTCCCACACCCACACCTCCTCCCAGTTCCAAAACTGAAACTCATGACCAACAAAAAAATACGACTTCCCAAAATGAAATAACCACTATTAGCAAAGGAAAAATTACGAATATCGCTATCACCCCAGAGCAATCTAGTTTAGAAGTTCTGAGTAAAAATTCAACTCCAGTAACCTTTTCTGTCAAAGAGCCAAAGTTTCAAGCAATTTTACTAGATCTTTCTAAGGGTGATTTAGTTGATCTTGATTATGACTATAAAACAAATGAGCTTACAAGTCTTTCTGTGGCGATAGTAAAAGTAGATTGGTTACCACGTTTAGCCGCTATTGTAATTTCTGGAGGAGTGTTTTACGGCCTCATATTTATCTTATTAATCCCTACAAGAACGAACTTAAATGACATCTTTGTTGGTCAAGACAAACGACTGAGTAATTCCAAGTCTCAAATGGCAATCTGGTTCTTTGTTGTTATAGTGAGCTACATTTCATTTAATGTTTTGCGTGTCATCAATGGTGGCTTTGGATTTGTTGGGGGAATTAGCATCCCTGAGAACCTTTTAGTTTTATCAGGAATTAGTGCTGTGACCTACGGGGGAGCAAAGGTTATTACTCAAAGTCAAGTTAACAGCAAACCAGGTAGTAAGAGAAATGCTCCTGATAATCAGGCGGGCCTCAAAGATTTTGTCACTGACGATACTGGTAATACGGACTTTGGCGACCTTCAAATGAGTTTTATTACTCTCCTTGCTGTTGTTGTTTATCTCTTACAATTTTTTGACTTTCTAGGTACTCTCGAACTTCAACATTTAGTGACATTACCTGATGTAGATACGACGATACTGTCAGTTTTTGGTTTTAGTCAAGGGGCGTACCTCACGAAAAAAACTGCTCAAGCTACTGGAGCACGAGAGCCAGAGTCAGTACTGTTTGAAAAAGGTATGACGGGAGAAAATGTGAAACAGCTTAAAGAACTTTTGAGTCGAAGCCTAAACATTCCATTAAGCAATAATGACGTATTTGACGATGACACAGAAAAAGCTGTCAAGCAGTTTCAAGCGAATTATAATTTAGATTCGACTGGAATTGTTGACCGAGAGACTTATAAAAAAATATTACTTTCATAGATTAACTGTAATTGAATTTATGAAAGTAATAAAAGTGATGTGCTATTAAAATCCTGAAAAAATTCGGGATGTCTTGAAGTTCTCGTTATTTATAATATTTCTTTCTTTCTACTGAATAAGAGGAAAAACCATGAATCAGCCCAATCAAGAAACTCAAAAAACAAATCAGGAAGAAATTCGAGGTGTATGGATTTGCTCGCCTTTCAATAGTACAGTTCTAACATCAGAAAAAACTATTGAAGATGCCATAAAGTTTCTTGCAGACCGCGGATTTAATTATGTTTTTCCCGCAGTTTGGAATCAAGGTTATACAGCTTTTCCTAGCGAAGTGATGGAGTCTCATGGCTTTCCCCGACAATATACAGATTATAAGGCTTATAAGGATGGGTTCGATCCCTTGAAGACAATTATTGAGGAAGGAAGAAAGCACGACATAAAAGTTATTCCTTGGCTTGAGTACGGCTTTATGGCTTCCGCTAAACCTGATGGGGATCATATTTTTAAAAAATATCCTAAATGGGCTGCTAAATGGTCTGCAAATAGTAAAAAAGACAAGGTTATACCTGATACTCATGCTTGGATGAATTCTCTCAATAAAGATGTGCAAGACTTTATGCGGGATTTAATTCTAGAAATTGTTGAAAAGTATCCTGGTATCGCTGGAATTCAAGGTGATGATCACTTTCCTGCTATGCCAATGTATACTGGCTATGACGACGGCACTAAAGAAATGTATAACAAGTATCTCAAGGATCTCAAGGATCATAACAAAACTAAACCTGAACCATGTCCTCCTCTTGGTCCTAAGTATCCTCCTAAACCAGAGAAAGACCCCGACTGGGACAACTGGGTTACATTTAGGGCGGAGAAATTAACCGAATATTTAACAAAATTATCCACAGAAGTAAGAAACAAGGCAAAAGAGGTAAGAGAACAAGAAATCGAAAACCTTAAGAAAAAGAAACAAAACGAAGATAGCAAATTAACTGAAGAAGAATTAGCTGAAATAGAAAAGAAAATCGAAAATCTCAAGTCTGATTTTATTGTTTCAATGGCACCTTCGCCCTTTCCCTACGGTCTGGATAAGCTTATGCAGAACTCGGATGCTTGGGTCGAGATTGTTGATCGTCTCCATCCTCAATTTTATAAGTCTAGTTTTGATGACTACAAGCATGAAGTTAAGAGAATTACTACGGAGTTTAAGGACGCAAAAGATCGTAAGAAATATGTTCCTGGTATTGCCTTTTATGCTAATGGAAAAAAACTAACTCGCGCAGAAATTGTTGAGTGTGTTAAACATAATCGTCAGGAAGGATTAGGTGGTCAAGTCTTTTTTTATTACGACTACCTGCGTGAAAACGATGATGCAATGGCAAAGGCTTTATCGGACTTTTGGGGAAAGAACTCTTAACTGGTACAAACTACCCGAAAGCCGATGTCATAGAGACGGCCATTGGGATCAAAACGAGCGCGATCGCCGGAACGACATTTCTGAGGCCCCGCATTCCAAGAGCCACCGCGAAGTACCCGTTTTTGTTCATCCCCCTCGATCAGCCAAACCTGATTATCTTGAGGCGCGTTGTCATAATTCCGATGCCAGGGATCGGCACACCATTCTCTGACATTGCCATGCAGATCATAAAGACCAAAAGTATTGGCAACACCGAAAGAACCTACGGGTGTGGTTTGTCGCCGATCTTCTCCTCTGGGGCCTTCACCATAGGCTCCACGATTACAGACCTTACCCTGATAGTCCCAATCCACACCAGAATAATTAGCTAAGTCCGTTGTAATGGTCGGGCCAAAATGGAAGGGCGTTTGAGTATCACCGCGACAGGCATATTCCCATTCCGCTTCACTGGGTAAACGATAGGGTTTTTGGGTGAACTGGGAGAGGCGATCGCAAAATTCCAGGGCTTCATACCAGGAAATCTGTTCAATAGGAAGATTCTGACCAATAAAATTCGCTGGGTAAGGGTCAAGCGATCGCTGAACTTTTGGCAGAGCAGCCACAGCTTCCCATTGAGCCTGGGTAATGGGAAATTGACTCATCCAAAAAGCAGATAGCGTCACCAAATGTTGTGGCCCTTGGGAACGATGATAACCTTCCTCCTCTTCGCCAACCCCCATCAGGAATTGGCCTGGGGGAATTGCCACTAACGATAGATTGGTCGTTTCATTTAATAACGTGATATGGGATGGCTGACAACGCCGTTCTCGCCGGAGAATTTTACCCTGCGTATCAACAGTGACAACTTCAAATTCTACGATTGCTTCCGTCATGGATGCCTACAAAAACAATGCTATTCGCGCGCTATTTTATCACCTTTCTTCAATCACCCCTTCGGCTTGATGGGCGATCGCTCGTAATTGATCGAGGGTTTTAGGAGAAACATTTGACCACAATCCCCGTTGATGAGCCTCTAAAAGTCGCTCAGTCATGTCTCGCAAGGCCCAGGGATTTTTGGTTTCCAGAAAATACTGCACCGTCGGATCGAGTAAATAATGCTCGGCAATGCCTTGATACATAAAATCCGCTCCGCAATGGGTCGTAGCATCATAGGCAAAAAAGTAATCAACAGTCGCGGCCATCTCAAAAGCACCTTTATAACCATGACGCATGACTCCGGCAATCCATTTAGGATTAATGACGCGGGAACGATAAACTTTACGAATTTCTTCTGATAATAATTTGACTTTTGGGTTACTCGGAACAGAATTATCGCCAAAATAAAGTTGAGGATTTTTACCCGTTAAGGCACGGGTGGCCACGGCTAAACCACCTTGAAATTGATAATAATCATCGGAATCTAGGAGATCATGTTCACGGTTATCTTGATTGTGCAAAATAATGTCCAATTTTTCTAATCGCTGTTGAAAAACGTCCGGCATTGCATGACCAATACCCTGCTGATCGTAGGCATAACAACTCCAGTTACGATAGGCGATCGCTAAATCTGCATCGGTTTGCCAATTTTGAGCTTCAATTAACCCCTGAAGTCCGGCACCATAGGCCCCTGGTTTAGAACCAAAAATACGATAGGTGGAGCGAGTAATCGCCTGTTCTAAACTGAATCCTTGCCCTTGCCAATATTGACTCTCCTGATGAACTTGGGCTGCTAAGGGATTATCGTCTTCCGCTTCTGCTAATTGGGAAACGGCGGCGATCGCTTCCTGCATGAGTTGCACTAAATTGGGAAAACTATCACGAAAAAAACCTGAAATCCTGACAGTAACATCAATACGGGGTCTATTTAAAAGACTAATAGGCAGAATTTCAAAATCAATTACCCGTCGAGATGGCCCATCCCAAAGCGGTTTTACCCCTAACAAAGCCAACACTTGAGAGACATCATCCCCCCCCGTTCGCATCGTCGAAGTTCCCCAGATCGAAATTGCTAAAGTTTTGGGATATTCTCCCTGTTCCTGGGTATAACGTTCGATTAAGATTTCCGCCGCTTTACGTCCCACATCCCAGGCTGTTTCGGTGGGAATAGCCCGAATATCAACGGAATAAAAATTACGGCCAGTGGGCAATACTTCAGGACGGCCACGGGTCGGCGCACCCGAAGCTCCACTAGGGACATATTGACCGTTTAATCCCCGTAATAAATGGGTAATTTCTTGCTCCGTTTTTTGGAGAGCCGGTAACAAAGTCTTTTCAATCCAGGTCAGAACCTTAGTCGTTTGCTGAGAATATTTTTTTGAATTATCGTCATCAACCAAACTCACCCCCCTTTTTAAGGGGGGCAGGGGGGATCCATTTTCTAAGTGAGAACATTTCTTTGAATTATCGTCATCAACTAAACTCACCCCCCTTTTTAAGGGGGGCAGGGGGGATCCCCTTTTCTCTAACTGAATCAAAGCATCAACTAATAACTGACTATAAAGTTCCAATTGCTCAATCACATCACCCACAATCAAACACTTTTTTAATCCAGCTAATAAAACTTCTGCCTTAATTGCTTGGCAAATACTAACGGTTTCAGCACTTAACCTAAAAGGTGTTTGAAGTGATTCTGTCAGAGGGTTAAAATCTAGCTCTAAATCCTCGGCTAAGGCCTGAGTTAATCCCCTTTGCTCATAACTGGGGGCTCTAGCAATACTAATGATTAAATCTCGTAATTGTTGGTCTTGAGGACATTCCCCTAAAATATGCAATCCATCTCGAATTTGGGCTTCTTTTAGTTCACACAAATAACCATCCGCAACACTGAGAAAATTTTGAATACTTTGATCTGTTACCTCCGCTAGGCCTAAATCTTGATGAAGTTGGGTCGTTTTCAGTAAAGAAAAAAGGCGATCGCGGATCATCGGCAAACGTTGAGGATCAAGAGACTGAGCTTCATAATATTCATCAATCAGGGTTTCTAAACGTTGTAAATCGCCATAAAGTTCGGCGCGGGTGAGAGGCGGCGTTAAATGATCAATAATCACCGCTTGGGAACGACGTTTAGCTTGGGAACCTTCCCCCGGATCATTGACAATAAAGGGATAGAAATGGGGTAAAGCTCCTAAGGCAATTTCAGGATAACATTGGGCAGAAAGCGCGACACTTTTTCCGGGTAGCCATTCGAGATTACCGTGTTTACCAAGATGAATAACAGCCTGGGCAGCAAATTCTGTTTTTAACCAATAATAAAAGGCGAGGTAGGCAGGTGTTGGTTCCAGATCCGGCGCGTGATAATTTAAACCGGGGTCTAGATCATAGCCGCGACTGGGTTGAATACCGATGAAAATATTGCCGAGTTGGATGCCTGGAATGGGTATCCCTTTTCTGCTGACTTGCTCTTCTAAATTGCCCAATTCTGACCAGCGATCGCTGATGGCAGTTTTTATATTTTCAGGTAGAGTTTGAAAGTAGGCTTGAAAGGTCGATTGATCTAAAACCTGATGAACTTTTCGCCAGGCTCGACTGTCGAGATCATTGGTTACACCCGAAGTTAAAAGTTGCATTAAGTCTTCAGAGGTTGCGGGAATATTTTCAATAGAGTAACCCTCTGCTTTTAAAGCGTTGAGAATATTTAAACAACTAACCGGTGTATCTAAACCCACACCATTGGCCAAACGACCATCTTTATTGGGATAATTCGCTAAAATTAGGGCTATCTTACGCTCAGCAATCGGGGTTTGACGACATTTAACCCAATTAGCGGCCAGATTAACCACAAATTGCAGGCGATCGCGGACAGGTTGATAGATCACCACATCCGTTTCTAACTGTTCATGCCATTGCTGTACGGCTTTAAAGGAAATGGCACGGGTAATAATGCGGCCATCTACTTCAGGTAAGGCAATATTCATGGCCAGATCACGGGGATTTAAGCCCTGTTGACTTTCCTGCCAATGGTCTAGCGTACCACCGCTCAAAATTACCTGTAAAATCGGGACATCTAAGCTTTGCCAAAGGGGAATGATTTCTTCACTGCTCCCTTGACGTTCCAATTTAGCGAGGGAGAAACTGGTGGTATTGAGAACCACTTGCACGACTGACTCAGCAGAGGCTTGAAAATATTTCAGGACTCCTTCTTGAACCTCTGCATCTCGTAAGGAAGAGACAAAGACTGGAATGGGGATTAATTGATGAGCCGCGATCGCCTCACAAAGAGCATCGATCACCAGGGTATTGCCCGCTAAATAGTGGGAACGATAGAACAAAATCCCCACAGTGGGCTGAGTCTGGATGGGTTCGGTCACAGACAACCTTGAGAACTGAAAATTGCCTGAATAGAGACCTACGTTGGGAACCTGTTGGGGAGGTAAACAGGGATAATCTGTTTTTAAACAAAGATTACTGAGCCATTGCAGCCCGTTACGCCAATTTTCTAGACCCCCTTCCCGACAATACTGCCAAAGCCGATCTACCTGGCTCAAGGTAACGGTTGAATGACTCATTAACTCTAGATCCGGGCGATCGTCCCCTGGTAAAACCCAAAGACTAATTCCCTTTGCCAAGGCCAAAGCTTTGAGCACTTCTAATCCATAACTCCAGTAAGCCCTTCCCCCTAATAGACGTAAAATAATAATCTGGGTATGTTGTAGTACTTTTTCTGCATAGTGATCGATACTTAAGGGCTGTTGAAGATTTAACAGATTAACGACCCTTAGGGTGGCAAAATTCGGGGGTAAATGGGGAAAAGTAGCCGCTAAACTTTGAATATCGGTATCGGCGGCAGTTAATAAAATGATTGCCCCTGGGGTCTGCTCAATGAAGATTACCCCATCACTATCCGGTGTCCAACCGCCTGGTAGAGCGTTTAATCGGTGCATTTAAACTCCTTATATCTTAAGTAATGCTTAGGATTTGTTGAACGACCGGCAAGTGTCGTCATTATAGAGTTTAAAGATAACGTTTATCGTTTTCCCTTCTTCCATACCATTAAGCATGATGACTGCTTTTTCTCCTGCGTTTTGTCGTGTTCTACCGATTACTACCTTTGAGTCCTTAGTGACTCTTTGGTACCAGTTGGCAGAGCCGATGGGGAATCGGGCAGTTTTGCTAACGAATGATCATCTACGGACTGACCTGAATCAAACTGATAGTCCCCAGAATGCCAAACCGGCAAGACCACTAGAACGATTTTGTGGGTTGTTCACTGCCTACGGCAACGCTTTGATCCAGGCACAGAACTTTTCTTCTACTCATTGTCAGGTTTTCCTGGCCCTTACCGATGAAGCGATCGCTGATTTTTTAGCGCAACGGAATTTGGGAACCATTCCTAAATTTGATTATCGTGCGACTCCAAAAAAAAGAACTGAGTTCCAAAATCATTTAACCATCGGTTTGCTCACCATCCTATCATCAGAATCTCAAGATGTTGCTGAAAAAGAAAATAAATCTAATCCTCCCCTAGTATCGTCGTTGTCCCCCCCTGAATCTGGGCAACTTTTCTTTAGCCAGGATCAACTTCTTAGCCAAGTCATTGCTCAAATTCGGCAAAGTTTAGATCTATCGGTCATTTTAGAAACCGCCGTGACCGAAGTCAGAAAATGTTTACAGGTTGATCGTTTAGTAATTTATCAATTTACCGAAACTCAATTATCTTTAACGAATGAACATTCTTTGCCTTTACTAGCTGGCGGAAAAATTACCTACGAAGCTAAAAATTCTGCCGATATTTCTTCCACCTTAAGTTTGATGACAGAGAATGATTGTTTTTATGAGGTTTTAAACTATCAACAGAAGTATTTAGACGGTCAGGTTGTCGCCATTCGGGATGTGGAAACAGCTTATTCTTCTTCCTATTGTTTAACAAATTTACTCAAAAAATACCAAATTCGGGCTACCTTGACCGCGCCGATTATTGTTAATGGCTACCTCTGGGGGTTATTAATTGCCCATCAATGTCACTATCCAAGGGCATGGTTAGAACAGGAGAAAAATTTTTTAGGACAGATTGGTGAACATCTAGCGATCGCCATTAAACAGGCCCAACTCTATGCCGAAGTGCAACATCAAAAACAAAACTTTGAAAATCGGGTTATCGAAAGAACCCAGGAATTGCGCGATACTTTATTGGCAGCCCAGGCAGCCAGTCATCTCAAAAGCGAGTTTCTAGATAATATTAGCCATGAACTGAGAACCCCTTTAACCTGTGTGATTGGACTTTCTGGAACGCTATTACATTGGTTTAATCAAGGTACTTCTCTGCCGGTTGATAAGCAGCAACACTATCTTAAAATGATTCAGGATAGTGGCAAAAAATTAATGGATTTAATCAATGATATTATTGAACTGTCTCAGATAGAATCAGGAAAATCAGCCTTAAATTTTGATATTTTTTCCCTCATGTCTCTTGCCCAGGCGGCCTTATATCGTCTAGAGAATTTAGCTAAAGCTAAAAATATTCAACTCAAACTTGATTTTCAAATCCATGCTGAACAGGATGCTTTCTGCGCTGATCCTGACCGTATCCAACAAATTCTGACCCATTTACTCAGTAATGCCATTAAATTTACTCCTGATGGTGGTCGGGTGACACTCCGCATTTGGAAGGAAAAAAAGCAGGCTGTGTTTCAGGTTGAAGATACGGGTATTGGCATCGATCGCCATCAGTTTCCCTACCTCTTTGAAGCATTTAAACAACTCCATGAAAATCGACAACGAACCTATGAAAGTACAGGCATTGGATTAGCTCTCACCAAACAATTGGTAGAACTTCATAGTGGCACGGTGGAAGTGGAATCGACAAAGGGAAAAGGGTCTGTTTTTACTATTTTCATTCCCTACCAAAATCAATCCTATATTAAACGTCCGAAGGATCTGCGATCGCAGGAACTTGCTCCAGCAATGAATGTCAGTGTGGTTGTCATTGAACAGGATGAAGAAATTGCGACCTTGATTTGTGAATTATTGACGGTGGCCAATTATCAAGTCATCTGGTTAATTGATACCAATAATGCGGTCAAACAAATTGAGCTATTACAGCCAGGAATTGTGCTGATTGATCAGGACTTTCAGGAAGTTGCCAAGATCAGTCGCTTACTGAAGGCTTCCCATCAAATCAATGTCAATAGCTTAAAAGTTATTTTGCTCAGTGAAAATATTTCTTCTAGTGAATGGAAAGAGTTATCCCAAAGTGGGATTGACGACTATATTCTTAAACCTTTGCAACCCGATTTATTACTACAACGTTTAAATAATATTAGTCGTAATAGTTCTTCAAAAAAAATGGAAACTAATGCCCAATTTTTCCTGCCTGAATAGAAGCATTCTCATCCTGTTTTTCCTCCTATTTATCGATGGCTCAAGGCATCCCGAAGACCATCACCTATATAATTAATACTGACAACAGTTAAAAAGATAGCTAATCCAGGAAAAATAACCATCTGGGGAGCCGTTGCTAAATAATCTTTAGCGGTATAAAGCATTTGTCCCCAGGTGGGAACATCGGGAGGAAATCCCAATCCTAAAAAGCTGAGGGTTGATTCGGTAATAATGGCATTGCCGATCGCCAAGGTTGCCGCCACAATAATGATGTTGAAAACATTGGGAAAAAGATGTTGCCAGATTAATCTTCTCGGTCTAGCTCCCAGGGCGATCGCCGCACTCATAAATTCCATTTCCCTGAGTTTTAAAATATTGCCCCGCACCAAACGAGCAACGGTCATCCAGTTGAGACCACCAATGAGTAGCACGACCAATAAAAAAATGCCAATTTCTGGAGAAGCGATCGCTTTCATCGCATCTCGAAAAAGATAGACAATGAGCAGTAATAAAGGCAACTGGGGCAAAGACAAAAATAAATCCGTCATTCGCATTAAAAGCGTGTCAATTAAACCGCCATAGAAACCGGCTAACAAGCCAATTACTGTGCCGAGGGTGATCGAAACCAGCATTGCTGTCATGCCAACCGTTAGAGAAATGCGGCCACCGACCAATAATCGCGCTAATTGATCCTGTCCTAGGTCATTGGTACCCAAAGGGTGTTGCCAACTGGGGAGAGCCGCCGTCTGACTAAAATCAATTTGATCAATCGGAACCCGATAAACCCAGGGGCCAATTAAAACGGCTAGTAAAATCAGTAAAAAAATAACCGTTCCGACTAGAGCCAGGCGATCGCGTTTAAAACGTTGCCATGCTAATTGCCAAGGCGATCGAGTGATGAATTCAGCCGTCATAAAAAGTGTAAAAAAAGATAAAATAAACGGTGATTTAAAATAAATTTAAACTATATTCTAAACCATATTTTAAACTATATTTGCCCATGACCTATGCTCGCACCCTACGTTTAGGCGACACCGATGCTGCCGGAGTTGTTTATTTTGCCTCTTTGCTTTCCATTTGTCATGAAGCCTACGAATTTGCCCTAGAACAAGAAAACATTCCTTTACAAACTTTCCTCTCCCGTTCTGAAATAATTTTACCGATTGTTCATGCCGAAATTGACTTTTTTGCACCGCTCCAATGTGGCGATCGCCTCCTCATTAACTTTTCCTGCCATCTACTCAATGAATATGGTTTTGAGTTAACCTATCAAGTCTTTCTAGATCACCCCGAACGGCGATCGGAACGACCTGCGGCCCAAGCCCTAACTCGCCATGTTTGTATTCATCCCCACACCCGCAAAAAAATTCCCCTCAGCCCTGCTCTTGGTCAATGTCTAGAAAAATGGAAAGATAACCCCTTAATTTCCCCTTAAAAATCTATTCAAATCAAAACGCGATGTGCAACTTAGGGTAAGCGCAAGAAAAAAGGGTAGAAAAAATGCTAATGCTCCTGATTTAGTACTGCTCAAAAACATTTGAAGATTACACACTATATATAGGAATTTTTAACCAGTAAAACACTAAACATAGACCATAAAGAAAAAGCTAATACAGTACAAAAGAAGATAATTTGTACGACTAAATGAAGCCTGTCTTAGCTGCTCAACAGCTCTCGTAATGATTTAAACCTTTGCACAGATAAATCTTCTTTAGATGACTCAAGGGTAAGCGTTCAGGGGGGTATCATATTTGCTTAAATCCTTAAAACCCTTGTATAGCTACGCATTCAGGCGATTGATAGAATGGCATAATGACGTTAAAGAGGCATAAAAACTGATTCGCAAGCGGACGTAGAACTTTGGTTATTCAGAATTATTGACAAGGAATCAATTAAGTAGTCATGCAAAATTAATTACCTATACATACAGGTACTATAATAACCTAAATCAAAAGTAACGGTAGCATAAAAAAAACAAAAAGTAGATAATTATGAAATTTATCTACCTGTAAATAATTCGTTGATAGATTATCCTGTGAACGGTACGATAGGGCTTTCGAGCTTCGAGCTCGCGTCAGATGTAATCAACGAAAATTTTACAGCAAGGAATCTTTCTAAGTTGTGTATTGCCTAGTAATATACCCGTTTTTTTTCCATATGTGTTGCTAATCTTACTACTGTCCAACGCCCAAATTCATAACCGAACTCTTCAGGCTCTTTGATTATTACTTCGGTCAATTTCTATATATATTCTTCTGTTGCTTTCCTATGATTTCCTTTCTTTCTTTTGTCTCTCAAGCTTTCTATATTTTTTGGATTTCCATTGTTGCACCAGTACCAGACTTGTCTTTTACAACATCCTAGTAATTCTGATATTTCATCATTTTTTTCCCTTCATTCCTCATCAGTAATAGAATTAATATTCTTTCTCTTGTAACCGCGTGCTCCTCAGTTTTTAGAGCTTTTTGTAGCTCTTTCTTTGTTTTTTTTCTAAGAAGTCTAACGTCAGCATAACTATATCAAAAATTAAGTCTATATATTCTAGCTTATATCCACTTAGAGTGTTGACAGCTTACGTTGCTTACTTGACGACCATTTAGGTAATGTTCTGAATCTGTGATTAAGTAATTTCTCGATAACTGAACTGACTATAATTCAGAAAATTAATCCATCGGTTTGCCACATTGCCCACAGTTTCATAATCTCAGATTTGCAAAAAATAAACCCAGAACAAGGAGTCTGGGCTAATCTATACAGGCCTGATTTTGGGAATTGCCTTATCAAATCCAAGGTGATTAACGTTTTGTCACCTGACGAGCGATATCTTTATATTTATTGAGGCTAGGGCCGGGCAAACGACGAGATAGAGTTTGGGTAATTAAATATTGTGAGGCAAAGGCAACCTCTTTCGGATCAACGGGGGCCGGAGCCTTGGCTACAGGTGCAGGGGTTGGAGCCACTGTCGTTTTAGCGGTTTTAGCTGCCTTACTTTTCTTCACCGGCGTTTTCTTGGCTTTGGGAGCAGGCGTTTCAGCAACAACGGTTTCTGCCGCGATGACAACGGTTTCTTCTACAACGGCAACGGGTTCAGGTGTTACTTCCGCCTGGTCCGGTGCTTCCGCAGTAGCCAATTGCGATTCATCAATTTGTGCAAAAAATTGTTCTTTCTTACCACCAAATAATTTCTTGAGCATGGATAGTCTTTCCTCGTTTTTAATGCTAATGATAGTTAAAGATTGCATCTATAGGCTAATATTTTAAAGACGTTTCATGATTAAAATAATTGCCTCTTCATTGTCTTATCAAGCCAGGATCAGTAACCTTTTGCAATCTTTTGTTATAAAAATTTACATTGACCCGTTATCAGTCTGAATTTGGGCGATCGCCGTGGGCGGATCAGGGGCTGGAAAAGAGACTGAAATAGCAGGCTTTGAGGGAAGTACTTGGCAAAGGGGGCCTGACAGGAGAAAATGAAGATAACATTACTATTTGTTAAGTGGGAGTTGTGGCTAAAATTCGTACCGTTTCAGAAGCAAAGCGAGCCTTCTACGACCAGTATCGTCGTCCGATCAATTCGATCTATCGGCGGTTTGTGGAAGAATTACTAGTAGAGATCCATTTATTGACGGTAAATGTTGATTTTCGCTATGACCCTGTCTTTGCCCTTGGGGTTGTCACAGCCTTCGACCGTTTTATGAAGGGGTATCAACCGGAAGAAGATAAAGCCTCCATTTTTACTGCCTTAATTCAAGCGATCGCTGGCAATCCCAACCAATATCAACAGGATGCCCAAGCGATCCTTCAGAGTGGCCAAACGCTTTCCTTTACGGACCTAGCCGATCAGTTAGCCCAAAATCAGACGACGGAATCAGAGCATCATCTTTTAGGACAAACGCTGAATCGGATTCGTCAAACCACCAATTTCAAGTACAGTCGTGCCTTTGCGATCGGACTTTATACCCTGATCACCGAATCAGATAGTGAATGCAAAAATTCTGAAGAAAAACGGAATCTGCTCCTTAATCAGTTGGCCGTAACCCTAAACTGTTCAGAAGATAAACTGCAAAAAGATTTGGACCTTTATCGCAGCAATTTGGACAAGGTAGATCAACTCCTCACGGTTTTGGAAGATGTGGCGGAAGCGGAGCGCAAAAAACGAGAAAAACTTGTCCAGGCTTCCAGTCCTTCAGATTCGGCTTCTACTCCCTAGGAAAAGGCGATTAAATGCTAGTTTAAGATTTAAGTCCTACTGGAAAGTAGGATCTTTTTTTGTCCAACATTACTCAGAAAAAAACTCCCCTGTTTATTTGGGGGAGCCTATCTAGGAGAACTCAATGTCAATGGAAGGTACCGAATTAGCCTAACCCTAGACCTGTCGTAGAGGGATAAAGATACTAAGTATAGGAGTTCGTATAACCTTTCATTTCAAATCATAGAGAGTTTGTAACGATTTGTCAACATGACTTGACGATTTTGAACTTTTGGGCAGCTTGTTTTTTGAACAAACAAGATTTCAAACTGCCAACATGACAATTGCGATCGCGCTAGGACTACGGTAAATTGGGAAGCCGAATGTAACACCTTTTGGGCTTTACCGTGATGTTGAGACTGATTACCGATTTTGATGGGCCGATTATGGATGTGTCTGAACGGTATTATCGTGTTTATCAGTATTGCCTGGCCCAGGTACAGCGTTCGAACCAAAGGCTCTCAGTGTTATCAAAGGAAGACTTTTGGCAATTAAAACGGAGCCGTATCCCAGAACGGGAAATCGGTCAACGCTCTGGCCTTGACGACGAACAATCCCAGCTTTTTTCCCAGTTACGGAAAGCCACGGTTCATACCCTGCCCTATTTAAGTTATGACCAACCCCTGCCAGGAGCGATCGCTACCCTGGAAAAATTACAAGCTCTAGACATTGATCTGGTGGTGATGACCATGCGCCGTGTCAGCGAATTGGATGAAGCCCTTGAACGAAATAATTTAGGACGTTTTTTTGCCAGCGATCGCCGTTATTGTCTGAGTAATGATTATGTTAAAACGGCTGACACTAAGGACAAACCGCTTTTGATGGCCAGAGCGATGGCCGAACTTTTCCCTGTCCAAGCCTGTTGGATGATTGGGGATACAGAAGCCGATATTCTGGCCGCGCAAAACCAACAGATTCCCATGATTGCAGTGCTTTCCGGTATCCGCGATCGCCAGCAACTAGAACAATACCAACCCAACTTCATCGTTAACAATCTGAAGGAAGCCGTTGATTTGGTACTAACCATGAAGTAACTGAACTTGTTAACCTTTATTGCCACGTTTAGAGTTTGAGTTTATCTTTATTTCAGAAAACTAACGAATGAAACTACTAATCAGCCAAAATAACAAGAGGGTCATTCCGGTTGCCACTTGCTCTCCATTAACGCCTAGATGAGCATTGGCATTGAGGAGAAATGTCACACCCGCTCCCAGTCCAACCCCTAACACCAATCCGGCTAAGGTGAAGAGAAAAGCTCGTCCAAATTTCCTTTCCTTACGATTCAGAAAATAAATATTAGCAAAAACCCCGATCACTAACAGGAAAGGACGGAAAGATCCCGTAGCATCCTGGCTCAAAAAGCTGATGCCAGCCAGAATGCCAAAAATCCCCAGAGGTAATAGAATATCGTTGCGAGAAGGTGTATCAACTAACTTTTGTAGCCAGGGCGAAGCTTGAGCCGACATCAAAGGTTGATTGACCTTAGGCGCAGTTGCTAATCGTTCAGGAAACCGAATCTTTTCAGGAACCTTAATTTTTCCTTCCTGACGCAGCCGGAGACGATCCATGAGAATTGCATCGTAGGCAGTTTCTACCAGTTCTAAAGTTTTAGTATCTCCTTGATACTGTTGACTTAGACGATTTTTAACGGCTTGAATCTCTTCAAAAGAGGCACTTTCCGTTACACCTAAGGTTTGGTAGGGAGTTTGTTCGCTCATTCTTACCTAATACATTTATGCAACACAACACAATATCTTAACAAGTCGCGTAACTACCGCAATTTGTTAACCATTCTAACGCAGACTTTCCAGATTATAACGATAAGTATTTTTACTCAAGCAGAAACATTGAGCAGAAACATTAAGCAGAAACATTAAGTTTTATTGAAGTGAGCAGACGTAGAGAATCTCCTTTGCTAAGATAGAATCCAACTTTGAAAGCGTTAAAAAATAGGCTTTTTACAGATTTTTCCCCTATCTAAAACAATAAGTTAGTGATGAAGCATTTTTGTGATGACTGGATTCAAGAATGGTGTGAAGAAAATGGTTGGACAGATCTTTTTGTCGAACGCTATAACCATTACTGGGCCTTTCCTCCCAATGCCGTCATGCCTGAACCTATTCCCTGGAAGACCTTACGTTTTATCAAATCTAAAAAGGGGCTATGTCGGGAGGAACGTTTCTGGTTAGCGGCGGCGATCGCGGTGACGGTTTTAGGAGCCACATTAAGTACAATACTGAAAAGTCCGATGCCCTTGGTCTTTGCCTTTGCTTTTGGAGCCATTACGGTCGCGCAATTGGAAATGGAAGACATTTAGGGTGTGCAGTCAAATTGCATCACGGCTAAGTCAACACACCTGATCATGGAATAACGAAGTATAACGGGGTTAATCGGAGCAAAAAGAATCTTGTCGATAAGAGAATTCCCCCCTTTTTTTGCTACAATCGTTATTAAGTTTCAAATCGCGTAGGTTGCGCGATTGTTGGAATTGACAAGTGTTGATACGTCACAACTCGATTCTCAGTTCGAGACTCTTAAAGAGGCTCGCGCTGGGAGCAGTTTACCAGAGATAATGGGGTCGTATTGCACTCAAATACCAATGTTGCCGACGGTATCCTGCAAGAAGGGAGGATTTTGAACTCCCCGCCTCCTTGTTTTTTAAAAAACAAAGGAAATATTGCTAGAACGGACTCGGAAGTTTCCAGTAATTGATACCACAAGGAAGTTGATTATTGGAGGCGAAAACGGACAAAGGCAAGTCCCAGACCCTAGAACCAAGGAAGCGTAAGCCTCCATCGGTCAATCGGGGAGCGAATATAAAGCAGTTGACGCTGTTTAACTTCGGTTAACTCCGTTTTCTGTGTGCCTCCTAGTCGAGGTTATGATTAGGATCAGATTCGTGATCAGACTTTTAGACAATTGATGATGTTACCTTTAGGGGCTTCCTTGCCCGATGATGATGCGGCTAATCAGTGGCGGTTTCAGCTAAACCGTTTTGTTCAAGATTATCAAGTGGCTCTGGCGGCGATCGCCTGGGGTTTGCAACAGGAATGGCAAGATGCCGATGCGATTTTAGGGATTGATCTCTTACCTCAAGCCCACTTTATCTGTGCTTCGCGATCGCAGTTAGAGATTTTAAATCAAAAGGTTGACAACCAAGTACAGGAAATTCTAGGGATTTTAGATGGTTATGATCCTCAAACGGAAGTAACAATCTTGGCGATCGGGCCAGGCCAGCTAAAACTATTATTTTTTAAACCCAATTCTCCTCCCCAAGCTTGTTTTGAGCAAGAAACTAGAACCTTAGATACCCTAATTACCGAACTAGAAGAAATTCTCCAAAAAATGATTCAGCCCACATTCCGCAGGTAAAAACAGAGACAAGGATGAAAGGGATTAGACTGGCGGGTGTGATTACACTTTTAAAAGCTAAAGCGATCGCGTTTTCAACAGTTGCAGTAATCGCACTCAAAAGCCAAAATAATCGCACTTTCAGTAGCCAAAGTAATCGCACGTTCAAAAACTAAAGGATCGCACTTTTAACAGGAAAAATGATCGCATTTTTAAAATTTTAACAATAGGGGAAAGGTGATCACTTTTTCTAAATCATTAAACGCGATTGCTGTTACGATAAATATTTTATAGAATTGGGAGTATAATCTTTATTAAGGTGAGTATCCTAAAGAGTTGAGTAGATTTTATGATTAGTTCGCAGGTTCTTGAGCAATTGGAACAATTACCTGAATCTCTACAAGTTGAGGTTCTTCATTATGCAGAGTATTTATCTAGTAAATACCAAAAGACTAGTGATATGGACTATTTAAATTCTATTCCTGGTTATGTTGATTCTATTGAAGAAGTCATTAAGAGTCCGAGATCGGAATGGGTTAATGCTACGGAATTAGGTTTATAAGGATGTGGGAAGTTATTCTGAGTAAAAAAGCCCAAGAAGATTTAGAAAAGCTGAGAAATATTGGTCTTTTTAACAAGATTAAGGAACTTGTTGGTATTCTTCGGGAAAATCCCTTTCTGAATTCCCCTTATTATGAAAAATTGGTGGGCAATCTTAAGGGTTGTTATTCACGACGAATCAATATTAAGCATCGGTTAGTCTATCGAGTGATTAAAACTGGTTTTAACTAATCTTAAATCTCTCCGGATGGGATGGGAACAAAAAGTGTGTATTAAGGAGAATTACTAATGTCAAGCACTCAAACTATGACGGTTTTGATCCAAGACCAGAAGAGTCAGGAAAATCTATCTTTTTCTCCCCCCGTCCAAATAATTAATAGTATGGATTCTAGTTTGGAGTCAGTGCCAAATTTATTTATTTTAACTTCTGCTACCCATTTAAATAATGTTTCTTCTTTAGTAAGAAATACTAACCAAAAACATCATCTGCGCGTTCTTTTTATTCGGGAAGATATTAATCCAAGTTGGTTACCCCAGATACTAGAGCGGGCAAATTTGCGTACCTTGCGAAATACTTTATCTTATCAAGATTCAGAATCAAATCTTCCTCAACGAGTCATTAATGCCTGGAGTTGGGGAGCACAGGATCAGTTAATTGCCAAGGCAACGGTTCTAGGCGATCGCCTTTTGGTTTTAAGTTGTGGCATGGAAAAATTCGAGGTCGCTTTTGCTGACTTACCCTGTTTAAAAAATATCCCAACGGCAGAACAGAGTAATTTTATGATCTCCGAGGAGGGGAGTTATCTGTATTGGGAAAAGCAAGATATTCATCTCGATTTAGATGCTTTGCGTTATGTAATTAATCCTCAAATTAAAGCCAAATTTGATGCTCAAAGACTTACCCATGATGTCTTATTTGGAAAAGCGATCGCCGCTTTACGCAAGCAACACAAGCTGAAACAATCGGATATTATTGGTTTATCAGAAAGGCAAGTAAGTCGGATTGAAAAGGGAGAAGGAACGAAAGTTGCCACCTTACAGTTATTTGCCCAAGCTCATAAAATGGAGTTAAATGACTATTTAGCGACTGTTGGCAATTTAGTTTCTAGTATTCCTGACGATTTTCTGTTTAACGATTATGATACGAATTCTTCTGTGAATAAGCCTTTATTCAAAGACAAATTACGCCAAATTATGGAAAACGAAACAATAGAGGTTATCTCATCTAGTTCTAACTCTGATTGTCCAAGTATGGAGGAGTAAAGCGTATGATTTTTTTGTTAGACTCTAATTTAGTTGGCTCTCCGCTATTGTGTGTGATAGGTCACGCTTATGAATTTATGGAATCCTTTTTTAGCAATACTTTTGCTGTTCGCTTGTCCGTGCTAGTGATTACTATAACCCCATTTTCCACACAGTTAAGGGCAGAGCCTCGCAGTTTTATCTCTTGTAAGGAATGCTCGCAGTTTTATCTCTTGTAAGGAATGATCGCGGTTTGAAATTTTAACCAACAAGAAGACGGCGATCGCCTGCATCATTAAAAAAGAAGAATAAAACCTTCTTGTGCAAAATGTTTATCATGGGTTAATATCTCCGTTATATTTCTTTGACGCATTGTTTGCATTGAAATACAATCCGTTAAACTATACTCTTTGTCTGGGCGAACCTTATACAACTCTAATCCTATTTCAAAAGATTGACGAGTTTGGGGCAAAATAAGGATATTAGGGGTGTTTTGTAAACCTTGAAAAAGCTGCCAAGTTCGTCTTCTTACAGACTCACCATAACCCGATAAGTTATTTAAAACTTCGATACAAATTTCATCAGTTGTCATAATTTTAACTTGTTGAAGTTCACGAGTTTTGACCACAACTTGCTCATGCCAATTATCTCGATCATTAATCAATGCAACCCAATAAAAAGTATCTGCAAAAATTGTTTTCATGGCAATTTTCAATCACTTTTTGGAACACCGTAAAGATAATGATCATGTTGAGCGGCGAGATCATTGGGCAAATTCTTTAAGTCTTCGGGGTTTAAAGGTATTTGATCGAGAAGTGATAAAATTGCATCGCCTGCGGATTGAGAGTGGAGATAGTCAGATTGGGCTGATGATAAAAAATTGAACGTTTCTTGTATTACTGAATCAGGGGCCTGTTCAATTGCCTCTAATAGTTGGGTTTTAATGTTCATGGAAAAAAAAATTGTAATTGCTTCTATTATAACTGGAACGTCAAAAAACGACGATCGCTCTTCCAAATTTCAACAAAATAGACGGTGATCGCACTTATAAACATCAACAAAATAGACGGCGAGATCACACTCAAATTTCTCAAAAACTCGGTAGGTTGGGTTAAGGAACGCAACTCAACAAATTAAATAACAATGGTGTTAATTCGTTTTGGAGAGGAGATATTGTGTGTGTAGAAATATTGGGTTTCCCTTCGTCAACCCAAGCTACGAAGCTTGCTCTGAAAGGCGATCGCAATTTATTGGGCTAAGGGGCGATCGCTATTTTAAACTTTAACCAACAAAGAGACGGCGATCGCGTTTTTAAAATTTGATAACAGGGCGAGGGGTCGTTTCTGGTAAAGGAGGGGTTAAAGCGATCGCTGTAAAGGAATTGACGGGAAAAGCGATTAACTATTATTTTGAGAGCCAATTGTGAGCCAATAGACTTGAGTTTGATCCCCCTTGTATCTTAAAGGAAGAGTGGTAGACCGATTCCCCCTTGGTTATAAAAGCCGAGATTTAGTCTAGGTCGCCACTCATCAATCCTTCAAAAACTCGAAAAATCGAGAGGGTCACGAACCCGTAGTGAACAAGGTCGAGTAATGAAGATAAAAACTCAAAGTAAAGGGGTAAAAGCATGGAAACTCAAGTAGCAAGCCAATGGGTTGGTATAGACGTCAGCAAAGCCAAGTTGGACATAGCTTTACGTCCAGCGAATAAGGTTTTGCAAGTAACCAATCAAGAGTCAGGCTGGCAGGAATTAAGCGAACAACTCAAAAAATACAAAATTGAGTTAATCATCATCGAATCAACAGGAGGAATGGAAAGAGGAGTGGCTCACAAGCTGCAAAAAGAGGAATTCAAGGTAGCAGTGATTAATCCCAAAAGAGCCAGAGATTTTGCCAAGGCATCAGGTCGTCTAGCGAAAACGGACAAAATAGATGCCGAGGTATTAGCCCATTTTGGAGAAGCCTTGCAACCAAGCCCAAAACCGTTAGCATCAGAATCTCAAGTAGCTTTATCCGATTTGGTCAATCGTCGTAGTCAGTTAGTGGAAATGCTAAACAGTGAACAAAAACGAGCGCACAGTGTTCGTAGTAGCACGGCGAAAGCTGACATTGAGACTAATATTCAATGGCTCAAACAAAGGATAAAAGGAATGGATGAGCAGATAGACCAACTGCGGCAAGACAACGAAGAGAGTAAAAAGCAGTATGAGCTATTAACCAGTGTACCTGGAGTGGGCAGAGTAACGGCCGTGACCTTGCTATCAATGTTGCCAGAATTAGGAGAGCTACCATTGAAGAAACTGTCGAGTCTAGTGGGAATTGCTCCCATGAACTGTGACAGTGGGCAAATGCGAGGAAAACGACGTATTATCGGTGGACGAGCAAGGGTGCGTGCCGTGCTGTATATGTCAGCCCTAGTGGCAATACAACACAATCCGGTAATTAAGGCGTTTTATCAAAAATTGCTCCAGGCAGGTAAGGCCAAAAAAGTAGCTTTAATTGCCTGCGCTCATAAGCTATTGGGATTTCTTCATGCTATAGTCAAGAGTCAAAAACCTTGGCGATGTCCTGAAAATATAGAGACAAAGGAGGAAAAACTGCAAGCGTGCTAATTCTCTGATATTGGTTGAAAGAGTTAACATAACTCATTCTCTGACGAGTTGTATGAGGATGAGTTGTTTGTTTTGACTAATTTTATTTGATAGCGATCCTATCAAGGCCTTGACAAACAAGATAATCGCTAAATCCCCCTTAAAAAGGGGGACTTTCACAGCGTAATCTATTTAATCTGTGTTCCAGGCGGTAATTGGGCAAAGTGATCGAGGAGTTCACGGTGCAGAAAACGGTAACGACCTCCGACTCTAAGTAATAAACGCCGTTCAACACAATAGTTAAGGAAACGAGCAAGGTTCCAGGGAATAGTGCCGCTTTGCCAGAGGACAAAACGCAGAGAAAAATGTTGCATACAGGCTACACCACCACCAAGCCAAACCCCGAAGAATAGTGACCAGAAAATCCCCGCAAGTAGAGAGTCGGGTAGGGCGGAACTGAGCAAATGGAGCCAGTCAGGATTTTTAACAGAAGCTTTCCGAAGTAAAGAGAATGAAGTATTGAGAATCACGCCCAGAGGATAACTAAAAGCAGTTGTCCAAATCACACTTTGCAAAGAGTTCCAAATGCCTTGATTCGGATGTGATCGCTCCTTTAATTCTTGCTTTAGCCCCCAAATCAGCCCCAAAATCAGCCCCAAAATCAGCCCCCAAATCAGCCCCAAAATCAGCCCCCCAATCAGCCCCAAAATCAGCCCCCCAATCAGCCCCCAAATCAGCCCCCCAATCAGCCCCCCAATCAGCCCCTCACAAAATTCCTTGAAAAAGCTTTGTCTGGAAGTTTTTGAGCGGGGTATTTGAAAGGCTTCGACGACCTCAACATCATTCAGTCCAAAAATCAGCCCCAAAATCAGCCCCAAAATCAGTCCAAAAATCAGCCCCAAAATCAGTCCAAAAATCAGCCCCCCAATCAGCCCCAAAATCAGCCCCCCAATCAGCCCCAAAATCAGCCGATAGCGTAATTTTAGAGCCTTAGATTCGAGCCAACTAGGTTGCATTTGCTCAATCAATAACTCCACTGTATTATTTACTTTTAATTGTCTAGCAACCCAACTTAGACTATTAATCGTTTTATCCAATCTTGGTTCTTTTTCTATGATTTTATAAGCCCAACGATGATTTTTCATCCCTTTTCTGTGATCTGAAGAACGTTGATCAAAAGATAGCTGACGTTCAATATATTTTTCCAATAAATCAGCTTTATTTTTAATTGGCTGTTGAGGATCATAAACATCAGCCAAAAGCTTAATAAATAAAGGCACTCGCAATAAACCAGCCTCACCTTCTCTCGTTGCTTGCAATAACCCTTGTAACGCCGAATTAGTTTTCATTGCTGACCATAAATCAGCCCGATTAATACTCTGAAAATAAGCCTCAATTTGTCTATCTGATAATTCCTGAAGACAGATCGCTCCATTCAGATTACTCAACTTAATATTCGCCGTTTCAAATTCCCTAACCCGACAACAAACTACTAATTGCGGATAGGTTCGCGCAAATTCATTTAACTTCTCTGTACACTTTTTTTGTCGTTCCAAACCCAACTCATCTAACCCATCCAATAACGGCAATAAAACCTGTCGCTTTAGATATTTCTCATAGATTTTTTGTTTACGATCTCCCCCATGCAAATCATACAGCTGCTCAATAATCCAAGCCTCAATACTTTGACTATCCTCGCGCCAGGTCGAAAGCTCCAAAATAACTGGAATCACTGTTTGCGATTGCTCAATAGCTCCGATAACTAATTGTTCCGCTAAACTTAATAATGCCGTTGTTTTCCCTGAACCAGGCGCACCTAAAATCAATAATTTTCCTGCAATATCATCCCGTCCAAAAGTTTCAATTAATAGTTTATTTGGATCAAGTAAACCGCTATTTTTACCATTAATCTGTAACTGACGATCCGTTTGTAAACGATTCACCCATTGTTGCTGTTCTGCAATCGAAACATCCATCAAAATTCGCTCTCTGCCCAACGTATCCGTCAAACGTGTACGAATTTCAGGTAATTGCTTTTTTTCTAATAATAATTTTGCCCAATCCCAATCCACCTGATTCGATTCAGAGCGACCAAATAACCGCAAAAACGTATTTTCAATCACAACCTGATTATCACGGCTATTGCTAAAACTAACCGCGTTTTGTCCCGCTTGACTTTGTTGAACGCTACTATTGTTAATCTCGCTATGATCAATATTTTGATCCTGTGAAGTCATAACAGCAAATCCGTAATAAATAACGATTTAATTATTTGTAGAGGTTTGGTTCCCAAATCTATTAAGTATTAGATATCTCCAGAAATAAAGAGTGCATCGATTGAAACCCTTGGTAGGGGCAATTCATGAATTGCCCTTACTTAATTTGGAGATGTCTATTGGACTTGGAGACCAAGCCCCTACAGTCCCCAGAAATGTGCCGCAACACCCAACCAGGGGCTAACCGTTTTAAAAACCTCCTGGGCAGTATTCCAGAGACTTTTTCCTGTTTCCGTTGTTTCCTTGACTGTTTTTAGTGTCTCATTAACCTGCTTCAGATTTTGCCCGATCAAATCCTTATTGGCTGAATCCTTAGCCGCTTCACGTTTAGCGGGACGCAAATAATCTAGAATTTCATCTTTTTGAGCTTGGGGTAAGGTCGCACTTTTGACAGAATTTTCCAACTGTTCCAATTGCTTAACGACTTCGATATTCGTGATTTGTTGTTTCGTATCCAGATTTCCCGATTGAACTTGTTGCAGATCACGACCCGCTTGACCCTGCTGAACCACACCGCCATTAACCGTAATCCCGCTCATACTCTGGGATTGATCGGGTTGTTTTTTGAAAAACTTGCCAAACATTGAGTTACTCCCTGCTTCTTTTTCTACATGGTTAATTCATGTCATCATAGCAAAATCTACTAACGGCGATCGCAATTTATCAGTTCAGAGGCGATCACCAAATTTTATTAAGTTTTGTTATTTGTCGAAAGGATTAAGCTACGATTTACGTTCAGAATTTTTGCTTAAAACCGCGATCGCTGTTTAAGTGCTAAAAATGGAAGGCGATCGCTGTTTAAGTGCTAAAAATGGAAGGCGATCGCCACTTCATGACCCAATCTGTAACCCTATCTAGTTATTAAGTATTTTAGGGGATTTTTAATAGGATTAAAGACTCCTCTGGAATCATGCTATGGTATTCTCCCTGTTCCGCCAAAATCCCCAATAAATGCAAAACCGTATCGGGTTCTTTATGGAGATCCGACCAGGGAATAGCAATTTCTAAACAGGATTGAAAAGCCACTTTTGCCTGACAAGGACGGGGATGCCACTGAAAAGGATTGATCACTTCTTCTAACCAAGTTGTCTGTCGTTGTAAATTAATACCTAAATGGTGGTGAAAATAATAATTAACTGGCGGTTGTTCTGGTACATGGGCCAGAGGGACAGGACAATTGGGTTGGATTGAGCCAGGATAATACCAGAATAAATGTAACTCATTGGGTAATCCCTGACCAATTTTTACTCCTGATTTGAAATCTAGTCTAAAGTATAAATATTGATGATTAAAACCGTAAAAAATACGCCGAACTAAAGTATTGGCAATCATTGCGCCCTTAGCCCCTAGCTCAATGCGTCCAGCCTTTTCCCAATCCTCTTCATCACCAATGCCATCAATCACCGGATGAATAAAACCTTCGGGAACTTGTTTTCCTTTTTTAGGATAACTTTCTAACGGATGGTAAAGATAGCCAGGAATGGTTTCATTGAGGGAGCGATAAAGGGTGCAAAGATGTTCTCGAAAAAGTTGATCAAAAATTTCATCTTGACGGCTTGAATTTCCTTCTCCAAACCACCAGAACCAATCTGAACCTTCGGCGGCATAGAGAGATTCCCAGGCTTCAGGGTTATTTTCTTCGGTCGCTTCGGGATGATTAGCCAAAATTTGGCGGGCATCAATCAGGTATTCCCAGGCTTTATTTTTTATGGGATCGCCGATCCAGGTACGAAAAGTCCCGTCAATCCAGGAACCACTATGAAGTTGATTAATCGGTAAGGTATGAACGGTGGGAAACTGGCGCAAAAATTCATCCACAGTGACGAGTTGGAGATGCTCAGAACGGCTTAATCTTTCATAGAGATGGGTAAGAAACGGTAAACCATCCTGAAGATAATTTTCCCAACAATTTTCGCCATCTAAGGCAATAGTCACGAGCCAAGGTTCTTGTAAAGCTGAGGATTGCGGATCGCTTTGACGCTGTTTTAATGAAAAGGCGATCGCGTTTAAGTGGCTAATTAAATCCCTGGCGGCGACTTCTGGAGAGAAAGTGGGATAGGTAAAACTGATCAGATCGGAAAGACGATGATCCCGAAAGACAATGGCCAGATCACCATCCGGGGTTTCTAAACGATAGGGACGATACAATAATTCTGGCTCGGCAATTAAACCCTGTTCATCTCGATGAAAGTAGTGTTGCAAGCTATGGCCTAAAACCATTTCATCGGAACAGAGCCATTCAAAGCGTGCCTGGGCAATATCGGCTAAGATGGCTGGACTAACGGATTGCTCGGACGGCCAAAGTCCCCTGGGTTGACAATTAAAGCGATCGCGGTAAATCGTTTTCGCTTTTTGTAAATGACGAGCAATATCTTCTGACCAACAAAAACGGGGTTCGGGTAGGGGCATATCTGGTATGGCTACACGCCCCGATCTCGTATCAGCTAATAAGGGCAAAATAGGATGGGTATAGGGACTCGTGGTAATTTCAATTTGTCCTGTTTCTTGCATCCGACGGTGTTGGGGAATAATGCGCTCAATAATTTGCCGTTGTTTAGCAATAATTCGTTGGCGATCGCTGAGAGTAAAGCCTTTTTGCTGATTGTACCAATAGCGAAGTTCCTGATCGTCTTCCTGAAAAAGCGGATCAATCCAAGCTAAATTATGCCAAGCCAACAGATCACTATAATCCTGTAAATTCCAATTGTCTAAACACCAGGTTATGCCTTTATCTTGTCTTTGTCCGTACAGTTGACGATAACGGGGATGGGGATCAATTAAGGTGCGGTGATGAGCATCAAAAAAAGTATTTAAGATCGTGCGTTTTTGCTCTAGGGTTAACTGTTGCTCTGGAGTTAAGGTTAGGGCTAAATAGGGATCCATTGCTGTGCCCTTAGCATAATCTTCTAGTTGCAAAATTAGAGAAGGAACCAGATTAAAGGTTTGATGAAGTTTAGGATATTTTTCTAATAGTAAAACGAGATCGAGATAGTCTTTTGTCCCGTGTAACCTCACCCAGGGCAAACGGTAACTATGTCCCTGACCGAAGCTATCTTTGGATTTATAGAGGGGTTGGTGTTGATGCCAAATAAAAGCGATGTAAAGTGGGTGAGACATAGGATTTTAGGGTTAGGAGTTAGCCGTTTTAACACGAGGTAAGATTTTTTTTGCCGCAGTATGATACTGATCATGAGGATTCAGAATTGCCTGAATAAAAACGGTATCTAAAAAAAGTCTATCCTTGCTCATCATTGGAATTTTTCTTAGGAGTACCATATAAATAATGATCATGTTCACTTGACCAATCTTCAGGAGCTTCATAGGTTCCTGTCATTTCTTCTAAAATATCCCAAGCATTGTTATCGACTTTTTGGGTTTGGTCTGCTTGAGAAATAATTTGAATCAGATAGCGGGTATTTGGTTCTAAAAGAACAGTTTCTTCTGGATGAAAAGTTAAACCGTCGTAAGTCACTGTTAGCTCTTGTAACATCGTAGATTTTTCTGATTTTGATTATAGATAATAAACATTTTTGACTGGAAAGTTTTCTAAAAATAGCTTTTTTAGGTAAATAAACTCTAAGGGCGATCGCGGCAGAAACGACGAAATTGATTATAGGCATGATTAATGACTTGCATTGATTTTACAGCCTCTTGACAATTATTTTGATCAGGATGGAATTGTTTAGCTAAATAATAATAGGCTAGTTTTATCTCTTGGGGATCGGCATTGGGTGAAACGCCTAAAATATCCCACCAATTGTGAGAAAAATCAAACGCGAAATTATTATCTTGCTCTTGCTTAAATTTACCTACATTATATCGCCAGATTGTTAAGACTTTTTTCTGATCAGGATTGCCTGTTACCAAAATCTTTCCATCCGCACTAAATTTAATCGGATGACATCCTGCTAAGGTTTGTAATAATTTCCCAGTCTCTAAATCCCATAATTTTATTTCTTGATAATTAGCAGTTGCTAAAATTTGGGAAATGTTGTTAATGGCTAAAGACAAGATTCCCTGGGAATGAGCCTTGATCCTTTTAACAATCGTTTTAGTTACTAAATCCCAGATATGGATGATGCCATCCAAACTACCACTGATTAAATATTGGTTATTATTCGTTATTTCTAAACAAGTAATTCGTTGATCATGACCTTGTAAAATCTCAGGTTCTTGATAATTGCTTAAATGCCACAGACGAATGGTTTTATCCGCACTGCCACTGACTAACATTTTTCCATCGGTACTGAAAACTAAAGCGAAAATACTATCCGTGTGACCATTTAAAGTTCGTTCCCATTTGCCAGTAATTCCTCCCCAAATTTTAATCTTATGATCGCTTCCTCCACTCACAACGAGTTGACCATCAGGACTTACTGTTAGGGCATGAATAACGCCTTCATGACTATACCGAGAATTCAGACTATAAAATCCTGAAAAAATAGATTTTCTTTCAATCTGCCAGGCACTAATGCGGCGATCAAAACCTGCGGCCAATAGTTTTTGTCCATCAGGACTAACGACGATCGCTTGAATTTCCTCTCGATTACCGATAAAACTAAATAGCAATTTATGGGTGTTTAAATCCCAAAGGTTAACAATGCCTTTACTATCTCCACTGAAGAAATATTGATTATTCGGGGCGATCGCTACCGCACTGACAGGATGGGATTCAAAATGGGTAAGATCTCTGGGTTCCCAAACAAAGTTAGGCGTATTAATCAAAATTATGTTGCCCTGTTCTTGTTGAGAATCATTGGAATCATATAAAGTTTTTGTCGAGCAATGTTCATTTTGCAGATAAGTTGTCAATTGCTCTTTTAAGTTTTCTAATTCTTCTTCATTTTCGAGAGGTTGCCATTGGTAATCTTGACTATTATTTTCTAATAGGTTTTTCTCCAGTTCATTCTTTAATTCTTGCAGTTCGTTTTCGATTTCTAAATTATGCCATTTTTTCTCGTTTTCGTATTCTTCAGTAATTTGCTCTAGAAATAACAAGTTTTCAAAATATTTACTTGAGGAAGAATGATTACCACACATTTTAATTAACTGATAAACCCCCAACGCCAATAATCCTCCTGTTGCCGCCATTGTTCCCATGCCAACTCCAAACGCACTACCCGCCACACCAACGCCCACTTTACCCACTGCTGCCGAAAAACCGGCTCCTAACACCGATCCCAATGTCGTCACCCCTAAAATCTTCACATCTCCCGTTTCTATTCCTTCCACAATTCCCTGAATCGCTGCACCGGCGATCGCGCCCCCCACGACAATAACAGGCGTTCCCAAAGCCATACCGCCAAAGCCGCCAACCACACCAACGCCACCGATTTGACTGGCAATCACTTGACCTGTCGCCGCTCCAACCACCACAAAACCCTGATCTGTTTTTAAATTGATCATTTTTCCAATGAATTCTTAGACGACATCTTCAATCCCTGCTGTCCCAGATCGTTGTTCCTTGTTAAGAATTGTGTGCATTTTCATCAATAGAGAGGAGAACCACCGATAGGGGAATAGGTTCTATCCTAAACTACTTTCATAGCCTAATCTGGCCCGCTTTGTTGGCGTTAGCTGACTTAATTTTCCCATCATTGCCAAATTGAAACCATGACCACCTTCACCATTAATGAACGCGATCGCTTCCCTGCACAAAAAGTAGAAATCTCCGGCCGTTGGCTGTTTGGGCCGGGCCCCTCCAATGCCGATCCCAGGGTCTTGGCGGCTATGAGTTTGCCCCCCTTGGGACACCTTGATCCCGACTTTTTGACCTTAATGAACGAAACCCAAACCCTACTACGGTACACTTGGCAAACGGAAAACCAGATGACTATTCCCGTTAGTGGGACAGGTAGTGCAGCGATGGAAGCAACCCTGGCCAATACTGTCGAGCCTGGGGACGTGGTTTTAGTGGCAGTGAAGGGTTATTTTGGTAATCGTTTAGTGGATATGGCCGGACGCTACGGGGCCGATGTTCGCAAAATCACTAAGCCCTGGGGTGAAGTTTTTAACCTAGAAGAATTAACCACGGCAGTTCAAACCCATAAACCGGCTATTTTAGCGATCGTGCAGGCAGAAACCTCGACTGGTGTACGGCAACCGCTAGAAGGGCTAGGAGAACTGTGTCGTGAGCATAATTGTTTGCTCTTAGTCGATACCGTCACCAGTTTAGGGGCTGTTCCTCTGTTTCTAGATCAGTGGGGAATTGATCTGGCCTATAGTTGCAGTCAAAAAGGCTTGGGTTGTCCTCCGGGTATTGCTCCCTTTACTATGAGTCCCCGGGCCGTGGAAAAAATGCAGAATCGCAGTACCATTATCCCGAACTGGTATCTGGATATGTCTCTCCTCAGTCATTATTGGGGCAGCGATCGCACCTATCACCACACGGCCCCCATTAATATGAACTATGCTTTGCGGGAAGCACTGTATATCCTAGCCGCAGAAGGGATCGAAAATAGCTGGCAACGTCATCAAGAAAATGCGGAATTACTTTGGGACGGATTAGAAGCGTTAGGCTTAAGCTGCCATGTGGAGAAAGCTTTTCGTTTACCCACCTTAACCACAGTCAAGGTTCCCGATGGTATAGATGCCAAGGCGATCGCCACCAAATTACGCACCGAATACAATCTGGAAATTGGTTTAGGTCTGGGCGAATTAGCTGGTAAGGTTTGGCGGATTGGACTAATGGGCTATAACAGCCATCCCGAAAAAGTCCTGTTACTGTTAGGTGTCTTGCAAAAGGTTTTAAAACCCTAGTCATTTTTGACTAAATCTGTATCAGCAAGTTCTACAGAATGGGCGGATCTAAGGGGCGAAGGGTTCTTTCTCCGAAATGTCCTTAAAACCCCATTCAATGGAAAATGCTCAATTTAATCAGTCTTTTCGGGAGTTAAGCAGGCCGATTTTCTCTAGCAGGAAATAAGCCCAGCTTTGCCCCGTTTTTTCGCGTCAATCATTGTACTGTCAATCTGCGACTCATCTAGCACAGCTAAAACTGCTCTAACCAATCATAGATTCGATCTAAATCCTCTAGACTGATTAACCCATACTGCCAAAGAACCATCGGTAAAGAACCATGATGTTCTTCCACAGAGCGTTCAGCAACCGCTAAAGAATCTGGCGACAAAGCCAATTCTTCTTGCAGAAAATTGAGGAGCGGATATCTAGGATTAGCCACAGGGAGTATGCCGTTGGATTTGGTAAACTTCATTTTGAATTAACATTATTTAAATTAAAGGAAAACACTAGCCAGTCATGGAACTGTCTAAAGAGAAACCCGATTTCCTTTTCCTCACACCTGAAAAAATCTACAGTTATAGTGGCGACATTATATGGGTTTAGGGGTGACGACAACTCGGTTGATGTCCGATGCAAGGCCGAATACCCGAAAACAATATTGGTTAGCCCATCTCAATAGCAGGGAAATATGGATCTATCTTCCGATATACTATACGCAACTTTGTCTATTAAGATTCAGAAGAAATTCTTAAGTTTGTAAATCTTTACACCCAAATTTTAGGGCAAATTTACGGATTGGATGGTTAGGCGATCGCCAACGGTTAAATTGAGCACTTTTGCTTGTCCCTCGGCCAACTCAATGACTTGATCAATTTCTTTGAAGGGGCCATAAACAGGACAGGGATCACGATGACAAGGCGGAACATTGGGAAGAATTGCCTGGATCTGGCCTTGATAGAGAAAAATCATATCTAAGGGGATCAGCGTATTTTTCATCCAAAAACGGGCCACACGGGGCGGTGAAAAAGGAAATAACATACCGCGATTGGGGGCCAATTGAGTCCGATACATTAAGCCCATAGCCTGCTGTTCCTCGCTTTGAGCTACTTCCAATTCAATAACGCGATCGCCAATGGTCATAGTCGCAGCGATCGGCAATTGTTGTCCCTCGGATTGGGGTAATGGTTCTGAGGCAATTACCTGGGGAGGAACAGAAAATCGAGAGCTAAGAGGGCTACAGCCCCATAAAAATAGACCTAAAAAAAGGATCGTGAAATGACGTTTCAAGGCTTTAAAGTTTCTAAATAATAAAGGTGAATCAAAAAAAGAGCGAATTTTAATCCTAATCCAGTATCGGTTTGAATGTAACGAAAACTTCATCCATCCCTCAGTACATAGCCGACTCCCCGAACCGTATGAATCAAACGTTTTTGTCCCTCTGCTTCAATTTTGAGGCGCAGATAACGAATATAGACTTCGATGATGTTAGACTCTCCTTGGAAATCGTAGCCCCAAACATTATCTAAAATTTGCTCCCTCGTCAATACTTCGCCAGAATGAGCCATCAGGTATTTGAGCAATTCAAATTCTTTCATGGTTAAATCAATCCCTTTCCCAGAGAGAAAGAGACGACGGGCGGCTAGATCGAGAACAAGATTGGTAAATTGTAATTGCTCGGAAGGAGGTTCACTCGGTTGTAGGTAAAAGCGAACTCGTTGCAAAAAGGATTCGGAACGGTAAGGTTTCAGTAAATAATCGTTTGCCCCTGCTTCTAAACAGATAACCCGTTCTTCCACCGTTTCTTGCTCCACCAGCATTAACAAAATTCCCTGATAACCCTGTTGCCGTAGTTGACGACAGAGGTTAAGGCCGGCCTCCCCCGCCTGTACCCGATCTAGAATGATCATGGCGGGGCTAAAGCGTTCTAATTCTTGCCAGACCTGGGCAATCTTCATCAAAATGAGCGGTTTATAACCACCATCCTGTAGATCCGCCTGGGCTTTTTGGGCGAAAGACTCATCGGGATGAATCAGAAAAATATAGGGGGGAGAAAGCATGATCAAGAGTATCCTTGGCTATTTAGGGGAGGGGTAAATTTCAGTGACGACCCGTTCTGGCTGGTTACTAGTAACAATCACACTATTGTTTTGCAAAGAACCGATCGCTTTATCCCCAGTGAGATTAAATTTTACGCCTTTATTTTGCTGATAAATAATATTTCCCAGACCTTCAATGGTTTGAGCTTGCATATTCCAGGTGAGTTGATCGGCAAACAGTTGCGATTGATTTTGTTCACTTTGGCTTTGGGTTCCCCCTGTGAGCCAGGCCATATTTTGATTGAGATCGACTTTACCTTGATTTCCTGTCACCGTAATTTTATTCTGATAGTCTAAAATTTGCAGGGGTTGACTAGAGGTGACAATTCGGTCTTGATAATGCCATTCCAGTACTTTTCCGGCTAATTGCAGAGGCGGCTTGAGGGACTTAAATTCTAGATTGTCTTGAATCAAGACGATTTTTCGATCCAGTTGAATTTCGGCTTTCAAGGTTGTCACCTGATCCGTAATTTCTTTGCCCTTAAAACGCGAGATTTCCATGCGGCGATCGCTGATAATTTTGTGTTGAGGCACTAACCAACGCAATGCTTCCGTTTTGAGAGTCAGTTGTTTTTTCTCCGCCAGTCCGACAATTTTCCCCATCAGCGTCAGTTGTTGTTGTTGGGTATCATAGCTGCCCTCTTGGCTCGTGACTTCCAACTCAGGATGGTTGCCCTTGAGACCCTTACGAATGACCATGATCGATTCCTTCGGTCGCCATTCCACTTCTGGACTGCGAATCACCACTTTATTACGGGGATCAATGGCCAGAATATTATCTTGCAAGATCACTAACTCCCCATCTTGTTGAATTTCTCCCCGATCTGCTACCACTTTGAGAACAATTTTGCCGTTGTTATAAAGGTCGCCTTTAAGCTGAGAGAGTTTGGCATTTTTTCGATCCGGTGTATAGATAGCTTCCTGCACCTGGATTTTCCAGAGGGTTTGTCCCTTATTGTTACTCTGTTCCAAGGTAGCCTTATTTAGGGTTAAATGGCTCTCCACTGTTGGAGTACTACTAGGAGTCACTTTGACGGAAGGATCAGGGGGTTGACAAGCCGTTAGACCGAGCAACAGCAATGCTAACCCTAATCCCCATTGAGGACAATAGCGAGAAACAAGAGGACGGAAGAAGCTTAACAAGGGAGCGATCGCGGAAAAGGGGCGTTAGTATCCTAGCTTATTTCTCGTCTAGGATCGAATCTAGCGGGATTTATCGGCATCTAAAATCCCCATTGTTGCAAAGCCACCATAGGTCAGACTAGACTTTGGATTTTTTTGAATATCCTCTTTAATTTGGTCGAGATCAATATAGCGATCGGAAACATTAATTAAACTGTCGCTGGTCATGGAGCGCAGACTCACCACTTCAATCCTGGCTCCTCGGTAACTGACTGCATCCGCCGCATAGGCCAGATCACCATCGCCACTAACAATAACCGCCGTATCAAAGAAACCGACCAAAGCCATTAAATCCACAGCAATTTCCACATCTAGATTGGCTTTTTTAGAACCATCTGGTAATTGCACTAAATCCTTGGCGATCACGCGATAGCCATTCCGACGCATCCAGAGTAAAAATCCCTGTTGCTTTTCATTTGTCCGGTCAACGCCGGTATAGAAAAAGGCGCGTAATAGCCGAGAGCCAGAGGTTAAACGATGAAGCAGCTTGGTATAATCAATCTCAATGCCCAATTGTAAGGCTGCATAAAAAAGGTTAGAACCATCAATGAAAATAGCAACCCGACCACGATTTTCAAGTAATTGATCAGGGGTAAATAGCGGATCATTATCAAAATCTTCAAACATTTTAGTAAGCCTCATTGTTAAAAATTAAGTAAAGCGTTTTTAAAAGAAAATCGTAAGTTCTAAAATTATCTCAAAGATTGAGATTATACTAACAATTGCCGTTCTATGTATCCCTCCTAAGTGGGAGTTTGAGTCGTTGGCAATTCTAAGCGAACAAAAATGGGTTTAGCTTGATTAGGGGTTTTCGGAAGTAGAAAAGCTCCCCATTGACAATGAATCTCAAAATTAGCTTGGGGTAACAGTTCTGACCATTGGTTAAAATCTAAGGTAAACCCAAGTTGTTGATAAATAGCCGTACTGAGATCAGGGATGATGGGAGAGAGTAAGTAGGCCGCTAACCGAATAGATTCTAAAACGCTGTATAAAACGATTTCGACTTCCCGTTGCAATCCTTGTTTAAAAAGACTCCAAGGCGCAGTTTCATCAATATACTTATTACTAGCCCGTACTAAGGTAAAAATTTCTTCACAGGCCTGGGTAAAAGCCAAAGTATCGTAAGCTTCAATGACGCGATCGCCTAGGGTTTTGCCTAAGACGAAGAGAGCATTACCGGCCGGCAGATCCTGAGCCGTTAACTGAGGCCCTTGACCCTGACAGTATTTTTTGACCATTCCTAGAGTACGATTGAGCAAATTGCCGAGATCGTTAGCCAAATCTGCGTTGAGAATATTGATAAAACGGGTTTCGCTAAAATCCCCATCTCGTCCCAACTCAATTTCCTTGAGAAAATAGTAACGAACAGCATCGGAGCCGTAGCGATCAACCAACTCAACTGGATCAAGAGTATTGCCCAAGCTTTTACTCATCTTATGACCATCTTTGGTAAGAAAACCATGACCAAACACCTGCTTCGGTAGGGTCAAACCAGCCGACAACAGCATGGCTGGCCAGTAAACCGCATGGAAGCGCAGAATATCCTTGCCAATTAAATGTAGGTTAATGGGCCACCATTGGGCTAGGGCATTTTCAAGGGTAGGTTCTTGATCCGCCTCTAATAAAGCGGTTACATACCCTAAGAGTGCATCAAACCAAACGTAAATGGTGTGATTTGGATCACTGGGAACGGGAAAGCCCCAATCCACATTGACGCGAGAAATCGAGAAATCCTGTAACCCTTGGGTGACAAAGTTGAGAACTTCATTACGCCGACTTTCCGGCTGGATAAAATCGGGGTGTGTGGCGTATAGTTCTTCTAACTGGGTTTGGTAACGAGATAACCGAAAAAAATAATTTTCCTCGTCCCGCCATTCGGCCCGAAGATTAGGGTGCAAAGGACAGCAACCATCCGCCAGTAACTCTCGTTGTTCCTTAAATTCCTCACAGGCGACACAGTACCAACCTTGCTGTTGGGCTCCATAGATATCACCTTGCTCCCAGACTCTATTATAGAAGGCTTTAACGATTTCCGCATGACGTGGATTGGTAGTACGACTAAAGCGATCATATTGAATATTAAGTTTTTGCCAAAGTTGCTCAAAACTAGCCGCGATCGCATCACAGTGAGTTTGGGGGTTTAGTCCTTTCGCTTCCGCCGTTCGTTGAATTTTTTGACCATGTTCATCAGTGCCGGTAATCAGTAAAACAGAATAACCCTGGAGCCGCTTAAAACGGGCCACCGTATCCGCCACCATGGTTGTATAGGCACTCCCCAGGTGAGGTACATCATTAACGTAATAAAGTGGGGTTGTTAAAACAAATTTTTTCTTAGGGTTTAAAACAGGATCCATATACTAAAAAATAAAATGATCATTGAAGATGCTAAGGGCTACGTTATAACCCGATAGGTTTTCAACGCATCTAACAAAGATTTAAGCTATATCGTTATTAGCCTAATTGCGAGTGGGCGATCACAGAGAAACCTTAAGATCTTCTTAACAGTCAAAGACTATAGCGAATAAACGAAGCGTTTAAAAAGGGTAAATGTACGGAATAAAAATAATAGTTACCATCGAAATAAAGCGATTTTGCCTAGACCTTGGTTCTGGCTCTAGGCTTCTTCCCCTTCTTGAGCCTCTGGGAAAGATAACACGGGTAGGCGATCGCCACGAAAAACCTCTTCACTCATCTCTCCTAGTTCTACCAACGTCTTTGTTAAGCAAGGTAAAGCTCCTAGAGCTAACAACAAGGGAAAAGTAGCGCAACTCAGGCCAACTTGCAGAATAGGGGAAATTTTAGCCATACCATCAAAGATTAAATATTGGATGAAAAGCAATAGGGCCAGAGAGAATGCACCTATTGTAACAATTTTTTACAAATTTTGTGTAACACTTCGACGGCGAACAGCAATACCAAACTTGAAAAATTAGGAGGAGATAGCGGCGGTTAGAGGATCAAACGGCTCAACCCTAACACCAAGAAAGTATTGCAGCTATCACAGACAAAACGCTTGAGCCACTACATTAGAACACGACTTCCACCTCGAACCCTAATGGCAATGACTGCACTTAGGTTAAATTCTTTTAAGGAGTTTCTCGTTTTAGCCAGAAATTAGGGGAAACTCATGAAGGTGACACTTTGGAGGCCGACCATGCTGGATTCTAGTACTTCGATCGCAGCCATCTCTAATCTAGGCAGCAATCGGCTCATTGACCCTTGCATGTTAGCGGCCATTGATATTGGCACTAATTCTGTTCATATGGTCATTGTTCGTATTGACCCGATGTTAGCCACGTTTACCATTGTAGCCAGGGAAAAGGATACGGTACGACTGGGAGAAAGGGACACTAAAACGGGAGAATTGTCCTCATCGGCCATGGAACGGGCGATCGCCGCCTTAAAACGCTGTCATGATCTGGCCCTGAGTATGGGAGTGGATCACATTATTGCGGTTGCCACCAGTGCCACCAGGGAAGCCACGAACGGCAACCAATTCCTAGCTCGCATAGAAACGGAAGTCGGTTTACAGGTTGATTTAATTTCAGGTCAGGAAGAAGCCAGAAGAATCTACTTAGGTGTTCTATCAGGAATGGACTTCCAGAATCTTCCCCATATCATCATTGACATTGGTGGAGGTTCTACCGAAATCATTTTGGCCGATAGTCAGGAACCTCGTTTTTTGAGTAGCACTAAAGTGGGGGCGGTTCGTCTCACCCGTGATTTTATTCAGACCGATCCGATTAGTGTGACAGAATTTGTCAGTTTACGGGCCTATATCCGGGGGATGCTGGAACGGCCCATTGATGAACTGCGGCATTCTCTGCAAGCAGGGGAAACCGTGCGACTAGTGGGAACTTCCGGCACAATCGAAACCCTAGGAATTATTAACGCCCTGAATCAACAACGGGAAATCCCCAATCCTCTCCAGGGCTATCAGTTAACTCGCAAGGATCTACGGGACTGGGTGAAACGTTTGATGACTCTCAATTACGAGCAGCGTTTTGCCATCCCTGGACTGTCCGATAAGCGAGCCGAAATTATCCTCGCGGGTGCGGTGATTCTGCTCGAAGCCATGACCATGCTCAATCTAGATACCATTACCATCTGCGAACGTGCTTTGCGGGAAGGGGTCATTGTCGATTGGATGTTAACGCATGGATTAATCGGCGATCGCCTGCGTTTTCAGGGAGAAATTCGTCAACGTAGCGTCATGAAAATTGCCCATAAATATCGTGTCGATTTGGTCTATGGAGAACGAGTAGCCCAGTTTTCCCTCTCTATTTTTGACCAGCTACAGGGAGTTTTGCATCAATGGGGAGCGACAGAACGGGAATGGCTCTGGGCGGCGGCGGTTTTACATAATTGTGGCGTTTATATCAGTCACTCTGCCCACCATAAACATTCCTATTACCTCATTCGTAATGCTGAATTCCTGGGTTTTACCGAGATTGAATTAGAATTAATGGCTAATATTGCCCGCTACCATCGCCGCAGTAAACCCAAAAAACGTCACGAATCCTATATGAAATTATCAGAAATACACCGTTTAATGGTTCGTCAAATCAGTGCTATCCTCAGAATAGCGGTTGCCCTAGATCGTCGTCAAGCAGGAGCCATTCAACACCTGGATTGTAAATATGATCCTGAATATCGTAAGCTGCACTTACACCTTTTTCCGACCCAGGCTGAAGATGATTGCGCCTTAGAATTGTGGAATTTAGATTATAAAAAAGTGGTTTTTGAAGAAGAATTTTGTGTTAAGGTAGTTGCCACCCTCGCAGTCTCCTAAAACCTAGAACAATTTAACACTATTTTTCCTAAAATTACCCATTCAGCTTAATTCTATGCGTGTTGAAGTTTGTTGTCAGTCTTTGTTAGCTTATCTTTTGCCTGAAATTGATTCAGATCGAACGGGTCTTTGTATTGATGTGGGGGTTGGCACTTTTGCCTTTTACTGTGAAATCTTTGCTAAGTTAGGGTTTCCAACCATTGCAGTTGAGCCGTTGCCCGTAAATAAACTTCGTAAACTGAGCCAGCAATATGGCATTACCTTAATTGAAAGTTGTTTATCGGATCAAGACGGAATTCAATCTCTCTATCTCGGCAGTTTTGCTGGCTTATTTAACCATAATTTTAATTCCCTTGCGGCTGATTGGTTTGGCTCTTCTCGCAATTTTAAACCTGTCTCTGTCCTGTCGTTACCCACTTTTATTGAGAATATTAAGGCTCAGAAAATTACCATTTTAAAATTAGATATTGAAGGTTGGGAAGGGTGCGACCTTTAGTTGATAAAAGCTGTTGTAATCAGGGTTCTACAGGGAACCCATATTGATCAAGTTTTGCCCAAAATTGACTCCATCGTTCCTTGGTCAATACCAAAGCTCGTAGGCTCAAAATAATTCCTGCTCCTTTTTCCTTCCATCGCATCCCTGAACAACATAATCGTTGTTTGACCAACGTCTTACAAGCTGCTTCCGTAACACCTGAACCAATCGGATACTTTTTCTCTATGTATTCAGCATAATCCATTTGATGCTGATGATTCTCGTAATAAGTAATCGCCGCTTGTAGTTTCTCGGTAAGATTCTTAGAATGACTTTTTTCTTCTTTGACTTCTTTCATCAGATTTAGCAGTTCTCCTGCTTTTCCTTTTTCATGCTTGAGTTCTCGACAATTTTCAGTCAACCATTCTTTTTGTTTTGACACTGTATTAGGATGCAACGCTTCTGCCAAGGCACCTAAGTAACCAGAGGCATGATAGAAATCTAATATCTGTTCTTCCGTTTGCTTTTCTAAAAACTTCCAATTTGATTCTGCCCCGTCTGCTATCCCGACCAATGTTGCCTCTGGATAACGGTTTTTCGCTCGCTCAATTTCTCTTTCTAATCTTTCTAGAAAACTCTTTTTTCCATACTCTGGTGCCGCACCTAGATAGATTGTATGTTGACGTTCTCCCTCACTATCGTATAGGGAAACGGTTCCCACCATTGCTTCACGGTAGCCATCCTCACACATCAGCATACAGGTTCCATCTAATCCTATTCCCACTGTTGCAATTTGGCTATCCTCCTTGGGCGGGGCATAACTCCACGCTTCTTCTTTTGCCTGTACCACACTTCCTACTGCTTCACTCAATCTTTGGATATAGGATAGCGCTACTTTTCTACCATGATTTTCTAATAAATCATTTTTCACCTCTTTGCCTGCCATCCCTGACATTTTTGAGGATACCTGTTTTGCCAATAATGGCGTTGATGTTATGATTATCCTTGCTTCTCTTTCTAAGGGGCAATACGTTTTTCCTCCTACTGAACGCTGATATACATGACGATTCACTATAACCTCACCATAAGGTGTTTGATATTCTTTCGGTTGCTCTCCCTTACTCTTCCAGATTTCTTCACCGATTTTTAAGGGTGAACCATCTGTATCTAAATATTTCAAGGCTTCTTTGCTGGCGATGCAACCTACTTCGTTTAAGCCTTTTTGAATATTTATTTCTGTATCCAACATTGAACGACTGAGTTCTAATGTTAGTTCTATTTTTATCTTTGAACCCTCTACATTAATTAGTTTTGCTGTCATCATTGTTTCCTCTTTGTCACTTTTCATCCCATGTTAACACTTTTCTTTTCCTTCATCAACTAAAGGTCACACCCGTTGGGAATATAATGTCATTAAGCAATTACCGCAACTTAACCCTAAACTTTTGCCTCAAGTAATTATGTTTGAATATGGAGGAGGAGTCAATAAAAATCAAGGTCAGAAGGGTTGGTCAAAGGATTTCTTAGCAAAAACCCTACATTGTCTTGCCATCTTAAAAGACTGTGGTTATGGTTCTAGTTTAATGATTGATTTTGATCCCCAGAGTCAAGAGCAGTTTTTTGATCTTCAATGCCTTGATATTACTACTGATTCGTTATTTTCTAGCAATGCTGTCTATGGCAATATCATTAGTACCTTAAATGTGGAGTTAGATCAAGACGCGATCGCCTCAATCTGTCGTCCCTATCAGCGCGTCAATATGGTGGAATGGTTGGTTAATAAACTAGTTTCTAAGCCTGCTTAATCTCAAACACCTTAAATTTGCTTAGACTCACTAGATTTCTTGCACAATAGCGTTTGATCCCCCTAAATCCCCCTTAAAAAGGGGGACTTGTCCCTGAAATGTATCTAAAAAACTACAGTTCCTAAAATGGACATGGTTTAATTAAACTGAAGAATCTTATTCGCTTCAAAAGCTTGCCAATTTCCCTCAAAAAGTGGTTCAGAAGCAATAATAATTCCGTTTGGATAACCCATATCATTTTTTAACCAATAAAGGCTTGGGACTGGTTGACGATTGGCATAACGACAGGCGACGATCTGCTGACCATCACTAATGATCAGATTGGCGGAAAAATAGGTATGTTTCTGCTTGGCTAAGTCCGTTAAAATAGCGATCGCCTTTTCGACTGCCTTAAACAGGGAAAGATGGGGCGATTTTTGTAATTCATTGATTATCAACGCAAAAATATGTTCTGAATCCGTTGTTCCATGAATAAACTGATAACATTGATCACTTAATAGCTCTCGAATGGGACGATATAAAGTCGTTCGGAAATGATTAATAAAACCATTATGAATAAATAACAAATTTTGTTGACTAAAGGGCTGACAATTGCTTAAATCTACCGCCAACGGTGGTGTCGCACTACGGACATAACTCAGCCAGCAACCCGACTCAATGTAGCGACTGAGATGGGGCAAATTAATATCATTCCAAATGGGCAAAATATTCTTATAGAGATAGGATTGCTGATCTTGTCCATACCAGCCCAGACCAAAACCATCAGCATTTAATAAACCCGCCGTCATTTCCTTCGGCTGATAACTTTGTACAACCAGGGAGTGTTCTGGCTGATAGAGAAGTCGATCAAGTTGAATGGGTTTTCCCAAATACCCTAGCAAACGGCACATAGGCGATCGCGATTACGCTTTTTGAGAATAGAAACAGATGGCATCTTCACTGTGACATATCCTTTGTCCTGGAATCCGTTCATTATCGACATCCGCAAAAGTAAGATTAATTAAGAAACCAATCTTCCCCGTCTCCCCCATCTCCCCGTCTCCCCATCTCCCCATCTCCCTTCCAACCATGCCCGACCATTACCTTGAACGTATCCTCAAAGCTCGTGTCTATGATGTGGCGATCGAAACGCCTCTAGATTACGCACCTAATCTATCCACTCGCCTTGATAATCGGGTTTACCTCAAACGGGAAGATCTGCAATCGGTCTTTTCCTTCAAACTGCGAGGAGCCTACAATAAAATGGCCCATTTGTCCCAGGAGTTACTCAAACAAGGGGTCATTGCAGCTTCAGCCGGCAACCATGCCCAGGGTGTGGCCTTGGGAGCCTCTCGATTGGGAACTCAAGCAATTATTGTGATGCCGACGACCACTCCCCAGGTGAAGATTGAGGCGGTTAAAGCCAGGGGCGGTGTGGTGGTGTTGCACGGAGATACCTATGATGATGCCTATCTCTATGCCCGCCAATTGGAGCAGGAAAAGGGTTTAACCTTTATTCACCCCTTTAATGATCCCGATGTGATTGCCGGTCAGGGAACCATTGGCATGGAAATTTTGCGCCAGTATCAGCAACCTATTCACGCTATTTTTGTGGCGATCGGGGGTGGAGGCTTAATTGCCGGTATTGCTGCCTATGTGAAGCGGCTATATCCCGAAGTTAAGATTATTGGGGTAGAACCAGTGGATGCCAATGCCATGTATTTGTCCCTGAAGGCTGGTCATCGGGTCAAGTTAGAGCAGGTAGGGCTGTTTGCGGATGGGGTAGCCGTACGAGAAGTGGGGGATCAGACTTTTCCCCTTTGTCAGCAATATGTGGATGAAGTCATTTTGGCGGATACGGATGATATTTGTGCAGCCATTAAGGATGTTTTTGAGGATACTCGCTCTATTTTGGAACCCGCCGGAGCCTTGGCGATCGCTGGCATGAAAGCTTATGTAGAACGGGAACAAATTACCGACAAGACCTTAATTGCGGTGGCTTGTGGGGCCAACATGAACTTTGACCGTCTGCGTTTTGTGGTGGAACGGGCGGAATATGGAGAACGACGAGAAGCCATTTTTGCAGTCACGATTCCCGAAGCCCAGGGGAGTTTACGCAAATTTTGTGAATGTTTAGGCAAAAATAACTTGACAGAATTTAGTTATCGTATTGCTGATTCCCAAATTGCCCATATTTTTGTGGGAGTACAGATTCAGAATCGCAGTGATGCTACACGCATGGTGGAAACTTTTGTTAAAAATGGGTTTAATACTCTTGATTTAACCGATGATGAATTAACCAAACTTCACCTACGTCACATGGTGGGGGGGCGATCTCCTTTAGCGGATCATGAATTACTCTACCGTTTTGAATTTCCTGAACGACCAGGGGCACTAATGAAGTTTTTGAAAAGTATGAGTCCCAACTGGAATATTAGCCTGTTTCATTATCGCAATCACGGAGCCGATTCAGGTCGAATTGTGGTGGGAATGCAGGTTCCCCCTGATGAACGAGGACAATGGCAAGACTTTTTAGAGGGGTTAGGCTATCCTTACTGGGATGAAAGTCAAAATCCAGCTTATAAATTATTTCTGGGCTAGTTTAGTTCTGGGTTAGTTTTACCTAAATTTTCATCCCAATTACAAAAAAAATTGGATATTTTTATTGAATATTTTTGAGAAGGATGTCCCTTAAGATGCTCCCTAGTTTAATCCTATTTCTCTTATTGTTACTCGTTATTATTTATATTTGGGGTCACCCCTTCTTAATCCATTATTATCACCAACAAATTACCAAAACCCCTTTTTCACCACTTTGGCAAGAAATCCTAGAAACGCGATCGCCCCTTTATTCTCATTTACCCCAACCACTTCAGCAACGGCTACAGGGAAAAATCCAAATCTTCTTAAATACTAAACAATTTATTGGCTGTCAGGGTTTAGTGATTACCGAGGAAATGCGTTTAGTGATTGCGGCCCAAGCCTGTTTACTTTCCCTTAATCAGCCCGATGGCCATTATCCTCAACTCAACACGATTCTAGTCTATCCTCAAATTTTCCAGGTTAAACGACCCGCCGCGATCGATGAATATTTAGTCGAAGAACAATCGTTAATTGTCAGTGGAGAATCCTGGGGGAAACAGGGGCAAGTGGTTTTAGCTTGGGAAACGATCTGTCGAGATTTAGACGATTGGCAAGATGGCCATAATCTCATTTTTCACGAATTTGCTCATCAATTAGATCAAGCCGATGGTGTTCCAAAACTGCGTACCCAAACTGACTACCAACAATGGGCAAGGGTTTGTAGCCAAGAATATCAACAATTATTGAGTCAATTAGAGCATGGGTTAAAAACAATTATTGATCCCTACGGAGCGACTAACCCAGCCGAATTTTTTGCGGTGATTACAGAAACTTTTCTGGAAAATGCTGCGGCTCTGCAACAACACCATCCCGAACTTTATCAAATTCTTAAACAATATTATCAACTTGATCCCATGCTCTGGTTATCCTAATTTATGGGTTGACAACAGATTTCCAGGTGTGCCGCCATTTGAATTTCATGGATAGTAAAAATTTAAACCAAATTTGGGCAGGATAATCCAAAAAGTTAAAAATATCCCCAAAGGCGGCTCTGGCATCTTGATGGTGTCGCCAATGTCTTTCTGGGGTGGTGATCTGTAGTATTTCACAAAGTTGAAAAATGGGTTTTGGTGTTTGCCATTTAATTACAGAAACGTGTCGCCAAACAACGTGAAATTCTCCTAAAATCAAGCCCAAAATAGTGCCTAAGGGGGAAATTTGCCATAGCCAAGGAACAAAAACAAAATAGGGCAGTGCGCCTAAAATACCGTCCAGTAAAACGAGGGGATTGCGGGTTAATACCGCATAGTGTAGAAAACTGCGATTACTGCTGTGGTGAACCAGGGAATGAAACTTTCCAAAAATATGTTCTGGCACATGATACAAAAAGGTCGAAAGAAAGTCTCCAATGAAAAGGAGTAGAATGGCAACTCCAAAAATTTTCAGCACAAATAGGGAGATTATTAGCAAGGCGAATTTCTAACCTCATGGTGATGGAACATTGCCCAATACCATAGGCGATAAATGTTAAGATTTTATAAAAACCTCGTTAATTTTTGATATTTAATAAACTTAATTTTTTGATAACCTATTTTTTACCGATTCTTAAGATTTAGTTCCACAATGACAGGTGTATGATCACTGGGTTTTTCCCAGGTTCTGGGTTCACGATCAATGGTGCAATTGACAGCCTGTTTGTAGAGTTGAGGGGTTAAATAGTGATGATCAATTCGCCAACCGCGATCGCGTTGAAAGCCACCAGTACGATAATCCCACCAACTAAAATGTCCTTTTTCTTGGGTAAATTTCCGAAAAGCATCCTCTAATCCCAAACTTAAAATATCCTGAAGCGTTTCTCGTTCTAGGGGAGAGGCCATAATATGACTGTCTTTCCCTTTGGGATCATGAATGTCACGATCTTCTGGGGCAATATTAAAATCACCGCAAACGCAAAATTCAGGATAATTACTTTGTTTAAGTTGAGTTAAATATTGTTTCAGTAATTTTAGCCAGGCTAATTTGTAAAGATATTTTTCGCTACCAATCTCTGAGCCATTGGGAACATAGAGATTAATAATCCGAATATCATTAATGACACCACTAATTACCCGTTTTTGTTCATCAAAATTTTGGGTTAATGCTTCTCCTAAAATAGGAGCAAAACCAATGGAGATTTCCTGTAGAGGTTCACGACTAAAAATAGCGACACCGTTATAAGATTTTTGTCCTGAAATATAGACATGATAGCCAAGGTTTTCAAAGGGGGTTTTGGGAAAGTCTTGATCAACAACTTTGGTTTCCTGTAAACATAAAATATCTACGGGATTTGTTTTTAACCAGTCGAGAAGATGTTGTTGACGACTGCGGACAGAATTGACGTTCCAAGTAGCAATTTTCATTTAATTAGTTATGAGGTTGTTAAATTTTGCTGAATCAGCTAAGATAGTTTCTTAGCTATAATCATGGAAACCCAGCAGAAATACTATGCTATCAGTTTAAAGTAAGGTAAAAAACTGTCAATTTCATTAATGATTGACCTCGAAAAAGTCTTGACTATCAAACTCACCATGAGGTATTCTACAATATATCGTCGAATATTATTCACTGCAAAATTGAATAATCTTTTCAAAAACTGTGTTCAAAAAAACTAAGTATTCCCCCTCAGGCAAGCAAGTATGATGGAAAACAATTTCCCGATCGCTTTCCCCGTTCTAGGCTGTGGAACCTGGGCTTGGGGAAACCAGTTGCTCTGGGGTTATGAGCCGAAAATGGATCGAGAACTGCAACAAGTTTTTGATTTTTGTGTAAGTCATGGTATCACCTTTTTTGATACGGGGGATTCCTACGGGACAGGAAGATGGCAGGGCAGAAGTGAAAGTTTGTTAGGAGAATTTGCTCAGGCCTATTCAGGCAGTCATGGAACTGATATTTGTGTGGGAACTAAGTTAGCAGCCTATCCCTGGCGATTAACACCACAGTCAGTCCTTAAAGCCGGTCAAGCCTCAGCCCAGCGTTTACAACGTCCCTTGGATTTGGTGCAACTTCATTGGTCAACGGCTAACTATGCGCCCTGGCAGGAACGAATTTTGTTGACAGGGCTGGCCCAACTTTGTGAACAGGGTTTAGCAAAAGCCGTCGGTCTATCCAATTTTGGCCCCCAGCGATTACAAAAAGCGCATCAATTTTTCGGCGATCGCGGTATTCAGATTGCCAGTTTACAAGTACAGTATTCTCTACTTTCGACCTATCCCGTAACTCAATTGGATTTAAAGGTTTTGTGCGATCAATTAAACATTAAACTGATTGCCTATAGTCCTCTCACTCTCGGATTATTAACCGGCAAATATTCTGTTCAGGGGCCATTTCCCTCTGGTCTGCGGGGTTTGCTATTTCGTCAATTACTCCCCCAAATTCAACCACTTTTAGCCTGCTTAACGGCGATCGCGGCCTCTCGACAGAAAACAATGGCACAAATTGCCCTAAATTGGTGTATTTGTAAAGGAACCATGCCCATCCCTGGAGCCAAAACCCTTCCCCAAGCTGAAGAAAATTTTGGAGCCGTTGGTTGGTGGTTAGATGCAGGAGAAATTGAGGAATTAGATCGCATGGCTGGTAGCTTAAAAAAGACAATGGTACAAAATATCTTTCAAAGTCGCTAATTACTCAATTTATGCTAACGTTATTTTCCCCTTCTTGCCAACCAATTATTTTTGTATTTTGACATAGTAGTTGGCCCAAAAAGTGTTAAAACCATAAATTTTAATAGGGTGACAATAACAAGTTTACTCAACATTAAAAAAGAAATTTTATGGGACTTCCAAAGTTGCCAACAGTTATCTATATAACCTAATCGCATTTCCCAAAGATGTTGACTTAAGCCACCAATCCCAAAACTTTTAAAAATATAAACTAAAGGATAGCTAAAAAAGTAAATGGGATAATGATCGACAGCAATCTGCATCCAAAGTAAATGATCTTCGCAATATCGCTTTTGGGGATCAAAACGATAATTCAAACCACGCTTTAGCATGACAGAAGGGGTAACAAAAAAATTAGAAAAAAGAATCTGATTTGGAGTTATGGAAACAATCATAGCGTCTTCATAGTGAAGTATTTTGGAGCAATAAGATAAAAAATGAAGTGTGGGAAAAAAACCGTCAGAACCACTCATTGCAACGTTAGGGTTGGCTATCATCCATTGATATTGAAGCTCTATTTTCTGGGGATGCCAAGCATCATCTGCATCAAGGAAAGCAATATAGTTTTGACTGGCTAAATCCCAACCCTGATTTCTAGCGAAAGATGGCCCAGCATTTTTTGCTAACATTACTAACTTTAACCAATCTTTTCCATAGTGATTTTGTAAAGATTGCAGAATTTCTATCGTATTATCTGAACTTGCGTCATCAATAACAATCACTTCCTGGGGTCTTAAGCTTTGTTTAGCCACTGATTGAATGGCTCGCTCAATGGTTTGGGCAGAATTATAACAGGGAATAATGACGCTAACGGATACCATGATACAATCGCTCCTCGACCCATTGCCAGAGTCCTAATTTTTCTAAAATAGTATGGATAGTGATGGTCAAAAAAGATCGAAAACTAAATAGTAGGGCATTAATTTTTGGTACTAAATGATAACTTAAGCGGATTTGGGAATATTCCCACTCAGTTAGATAGTAATTACCAGAAACACCTCTTGGTTCAGTCATTGAAATAACTTGATCAACGTTGGTAAAAATCACACCTTGATCTTTAAAGCGACAGAGTAAATCGTAATCACTGGCAATTTGATATTTTAAATGATAAAGTCCCCATTGTTGATAACAGTAGTGAGGCATAAAAACAGCAGTATGGGGAACCATTCTATAAGCTAATTTTTGACTATCTCCTTTGACTAGAAAGGGTTTGTCTGGCTCCTTAGCGTTCCCTTCATAACAATTTCCAGTTAGAATATTTTGAGAGTATAGAAGATGCTGCTCCACCATCACAGCGATCGCCGAAGGAACATAGACATCTCCGGCATTCAAAATGCCCACTAACTGACCGTGACAGAGAGAAATCCCTTTATTCATGGCATCATAAAGACCGCGATCGGGTTCACTTAAATAAAAGCTAATTTGGGATTGATATTGCTGAATAATTGACAACGTTGCATCGGTACTACCACCATCAATTAAGATATATTCAATCTGGTCATAGGTTTGCTGAAAAACACTTTCTAGAGTTGCTTCGAGGACAGAAGCTGCATTAAAAACAACGGTAATGATACTGACTAAGGGCCGATGCTCATGCTGGTTTTCAGAGAGTTGAACTTCTCTAAATTGAGAAATAGGAGAAAGTTGCTGCCAATTTTTGACATAATCATCAATAGTTGGAAAATTGTGTAGGGCAGACATCAGTTTAAACCAAGAAATAAATTAAGGGTATTAAAGACTATTAAGAGGTTATTAATTAGTCAGAGAATGAGTCTAGATTATCCTAAATTGTCACAAATTTGTCCCCCTTGAACCGTTAAAATTTGAGAGGCTTTTCGCCATTGATCATCAAATCCTTGAAGATGGGTCGTAGTAATCAGGGTTTGGAAACGATCTTGAATGACGGCGAGTAGTTGGTTTTGACGTTGCAGATCTAACTCTGCTAGTACATCATCGAGCAGTAATAGAGGTGGTTCTCCCACCACTTCCTCAATTAAACTCAGTTCTGCTAATTTCAAGGCTAAAACCAGGGTGCGCTGTTGTCCCTGGGAACCGTAGGATTTAGCAGGAGTTTGATTAATACTCAGGGCAATTTCGTCTCGATGGGGGCCAACTACTGAGGCTCCTAATTGTTGTTCAGCAATGCGTCGTTGTTCAATTTTAGCTAAAAAGGCTTGTTGAACGCTTTGGGGATCATCCTCTGGCCAGACAATATTGGGTTCATAGGCGATCGCCAAAAATTCAGTTTGACCACTAATCTGTTGATGCCAAACTTGGGCCAGGGGAGCCAGACGGGTTAAAACCCTAGCACGACGACGACTAACACGGGAACCCATTTCGGCTAATTGTTGATCCCAGAGGGGTAATTGTTCCAGATCAAAAGTGTTTAAGGGTTGAGACTCTTCCTGTTGTTGACGGAGTTTTTTTAACAGAGCATTACGCTGTTTAAGAATATGTTGATATTGGGTAAGAATATGACTATAAATTGGTTCTAATTGAATGAGCAAGGTATCTAACCAATGACGACGAACTTCTGGTGCACCACGCACAATATCTAAATCTAAACAGGAGAATTGAACGGCATTAATAACGCCTAAAAAATCAAATTGACGACGCACATTTTCCTGATTAAGGCTCAAATTTTTCCGTCCTGATTGCCTTAGTGTTAATGCTAGTTCTTGCTCGACATAATTCCGTTCTAATCTCGCTTTTATCAATCCCGTTTCCTGGCCACCTTGAATCAGATCGCGATCGCGGCTGGTGCGATGACTTTTTAGAGTAGCAAGCAATTCAATAGCTTCTAGAAGGTTGGATTTTCCTTGAGCATTTTGACCCACTAGAATCGTTTTAGGCGCATTAAATTCTACCCATTGATCCGTATAGTTACGAAAGTTTTTTAGATAAAGACTTTGAAGATACATTATCTCTATTAATTTAGATCCTTAGAGTGCAAATTGTTGGGCATGAAAACCAGCATAACGCCCCTGTTGAGCAATCAATTCTTCATGGGTTCCCGCTTCAATAATTTCCCCTTGCTGAAGCACGAAAATACGATTAGCACGGCGAACAGTCGCTAAACGATGGGCAATTACAAACACCGTTCTTTTTTGGGTAATGCGGTCTAGGGCTTCCTGCACCAAGGCTTCTGATTCGGAATCCAGGGCCGAGGTGGCTTCATCCAAAATCAAAATGCCAGGATCTCGCAAAATGGCACGGGCGATCGCAATTCGTTGACGTTGACCCCCTGAAAGATTTACGCCTCTTTCACCCACATAGGTGTGATAGCCCTGGGAAAGTTCAGTAATAAATTGATGGGCATTAGCGATTTTTGCCGCTTCTTCAATCAGAAAAAAATCTAAATCATTCTGACCAAAGGCAATATTTTGGGCGATCGTGCCCGAAAAAAGCATATTTTCCTGGGGAACAATGGCAATTTGATCTCGTAAACTTTTCAGAGTGACATCCTGCACATCATAACCATCAATTAAGACCTTGCCAGAGGTAGCATTATAGAGACGCATTAACAAATTAACGAGGGTACTTTTCCCTGCTCCCGATGCTCCCACCAGCGCAATCATTTCCCCTGGTTGAGCCATAAAATTAATATTTTTTAAGACTGGTCTTCCGACTTGATATTCAAAACCCACCTGTTGATATTCCACTTTACCTGTAATTTTAGGTAAACTAATCGCTTGGGGTTTATCCGTAACCATTGGCTGCACATCTAATAATTCAAAAATGCGATCAATGGAGGCTTCACCCTGCTTAAAAATATTATAATCATTGGTGATATGACTAATGGGATCAATGAGCATGGCTACGGCGGTGATATAGCTAATAAAACCAATACCAGTTAAATTTTTCTCAGAAATTTGCCAAGCTGCTAAACAGAAGAGAAAGACTACTGCCATTGCTTCTAAAAAACCGACTACCACAAATTGTAGAGCCTTAACCTGTTCTGCTAAAAACTGCGATCGCCGATGTTGACGCGCTTCTTCCGCAAACAACCCTAATTGGTAATCCTCCGCCGCAAAGGCTTTAATTAAACGAATACCCGCTAAACCTTCCGTTAACAGAGAGGATAAATTAGAAATACGATTTTGACTGCGGCGACTAAATTTTAATAACTGCTCACCAAAAAAGCCGATTAATATTCCCATTAAAGGAGCGACCACTAACACCGCTAGGGTCAATGTCCAGTTCAGCCAAAACATATAACCGAAGACCACAATTAACTGTAAAACTGAGGGAATAAAGTCATGGAAAAGCTTATTCACCACTTCGCCAATGCGATCAATATCTTCCGTTAAACGATAGGATAAATCCCCCGTTTTGGTGGCTTCAAAATAACTTAAACTTAACCGTTGTAAATGGGCATAGACTTGCTGACGTAAATTGAGAGCGATCGTTAAAGCAGCTTTAGCCATCAAAGAATCTTGCCCATACTGGGCTGCTCCCCTAACCAGAAAAATACCGGCGGCCACTCCTGCTAAGGTGACAATGGCTTGCACATCTCCCGCCCCGATATATTTCGCCATTCGTCCTACCAACCAGGCCAGGATCGGCCAAAAGACAGTAAATACCAATGTACAAAGAAAAGCCAGAAAAATGGTTCGCAGATGGGGGCGAATGTAGGGGATTAATAACCAATAATGGGAGCGTTTCTTCAAAATTTTTCAGCAGAATTTGACTAAATATTCTGATCCTATCAGATTTTTGTTGTTTTGGAGTAGGAAAGTTACCGATTGGTTAACCTCCCTAGGTATAATGCAATTTTTATCTGTTTTTCCTATTTTAAATAATCTAAAAAGGATCAAATATTAACCTATTTATATGAAACTTATCTCAAGATAATAAATCTCTAATTTGTGTCGCGATCGCCGCCGATCCACCTGCCAATCCTACGCGCTCTAAACCATTTTGTTGACAAAGAGCAAGATAATTTTTATCGCTTAAAATGGCAATAATACGATTTGCTGCCTCGGAAAAAAGAGTATTCCCCTCAGGATTTTTGCCGATGGTAATAACCGAAGAACCTAATAACCGCATCTGGGCCTCCGCAAAAGCATAGGTAAATTGAGGGCCATCTCCAGGAATTTGTACAACCGGTTTTCCTAAACCCACTGCCTGTTCCACCGCCGTTCCCGCCATCCCGATCGCCAAATGACATTGCTGTAAAATATCAGAAAAAGCATCCCAATGACAATGGGCTCGACAATGATGTTTAAGCAATTGACCTGAACCTAAATATTGCCAGTTTAATTGTTGGGCTAGGGCTGCTAAATTTTTTTCGGTAATACTAGGAACTAAAGCGGCACAAAATAAATAATTTTCTTGCTCACTAATTGCTTCACAAACTTGTAATTGTTTACCCAAATTATTAATCGCTTCTGGAACACGACTCCCTGGCAAGAGGGCAATCATGGATTGATTAGGATCAGGTTTTAAATCTTTACCTTGAGGCTCTAAAATATCCATAATCGGATAGCCAGCGAAAACCGCGTTTTTCATGTCTCTCTGCTGTAAATCCTGGGCAGTAAATTGATCCCTGGTAAAAATCTTTTGACAACGGGGCGATCGCAGACAATATTCAGTAATTAACGGTAAGCGAATCGTTCCTTCGTAATAACTAGAAGTCGAAACAATAAAAGCAACAAACGGTTTACCGGTAATATAGGCAAAGGCGATCGGTACAATATCCCCCACTGCAACCGCTAAATCAAAATCATGACGATGGGCTAAGATAGTCTGGATTTGTTGAATCGTTAAGCGAATTAAACCGGAGGCAATATCTTTTAACCAATTTAACGGATTAGTATAAATAATTCCCCCAGAGGGTAAATTTTGGGTGGGGCCAAGGAGGGCAAGTCCTAAACGTTTGTAGGCATTTCCTAAACCCACTAAAGGCATAGCAGCTAGAGAGAGATCAGGATATTGTTTCTGAAGGGATTCAACCACTAAACTGGCATTTAGATCTTCTCCATGCCCATTACTTAAAAATAAAATATTCATAGAGCTAGGATCGGAAAGTTAGGGTTCAATGAGATAACTTGACCATTGTGTTTTCTCCTCTGCATTGACCTGTCGTTGTAATAATCGCCAACTTTTGCCTTCGCTTTGACGTTGCAGATAAATCTCAAAGGCATTCCGTTTTTGGGTAACGGTTTGTCGGGGCAAGGTGAGGGTGACATTATAAAAACCCGTCAGATGATAGGCCGGTAACTCACTGATCACAATCGGTTCTAGGAGCTTAACCTGAATTTTATTGATCGCTAATTGGGGAGGACTGGTCTTCAGTTGTTGGCTCAAACGTTCTTGAGTTTGCTCTAACTGCCAGACGATCGCCTTTTGAACAATGTCACCATCGGGGGCAAGTTCGAGGGGAGCCGTCGTTGCTTGACAAGCGGTCAGCCAGAAACAGCACCAGAGAGCGAGGATGAAGGAAAGAATACGAATGACACGCATCGGAACTTACTAAACAGATTCTTCTATTTAAGCCCTAAAGGGAACGGTTTCCCACCATGCCAGCACCTCATCCTTGCCTAAATTTGGGGGACTAACTAGAGAATGAATCGTCGTACCAGCAAGTAATTGACCTTTCAACTCGCAAAAAGCCTGACCCTCTTGTGAGATAATTTCTTAAGAAAAATTATTTTTTACCTTCAACGGTAGAAGTAATCAATAACACTTCTTTTCACAGTTTAACGCTGCTTTTTCAAATATTTTAGGAGATCACACCATGAGCGCGGAAAGTATGTTAGTCAATGGAGCCTTTCTTTTAATTGGTTTAACCCTAGTGGGTCTAGCCTGGGGCTTTGTGATTATTAAACTTCAAGGTGGTGAAGAGTAACAGTTAGTATCCTGATAAAATCTAGTCAATCCTTTGATGGGGCAAATGTCAGGCTATGTTTTATTTGGGACAATGTTCTAGACCTGTGGATCGTATTTCTGGAAGACAGTCAGTCTATTCATTGTGACGTGTCCTATCCACAGATTCAGGACACAACCAGGCCAGGAACGGTATTTGTGCCGATGCACTGGGGAACACTCTGGGCAGACCAAGCTGAAGCCAATGAATTAACCCATGCGATCGCCTGTCCAATTTCCCATGAACCAGAGTTAAAAGCCTGTGCCGTCCAGATTCGGGTAGTGCGATCGCGTTTTTAAAATACTAATTTTAATCATCCTTCCTTTTTATTGATAAACCAAAAGATCGCCCTTTAATTTTAATAAAACAATGGATTTGGGAGCCAAACCCCTACCAAATCAGGCTATTTTGTAGGGGCGAATTGCGATCGCAAAACTATTCATTGGACAAGGCGTTGTCGTTCAGCTAATCGTTCTTTTGTCGGGTTGCCTGTTTTTAGCATGATGACAATATGTTCAATGCGCTCATATTCATCTAACTCAATTTGTTCTGAGGGGGTAAGTTTTCCTGCATGCTCGCGTTCTAATAAAGTTTTTAGGCGTTCCTGCATTTCGGCTGTGGGTCTGAAGTCTGAGATTTCTTGGGGGGTAGGATTACTGGCAATAAAATTAAGAATATAGTGATATAAATGAGCGGGTAAGGTGGAGGAACTTTTTAAAAAATTAGGTAGATGTTGACTTAACCAGTCGGCAGGATTTTCTCCTGTTTTTTCTAACTGTTCTAGGAGTTCATCGGGGATATCTAGGGTAATTTGTGCCATGTTGAAAATTCGGTTTGTGTAATGGTTTAATTTTAACAAATCGCCCTTTAATTTTAATAAAATAATGGATTTGGAAACCAAACCCCTACGAGGACATTTTGGCTGATCGCTTGGTCTGAATCATCATTCTAATATTGCCTGTAAAACTGCGCGGGCGGCCTCGGCATATTGTTGAACGCTTGGCAGATCGGGAAACTGTTGGGCAATTTCCAGAACTTCTTCTGCGAGAGTAATAGAGGCTTCTGGTTGATCTTGTTTATAAAAAAGACTGAGATTAATCAAAGTCATGGCAACCTTGGGCAGAAAAGAACGGGGATTCTCTACCGCTAATTTTCTCCTAATCTGCAAAGCCTCTTGGTATTCTTGCTCCGCGATCGCCATTTCATTTTTATTCCAATGCAAAATAGCCAAATTGTTGAGAGTCATGGCGACATCAGGCAGAAAAGAACGGGGATTCTCTACCGCTAATTCTCTCCTAATCTGCAATGCCTCTTGGTATTCTTGCTCTGCGATTACCATTTCATTTTTATTCTGATGCAAATTAGCCAAATTGTTGAGAGTCGTGGCCACATATTGCAGAAAAGAACGGGGATTCTCTACCGCTAATTCTCTCCTAATCTGCAATGCCTCTTGGTATTCTTGCTCCGCGATCAACCTTTCATTTTTACATTGGTGCAAAACAGCCAAATTGTTGAGAGTCATGGCCACATCAGGCAGAAAAGAACGGGGATTCTCTACCGCTAATTCTCGGTAAATCTGCAAAGCCTCTTGGTATTCTTGCTCGGCGATCGCCACTTCATTTATATCAAGGTGCAAATTAGCCAAATTGTTGAGAGTCATGGCTACATCGGGCAGAAAAGAACGGGGATTCTCTAACGCTAATTCTCGGTAAATCCGCAAAGCCTCTTGGCATTCTTGCTCGGCGATCGCCATTTCATTTTTATTCCTATGCAAAACAGCCAAATTGTTGAGAGTTGTGGCTACATCGGGCAGAAAAGAACGGGGATTCTCTACCGCTAATTCTCTCCTAATCTGCAAAGCCTCTTGGTATTCTTGCTCCGCGATCGCCATTTCATTTTTATTCCAATGCAAAACAGCTAAATTGTTGAGAGTCACTGCCACATAGGGCAGAAAAGAACGGGGATTCTCTACCGCTAATTCTCTCCTAATCTCCAATGCCTCTTGGTATTCTTGCTCGGCGATCGCCATTTCATTTTTATTCCTATGCAAAACAGCCAAATTGTTGAGAGTTGTGGCTACATCGGGCAGAAAAGAACGGGGAGTCTCTACCGCTAATTTTTGATAAATCCGCAAAGCCTCTTGGTATTCTTGCTCCGCGATCAACCTTTCATTTTTAGCGTAATGCAAAGCAGCCAAATTGTTGAGCATCGTGGCCACAAGAGGCAAATCTCCTAAATTTCTATAAATCTGAAGAGCTTCTGTGTAGTAAAGATTCGCTTGATCCAATTGATTATGTTTTTGTAGAAATACAGCGTAGGCAAATAAATTGTCCGTTGTTTTCAAGGCGCGTAGGGACTCAGCAAAATATTCACAGGTCTGCTCAAAGCGGTTGGACTGCTCATAAAAAGTG